>DATGFP010000165.1:0-4615 GCA_035309005.1 Allostellaceae bacterium | reverse complement strand
CGCGCAACATCTGCTGCAAGGCGCTCATCACCATCGGGCCGCGCCAGATCATCGGCGTATCTTCCGGCACGAGAAAGCCGATCAACATGCATTTGAGGCCGTAATTCTCCATCGGCCGCAGGGTCTTGCCGTCGACCGTCGAGGGCCGGCCCCGGATGCCCAGCATGCGCGGCATTGAGGGGCCGTAAATATCGGCGTCGAGCACCCCGACCGAGAGGCCGTTCGCCTTCAGCGCCAGCGCCAAATTGGCGGCGACCGTTGACTTGCCGACCCCGCCCTTGCCCGAGGCGACCGCGACGATCGCGCGGACGCCCGGCGCCAGGGCGTTCTTCGCGTGCGCCTGCGCGCCGGTCTGCGCAACCGCAACCTGTGGCGCCTCGCGCTGGGTGGCCTGAGCGCGCCCAGGCGCCTCGGCGGTCAGGACCGCAGTGACCGACAACACCCCGGGCACCGCCTCGACCGCAAGTTCGGCAGCCTTGCGCAGCGGCTCGAGGCGGGCGCCGCGCTCCGGCTCGACCTCGATCGCGAAGCCGACATTGCCGTCGCGCACGACGACCCCCGACACCATGCCGAGCGCGACGATGTCGCCGCCCTTGTCGGGATCGCGCACCGCGGCCAGCGCGTCGAGTACCTGTTTTTCGGTAATCGCCATCCGAGGCTTCCGTGCGCAGGGGTGAAGTTGACGGCATTTAGGCGCGGCGCCGGCACTTGACAACACCCCCGCGCCGCGCCCTCTATCGCCCAAGCCCGGCGCGGGAACTCCTCGCGGCTGAACGATCACGCTGAAGCGTGGCCCGGCCACAGCCGCGGAAAGGGTCGAGTTCGATGATCTGGCACAGTGAGGGCGGCGGGCCGTGGGGCACTGGGCCCCGCGGCGGCGGGCCCTGGGGGGGCGGGCGCGGCAACGGCCCGGGCGACGGCCCGTCGGGCCCACGCGGGCCGCGGCCGCCAAATCTCGAGGAACTCCTGCGGCGCAGCCAGGACCGCTTCCGCCACCTCCTTCCGGGCGGTTTCGGCTCCGGCCCCGGCATCCTGATCGTGGTGCTGGCGATCGTCGCGCTGTGGCTGGTGAGCGGGTTTTACCGCGTCCTGCCCGATGAGGAGGGCGTGGTGCTGCGCTTCGGTCGCGCCGCCTACACGACCACTCCCGGGCTCCACTGGCATTACCCGACGCCGATCGAGCGGGTCTTGACGCCCAAGGTCACGCGGGTCAATCGCACCGAAATCGGCTTCCGCAGCGAGGAGAACGCCAGCGAGCGGCCGACCGCGGGCAACCAGGTGGCCGAAGAATCTCTGATGCTGACCGGCGATGAAAACATCGTCGACGTCAACTGCACGGTCTTCTGGATCATCAAGGACGCGCGGGCCTACCTCTTCAACATCCGCGCCCCGGAGAAGACCGCCAAATCGGCGGCCGAGAGCGCACTGCGCGAGGTCGTCGGCGAACACCCGCTGGCGATGGAGCTGTCGGCTGGCCGCCAGCAGATCGAGAACGACACCGAAAAGCTGACGCAGCAGCTGCTCGACGCCTACGGCGCCGGGATCCAGGTCACCCAGGTTACCTTGCAGCGGGTCGATCCGCCGGGTCCGGTCATCGCCGCCTTCCGCGACGTGCAGGCGGCCCTCGCCGACCAGGCCCGCCTCAAGAACGAGGCCGAGTCCTATAGCAACGGCGTGGTCCCGAAGGCGCGCGGCGAAGCCACCAAGATCATCCAGGGTGCCGAGGCCTATCGTCAGCAGGTGGTGGCTCAGGCGAACGGCGACGCGACCCGCTTCGATTCGGTCTACAAGGCCTTCAAGGCGGCCGAGGACGTCACCCGCGAACGCCTCTTCATCGTGACGATGGAAGAGATCCTCGCGGACAGCAAGAAGGTGATCATCGACGAAGGGGCGCAGGGCAAGAGCGGCGTCGTCCCGTATCTGCCGCTGCCGGGTCTCGCCAGCCCGCCAGCCGCCGCCGAACCGGCGCCGCAATCCGCGCGGGAGCCGACGCGATGAGCCGACGCCTCCTCGCCGTCATCGCCGCCGCGCTGGTCCTCGCCGGCATTGTCGCGCTGAGTTCGCTGTTCATCGTCGATCAGACCGAGCAGGCGCTGCTCCTGCAATTCGGCCGGCCGGTGCGGGTCATCAACCTGCCGGGGCTCGAGGTCAAAATCCCGTTCGTGCAGAACGTGGTCTATTTCGACAAGCGGCTGCTCGATGTCGAACCGCCCTCCGAGGAAGTCATCGCTTCGGACCAAAAGCGGCTCGTCGTCGACACCTATACGCGGTATCGCATAACCGACCCGCTGCTGTTCTACCAGACCGTTGGCAGCGAGGATGCCGTGCGGGCGCGCCTCACCGCGATGGTCAGCAGCAGCCTGCGCCAGGTCATCGGCCAGGTGCCGCTGTCGGCGCTGTTGTCGGTGCAGCGGGCCGCGATCATGCACAAGATCCGCGACGAGGTCAGGGGCGCGGCCAAGCCGTTCGGCATCGAGGTCATCGATACCCGGATCCGCCGGGTCGACCTGCCGCAGCAAAACATGGAGGCGATCTACGCGCGGATGAATTCCGAGCGCCAGCAGCAGGCGGCGCTCTATCGGGCCGAGGGCGCCCAGGCGGCGCAGACCGTGCGCGCCAACGCCGACCGCGAGGTCACCGTGATCGTCGCCGACGCCCAGCGCGAGGCGCAGGCATTACGCGGCCAGGGCGATGCCTCGGCTACGGCGATCTACGCCAAGGCGTACGGCCAGGATGAGCAGTTCTTTGCCTTCTACCGCTCGCTCGAGGCCTATCGCCACGCGCTGGCTGGTAAGGACACCGCGTTCGTGCTGACGCCGCAGAGCAATTTTTTCCGCTTCTTCGGGGGTTGGAAAGGTTCGGCGGGGCCGTCGGCGGCCTCGGGCACGCCCGGCGCCGCAGGCAGCTCGCCGGCTGCGCCAGCCGAGCGGGCGCGCCGCCAGTGACCCACGCCCCGGCCGTCCACGATGGTGAACCGCCCGGCCGGTGATGCGCGACCTGGGAACTGGCGTCGCCCTCGTTCTCGTCATCGAGGGCATCCTCTACGCGTTGTTCCCGGAGGGGATGAGACGGATGGCGGCGCGCGCGATGATGGTGCCGCCGCAGGTGCTGCGCACCTCGGGCTTATTGGCCGCCGCGGTCGGCGTCGCGGTGGTGTGGTGGCTGCGGCGCTGAGGCCGCCAGCGCGGCAATGGGCTCTGGCCTGCCGGCGGCTCCTCCCGTATCCTGCATGGCCGGCACCGGCGGTGGAATGCGACCGGCATGACCTCCGGCCATCGCTCTTGGCGCGAGGCTCTGCCGGGCCAATTTAATCTGCGCGATATCGGGCCTTGTCGCGAGGAGTGCATAACGTGTCGATCATTTCATCGAGACTGCGGCGCTCGGCCGTCGTGACGGCCGGCGCGCTGCTGTTCGCCGCCGCTGCGCTGCCGGCGGCGGCGCGGCCGGGGCCGGACGGGTTTGCCGATCTGGCGGAGAAGCTGCTGCCGTCGGTCGTCAACATTTCGACGACGCAGACCGTCAAGCCCGAGAGCCAGAGCGAGAAATCGCCGGGTCACTCCGAGCTGCCGCAAGGCTCGCCGTTTGAGGAATTCTTCAAGGACTTCTTCGACCACAACGGCCAACCGGGCGAGCGACCGCAGCTGCGGCCGCGCAAGGCGACCTCGCTCGGCTCGGGCTTTATCATCGATGCTTCGGGCTATATCGTCACCAACAACCACGTCATCACCGACGCCGACCAGATCACGGTCATCCTGCACGACGATACCAACCTGAAGGCCGAGGTCGTTGGCCGCGACACCAAGACCGACGTCGCGGTGCTCAAGGTCAAGACAGAGAAGCCGCTGCCGGTCGCCGCCTGGGGCGACAGCGACAAATCGCGGGTCGGCGACTGGGTGCTGGCGATCGGCAACCCGTTCGGGCTCGGCGGCAGTGTCACCGCCGGCATCCTGTCGGCACGGCAGCGCGACATCAATTCCGGCCCTTACGACGACTTCCTGCAGACCGACGCCGCGATCAACCGGGGCAACTCCGGCGGGCCGATGTTCAACATGGACGGCCAGGTCATCGGCATCAACACCGCGATCTATTCGCCGAACGGCGGCAGCGTCGGCATCGGCTTCGCGGTGCCCTCAAATGTCGCCAATAAGGTCGTCGCCGCGCTCGAGGAGCACGGCAAGGTCGAGCGCGGTTGGCTCGGCGTGCAGATCCAGCCGGTAACCCCAGCCATCGCCTCGAGCCTCGGTCTAAAGACCGATCATGGCGCGCTTGTCGCGGTGGTGACGGCAGGAAGCCCGAGCGCCGCGGCCGGGCTCAAGCAAGGCGATGTGATTCTCGCTTTCAACGGCGAGGACATCACCAAGCTGCGCGATCTGCCGCACGACGTCGCCGGCAGCAATCCCGGCACCAACGCGACGCTGACCGTGTGGCGTGACGGCAAGCAGCAGCAGGTCGACGTGAAGCTCGGCGAGATGCCCGCCAATCCGCAGGTCGCGTCCGCCCAGAGCAACAACAATGACGAGGGCCCGCCGCCGACGGAAAGCAGCGTCACGCCGCTGGGGCTGCGCCTTGCGCCGCTCACTACCGACTTCCGCCACGATCTGCATCTCGGCCGCGA
>DATGFP010000164.1:0-14353 GCA_035309005.1 Allostellaceae bacterium | reverse complement strand
CCGACCGGCGCCGCCGGCGAATTGTGCACGCGGGGCTATTCGGTGATGCTCGGCTATTGGGCCGACGAGGAACGCACCGCCGAGGCGATCGACCGTGCCGGCTGGATGCATACCGGTGACCTCGCCACCCTGGATGAGGATGGCTATTGCAACATTGTCGGCCGCATCAAGGACATGGTGATCCGCGGCGGCGAGAACATCTATCCCCGCGAGATCGAGGAATTCCTCTACCGTCACAAGGCGATCCAGGATGTGCAAGTGTTCGGCGTGCCGGACCCGCGATTGGGCGAGGAACTGTGCGCCTGGATCAAATTGCGCCCCGGGCAAACGCTGAGCGCGGACGAGGTCAAGGCCTTCTGCCAGGATCAGATCGCGCACTACAAGGTGCCCCGGCACATCCGCTTCGTCGACGAATTCCCGATGACGGTCACCGGGAAGATGCAGAAATTCATCATGCGCGAGCGGATGGCCGAGGAACTCGGGGTGAAGGCGGCCGCCACCGCCTGACATCGGAGGCAACCATTTCGCCGGGGCCGACGTAGACCAAAGGTCAGCCACGGAGACTGCTCAAATGTTCAGCAAAACCCTGATCCTCGTTGCCGGTCTGGTGGTGGGCGCGGCGCCGGCGGCGCGCGCCGACATCAGCGTCCATGCGCTCGCGGAAGCCTGCGCGGCCGGCCAATGCACGCCCGCAGGCGCGCGCCTCCTCGGCACCGTCGCGCGCTCCTGCATCCCCGGCGAGCCAGCCGCAATCGGCAACTGCACCAACCACGACCTGACCGGCGTGCCGGTCGACAGCCTGATCGCCGGCAGCGGCGCCTCCCAGGCGCCAAAGGAACAGGCGACACAGGAGGAACACGGCGTGACGGTGCTGCGCGGCAAGTGACGCCGCGCCGGGCCGCTGGTAAAGGAGGGGGAGGAAACTTGTCCGGCGGCCGCGGCAAATTTACCGCTGCTTAACCGCGTTGCGGCGATGCTGGCGCCCGCAGCGAAACGCCGCGCCGGCGGCAGCGCGAAGGTGGCGAGATGATCGGCTGGGCGGTCCGCCAGGCGGTGCTCTGGAGTGTGCTGGGGCTGGTGTTTTACGGCGTCCTCAGCCACCTCGACTTGCGGCAGCAAGCGCCGGCGACGCCGGTCATCGACGCGACGCCGGCCCCGGCCCCGGCGGCCGCACCGCCGCACGGCGGATCGAGCAATGCCCTGACCTTTCGCGCCAACCCGCAGGGCCACGTGGTGATCGACGCGATGGTCAACGGCGCGCAAGTGCGCTTCCTCGTCGACACCGGCTCGACCATGGTGGTCCTGACCGCGCAAGACGCGGCGCGGGCCGGGATCACCGCCAACGACCTCAATTTCACGATGCAGACGATGACCGCCAACGGCGCCGCCCGCGCCGCGCCGGTGCGGCTGCGCGAAGTCAGCATCGGCCAGCTCACGGTCAACGACGTGCGCGCCGCGGTCGCGGAAAATCTCGGCATCTCGCTGCTCGGCCAGAGTTTTCTCACCCGGCTCGACAGCTACGAGATGCGCGACGGGGTGCTGACGCTCTACTACTGGTAGGCGTCTGCTCGCAACTCGCCGCCCGGAACCGAAACGGGGGCGCTAGAGCGTTATCCGACCAAATTGAACCGTCATTCCCGCGCAAGCGGCAATCCAGGGCAACCAGTCTGTCGCTTGCTCTGGACCCCCGCTTGCGCGGGGGTGACGGGGACATTTTTCGATCTCATCGGATCATGCTGCAGGGGGCGGCTTTCTTGACAAGCGCCGCCGATCCGTGCCGATGTCCAGCGCGTTCCCAATCCAGCGCGGAAATTCTCGATGCACGCCTATCGCACCCACACCTGCGGCGCGCTCCGCCTCGTTGACGCCGGCGCCACCGCGCGGCTAGCGGGCTGGGTGCACCGCAAGCGCGACCATGGGCAACTGCAGTTCGTCGATCTGCGCGACCATTACGGCGTCACGCAGTGCGTGATCGACGTGTCCTCGCCGCTGTTCGCCGCGATCGACGCGCTGCGCCTCGAAACCGTGGTGTCCTTGACCGGCCCGGTCGTCGCGCGCTCGGCCGACACGGTCAACCCTGGCCTTGCCACCGGCGACGTCGAACTGGTCATTGCCGCCCTCGACGTGCTGTCGGTTGCCGAGCCGCTGCCGTTCCCGGTCAACAGCGACGCCGAATACCCCGAGGAGATGCGGCTCGCCTACCGCTTTCTCGACCTGCGGCGCGAGCGCGTGCACGCCAACATCATGCTGCGCTCGCAAGTCATCGCGTCGATCCGGCGGCGCATGACGGCGCAGGGCTTCAGCGAATTCCAGACGCCGATCCTGACCGCCGACTCGCCCGAGGGCGCGCGCCCCTATCTGGTGCCGAGCCGCCTGCACCCCGGCGAATTCTACGCGCTGCCGCAAGCGCCGCAGCAATTCAAGCAGCTGCTGATGGTGTCCGGCTTCGACCGCTATTTCCAGATCGCGCCGTGCTTTCGCGACGAAGCAAGCCGCGCCGACCGCGCCCCGGGCGAGTTCTACCAGCTCGACCTCGAAATGTCGTTCGTGACCCAGGAGGACGTCTTCGCCGCGGTCGAACCGGTGCTCTACGGCGTCTTCGAGGAATTCGGCGCCGGCCGCGCCGTGACGCCGCCGCCCTTCCCGCGCATCCCGCACGCCGACGCCATGCTGAAATACGGCACCGACAAGCCCGATCTGCGAAACCCGCTGGTCATCGCCGATGTGTCGGCGGTCTTCGCGGGATCGAATTTTCGCGCCTTCCGCCGCATTGTCGAGGGCGGCGGCGTGGTCAGGGCCATCCCGGCGCCGGGCTCGGCCTCCCGGCCCCGCTCGTCATTCCAGGACCGGATGGACGGCTGGGCGAAATCCGAGATGGGCGCTCCGGGGCTTGGCTACATCATCTTCGAGAGCGGCCCCGATGGCACGCTGACGGGGCGCGGGCCGATCGCCAACAACCTCCAGCCGGAGGAAATGGCCGAGATCGCCGAATTGGCCGCGGTCGGCAGCGGCGACGTCGTGTTCTTTGCCGCCGGGCCGCAGGGGGACGCTGAAAAGCTCGCCGGGGCGGCGCGCACCCGCATCGGCCAGGAACTCGGCCTGATCGAGGAGGGCAGCTTCCGCTTCTGCTGGATTGTCGACTTCCCGATGTACGAGAAGAACGAGGAAACCGGCCAGATCGACTTCAGCCACAACCCGTTTTCGATGCCGCAGGGCGAGCTCGACGCGCTCGAGGGGGCGGACCCGCTGGCGATCCTCGCCCACCAGTACGACATCGTCTGCAACGGCATCGAACTCGCGTCCGGCGCGATCCGCAACCACCGCCCGGACATCATGGTCAAGGCGTTTGCGATCGCCGGCTACAGCGCCGCCGATGTCGAAGCGCGGTTTGGCGGCATGTTGCGCGCCTTCCGCTACGGCGCGCCGCCGCATGGCGGGCTGGCGCCGGGCATCGACCGCATCGTCATGCTGCTGGCCGATACCCCCAACATCCGCGAAATCATCGTCTTCCCGATGAACCAGCAGGCGCGCGATTTGATGATGGGGGCGCCGGCGCCGCTCGCCCCCGAGCGTTTGAAGGAACTCCACCTGCGGCTCGACCTGCCCCCGCCGAAGCCGCGCTAGCGTCCCGATCCCCAGATTTTACCGATCGATCAACCCCATCTTGTCCATCCCGGCGCCGGCCGGGACCCATCTCTCCCCCGTCGCGACGGTCGACGCATGGGTCCCGGCCAGCGCCGGGATGGACGAGATGGGGAGCGCGCAGCTTGGCGTGGGCCCTGGCTTGATCGTAGAGTGCGCGGGCCATGGCCCTCGATCCCGTTCTGCTGTCGCGCCTCCAGTTCGCCTGGGTCGTCGCCTGGCACATTCTGCTGCCCGCCTTCACGGTCGGGCTGGCGAGCTACATCGCGCTCCTCGAGGGCCTCGGCCTGGCGACCGGCCGCCCGGTCTATCTGCGCCTCGCGACCTTCTGGACCAAGATTTTCGCCGTGTCGTTCGGCATGGGCGTCGTCTCGGGCGTCGTGATGCCGTTCCAGTTCGGCACCAACTGGAGCCGCTTTTCCGACGCGACGGCCAACGTGCTTTCCCCGCTCCTCGCCTATGAGGGGCTGACCGCGTTCTTTCTCGAAGCGGCCTTTCTCGGGGTCCTCTTGTTCGGCCGCGCGCTGGTGCCGCGGCCGGCGCATTTCGTCGCGGCGCTGATGGTCGCCGCCGGCACCCTCTTCTCGACCTTCTGGATCCTCGCCACCAACAGCTGGATGCAGACCCCGGCCGGCTATGCGGTCCAGGACGGACGGTTTTTCGCGACCGATTGGCTGCAGGTCATCTTCAACCCCTCCTTCCCCTACCGCCTTCTCCATGCCGTCACCGCGTTCTACGTCACGACCGGCTTTGTCGTCGTCGGGGTCGCCGCCTATTACCTGCGCCGCGACCGCTTCATCGAGGAAAGCCGCGTCATGCTGTCGATGACGCTGTGGCTGCTGACGGTGCTGGTGCCGCTGCAGATCGTGCTCGGCGACCAGCACGGCCTCAATACGCTCGAATACCAGCCGGCGAAGCTCGCGGCGATCGAGGCGCGCTGGCAGACCGGCAGCCGGGTACCGCTAACGCTGTTCGCGTGGCCCGACGAGGCGGCCGCCGCCAACCGCTATGCGCTTGAAATCCCCGACCTCGGCAGCCTGATCCTGACGCACGACCCGAACGGCACGGTGCGCGGCCTCAAGGATTGGCCGCGCGATCAGTGGCCGCCGGTCGCGATCCCGTTCTTCGCGTTCCGCATCATGGTCGGGATCGGCATGCTGATGCTGGCGCTGGTCGCGGTCAGCTGGTGGCTGCGGGCCGGCGAGCGATTGCTGCTGACGGCCCGCTGGTATTGGCTGTGCTGCGAATTCGCCGCGCCGTCGGGCTTTATCGCGGTTGTCGCCGGCTGGACCACGACCGAGGTCGGGCGCCAGCCGTGGACCGTCTACGGGCTGATGCGCACCGCGCAATCGGTGTCGCCGTCGTTGACCGGCCGCGATGTGCTGATTTCGCTGATCGGCTACGTTTGCGTCTACCTGATCATGTTCCCGGCCGGGCTCCTATTGATGGCGCGGCTTGTGCGGCGCGGCCCGGCGGAGCCGGCGCTCGACGCCGCGCCCATCGAAAGCGGCCGGCCGCGGGGGCCGGTGACGGCGCTGCCGTCGTCCGGAGCCGCACCGGAGAGCTCGCGATGAGCACGATGGCGTTCAGCTTCGTGCCGTTGTGGACGGTGATCCTCGGGCTCGGCGTCTTTCTCTACGTGCTGCTCGACGGCTTCGATCTCGGCGTCGGCATCCTTTACGGCTTCGCCCGCGACAGCGCCGCGCGCAACCTCGTGATGAATTCGATCGCGCCGATCTGGGACGGCAACGAGACCTGGCTGGTGCTCGGCGGGATCGGGCTGCTGGCGGCCTTTCCGCTCGCTTTCGCGATCATCCTGCCGGCGGTCTATTTCCCGATCCTCGTCATGCTCCTGGCGCTGGTGTTCCGCGGCGTCGCGTTCGAGTTCCGCTTTCGCGACGCGCCCCACCGCACCTTCTGGGACTATGCGTTCTGCTACGGGTCGGGATTGGCGACCTTCGCCCAAGGCGTCGTGCTCGGCGCCTTCATCGAGGGGTTTCAGACGAGCGGCCGGGAGTTCAGCGGCGGTTCGTTCGACTGCTTCACGCCGTTCTCGCTGTTCACCGGGATCGCGCTGATTTTCGGCTACAGCCTGCTCGGCGCCGGCTGGCTCATTCTGAAGACCGAGGGCGAATTGCAGGAATGGGCGCGCCGGCAGGGGCGTCGGGCCTTTGTCGGCGTCGTCGTGGCGGTCGCCGCGGTCAGCCTGTGGACGCCGATGATGGAAGCGCAGATCGCGCAGCGCTGGTTTTCGTGGCCCGACATCGCGCTCCTGGCGCCGGTGCCGGCGGCGACTCTGGCGGTCGCGGTGTGGGAATGGCGGGCGCTGCGCGGGCTCTCGGAGGCGGCCCCGTTCATCGCCGCGATCCTGTTGTTCGCGCTCTCCTATCTCGGCCTCGCGATCAGCCTGTGGCCGATGATCGTGCCCTACAAATTCACCCTGTGGGAGGCCGCCTCCTCGCCCAATACCCAGGCCTTCCTGGCGATCGGGACGCTGTTTCTGCTGCCGGTCATCCTGATGTACACCGGATGGTCCTATTGGGTGTTCCGCGGCAAGGTGCGCGCCGACATCGGCTACCACTGAGGTTTCTGCCGGCCGCCCGAATGGGCTAGACTGGCACGAGCAAAGGCACGAGCTGGGGGGCGCGATGTCGAGATCGATGGCCGTCGCCGCGCTGCTGGCGGCGCTGGCGATGGCCGGCGCGGCGAACGCGGCCGATAAGCTCGTGCTGCAGCTGCACGCTCCGGCGCAGTTCGAATTCGCCGGCTATTATGCCGCGCTGTGGCAGGGCTATTACCGCGACGCCGGGCTCGACATCGAGATCAAGCCTGGCGCCGGCCAGGGCGAAGCGCCGATCGACCCGGTGCGCGACGTCACCGAGGGCCGCGCCGCCTTCGGCACCGGCACGGCCGAGCTTGTGGTGCGCACCGGCCAGGGCTTGCCGCTCCTCTTGCTGGCGCCGATTTTCCAGGCGAGCGGCGCGATGGTCTATTACCGCGCCGACGGCGATTTTGCTTCGCCCGCCGGGCTCGCCAAGGCCAAGCTGGGGCGGCTGCCGGCCAGCAACATCCTCGATATCGAGCTGGCGACCGCGCTGAAGGCCGAGGGGGTCGACCCCGACAAGCTCGCCTCGGTGCCGCTCGAACCGGGGCAGAGCCTCGCCGCGTTGGCCGATAACCGGGTCGACGCGGTCCCCGGCTCGGCGTGGGACCTGCCGTGGCTGGCGCAGCAGAAGGGGATCGCGCTCAAGGCGTTCGACCCGGCGGATTACCGCGTCGAATTCTATGGCGACACGCTGTTCACGCTGCGCAGCCTGGCCGAGCGCGAGCCGCAGGTCGTGCGGCAGTTTCGCGCCGCCTCGCTGAAGGGCTGGGAGTACGCGCTGCAGCATCCGGACGAGATCGCCGCGCAGATCGTCGGCAAGCTGCCGCATCCCGCTGGCATCGCCGACCCGGCGGGATTTGCCCGCTACCAGGCCGAGATCGCCCGCCGCCTGGCGCGCTACCCCGAGATCGCGCTCGGCCATTCCAACCCCGAGCGCTGGGGCCGCATCGAAGCCAGCATGACCGCGTCCGGCGCGCTGCTGCGCACGTCCGACGCCGACGATTTCGTCTACGACCCCGACGCCGCGGCGCGCAACCGCACCGATCTGCGCGACTTCGCGATCATCGGCGCGACGCTCGTCGGCGGCCTCCTCGTCACGCTGTGGCTGTGGCTGCGCTGGCGCCGCCGGCCGGTGCAGGCCGCTTCCAGCGCCGAGGCCGCCGCGCCGGCTGAGGCTGAGCCGGACGTGCCGGCAGAACCGGCGGAGCCGGCGGGGCCGCTGCCGGTCGACCTCAACGAGGTGCTCGCCCGCCTGGAGCGGCGGATCCGCCAGCGCGCACCGCGGCGCGTCGCCTTTCGCCTGTCGCTCCTTGGCGAACTGTGGCGCTGCCGCGCCGACCCGCAGATCGTGCGCAACCTCGTGCTCGACCTGGTCGGCGCGGCTGTCACCGACATCAAGGGCAGCGGCGAATTGATCGTCGGCACCCGCAACTACGCCTTCGACGCGGCCTCCCTCGCCGACACGCCGGGAGCGCTCATCGGGGAGTTCGCCCGGGTCACGGTACGCGACAGCGGGGCGGGCCTCTCGGACGAGGGGTTGGCGCGCGTCCTCGATCCGGCCACTTCGCCCCGGCCCGCCGCCGCCGCTGCGGCCGAGGCGCTGCGCCCGCTCGGCGGCTTTGTCCGGGTCGAGAGCGCCGAAGGCATCGGCACCGCGATCCACCTCTATTTCGCGCGCCTCGCCGAGCCCGCCGCGCCCGCCCAGACCCCCGAAAAACCGCCCGAGAAACCCGCCGAAGCCGCCGCGTAGAGCGTCACCCGACCAAATTCAATCGTCATTCCCGCGCACGCGGGAATCCAGGGGCGACCAACCTGTCGCTTGCCCTGGCCCCCCGCTTGCGCGGGGGTGACGGGGAGATGTTTCGACCCCAGGGAATGATGCTCCCAAAACCTACAGCCCGAGGGGGGCCAGCTCGACCCAGCGGCGCTCGCGGTGGCTTTGGTGGCAGGCCTCGGCGAGCTGCACGCTTTTGGCGCCCTCGATCAGCGGCGCCGGGAACGGCGCCTCCTCGGCGACGTGCCGCAGGAAGAGTTCCCAGCCGGCCCGGTAGCCGTTCTCGAACGGCTCGACATCGGGCATTTCCTGCCACTGCGCGTCGAAATCCATCGCCTGTGGCTGCTCGGGGCTGAAAAACGGCTTCGGGGTCGCGACCGCCGGCTGGATGAAGCAGCGGTGCAGTCCGGCGACCGCCGAACCCAGCGTGCCGTCGACCTGGATCTGCAACAGGTCGTCGCGCTTGACCCGGCTGGCCCAGGAGGAGGCGATTTGCGCCAGCGCGCCGCCTTCCAGTTCGAAGATCGCGAAGGCGTGGTCCTCGACATCGACGTCGTAGGGCCGGCCGGCTTCGTCGATGCGCCGGGGCTGCGCCGTCATGTGGCGGCACGAAACCGCGGCGATCGGCCCCAGCAGCCGGTCGAAGATGTAACGCCAATGCGCGAACATATCGAGGACGAGGCCGCCGCCGCCTTCCTTCCGGTAGTTCCAGCTCGGGCGCTGCGCCGCGGTGAGGTCGCCATCGAACACCCACCAGCCGAAATCGAGCCGGATAGAAATTATTTGTCCGAAGAACTTAGCCTCATAAAGCTTACGTAACTTCTTAAGACCGGGCAGAAACAGCTTGTCCTGCACGACGCCGCCCTTCCGGCCGGCCTGTTCGGCGGCGCGGGCCAGCGACAAGGCATCGGCAAGGCTCGTGGCGACCGGCTTTTCGAGATAGACATGCTTGCCCGCGGCGAACGCGGCCTTGGCCCGCGCGACCCGGCCGCCGGTCGCGCTGGCGTCGAAATAAATCTCGACCCCGGGATCGGCGATCGCGGCATCGCGCTCGGTGCTCCAGCGCAGTCCGCCGCTACGCTGCGCCAATGCCGCCAGCTTTTCGGCATTGCGGCCGAGCAGCACCGGCTGCGGCAGCAGCCGTTCGCCATTCGCCAGCTTCAGCCCGCCCTCCTCGCGCATCGCCAGCAGCGCTTTCAGGTGCTGCGTCGTGCCGAGCCGCCCGGTCGCGCCGTCGACGAGGATGCCGATGCTGCGGATGGCCATGCGCTAGCGCGTCGCGGCGATGATCGCTTCGCGCAGGATCTGCGGGATCTTGTCGAGCACCTCGGCCGGGGTCGACAGCGGCGGCGAGAGGCACAGCGTATCGCCCATCTGCGGATCGGCGCTGCCCGGCCGCGCGCGCACCAAAAGCCCCCGCGCCATCGCCTCGCGGGCGATCTTGACGCCGAGCCCCAAGGCCGGCGCCTTGGTGCTCTTGTCGGCCACCAGTTCGACGCCGCACATCAGCCCGAGGCCGCGCACCTCACCGACATTGGGCAGGTTGTAGAGTTCTTCGAGGGCGGCGAGGAGCCGCCTGCCCGCCACGCCCGAACGCTCGACGAGGTTTTCGTCCTCGATGATCTGCACGTTGCGCAACCCGACCGCGCAGCACACCGGATGGCCGCTATAGGTCGCGGCGTGCATGTAGCGACGGTCCATCGGCGCCTCGAGGATCGCGTCGTGCACCCGCTCGGACAGGATGATGCCGCCCAGCGGCAGATAGCCGCTCGTCACCCCCTTGGCGAACGAGACGATATCGGGCTCGACCCCCCAATGCCCGAGCGCGAACCAGCGTCCGGTGCGGCCGAAGCCGGTGATGACCTCGTCGGCGATCAGCAGCACCTCGTACTTGTCGCAGATCTCGCGCAGCTTCGGGAAATAGCTGTCGGGCGGCACGATGACGCCGCCGGCGCCCATCACCGGCTCACAGATGACCGCCGCCACCGTGTCCGGCCCTTCGGCCAGGATCGCCGCTTCGACCGCCGCGGCGGCGCCCTCGCCCGGCTCCTCGTTGCCCTGCCAGCGATAGGCGTAGGGCGCCGCGACCTGGATGAAGCCCGGCACCAGCGGCCCGAACATCTTGTGGTAGACCGCCATGCCGGTCGCGCTCATCGCCGCCATCGTCACGCCGTGATAGGCGTGGATGCGCGAGATGATCTTGGTTTTGTTGGGCTTGTCCTTGACCTTCCAGTAGAAGCGCGCGGTCTTGAACGCCGACTCGTTCGATTCGGCGCCGGCGGTCGTGTAATAGACCCCCGAACTCGACGGATAGGCGTGCCCGACGATCTTCTCGGCGAGGTGGACGGCCGGCGCGTTGGTCGCGCCGACATAGGCCGAGGCGTAAGCGATCTTGCGCATCTGCCCGGCCGCCGCATCGGCCAATTCGCCGCGGCCGTGCCCGACATTGACATTCCACAGCCCGGCCAAGCCGTCGATCACCCGGCGCCCGTCGGAGAGGTGCAGCATCGCCCCCCTGCCCTCGTCGACCAGCAAGGGCGCCTTGTGCTCCTCGGGGTGGTGCAGCGGGTGGACCAGAAAGCGCCGGTCGCTTTCGAGCAGCTCAGTGGTGCCGTCCATCGGGGTCCTCCATAACTTCGGGCTGCTACGCGAGCGCGCAGCTCCATTCAAGGTTCGCTAAATGCTTCTAATCTATCTAGATTTCCTAAGATCTTTTGGAACGCTCGCCTAGATGACTCAAAATATCATCCAGCGCTTCGTCGACCCTCAGTGCCTTTCGTCGTACTTTATTAAAAAAATCTCTCATGGTCTCGAAATATTTCCTGCCAGGTTCAGCTGACAATAAATCCACATCTGAGAAGCTATCGACAGTCCTACCTTCAGAATTTTTGATCGAGATCAAATAATCCGGCAAATCTCCTGATTGGCTCTGTTCCTCAGAAAATATTATAGAATAATTTGGGAAAGACACAAGGAATGCAGATTTGTTGGCAGTCTCGGTCCAATCTAGATCTCCCTTGTCTGTCCGCTCCATCAGCCCATTTAGGATTTGTACATATTTATCAATCATCGAGCGCCTCTCTCTCGGGCCACCTTCATATCGATCAGCATCGCGTGAAGAGCATCGATATCGCGAGAAAGCAGCCTATTTAACCTAGCATAGTCGGGCTGCGATCCGCCATGTAGCGATCTCTCGACCGTGTCCTCGATCGTCGCCAAAGTCGCGATGGCAGTTTGCATTACTTTATCGTCCGAGTCGTCGATTGATGGAGCCAATCTCCTGACGCCAATTAGCGCCTTCCGTAGCGCAGCGTATCGCTCCGGCAACATTTCCAATTGTCGAGAGCGCTGTAAGCGTTTGATCTCCTCCATAAGCGTGATGGCTGAAGAAAACTCGGCGACTGTCTCGTAAGAGCGGATCGTTAGTCTTGCATCGTTGGCCGCTCTTTCTGCTCGTTCTGCTGCCTCTCGCGAGCGTTGGACATTCCACAGAGTTGCAATAAACCCCACTAAGGCGATGAAAACTCCAGATATACTTGCTAAATCTCCAACGTGGTTCTCTGTGATCCATCGGATTATCTCGTCGTACATCAAACATAATCACTCGGCGGCGAGCGGCCGTGGAGCGAGCGCGGGCGGCGCGAAGGGGCGGTCGTGGGTCAGCGACGGCACCGCGCGGCGCGCCTCGGCGATTTTAGCCGGGTCGATCCGGGCCGTGACGATGCCGACCGCCTCGCCGCCATCGGCCAATACCTCGCCCCACGGGTCGACGATCAGCGAATGGCCATAGCTCCGGCGGCCGCCGGCGTGCTCGCCCCACTGCGCCGGGGCGAAGACGAAGCAGCCGTTTTCGATCGCCCGCGCCCGCAGCAGCACATGCCAATGCGCGCGGCCCGTCGGCACCGTGAAGACGCTCGGCACGGCGAGAAAATCGGCGCCGGCCTGCGCCAGCGCGCGGTAGAGAAGCGGAAAGCGCACATCGTAGCACACGCTCATGCCGAGCCGGCCCCACGGCGTCTCGGCGACGATTGTCGCGGCGCCGGGCCGGTAGGCGTTGCTCTCGCGGTAGCTCTCGCCAGTGGGCAAGTCGATGTCGAACATGTGGATCTTGTCGTAGCGCGCGACGATCGCGCCTTGCGCATCGAGCAGGAACGAGCGGTTGGCGAGGCGCGCTTCGCCGGGCGCGGCGCCGGGCTCGCCGGCCGGGTCGATGACCAGGGAGCCAATGAGCAGCCAGCAACCCAACTCGCGCGCCAGATCGCGCATGCCGGCGAGGAACGGGTCGCCCGCCTCGGCCCTCGCCTTGTCGCGCCGCCGCTGGCCGCTTTCGATAAAGTTGCTGACCTCCGGCGTCATGATGAACTCGGCCCCGGCGTCGCGCGCCCGGCGCACGAGATCGCTCGCGTGGCGCAAATTAGGCTCGGGGTCGGGGCCGGCGGTGAACTGGATGCAGGCAGCGGTAAAGGGAGCGGTCATGCGCCGAGCCCCAGCTTGGCGTCGAGCTTGCCGGCGCGCTCGAGCGCCGCCAGCTCGTCCGAGCCGCCGATATGTTCGCCGTCGATGAAGATCTGCGGCACGCTGGTGCGGCCGCCGGCGCGTCGCAGCATCTCGGGGCGCCGTCCCGGCTCCTCGTCGAGGTCGATCTCGGTGAAGCCGACGCCCTTCTTGGTCAGCAGCGCGCGGGCCCGCGCGCAATAGGGGCACCACATCGTCGCATACATCTCGACCCGCGCCATCGCCGTCCCGCTCCGCTTGCGATGCGGCACATATGGCCCACCTCAGCCCCTTGCGCAAAGCCCATTTGCAGCAAGCGCCCGCGGCCCCGCCCGAGGCGCCGCTACCAGTGCGAGACGATCTCGTAATCGGCGAAGAGCGCCGGCAGCGCCGCCCGCGACAGCAGCTTGACGCCGCTGACCAGCGTCGCGGCGGCGATGCCGCGCTCGGCGAGATCCTCCTCGACGACGTAGACCGGGATCTTGCGGTTGTCGATCAGGTCGGCGACGTCGTGGTCCATCCGCGGCGCCTGCTCCTGCTTCCATTCGCCGACCGTCAGCCCCGGCGCGCCCTGGCCGGAGATCGCGTAGTTCACCGCGTTGCCGCGCAGCACCACCGTGTGCGCGCCGCCCGCCCCCTGCATCGCGGCAAGCAGCCACAGGATCGTGTCATCCTGCTCTTCCATGACCGCGCGATAGGCCGATTCGACGATGTTCAACGAACTCTTGGCCATGCCAGCGCCTCACTTGGTCGGGATGACGAGCGTGTTGTAAGAGGCGTCGGTAAAGGCCTGGAAATCGGCCGGCGAGCCGCGCCGCGTCCCCGCCACGAACTCGTTGACGCCGCGCTCGTCGACGCACATTCCGCAATTCACCCAATCGACCTTGCCGCCATTCTTCGCCGCCTCGACCAGCAGCGCGGCGACCTGGTCCTTGGTGGTGGGATGGTTTTCCTCGGCGAGGTTCTTGCCGTGCACCGGGTTGGGGTGCGGCGCCTGGCGAGCGAACGCGAGGCCCGCGGCGCCCTCATAGGCAAAGACGTTGATGTCGTGGCCGCGGCGGGCGGCGGCGTCGAGGATGCGGAACGCGGTCGTCAAATTGGCCGATTCGTAGGGCGCATCCATCAGCGCGAAGGTCAGGGTCTTTTTGGGCATCCTCGTGTCCTCAATGCCAAAGGGTTTTATGGCCGGCTTCGAGATGATCGACGACGATGTCGATCGGTGCCGCCGCGACCCCGTCCGCGAGCGTCGAGATCCCGCGCTCGCGCAGCGAGAAATCGTCGGCGAGCACCTCGACCCCGCTCCGCCGCAGCGCCGACAGCGCCGCGGAATGCGCCGACGGGCGCGCCGCCAGCACACCGTTTTGGACCAGCAGCAGCGTCACGCCGTTGCCCGCATCGACCAGCCCCTTGGCCAGCTCATAATAATAGCCGACATCGTTCGACTCGAACGGATCGCGCGATTCGATCAACAGGTAGTGAGCCACGCTGTCGCCTCTCTAATGTTTTATGCCCGCCTAGCCCGCGGGGCGGCTTGTCGGTTCCCCGCATGCTAGACCCTCAGCAATGCCGGCCGCAAGCCGCGCCCGGACGCTCATTGGTAGCGCCGGCGCCAACACTTGTTTCCCTTTCGTCATGCCCGCGAACGCGGGCATCCAGGGCGGCGCGCGTTGTGCCGGCCGCTCCTGGACCCCCGCTTTCGCGGGACCTTTGCATAAGTGACGGATCATGATTCACTTGGCCAGGGGCATGGTTGGGGGTGGTGATGCGGCGCGAGAGCAAGCCGGCGAGTTTTGCCGAAGCATTGGTGGTGGGCGGCGGCAACCGGCGGCTGGAGGCGA
>DATGFP010000163.1:0-14326 GCA_035309005.1 Allostellaceae bacterium | reverse complement strand
TTCGCCTACACCGCGATGGGCGACGCGGTAAACCTCGCCTCCCGTCTCGAAGGCCAGAGCAAGACGTATGGCGTGCCGGTCATCATCGGCGAGGCGACGCGCGCCGCCGCACCGGAATGGGCGGCGCTCGAACTCGACGTGATCGCGGTCAAGGGCAAGGCGGAGGCGGTGCGCATCTACGGCCTGCTCGGCGACGCCGAATACGCTCGCTCACCCGAGTTCGTCGGGCTCGCCGCGACCCACGCCGCGATGCTGGCCTGTTACCGGGCGCAAAACTGGGCTGCAGCACGCGGGGCGCTGTGCCGTTGCCGCGCCGCCGATGTGCGATTGTCCGAGCTCTATCAGCTTTATGACGAACGCATCGCCTGCTTCGCCGCCAGCCCGCCCGCCGCCGATTGGGACGGCGTCTTTGTCGCGCTGACAAAATGACGTAGCGGCGCTGCAGCGCGCTGCACTTTTCCGTCGCTACCGGGGTTTTTCATAGAAGATGCTGCCGGCGATCCGGTGCGGCGGCAGTGTGGCATAGTGGCCGAACGCCGCGCATCGCCGGAAGCCGAACCCCTCGTAGAGGCCAATCGCCGCTACCTGCGCGATGCCGGTTTCGAGCCGCAGCGCGGTCTCGCCGGCACCCCGCGCTTCGGCTTCGAGGCGGGCGAGCAGCGCGGTGCCGACGCCCTGCCCGCGCGCCACCGCTCGGGTGTACATGCGCTTTACTTCAGCATAGCCGCGGAATAGCGCCAGGGCGCCACAGCCGACCGCCGCGTCGCCGAGCCGGGCGATAAAAAAGCGGACATGCGGCTCGAACACCTGATCGAGCGACAGGCCGTGCCGCTGCTCCGGGGGGTAGACGGCGCCGAGCACCTCGTCAAGCTCGGCGATCAGGCGGCGGGCATCCTCGGTCGGAGCGCCGACACGCTCGATCGCAATCTCCACGCAGTCCGCGCCGTGCTGTCAGACGCGTTCGATCACCGCGGCGATGCCCTGGCCGACGCCGACGCACATGGCGACAAGCGCATAGCGTCCGCCGGTTCGCTGCAATTGCCGCGCCGCGGTCAGCGCGATGCGCGGCCCCGAGGCGCCGAGCGGATGGCCGATCGCGATCGCCCCGCCATTAGGGTTGACCCGGCTGTCGTCGAACGAGACTTCGAGGCCGCGCAGGCAGGCCAAGACCTGCGAGGCGAAAGCTTCGTTGATCTCGATGACATCGATGTCGTTGATCGAGAGACCGGCGCGCTCCAGCGCCTTTTTCGCCGCCGGCACCGGGCCGAATCCCATGATGCGCGGCTCGACCCCGGCGACGCCGGTCGAGACGATGCGGGCGATCGGCTGGGCGTGGGCGGCATCCCCCGCCTTGCGGCTGGCGACGATCATCGCGACCGCGCCGTCGTTGATGCCCGACGCGTTGCCGGCGGTCGTCACGCCGTCCTTGAAGAGCGGGCGCAGCTTGGCCAGCGCCGCCATGTCGGTGCCGGGCCGCGGATGCTCGTCCTCGGCGACCGTGACCGGGCCGGCGCGGCCGCCCGGCACCTCGACCGCGATGATCTCGCCGCCGAAGAACCCGTCGGCCTTGGCGGCGGCGTATTTCGCCTGCGAGCCGGCGGCAAAGGTATCGGCCGCCTCGCGGGTGATCTGGTAGTCGCGCGCCAGATTGTCGGCGGTCTCCGGCATCGTGTCGGCGCCGTAGCGGCCCTCGACCTTGGGGTTGGGGAAGCGCGCCCCGATCGTCGAATCGAAGACCCGCGCGTCGCGGCTATACGCGGCCTCCGCCTTGCCCATCACAAAGGGCGCACGGCTCATGCTCTCGACCCCACCGGCGACGAAAACCTCGCCCTCGCCGCAGGTAATGGCCTGCGCCGCCACCGCGATCGCGTTGAGGCCCGAGCCGCAATTGCGCTGCAACACCGAACCCGGGATCTCGATCGGCAGGCCGGCGACCAATGCCGCATGGCGCGCGACGCAGCGGCTGTCCTCGCCGCCCTGGTTGGCGCAGCCGACGACGACATCCTCGATTTTGTCGGTCGCGAAGCCGCTGTCGGCGACCACCTTGGCAATGACCGCGGCCAGCATGTCGTCGGGCCGCAGCCGGGCGAGCGCCCCGGCATGGCGTCCAAAGGGGCTGCGCAGACCGGTGTAGAGATAGGCGTCGAGCATCTTGCGGCTCCCCTTTTCCTCCAGGCGTGAGCGGGGAGTGACGCGCGCCGGCGCCCCCCTGTCAAGATTTGCCGGCAAGGCTCCTGCGGCGCCGCCGTTTCCGCTATGATCGCAACGTTCGGCGCCGGAGAAAAACGCGTGGCGCACTCGCACGCCCACCACGACCATGCTGACGGGCACGCCGCGCACCCTGCCGGCCGGCGCGCCGGTTACGGCCGCGCCTTCGCGATCGGTATCGCGCTCAACCTCGCCTATGTCGCGGCCGAGGCGGGGTTCGGCATTGTCGCGGGGTCGCTCGCCCTCTTGGCCGATGCCGGGCACAATCTCGGCGACGTGCTCGGCCTCGCGCTATCGTGGGGCGCGGCGGTGCTGAGCCGGCGCCAGCCCAGCCCGCGCTTCACCTATGGTCTCCGGTCGAGCTCGATCCTGGCGGCGCTGGCCAACGCGATGATCCTTCTGGTGGTCACCGGCGGGATTGCCTGGGAGGCCTTGTGGCGCCTCGCGCATCCGGTGCCGGTGGCGGGCGGCACGATCGCCTGGGTCGCGGCGGCCGGCATCCTGGTCAACGGCGCGACGGCGCTCCTCTTCATGCGCGACCGCGCGCGCGACCTCAACGTCAGGAGTGCGTTTCTGCACATGGCGGCCGACGCGCTGATCGCCGCCGGGGTCGTCCTCACCGGCATCCTGATCGTGCTGACCGGCCTGCCGTGGCTCGATCCGGCCGTCAGTCTCGTCGTCTCGGCAGTCATCGTTTACGGCACCTGGGACCTGATCCGGGACGCGATGGGGCTCGCCCTCGGCGCGGTGCCCGAGGGGGTCGACGCGGCGGCGGTGCGGGCCCATCTGGCGGCGCAGCCCGGGGTCGCGGCGATCCACGATCTGCACATCTGGGGCATGAGCACGACCGAGACCGCGCTGACCTGCCACCTGGTGATGCCAGGCGGCCACCCGGGCGACGCCGCGCTCGCCGGCCTCGGCCACGAGCTGGCGGAGCGCTTCCACATCCACCACGCGACACTGCAGATCGAGCTCGGCGACAGCGAGGAAGCCTGCGCGCTGACCCCGGAGCACGTCGTTTAAGGGCATGGAGCCGGCTGGGTTCGTTGCTAACGATGCGGCTCGGCAAGTTTGCGGCTGGATGCGATCAGCGACGGTGCGAAACGCCCGGCCGGCCGGAAGGGCTTGCGGCGACCCGGTCGCCGGGGCTCGCGGCAATTTGACGCTGAGAGCGCCCTACGTAAGCCTTTTTTGACGATAATAAGAAACCCTCCGCCTGCCGGTCCGCCACAGGCGGCGTGTGCGATTCGTTAAAAAGGAATTTGCGGTTGCCAGACAGCCTGTCGCCCGTTCTGCCGCCTTCCCTTCCGCCCGTGCCATCGCCCGAATCGCCGATCGGCGCGAGGCTGCGCCATCCGGTATTGCCCGAGCGCTTTCTGCCGCCCGACGGCTTTGTCTGGGGCAGCTTCATCGCGGCCGACGGCGCGGTATTGCGCTGGGGGCATCTGCCGGTCAGCGCCGCACGCGCGGAATGCGTCCTGGTTGGCGGCTTCGGCGAATTCATCGAGAAGCAGTTCGAGACGGTGCGCGATTTGGCGGCGCGCGGCATCGCGGTGTGGTGCCTCGATTGGCGCGGCCAGGGCGGCTCAACCCGACCGCGCCGCCTGCCGACCCGCCCGCGCGCCCGCAATTTCGACCGCGACGCCGAGGACCTCGCGGCCTTTGCCGCGGCCAAGCTGACTGGCCGGCTGCCGCCGCTCCTGGTGGCGCATTCGATGGGCGGGGCGATCGCGCTGCTCTGCCTGAAGCGCCATCCGGGACTGTTCGCGGCGGCGGTGCTGTCGTCGCCGATGGTCGGCCTGCGCACCGGGCGGGTGCCGCCGACTTTGATCCGCTGCATCACCGGGACCGCGCGCGCGGCGGGGTTGGGCGCCTGTTTCATCCCCGGGGCGCGCAAATGGCGGCCCGACCATCTGCCCTCGCCGGAGCGCAGCCGCATCACCACCGACGCCGAGCGCTGCCGGCTGCGGCACGCGTGGTTTTCCGCCGATCCCGGGCTGCGCCTCGACCAGGCAACCTATGGCTGGGTCGACAGCGCGCTCGGGCTGGTCGCCCGCATCTCGAAGCCGGAGTTCCTCACCGACATAAAAACGCCGATCCTCTTCGGCCGCGCCGGGCGCGAGGTGGTCGTGTCGCGCAAGGCGCAGCGCCGCGCGGCGCGCCTGCTGCCGGATTGCCGGCTGGTTGAATTGCGCGATTCGAAGCACGACCCGTTTCTCGAACGCGACGCGATTCGCGATTATTGGCTGTCCTGCCTCGACAGCTTCATCGCCGAGCGCCTCCTCAAGACGACGCATTGAGGCTTGCCGCGACGGCTTATTGCGCGGTCGGCGCCTTGCTTTTTTCCGCGCTCGGAGCGGCGATGAACATCCGGCGCAGCTTATAGGAGAGCCAGACCCGCCGGCTGCCGAGGTAATCGAGGCCGAGCAGCAGGTCGCCCCCGCCGAGCATCGTCCCGGCGACCAACAAGTTCACGTTTTTCAAGCGCTCCGGCCCAACCTGCATCTCGGCGAACTTGTGACGGCGCGTCGCAAACGCCGCGGTCCCGAGGCCGCGGCTTGCCACCGCGGGATCTTGTTCCAGCGCCTCGGCGGCGACGCCGGCGCGCAAGGCGTTCGGGCGGCTGATCAGCGACACCGAGGCGCCCGTGTCGAGGATCGCCCGGAACGGGTGACCGTCGACGGTCGCCGCCAGGTTCAGCCGGTTCGTCATCGACTTGACCAGCGGGATCGCCACGACCGGAACGCCCCACGGCGGCACCCCGGCACCGCATCCGCCGTTTCGATAAAGCGTCAGCGTGTGGTGCGGCAGATCGATGTCGAGATCGAACTGAAAGAGGAAATCTGCCCCCAGCAATCCCGCGAACTGCGGCGAGACCGCATTGCCGGGCGCGAGCGGGGCCACCGACAGGCTGCGGTTGTCGAGTTCGATGCCGCCGATCTTGAAGCTGCGGGCGACCGCGTTGACGTTGCTGCTATAGGTCGCGACGCCTTGGTGGAGGCCGCCATTCCACGAGTCGCGGGGCAAGTTCAGCCGCGTCACCGTCTCCGGAGTGATGGTTGTCCATTGCGCCCCGGTGTCGACGATCATGGTGACCGGCGAGCCATTAATTTCCGCCGCGACCAACATCACACCGCCGCCGCCGGTCAGCGGCAATTCCGCCTGCCGCTCGACCGGGCACGC
This sequence comes from Allostellaceae bacterium, assembly GCA_035309005.1. Taxonomy (GTDB): domain Bacteria; phylum Pseudomonadota; class Alphaproteobacteria; order ATCC43930; family CGMCC-115725; genus DATARH01. The sequence continues at coordinate 8,935 of DATGFP010000163.1, read as the reverse complement.
CGGCGTGGCACTGGCCGCGCCAGGGGGTGCCAACAGCAATGCGGCCGCGATCAACGCAAATAGCGGAAATCCGTTCGACGCCATTGGTAAAGCAGCCGGTGCGCCCTAGCCGAAGCGGCCGGAGCGGGGAAAGCCTTGCGGCACGCCGCGGCCGGCGCCGCCGCGGGGCCCGCGCCACGGCGCGAGGTCGAGTTCGGTGCGAGTGCGGTTCTCGCCCTGCCGCCACGAGAGCCCGTCCGCCAGGCGGAACAGCTTGGCGTCGGCGAGGCCGCCCGAGCGGTAGCGCTGCAGGATGACGCCGCGACCGCGCGCCATCTCCGGGATTTCGGCGAGGTCGACCACCAGCAGGCGGCGGTTGTCGCCGACAAACGCCACCGCATCGCCCTCGACCGGAAGGCACACCGCGGCGAGCGCGCCGGTCGCCGGGGTTAGCACCTGCTTGCCGGCGCGGGTCTGCGCCATCCCTTCCTCGCCGTCGACGACAAAGCCGCGCCCATCCGTCGACGCGACCAGCAGGCGCATGCCCGGCCGGTAGGGAAAGAGCGCGACGATTTCGTGCTCGTTCGGCAGGTCGATCATCAACCTGAGCGGCTCGCCCTGGCCGCGCCCGCCGGGCAGGCGGTCGGCGGCGAGCGTGTAAAACCGGCCGTTGCTGCCGAAAATCACCAGCCGGTCGGTGGTTTCCGCCGGCACCGCGAAGCGCGGCCCGTCGCCCTCCTTGTATTTCTGCTCGGCCGCGGCAACGCCGTGGCCCTTGACGGCGCGGACCCAGCCTTTCACCGACAGTAGCACGGTCACAGGCTCGCGCTCGACGAGCGCCGCCGGCGGGATCTCGACCGGCTCGGGCGCACTGGCGATCAAGGTGCGGCGGCGGCCCAACGGCGTGTCGCCGCCGAATTCCCGCTGCGTCGCCGCGACTTCCTTGGCGAGCGCCCGCCATTGCCGCTTGTCGCTGGCGAGCAATGCCTCGATGCCCGACGCCTCGGCCGACAGCGCGTCGAGCTCCTTTTTCAGTGCGATTTCTTCGAGGCGATGCAGGCTGCGCAGCCGCATGTTGAGGATCGCCTCGACCTGCACCTCGCTGAGGCCCCAGCGCGCCATCATCGCGGCCTTCGGATCGTCCGACTCCCGGATGATGCGGATAACCTCGTCGAGGTTGACGTAAACGATAACAAAGCCGCGCAGCACCTCCATGCGGTGCGCCACCGCCGCGAGGCGATGGCGGCTCTGGCGCAGCAGCACCTCGCGGCGGTGATCGAGAAAGGCCTGCAGCGCCTCCTTCAAGTTCATCACCCGCGGCACCCCGGCGGGGTCGATGACATTGAGGTTGAGCGGCACGCGGACTTCCAGTTCGGTCAGCCGAAACAGCTGCTCCATCAGCACGTCGGCGTCGACATTGCGGGTCTTCGGCTCGAGGATGAGGCGCACCTCCTCGGTCGATTCGTCGCGGATGTCGGCGAGCAGCGGCAGCTTTTTTTCCTCGAGCAGCGCCGCGATCTTCTCGATCAGCCGGCTTTTCGGGACCTGATAGGGGATCTCCGTAACGACGATCTGGTAGAGCCCGTGCGGCATCGGCTCCTTCTGCCAGCGCGCCCGCAGGCGAAAGCTGCCGCGCCCCAGGGCATAGGCCTCGGCGATGCTTTCGGGCGGCTCGACGAGGACGCCGCCGGTGGGAAAATCGGGGCCGGTGACATGCGCGACGAGCGCGGCGGTGCTGCAGTCCGGCGCGTCGATCAGATGAAGCAGCGCGCCGCACAATTCGCCGACATTGTGCGGCGGGATGCTGGTCGCCATGCCGACCGCGATGCCGGCGGCGCCGTTGGCGAGGAGGTTCGGGAAGCGCGCCGGCAGGACCACCGGCTCCTTGTCCTCGCCGTCGTAGGTCGCGCGGAAATCGACCGCGTCCGCGGCGAGCCCGTCGAGCATCGCCCCGGCGACGGCCGAGAGGCGGCTCTCGGTGTAGCGCATCGCCGCGGCGTTATCGCCGTCGATGTTGCCGAAATTCCCCTGCCCGTCGACCAGCGGATAGCGCTGCGAGAAATCCTGCGCGAGGCGCACCAGCGCATCGTAGACCGCGAGCTCGCCATGCGGGTGGAACTTACCGATCACGTCGCCGACGACGCGGGCGCATTTCTTGTAGCCGGAGCCGGGGTCGAGCCGCAATTCGTGCATCGCGTGCAGGATGCGGCGGTGCACCGGCTTCAGCCCGTCGCGCACGTCGGGCAGCGAGCGCGCCATGATCGTCGAGAGCGCATAGGACAGATAGCGCTCGCCGAGCGCGTCGGCGAAATCAACCTCGCGGATTTCGCCGGACAGCACGGTATCGGACATCCTCACCAGACCTTGCGTCGTTAGACCGGCAACATACCAGCTACAGCGTGGCGCCGCATACGCTGCGACAGGCGCTCGCGCGCCTCGGGTAACCTACCGCCGTGCGGCTGCAGCAGATGATGCAGCAGGAAATGCCCGGTCAACGCCAGCCCGGCGACGATATCGGCGGCGCTTGCGGTGCCCTCGCGCCAGAGAAATTCGGGCAGCGGCAACAGCTTGTCATGGTAGGGCCGGCCGGCCTCGCGCGACACCGCGCGGCCCGAGCGCGGCGAGACATAGGCTAGGTCCTGATTCGTCCCGGTCGCGGCGCAGCTCGCGAGATCGAGCCCGAAACCGAGCGCCGCCAGCAGGCCGCATTCCCACGCGACATAGATTGTGGCCCAGCCATCCGGCGAATCGAGCGCACCAAGCAGCGCCGCTAACGACCCATAAAGCGCGGGATGCGGCTCGCGCTCGGGCAGGGCCGCCAGCAGCAATTGGGTCGCCGCCCCGAGCGCCGCCAGACGGTCGGGATCGTCGAGCAGGCGCGCGGCGTGCGGCTCGACGAGTTCGCACTCGAAGCTGCCCAGATGCTCGGCGAGCCGGCCGCGCCAGCTCGCGGCGAGGAGGTTGCCCGGCTGCAGCAGCGCGCGCCGGCGCGGCGACTGGCCGCCGCGCACCAGCCCGGCGTGGCGCCCGTGCTCGCGGGTCAAGAGCTCGACGATCAGCGAGGCCTCGCCGTGCCGCCTGGCGGCAAGTACAAACCCGGTGTCGCGCCACTCCATTCAGACATTGTAGTCGAGGCCGAGCGCGGCGTAGCGCTCGGGATCCTCGACCCAGTTGTCGCGCACCTTGACGAACAGGAAGAGGTGAACGCGGCGGTCGAGCATGCGCTCCAGCTCGGCCCGCGCGCGGCCGCCGATTGCCTTGATGCGGCGGCCCTTGTCGCCCAGCATGATGGCGCGCTGCCCGGGCCGGCGGACATAGACCACTTGGTCGATCCGCACGCTGCCGTCCTTGCGCTCCTCCCAGCTTTCGGTCTCCACCGCGATCATGTAGGGCAATTCGTCGTGCAATTGCAGAAAGACCTGCTCGCGGGTCATCTCGGCGGCCAGCCAGCGCTCGGGTGCGTCCGACAGCTGGTCCTCGGGAAAGAGCCACGGCCCCGGCGGCATCGCCGCGGCGAGGTGCCGCTTCAAATCCTCGACCCCGTCGCCGGTCAGCCCCGAGATCATGAAAACATCCGCGAATGGGCCGGCGCGAAAGAGCGTGTCGGCGATGCCGAGGAGCCGCTCGCGCGGCACCAAATCGATCTTGTTGAGCGCCAGGATCGCGCGGCGACCGCCGGCCTTCAGGCGCTCGACGATGTGGCGCGCGTCAGGGTCGGCGGGGTGCGAGGCGTCGATCAGCAGCACGACCTCGTCGGCGTCGGCGGCGCCCGCCCAGGCCGCCGCCACCATCGCGCGGTCGAGGCGGCGGCGCGGCGCGAAAATCCCCGGCGTATCGACAAAGACCAGCTGCGTCGCGCCGGCGATGGCGATGCCGAGAAGCCGGCTGCGCGTCGTCTGCACCTTCGGTGAGACGATCGCCAGCTTGCGGCCGACCAGCTGGTTGAGCAGCGTCGATTTCCCCGCGTTCGGCGCGCCAACCAGCGCGACATAGCCGCAGCGGCGGGTCGCCGCCTCCTCCCCCGCAGCGGGACCGGGCTCAGCCGCAGGCACTTTTGGCGCCTTCCTTGGCATCCGATGCGGGATTGCTCAGCCGCTCCAGAAACGCCGCCGCCGCGGCGGTCTCGGCGGCGCGCTTCGAGGAGGCGCTGGCGCTCGCTTCGGCAAACCCCTCGACCTGCACCGCGATGGTGAATTGCGGCGCGTGATCGGGACCGCTCGTCCCGGTGAGCTGGTAGGCGGGCAGCTTCAGGCCGCGTGCCTGCACCCATTCCTGAAGGCTGGTCTTGGGGTCGGAAGGCGGCCCCGCCATCGCGTCGATCAGGGGCTCCCACAGCCGCTCGATGACCGCGGAGGCGGCGCTGAACCCGCCGTCGAGGTAGACCGCCGCGATCACCGCTTCCAGCACGTCGGCGAGGATGCCGGGGTTGCGCGCCGCCCCGGCCGCGGCCTCGGCCGGCGACAGCAGCAGATGTGCGTCGAGCCCGATCGCGGCGGCGACCTGCGCCAGCGTGTCGCGGCGCACCAGATGGGTCAGCCGCCGGGTCAGATCGCCCTCGGGCTCGCGCGCGAAGCGGCGCCACAGCACATCGGCGATGACCAGGCCGAGCACTCGGTCGCCAAGAAATTCGAGCCGCTCGTAATTTCGCGGCGGCGCGGCGCGGCGCATGCGCCGGCGGCCCTGGCGCAGCGGTGCCAGCGCGCTCGGGTGGGTCAGCGCCTCGGCCAAGAGCTCGGGGCGGGCAAAAGAATGACCGATCAGCCGGGCGGGATCGTCGCTCGGGTGCGCTTTGGTCAATGCCGATCCGGGGCGCGCCGCCGCATCAGTGCACGCCATGCAGCAGGCGGCTGTAGCGGATCGCGAACGGCCAGCGCCAGATTTCCCACCAGCGCGCCGAGCCGTCGGTCGAGAAGAACAGGAATTGCGCCTTGCCGACCAGGTTTTCCGCCGGAACGTAGCCGACCGCCGAGAGCACGCGGCTGTCTTCCGAATTGTCGCGGTTGTCGCCCATCATGAAGTAATCGCCTTGCGGCACGTCGTAGACCGGCGTGTTGTCGAGCGGCCCGTCGTCGCCGACCTTGATGATGCAGTGCTCGACCGGCGCCTCGCCCGGCAGCCGCGGCAGGCTCTCGCGGTAACCCTGCTGCAGCGCCGGGGGCACGCCGGCGTCCGCGCTGCGGCAGGTCGGGTCCGGCCGGCGCGGCACCAGCTGGTCGTTGATGTAAAGCTCGCCGTGGCGCATCTGGATGCGGTCGCCCGGCAGGCCGACTAGGCGCTTGATGTAGTCGGTCGAGGTATCGGTCGGCAATTTGAACACCACGACGTCGCCGCGCTGCGGCTTGTGCGACAGGCCCGGCACCGGCAGGCGCCCGGCAAACAGCGGCAGCCCGAACGGCAGCGAAAAGCGGCTGTAGCCGTAGGAGAATTTCGCCACGAACAGATAATCGCCGACCAGCAGCGTCGGGATCATCGAGCCCGACGGTATGTTGAACGGCTCGTAGGCGACCGTGCGCACGACCAGCGCGATCAACACCGCGTAAACGATGGTCTTGACGGTCTCGACGATGCCGCCCGAGGCTTTTTTGGTGGAAACGGATTTCGATTTCATCAGGCGAGGTGATCAGGCGCCCGGGAGCGCGGTGATGATCACGACGGCCTGCGCCAGCGGCGGCTCGTCGGTCAGGCTGACATCGAGCCGCGCCTGCATCCCCGCCGGGGTGATCGCCTCGAGGCGGCGCGCCGCGCCGCCGGTCAGCCGCATGCCCGGCTGCCCCGACGGCAGGTTGACGACGCCGAGATCGCGCCAGAAGACGCCCGAACGAAACCCGGTGCCGAGCGCCTTCGCGGCGGCTTCCTTGGCCGCGAAGCGGCGGGCGTAGCTGGCACCGCGGGTCAAGCCGCGGCGGTCGCAGCGGCGGCGCTCGGCTTCAGTGAAGATGCGGTCGAGAAAGCGGTCGCCGAAGCGCTCGATCGCGCTTTCGATGCGGCGGATGTCGATGAGGTCGCTGCCGACGCCGAGGATCATCGGCCGTTCATCCAGCCGAGCGCGATTTCGTCGTCGCTTCGCTCCTCGCAATGACACCGCTTTTTGTCATTGCGAGCGCAGCGAAGCAATCTCGGCGTCGCGGGCCCGGCATATCTAGCCGCGCGCCCGCTCGACCGAATTGATGACCGGCGTCGCGCGCAGCGCCGCGATGATGGTCGACAATTGCTTGACGTCGGCGACCTCGATATCGACCAGGATCTCGAAGAAATCGGTCGAGCGGTTGGTGATCTTCAGATTGCTGATATTGCCGCCCTGCTTGCCGATCGTCGTCGTCAAAGAGCCGAGATTGCCCGGCTCGTTGGCGATCGTGACGTGGATCCGACCGACATGCGCGGCATCGGCCTCCTCGCTCGTCCACGCGACGTCGAGCCAGCGTTCCGGCTCGTCGGCGAAGCTTTCCAGCGTGTCGCAGTCGATCGTGTGGATCGTCACGCCCTTGCCGGTCGTGACGATGCCGACGATGCGGTCGCCCGGCAGCGGATGGCAGCAGCCGGCGAAATGCATGGCCATGCCGGGGATCAGGCCGCGGATCGGCACGGCGTTGTCGCGCGACTGCCCCTTGCGGCGAGCGCGCGCCAGCGGCACGACCTTGTTGCGGTCCTCGGGCGGCTGCGGGAAAGCGGCGTTGGTGACTTCGCGGCCGGTCGCCAGCCCCTCGCCGACCGCGACGTAAAGATCCTCGACCGCGGCGCAATGAAATTGGCTCAGCACCGCCTCGAGCGGCCGCTCGGAAAAATCCTGGCCCTGCTGGCGAAACGCCTTCTGCACGATGGCGCGGCCGAGATCGAGATACTGGGCGCGCTGCTGCGTCCGGATGAAGCGGCGGATGCGGGCGCGCGCCTTGCCGGTGACGACGAAGCGCTCCCAGGTCGGCGACGGGGTTTGCGCCTTCGAGGTGACGATCTCGACCTGGTCGCCGTTGGCCAGCTCGGTGCGCAGCGGCAAGAGGCGGCCGTTGATCTTGGCGCCGACGCAGGTGTCGCCGATCTGCGAATGCACGGCGTAGGCGAAATCGACCGGGGTCGAGCCGCGCGGCAGCGCGATCAAATCGCCCTTCGGGGTGAAGGCGAAGACCTGGTCCTGGAACATCTCGAGCTTGGTGTGTTCGAGAAATTCCTCGGGGTTCGAGGCGTGCTCGAGGATCTCCAGCAGTTCGCGCAGCCAGCGGTACTGCCGCCCATCGATGCGGCCGGCCTGCTGTTTGTAGATCCAGTGCGCCGCGACGCCGAGCTCGGCTACCTCGTGCATGTCGCGGGTGCGGATCTGCACCTCGATGCGCTGCTTCTGCGGGCCGATCACGCCGGTATGCAGCGAGCGGTAATTATTGGGCTTCGGGGTCGAGACGAAGTCCTTGAAGCGGCCGGGAACCACATGATAGGCGGAATGGATAATGCCGAGCGCGTGGTAGCAATCGCCGACCTCGTCGACCAGCACGCGGAACGCCATGACGTCGGCGAGCTGCTCGAACGAGATGTTCTTGCGCTCCATCTTGCGCCAGATCGAATAGGGCGATTTTTCGCGGCCGGAGACGCTGGCGGCGAGGCCGCCCTCCTTCAGGGTCTGGGTCAGCTCGGCGACGATGCGCGAGACGATGTCGCCGCCTTTTTCGCGCAGAAAGCCGAGCCGCGCGTTGACGCCGGCCCGCGCGTCGGGGTGCAGCTCGGCAAAGGCGAGGTCCTCGAGCTGGTCCTTCATGCGGTGCATGCCGATGCGCTCGGCCAGCGGGACATAGATGTCCATCGTCTCGCGCGCGATGCGGCGGCGCCTCTCCTCGTCCTTGATGAAGCGCAGCGTGCGCATGTTGTGCAGCCGGTCGGCCAGCTTGACGAGCAGGACTCGGATGTCCTCGGACATCGCGAGAACCAGCTTGCGGAAGTTCTCGGCCTGCTTGGTGCGATCCGACTGCAGCTCGATCCGCGACAATTTGGTGACGCCGTCGACCAGCCGCGCGATCTCCGGCCCGAACACGCGCTCGATGTCGTCGAGCGTCGCGACGGTGTCCTCGACCGTGTCATGCAAGAGCCCGGTAACGATCGAGGCAGTGTCGAGCTTCATCTGGGCGAGCAGCCCGGCGACCTCGACCGGGTGCGAGAAATAGGGATCCCCCGAGGCGCGCAGCTGGCCGCCATGCGCCTTCATCGAGTAGACGTAGGCGCGGTTCAGCGCCGCCTCGTCCGCCTTTGGGTCATACGACTTGACGAGCTCGACGAGCTCGAATTGCCGCATCACCGCGCGGCTGCCGCTGCGCGGCGGCGCCGGAATCGTGTCGAGCCGGGGGTCAAGCACTAGCGAGCCTGGCGCAAGCGGGTGGTCATCGGCAGCGACCGCAGCGCGCCCGGCTCAGGGCTCGTCCTCAACGGTTTCGTCGCCGGCGATTTCGTCCTCCGTTTCATCCTCGGCGGTTTCCTCCTCGGCGCTTTCGTCCTGGCCAAGCGGCTCGTCGCCAAGCTCCGTCGCCTCGTCCTCGACCGAGAGCAGATCTTCTTCGAGCTCGTCCTCGACCGCTTCCTCGTCGATTTCGTCCTCGGTGATGACGGCGCCGACCGCATCGACGACCGCGAACAGGGCCTGATCGAGCTCGGGCGCCTCCTCTGGTTCGTCCATCTCGACATGCTTCTGCATGCCGCGCACCAGCGAATCCTTGAGGTGATCGAGCCCCACCGTCTCGTCGGCGATCTCGCGCAGCGCGACGACCGGGTTCTTGTCGTTGTCGCGGTCGACCGACAGCGGCGCGCCGCCCGTCAGGTCGCGCGAGCGCTGCGCCGCCAGCATGACGAGCTCGAAGCGATTGGGGATCTGGAGGACGCAGTCTTCGACGGTGACGCGGGCCATTGCACCAACTCTCGGCTAGGGATCGAGGAGAACAAACGTAGAAAAAGTATAGGGTTCGCTCCCGCGCGACGCAAGGTC
>DATGFP010000162.1:0-16920 GCA_035309005.1 Allostellaceae bacterium | reverse complement strand
ACGCATAAGCCTGCGCCGACGCTAAAAGCCCTCTCCGCCCAGTCGGCGGAGAGGGCTTTTTCTTCAGGCGGCGTTTTTCCGAGATGCCGTCCCTTCGTCATACCGGCGAAGGCCGGTATCTACGGCGAAGTGGGTCCCGGTCTTCGCGGGGATGGACGAATTTATTGGAGAGAACCGGGCGACCGCTTCACTCCGCGGCGGCCATGCGCGATGCCTCGGCCTCGCGCTCGGCCTTGAGTTCCATGAGGGCGCGGCGGTAATCCTGCGGCGTCACCTTGACGAAGGCGGCGAGCGTTTTTTCCCAATCCTCGAGGAGGGTTCGGGCGCGGGCGCTGCCGGTGAAGAGGTGGTGGCGCTCGACGAGGATGCGCAGCCGCTCGGCGTCGAAGCGCAGCGGATCGCCCATGCCGTTGTCGACGACATTGAGCGCGCGCTGGCGCGGCCGGTCCGCGTCATCGCCCGCGCAATCATCCTCCGCGGTGACGCTGTCGAGATCGACGGCGGCACGGTTGCAGAGGCTCGCGAAGCTTCCTTGCGGGTCCCACACATAGGCGATGCCGCCCGACATGCCGGCGGCGAAGTTGCGCCCGGTTTCGCCCAGGACGACGACGACCCCGCCGGTCATGTATTCGCAGCCGTGGTCGCCGGTGCCCTCGACGACCGCGACGGCGCCCGAGTTTCTGACCGCGAAGCGCTCGCCGGCGACCCCCTCGAAATAGGCTTCGCCGGCGATCGCGCCATAGAGCACGGTGTTGCCGACGATGATGTTCTCGGTCGGCTCGCGCCGCGCCTCCTGCGGCTGGCGCACGATCAGGCGCCCGCCCGAGAGGCCCTTGCCGGTGTAGTCGTTGGCATCACCGTGCAGTTCCAAGGTCAGCCCGTGCGCGAGGAAGGCGCCGAAGCTTTGCCCGGCGGTGCCGTCGAAACGCGCCCAGACGGTGTCCTCGGGCAGCCCCATATGGCCGTAGCGCTTCGCCACCTCGCCCGACAGCATCGCGCCGACCGTGCGGTGGATGTTGCGGATGGGGCGCGCGATCCGCACCGCCTCGCGCCGCTCCAGCGCCGGCTCGCAAAGCGCGATCAATTCGTTGTCGAGCGCCTTGTCGAGGCCGTGGTTCTGCGCTTCGCAATGGTAGATCGCGACCCCAGGCTTGGCCGTCTCCTGGTAGAGCAGGCGCGAGAGATCGATGCCCTTCGCCTTCCAGTGGTCGATCGCCGGCACCATGTCGATGCGGTCGACCCGGCCGACCATCTCGTCGAACTTGCGGAAGCCCAGTTGCGCCATCAATTCGCGCACTTCCTCGGCGACGAAGAAGAAATAATTGATGACGTGCTCGGGCTGGCCGGTGAAGCGCTGGCGCAGCACCGGGTCCTGCGTCGCGACGCCGACCGGGCAGGTGTTGAGGTGACACTTGCGCATCATGATGCAGCCGGCCGCGATCAAGGGCGCCGTCGCGAAGCCGAACTCGTCGGCCCCCAAGAGCGCGCCGACGACGACGTCGCGCCCGGTGCGCAAGCCGCCATCGACCTGCACCGCGATGCGGCCGCGCAAGCCGTTCTTCACCAGCGTCTGCTGCGTCTCGGCGAGGCCGATCTCCCAGGGCGAGCCGGCATGGGTCAAGGAGGTCAACGGGCTGGCGCCGGTGCCGCCCTCGTAGCCGGCGATCGTGACATGGTCGGCGCGCGCCTTGGAGACCCCGGCCGCCACCGTGCCGACCCCGACTTCGGAGACGAGCTTCACGGAAATTGCCGCGCTTGGGTTGGCGTTCTTCAGATCGTGGATCAGCTGTGCCAGATCCTCGATCGAATAGATGTCGTGGTGCGGCGGCGGCGAAATGAGGCCGACCCCGGGGGTCGAATAGCGCACCGCGGCGATGATCTTGTCGACCTTGCGGCCGGGCAATTGGCCGCCCTCGCCTGGCTTCGCGCCCTGCGCCATTTTGATCTGCAGCACATCGGCGTTGACCAAATATTCGGCGGTGACGCCGAAGCGGCCGGAGGCGACCTGCTTGATCGCCGAGCGCATCGAATCGCCGTTGGGCAGCACCTTGAAGCGCGAGGCTTCCTCGCCGCCCTCGCCGGTGTTCGATTTGCCGCCGATGCGGTTCATCGCGATCGCCAAGGTGGTGTGCGCCTCGCGGCTGATCGAGCCGAAGCTCATCGCCCCGGTCGCGAAACGCTTGACGATCTCGGCGGCCGGCTCGACTTCGTCGAGCGGCACCGGCGTTTCCGCCAATTGCAGGCGCATCAGCCCGCGGATCGTCAGTAGCCGCTCGCTCTGGTCGTTGATCGCGGCGGCGAAGGCCTGGTAGTCGGCCAATGAATTGCCGCGCACCGCGTGCTGCAATTTGGCGACCGATTGCGGCGTCCAGGCATGCGCCTCGCCGCGCAGGCGGAAGGCATAGTCGCCGCCGAGGTCGAGCATCTCGCGGTAGAGCGGGTCGTCGCCATAGGCGCGCGCGTGGCGCACCAGCGCCTCTTCGGCGATCGCGCGCAAATCGGCGCCCTCGATCGTCGTCGCGGTGCCGGTGAAGTAGTGCTCGACGAAATCGCTCTGCAGCCCGACCGCGTCGAAGATCTGCGCCCCGCAATAGGACTGGTAGGTTGAGATGCCCATCTTGGACATCACCTTGAGGAGGCCCTTGCCCAGCGCCTTCAAATAATTCTTCTGCACCTGCTCGGCCGATAGCGGCAGGCCGTTTTCGGTGCGGATCTGGTCGACCGTCGAGAATGCCAGGTAGGGGTTGATCGCCTCGGCGCCATAGCCGGCCAGCACGCAAAAATGGTGCACCTCGCGTGCTTCGCCGGTCTCGACGACGATGCCGGTGTTGGTGCGCTGGCCCTGGCGGATCAGGTGGTGGTGCACCGCCGATGTGGCGAGGAGCGCCGGGATCGGCACCCGCTCGGCCGAAACCGCGCGGTCGGAAAGGATCAGGATGTTGTGCCCGGCTTCGACCGCCGCGGTCGCCTCGCGGCAGATGCGGTCGAGCGCGGTAGCGATGCCGGCGGCGCCTTCGGTCACCGGCCAGGTGATGTCGAGCGTGTCGGTCTTGAAGTGGTCGACCAGGTGCTCGATGTTGCGGATCTTGGCGAGGTCGCCGTCGGTCAGGATCGGCTGCGCCACTTCCAGCCGGTGGTGCGTCCCGACTTCGTGCGACAGGAGGTTCGGCCGCGGCCCGATCATCGATATGAGGGACATCACCAGTTCCTCGCGGATCGGGTCGATCGGCGGGTTGGTGACCTGCGCGAAATTCTGCTTGAAGTAGTTGTAAAGGAGCTTCGGCCGGTCGGAGAACGCGGCGATCGGCGTGTCGGTGCCCATCGAGCCAACGGGATCGTCACCCTCGCGCGCCATCGGCTCCAAAAAGAACTGGATGTCCTCCTGGGTATAGCCAAAGGCCTGCTGCAGATCGAGCCGGGTCGAGGGGTCGTTGGACACCGCCGGGATCGCGGCGTCGGGCGCCTCGGGCAGGTCTTCGAGCTTCCACTGGGTTTCTTTGAGCCAGGCTTCGTAAGGGTGTTCGGCGGCGAGCTTCGCCTTGATCTCGGCATCGTCGATGATGCGGCCTTCCTCGAGATCTATGAGCAGCATCTTGCCGGGCTGCAGCCGCCACTTGCGGGTGATGCTCGCTTCCGGCACCGGCAGCACGCCCGATTCCGACGCCATGATGACATGGTCGTCGTCGGTGACGATGTAGCGCGCCGGGCGGAGGCCGTTCCTATCGAGGGTGGCGCCGATCTGGCGGCCATCGCTGAAGGCGATCGCGGCCGGCCCGTCCCACGGCTCCATCAGCGCCGCGTGGTATTCGTAGAAGGCACGGCGCTCGGGGGCCATCAGCGGGTCGGCCCACGCTTCCGGGATCAGCATCATCATCGCGTGCGCCAGGGAATAGCCGCCGCCGACGACGAGCAGTTCGAGCGCGTTGTCGATGCACGCGGTGTCGGATTGGTTGGGCCCGATCAGCGGCACCATCTTGGCGAGGTCGTCCCCCAATAGATCCGACTTCATCGCCTGCCGGCGCGCGCTCATCCAGTTGACGTTGCCGCGCACCGTGTTGATTTCGCCGTTGTGGCAGATGAAGCGGTAGGGGTGCGCCAGGCGCCACGAGGGGAAGGTGTTGGTCGAGAAGCGCTGATGCACCAGCGCCAGCGCCGAGACGGTCAAGGGATTGCGCAGATCGTCGTAGAAGCTCTCGACCTGCGGCGCCAAGAGGAGGCCCTTGTAGACCACCGTCCGGGTCGAGAACGACGGCATGTAGAGTTCGCGCAGCGCCGGCATTTTGAGATGCTCGGCGAGGCGCACGACGCTGTTCAGCACCTGCTTCCTGATCGTCAGGATCTTGCGCTCGAAGGCGTCCTGGTCGGCGACCTCGGGGCTCGCCGCGACGATCGCCTGCGCGATGAACGGCATCGACTCGATAACCGCTTTGCCGAGCCCGGCCGTGTTGATCCCGACATCGCGCCACGCGACGAGCGCCTGGCCCTCGGCGTGGACGAAATGCTCGACATGCTGCTGCGCGATCGCGCGCGCCTTCGAATCCATCGGCAGAAAGCACATCGCGACCGCGTAGCGGCCGGGCGGCGGCAGGATGATGCCGCGCGCCGCGGTCCAGTGGCGCAGCAAGCGGTCCGGCGTCTGGATCAAGACGCCGGCGCCGTCGCCCATCAGCGGATCGGCGCCGACCGCGCCGCGATGGTCGAGATTGACCAGGATCTGCAAGCCGCGCTGGATGATCTCGTGCGATTTTCGGCCCTTGATGTTCGCGACAAAGCCGACGCCGCACGCATCGTGCTCGTTGCGCGGATCGTAGAGCCCTCTATCGCGTTGCAATACCATCCTTAATGCTCTTTCGCGCGGCGGCCGCAGCCGCGATTTCCCGCCGGCGCGCGCAGGTCGCGATACGCCGTGTGGCGAAGTATGCATGACTCGGCCGGCGAACGCGAATCGCCGATGCGCCGCGGCGCCAAATTTTCCGTCGCCTATAGGTCAGCGATGCTGCTTTTATGATCAGGCGGGCCGCGGCGTTGCGCTCGCGCTGAGCGCGGGCGGCGTGCGCAGGGTCTGGAGCACGACGCAGTAGCGCTCGGTGAGCTTGAGGAGCGTTTCGAGGCGCTCCGGCGGCTCGTCGGTGGCGAGTTCGAAGGCGAGGCGGATCGCCGCGAAGCCCACGGGCGCGGTGCGCTCGACCCCGAGCGTGCCGCGGAAATCGAGGTCGCCCTCGGCCCGCACCCGGCCGCCCGTGAGACGAAATTCGAGCGCGGTCGCGACCGCGCGCAGCGTCACCCCGGCGCACGCGACCAGCGCCTCCAACAGCATGTCGCCGGAGCAGGCTTCAAGGCCGCTGCCGCCGGTCGCCGGGTGCAGCCCGGCTTCGACCAGCGCGCGTCCGGTCTCGACCTTGCAGACGATGCCGTCGCCCGCGAGATCGCCCTCGGCCCGCAAGGTGACCAGCGCCGCCGCCGGGCTGTCGCGGTATTTCGCCTTCAACGGCGCCTGCAATTCGCGCAATGCCGTCACATCCATCCCGCACCCCTCGCCCTCTGTCATTGCGAGCGCCAGCGACGCAATCTCGTGCCGCTGCACCCTCGTCGGAATCGAGATTGCTTCGTCGCTGCGCTCCTCGCAATGACATCCTGCTCTGGTAAGCTGCGGCCCCGGATGTGAAAAGAGGAACCGACATGGGACCGCTGGAGGGCGTCAGGGTCGTCGAACTGGCCGGGATCGGGCCGGGGCCGTTTTGCGCGATGCTGCTCGCCGACATGGGGGCCGAAGTGATCCGGGTCGACCGCGCCGCGATGGTCGGCCGCGACACCGACCGCGACGGCAACGATGCGCGCTTCAACCTCCTGGCGCGCGGCCGCCGCAACATCGCGATCGACCTCAAAAACCCGGCCGGGGTCGCCGCGACCTTGCGCCTCGTCGACCGCGCCGACGCGCTGATCGAGGGCTTCCGGCCCGGCGTCATGGAGCGCTTGGGGCTCGGCCCCGAGACCTGCCTCGCGCGCAATCCGCGCCTCGTCTACGGACGGATGACCGGCTGGGGCCAGGACGGGCCGATCGCCCACACCGCCGGGCACGACATCAACTACATCGCGCTGTCGGGCGTGCTGCATTCGATCGGCGAAGCCGGCGGCCCGCCGGCGATCCCGCTCAATCTGGTCGGCGATTTCGGCGGCGGCGCGCTTTATCTGGCGATGGGGGTGCTCGCAGGCATCATCAGCGCGCGGGCGAGCGGCAAGGGCCAGGTCATCGACTGCTCGATGGTCGAGGGCGCCGCCTCATTGATGATGATGATGTATGGCGCGCTCGCCTCGGGGGCGTGGACCGAGGAGCGCGGCCGCAACCGCACCGACGGCGGCAGCCATTTCTACCATGTCTACGAAACGAGCGACGGCGAATACATTTCGGTCGGTTCGATCGAGCCGCAATTCTATGCCCTGCTGCTGCGGCACACCGGCCTCGAAGGCGAGAGCCTTCCCGAGCAGAGCGACCGCACCACCTGGCCCGACATGCAGCGCCGCCTCGCGCGCATCTTCAAGCAGAAGACCCGCGCCGAATGGACGGCGATCATGCAACAGACCGACATCTGCTTTGCCCCGGTCCTGCGCATGTCGGAAGCGATCGAGCACCCGCACAACCGCCATCGCCATAGCTTTGTCGAAGTCGACGGCGTCGTGCAGCCGAGCCCGGCGCCGCGCTTTCTCGGGACCCCGACCCGGGTGCGGCTGCCGCCGGCGCGGACCGGCGAGCACACCGACGCGGTGCTCGCGGACTGGGGCTTCCCGGCCGACGAGATCGCCGCCCTGCATCGCTCGGGCGCCATCGCCAGCGCCGGCTGAACCGCGCCATCGCCTTGCGGAGGGGCATGGCGGCGCACTATGCTCCGGTGACGCCTGGGGAGGTGACACATGGATACGATCGAGCGCAATGCAGGGAGCGAGGCCCGGTTGCTCGGCGAATTGCCGCTGCGGCTGCACCACAACGCCTATGTGGTCAGGGACCACGAGGCCAACCGGCGCTTTCTCGAGGATCTGCTCGGGATCCCGCTGGTCGCGACCTGGTGCGAGAAGACCTGGCGCGCCGATCTCGGCCGCGAGGTCGAGTTTTGCCATACCTTCTTCGCGCTGAAGGACGGCGGCGCGCTGGCGTTCTTCCAGTTCGCCGACGAGGAGATGTATCAGCTGACGCAGGCGAAAGAACCGCCCAAGGTGGGCTCGCACTACCACATCGCCTTGAAGGCGAGCGAGCAGACCTACGCCGAACTGAAGGCCCGGCTCAACGCCGCCGGCGAAAAATTCCGCGAGACCGACCACGGCTACTGCAAATCGATCTACACCATGACACCCGACGGGATGATCCTCGAATTCACCTGCGATCCGCCCGACGTCGCCGAGATCGACGCGCTGCGCCGGGCCGACGCGCACAGCGAACTGGCGCGCTGGCTCGCCGGCGACCGCCGGGTCAACAACCAGCTGCGGCACCGCGAAGCTTAAGAGGTCGCATAAACCTTGAGTGGCTTAGCCAAATCACCGTCGAAATCGGAAGCGCCGGACGCCGCCGATTAACCGGTCGGGGTGCCGGATTATTGTCGCTCGATCCGGGATAAATCGACCGGCGACTCGCTGATGAGGAGGGGCCTGACAACCGAGCCGCCTTAAATCGTTTGTATTGCCCGTATCGCGTGTCCATATTCACTTTGACTCAAATGTAGATGATGTGCCGCCCGGCCGAATTTGTGTCAGCGCGGCAGGAGGTATTTTATGCCACGATCGAGAGGGCGCCGGTGCCGCCGGTGCTGATCACGTCGATCTTCGGCAGCGTGCAGATCGGGCGCGTCCGATAAATATCGGCGAGACCCTCGGCGACATGACAATGCAGGGCGCGGCGGATATCTTCCGCGCTTATGGTATCGAGGTTTCCGATACCGACCCAGCCAAACTAAAGAAATGCCGAAACCGGCTGATGATGCAGCACCATCCCGATCATACCGGGAACACGAAAGACGCCCAGCGCATCAATGCCGCTTACGACATTCTCTGCGGCAAACAAAGCCCGCGCCTGGCCCTGCCGGCCCTGCGCCGGGAAGGACCGGTCGGGGATACAAGAAATGCCCGGCGAGAGAGTTCCGTGTGGGCGTATGCCGGGCACTCGGGCGGCCGCCCACCCGATGCGACCATCGTGCGATCTGACTATACCGATGTGAACTTCATCAAAAAATCGATGTGGGAACTGTCGTTCAGGTCGCAACAGGAATACGTGGTCTGGGGATATGACGGGGCCGTCTTCCGCAACTCAGTCAGTGTTTACGGGGCGCCGCGGATTTTCTGCTATATGGCGACAGCGATGATCGAATTGCAAACCAAGGGCGGCGCCCACCCCTGCGCATGCCGTGCCGTCATTGTCGCCGAAGAGGGCAATCGCACCTTCTGGCTGGTCTATGCCGATGGCAAATATTTCGACGCCCCGATAAATCTCGAGCACGGCTCCTTAAACGACAACCCGGGCAA
Source organism: Allostellaceae bacterium (assembly GCA_035309005.1). Lineage (GTDB taxonomy): Bacteria > Pseudomonadota > Alphaproteobacteria > ATCC43930 > CGMCC-115725 > DATARH01. Next base: position 8,412 of record DATGFP010000162.1, on the reverse strand, counting down.
CGACCAGAAATTCAAGCACGGACTTCCCGAGATCCTCGATTCGCTGATAAGAGCCAGGCTGCAATAGAAATTATCGAGTTATTCTCGGCCGCCAAACCCGCTTGCGCTCGCCCCACCGTCGCGACCAAACTTGGGCATGGGGCCCTGGCGGGCCATGGCGGGACAGCGGAGGATCGCGATGCGCGTGGGTTTTATCGGGCTCGGCATGATGGGCAAGGGCATGGCGGCCAATCTGCAGAAGGCCGGCCACCAACTGGTCGTGCATGATCTGCGCCGCGCCGCGGCCGAACCGTATCTCGCCAAGGGCGCGGTCTGGGCCGACAGCCCGAAGGCGCTCGCCGAGCAGGTCGAGGTGGTGTTTACCTCGCTCCCGGTGCCGGCCGATGTCGAGGCGGTGGCGCTGGGGCCCAATGGCCTCATCGAGGGCATGAAGCCCGACACCGCGTTCTTCGACATGTCGACCAATTCGGTCGCAGTCGTGCGCAAGATCAACCAGGTCTTCGCCGAGAAAAACCTCTACATGCTGGATTCGCCGGTCAGCGGCGGGCCGGGCGGGGCGGCCAGCGGCAAGATGGCGATCTGGGTCGGCGGCGACCAGCAGCAGTTCGGCCGGCACAAGAGCCTCCTTGACGCGATGGGCGACCAGGCGCGCTATATCGGCCCGATCGGCGCCGGCACGATCGCCAAGCTCGTGCACAACTGCACCAGTGCGGTCGTCGGCGTGGCATTGGCCGAGGTCATGACGATGGGGGTCAAGGCCGGGGTCGATCCCTTGGAATTGTGGGAGGCGGTGCGCCAGGGCGCCACCGGCCGCCAGCGCACTTTCGACCGCTTGGGAAAATTTCTCTCGAGCAGCTACGACCCGGCGGATTTCGCGCTGCGCCTATTGCACAAGGATGTCTCGCTCGCGGTCGGGCTCGGCAAGGAGGTCGCGGTGCCGATGCGCCTCGCCAACCTCGCCCTGGAGGAATTGACCGAGGCGATGAACCGCGGCTGGGGAGCGCGCGACAGCCGGGTCGGCGGCCTCCTGCAAGTCGAGCGCGCCAAGATCCCGCCACTCAACGTCGACCCCGCCAAGATCCAGGCGGTGCTCGACGGCGACAAGTAGAAGAGCCGGCGGCGCCTCTTTTGATTGTCATTGCGAGCGAAGCGAAGCAATCTCACGCCGATCGTCTGGTCGGGATTGCTTCGTCGCTCCGCTCCTCGCAATGACAGTCGAAGGCAATCATCGCCTCCCGGCCGAGCGGATCGCCGTCGCGACGCTCGCCGAGCGGCCGGAATTGCGGGCGCAGCTGTTTTCCGCCGAGTTTGCCGCCGCGGTGCCGGAATTCCTGCGGCACGACCCGACCGCCTGGCTCTACTACGCCGACGCCGCGCTCGACCGCTACCTCGATTTCGTCATCGCCGCGGTCGATCGCGACGCGCCGGGCCGCGTCATCGCGCGCGGCTTCAGCGTGCCGTTCGCGTTCCGCGACGGCACGCCCGGGCGCAACGAACTACCCGATGGCGGCTGGGACGCGGTCATTCGCTGGGCCCATGCTGATTGGGTAGCGGACCGCCGGGCCACCGTCGTCAGCGCGCTGGAGATCACCGTGCTGCCGCCCTATCGCGGCCGCGGCATCTCGCAACTGGTGCTGGCGGCGCTGCTCGCCAACACCTGGGCGCGCGGCTTTGGCGACCTCTACGCGCCGATCCGCCCGACCGACAAACACCGCGAACCGCACACCCCGTTCGCCGACTATGTCGCGCGCACCCGCGCCGATGGGCTGCCGCACGATTCCTGGCTGCGCACGCACGTCCGGGCCGGCGCCCGCATCGTCAAGCCGGCGCCGACCAGCTTCATCGCCGCCGGCACGCTCGCCGAATGGCGGCAATGGACCGGCATGCCGTTCGACACCGGCGGCGATGTCGTCGTGCCCGGCGCGTTGTGCCCGGTGCATGTGTCGGTCGAGCACGACCACGCCGTCTATGTCGAGCCCAATCTGTGGCTTCACCACCGCGTCTGCTGAGGATGACATGACCGCTCTATCGATCGAGCCCTACCAGGTTGTCGCGTTCAATACCGCGCACGATTCGGAGAACAAGATCCACGACGACGCGACCGCCCGCCGCTTCGGTTTCGGCGGCGGGCTGGTGCCGGGCGTCGACGTCTATGGCTATATGAGCCACCTGCCGGTGATGCGCTGGGGCCGCGACTGGCTCGATCGCGGCACCGCCGAATGCCGCTTCTTCAAGCCGGTCTACGACGGCGACAGCGCGACCGTCACCGCGGTCGACACGGAGGGCCGCCTCGAGATCAGCGTCGAAAGCCGCGGCGAGGTTTGCGCCAGCGGCCGCGCCGCGCTACCCGACAACACCGCCCCAGCGCCGACGCTCGGCGCCTTCCGCGCGGTGCCGCAGCGCGCCGTGCGCCCGCCGGCCGACGAAGCCTCGCTGGCGAGCGACACCTGGCTCGGCCTCGACCCCTATCCGGTGACGCCCGAGATGGCGGCGCGCTACCTCGCCGATTCGCACGAGAGCGCGGCGATCTACGCCGCCGAAGGCTTGCTCCACCCGCGCGACATCCTGCGCAGCTGCAATTTCGTGCTGAGCCGCAATGTCGTGCTCGGGCCGTGGATCCACACCGGCAGCCGGATCCGTCACCTCGCCGCGGTGGCGGTCGGCAGCACCCTCTCGGTGCGCGCCCGCATCACCGGCAATTACGAGCACAAGGGCCACCGCTTTGTCGATGTCGACGCGCTGGTCATCGCCGACGAACGGACGCCGGTGGCGCACATCGCGCACACCGCGATCTACCGCCCGCGCCAGCTCGCCGCCGCCTGACCGGCTCTAGCTGTTGGAATTGTCCGACGCGCGCGGGCGCAGCTGGCGCGGCGCGATGCGCTCGCCGGGCTCCGGTTCCGGACCGCGGATCGGCACCGTGCGCACGCGCGCCTCGACCGTCGGGCGCACCAGATCGACGTGCAGCAGCCCGTTTTCGAGCCAGGCGCCGCGCACCTCGATCCCTTCCGCCAGCACGAACGAGCGCTGGAACTGCCGCGCCGCGATGCCACGATGCAGATAGACGCGCTGCGCGTCGTCGGTCTGCTTGCCGCGGATCACCAGCTGGCTGTCCTCGATCGTGATCGCGAGATCGGCCATCGTGAAGCCGGCGACCGCCAGCGTGATGCGCAGCTCGTTGTCGCCGAGCTGCTCGACGTTGTAGGGCGGATAGCCGTCACCGGAGACCTTGTTGACCCGGTCGAGCGCCCGCTCGAAATGCTCGAACCCGAGCAACAACGGCGAGTTGAACAGCGTCAGGCGCGACATCGTCCTCTCCTCACATCGAGCGAGACCCGCCGCCGGGCCCACGCACGGCACCCGGCAACGGCAGCGCGAAATTCGTGCCCTGAATCTGGGGTGTCGCCGACGCCGATCAAGCGACCGTTCGGGCGCCGGTAGAGGCCTTACCGGCCGCGCCAGCGCGATGGTCCTTTCGCCCAGCACCCGGCCGCCCCATATTGAACCGCCGAGGTTCTTTGGCCCGGGGACGAACATGCCGATGTTGCGACAATCGCCTGCGATGCGGTGGCGCCTGCTGCTGTCGCTATTCTTCTGTCTCGCGCTGGCGCTCGCCCCGAGCGTCGCCGACGCGCGCGCCGGCGGATCGTTTTCCTCGGGCGGCGGCTCCGGCTTTTCCGGCATGGGCAGCCGCGGCGTGCGCACCTTCGAGAATAACGGCGGCGCGCCGATCACCCGCAGCATGACCCAGACGCCGCGCGCGACAGCGCCCTATGGCGGCGTCGGTGCGCCGGCCTACGGCGGCGGCTTCTTCTCGCAGCACCCGTTCATGACCGGGCTGTTCGGCGGCTTCCTCGGCTCGATGCTGTTCCACGGGATGGGCGGGGTCGGCCATGTGTTTGGCGGCTTCCTGCAAATCCTGATCATCGGCTTCCTGATCTGGTTTGCGATCCGGCTCTTTTCCGGTCGCGGTTTCTCATTCGGCGGCATGGGCGGCGCGATGCCGCGCTCGATCGGCGCCGCCGCCGCGCCGACCGCCGCCTTTCGCGGCCGCGACACCACCGTCTCCGACGCCGACCTCAATGCCTTCCAGTCGATCCATGCCGCGGTGCAGGAAGCCTGGGGGCACGGCGATCTCGGCCGGCTGCGGCAGCTGATGACGCCCGAGATGCTGAGCTATTTCTCCGAAGAATTGACCCGCAACGCCAGCCAGGGCGTGCAGAACGTCGTCTCCGACGTGCGGCTGCTGAACGGCGACGTTACCGAGAGCTGGGAAGAGGGCGACCTGCAATACGCGACGGCCTTTATGAAATGGAGCGCGATCGACTATGTCGTGCCGCTCGGCCGCCCGCCCGGCCAGCCGGGGCTGCCGGTCAGCGGCGACCCGAGGACCCCAAGCGAAGCCGAAGAGATGTGGACCTTCGTGCGCCGCCGCGGCGGCAATTGGCTCTTATCCGCCATTCAGCAGGTGTGATCAGGGCCAGGCGGCCTCGGGCGGCAGCGACATCAGGATCGCCTCGACGTTGCCGCCGGTTCTGAGGCCGAAGCGGGTGCCGCGGTCGTAGAGCAGGTTGAATTCGACATAGCGGCCGCGGCGGACCAGCTGGTGGCGGCGCTGCTCGGGCGTCCACGGCGCATTCATCCGCGCCCGCACAATCCCCGGGTAGACCGCGAGGAACGCCTCGCCGACCGCCTGGACGAAGGCGAAATCGCGCTGCCAATCGCCGCCGTCGAGATAGTCGAAGAAGATGCCGCCGGCGCCGCGCGGCTCGTCGCGGTGCGGCAGGTAGAAATATTCGTCGCACCACGCCTTGAAGCGCCCATAGGCGTCGGGGTCGTAGCTCGCGCAGGCGGCGGCGAGAGCGGCACGGAATTCGTCGGCCGCCGCCTCGTCGGGATAGATCGGGGTCAGGTCGGCGCCGCCGCCGAACCACGCCTTGGCCGTGACGATGTGTCGCGTGTTCATGTGCACCGCCGGCACCAGCGGCGAGCGCAGATGGGCGACCAGCGAGATGCCGCTGGCCCAGAACCGCGGATCGGCGTCGGCGCCGGGGATTTCGTTGCGGAATTCGGGCGCGAACTCGCCGAACACGGTCGAGAGGTTGACCCCGACCTTCTCGAAGACGCGCCCCTTCATCAGCGCCATCGTGCCGCCGCCGCCACCCGCCCGCTGCCAGGGCGTGCGCACGAAGCGGCCGAGCTGCAACGCGCCGGCGTCGGGCCCGGCGTAATCGTCCTCGACCGCCTCGAAGGCGGCGCAGAGCCGGTCGCGCAACGCCTCGAACCATCGAGCGGCGCGGTGCTGCCGGTCGGAGGGCGACGCTAAATCCTCGGTTTTTGGCATCGGCGCCTCTAAGCTGACTGGATATTGCCGAAGCCGGCGCCTTTTGATAAGGCGCGCGCTCGCGCGTCGGGAGCGGACATGAAGCAGCACCGGGTGGCGATCCTCGGCGGGTCGGGGTTCATCGGCCGCTATGTCGTGAAGCGGCTGGCCGAGCGCGGCGACGTGTTGACCGTCGGCGGACGCCATGCCGCCGCCGCCAAGTTTCTCAAGCTGAAGGGCGATGTCGGCCAGATCGGGCTCGTCAACCTGTCGATCGACGACGAGAGCCTGCTGCCGGCCTTCGTCGCCGGCAATGACGCCGTCGTCAACCTGGTCGGCCTTCTCTACGAGAGGGGCGCGCAGCGCTTCGAGCTGGTGCACCACGTCGCGCCGGCGCGTCTCGCTCGCCTCGCGCGCGATGCCGGGGTCGAGCGCTTTGTGCACGTCTCGGCGATCGGCGCCGATGCGCGCTCGACCTCGGCCTACGCCCGCACCAAGGCGGCCGGCGAGGAGGCGGTGCGCGACGCCTTCCCGACCGCGACAATCCTGCGGCCGTCGGTGGTGTTCGGCCCGGAGGACCAGTTTTTCAACCGGCTGGCGACGATGGCGATGGTCTCGCCGGCGATCCCCTTGATCGGCGGCGGCGATACACGGATGCAGCCGGTTTATGTCGGCGATGTCGCCGACGCCGTCGTCCGCTGCATCGACGACAGCGCGACCGCCGGCCGCACCTATGAGCTGGGCGGCCCCAGGGTCTACACGCTGCGCCAGTTGACCGAGCTGATGCTCGCCGAGATCGGCCGCAAGCGCCTCTTGATCGACCTGCCGTTCGGGCTCGCCAGCCTGCAGGCGCGGCTCCTGGCGCTGCTGCCGAGCCCGCCGCTGACGCCCGATCAGGTCGAGCTGTTGAAGCGCGACAACATCGTCTCGTCCGGCGCGCTCGGCTTCGACAGCCTCGGGATTACGCCGACCGCGCTCGAGGCGGTGCTGCCCGGCTATCTCGACCGCTTCCGCCGCGGCGGCTGGTATGCGCGCGAACGCGCGGTATGATGAGGAGGCTCATGACGATGGTCGCAAGATGGCGCGCGCCGCTCCTGGCGATCGCAACGTTGTTGATCTCAACCCTGGCGATCGGAGGAACGGCGATGGCGGCAGACCTGGACAACACCCTCTACATGGGCGTGCCGGCCGGGCGCGTGGTGATCGAGATGCGCCCCGACTTGGCGCCGCACCATGTCGAACAGATCAAGCGGCTGACCCGGCAGGGATTTTATAACGGCGTCGTGTTCCACCGGGTCATCGCCGGCTTCATGGCGCAGACCGGCGACCCGACCGGGACCGGCACCGGCGGCTCCGGAACCAAGCTTAAGGCGGAGTTCTCCGGCGAGCATTTCGTCCGCGGTGTTGTCGGCATGGCGCGCGCCCAGAGTCCGGATAGCGCCGACAGCCAGTTCTTCATCATGTTCGCCTCGGCGCCCTCGCTCGACGGCCAGTACACGATCTGGGGCAAGGTGACGTCGGGGATGGAGTTCATCGACGCAATCAAGAAGGGCGATCAGGCGAGCAACGGCAGCGTCAGCAACCCGGACAAGATCATCAAGATGCAGGTCGCCAGCGACGCCGCCAAGGCCGGCGCCCCCGCGAAATAGGCGACAGGAGCAAGCGATGTCACAACATCACACGGTGGCCTGCCGGCCGCAGAACTGCCATTGGGGATTTTTCGACGCCGCCCTCGCGCCGGTGGTAACCGTCGCCTCGGGCGACACGGTCGCGGTCGACTGCATCTCGGGCGGCCGCGACATCCTGCCCACCGACCCCGCCTTTGAGGTGCTCGCCGATCATCACGCGATCCACGGCGCGCTGACGCCGCGGCTCGGCGCCCATATCCTGACCGGCCCGATCGCGGTCGCGGATGCGGTGCCGGGCGACGTGCTGCAGATCGACATCCTGTCGGTCGAGCCGCGGCAAAACTGGGGCTACACCCGGATCCGGCCGCTCGCCGGCACGCTGCCCGAGGATTTCCCGTATACCAAGCTATGGCACAGCGGCATCGACCGGCAGCGCGGCATGGCCACCTTGCCGTGGGGCCTGGAAGTCGAGCTGGCGCCGTTTTTCGGGGTCATGGGGGTGGCGCCGCCGCCCAATTACGGCGCCTGCAGCTCGATCCAGCCGCGCGAATTCGGCGGCAACATGGATCTGAAGGAGCTGGTCGCCGGCACGACGCTGTTCCTGCCGGTCTGGGCGCCCGGCGCGCTGTTTTCGGTTGGCGACGGCCACGGCGTCCAGGGTGACGGCGAGGTTTGCATCACCGCGCTCGAAACCGCGCTCGCCGGGACCTTTCGCCTGACGCTGCGCAGGGATTTGCATTTCCGGCTGCCGCGCGCCGAAACCCCGACCCACCATATCACGATGGCCTTCAACGAGGACCTCGACGACGCGGCCAAGGACGCGCTGCGCGAGATGATCGTGGTGATCGGCGAGCGCCTCGGGCTGCCGCCCGACGACGCCTACATGCTGGCCAGCCTGACCGTCGATATGCGCGTCACCCAGCTGGTCGACGGCAACAAGGGCATCCACGCGATGCTGCCCAAGCGCTACGCCCCGGGCTGAGCGGGCTTAGAGCAGCATCCGATGGGATTGAAACATTTCCCCGTCACCCCCGCGCAAGCGGGGGTCCAGGGCAAAAGGCAGGTTGGTTGCCCCTGGATTCCCGCTTGCGCGGGAATGACGAGTGAGTTTGGTCGGGTAACCCGCTAGGTCCTCGCCTGGCTTAGGTCTCGGCCGGCTCGCTCTCTTCGCTGCCGGCGACCGTCTCGACCGGAGGGGCCTTGCCGCGCAGCGACCGGGCGACCGCGTGGTCGAGTTCGTCGAGCGTGCACAGCCCCAGCCCGACCGGGTGGCGCGGCTTGATGTTGACGCTATTCCAGTGAGTGCGGTCGCGCACCGCCGCGATCGTCGGCTTGGTCGTGCCGATCAGCTTGGACAACTGCGCGTCGGACAGCTCCGGATGGTTGCGCAACAGATAGGCGATCGCGTCGGGCTTGTCCTGGCGCTTCGAAATCGGGGTGTAGCGCGGGCCCTTGTGCTTG
>DATGFP010000161.1:0-13380 GCA_035309005.1 Allostellaceae bacterium | reverse complement strand
GCTTCAGGCATTCGCTATGGTATCTGGTATACCAGAACGCTGCAACCCGTTTGAGGATGCAGCGAAAAAACCCCTCGCCCGGTGGGCGAGGGGTCTTCAATTCGGGTCCGGCGGCCCTAGCCGGCTGAGCTCTACTCCGCGGCGGCGAGGTTCGGCGTCGCCTCCAGCGGCAGGCCGGGATGACCGGTCAGCCGTTCGCCTTCCTTCCACATTTCGAGCGCCCGCTTCTTCATCTTCGGGAAGACTTCGGCGATCTTGCCGGTGTCGAGGTCGGCCGCGACGCCCGGATAGCCGGCGCGGGTGATCATCGCCGGCAGCTTGCCGGTCTCGAACTGTTCGAGCGTCCACTCCAGCGGATCCTCGACCAGCGTGCGGTCCCAATAGATGCGGTGGTTTTTGTTGCGCGGGCCGTAATGGTAATGCGCACCGTTCCAGAAATGGTCGAACGCCAGGAGTTCGGTTTCTTCCGTATAGGCCTTGCCGGGCGTGCCGCCGATATCGGCCAGGACGTGGATCGCCAGACCGCCATCGCCCATCGGCAGCCGCCGCATCTCGAGCCCGAAGCGGATGTTGCCGGCTTCGAAGATGTCGGTGCCGCGGTTGTGCTTCACGGTGTTGCGCATGGTCGCGTAGGTCTCGCGGGCGCAAGCCTCGAGCTCGGGCAGAACCTGGCGCACCGCGGTCATCTTCACGCTCTTCGCGATCTGCGGATAGCCGGCGCGGTCGAGCATCTTGGTGAGCTTCGACCCGAGCGTCTTGATCGTCCAGCCGATCGGATTGCCGCAGGCGATCGGGTCCATCTGGTAATGGTTGGTCAGCGCCACGTCGCCCAGCATTTCCGGCCCGGCGACCGCGAGCTCGGTGTTCTCGGGGCCGTAATCATAGCTCTTCTCGACGTCGAAGCAGTTGAAGCGCAAGAGGGTCGTGTCCTTGCCGGCGACCTGCGCCTTGACCGCGATGACCACGCCCTGGTCGGCATGGTCCTGGATGTTCTCGTCCCACAATTCATGCTTGACGCTGAACGTCAGCGGGCCGGCCGTGAATGTCGCTTGCTTCGCCTGTGTCATCTCTCCGCGCACTCCCTTTCTGGAATTCCACCAGACTATACAATAACCCAGCCCGCCCGCACACCACCATCGCGCAAGTCGAATGCCCGCCCCGCGCCCCCGCCATGCCCCCCGCGCCACGAAGGACGCCATAACGGGGACATAAAGGGGGTGTATAGGATGCGCCGCTTGCCCCCGACCCGCTGCCGGAACGCCGCCGATGCCGGACATTATCGTCGATCTCGCTGCTGTGCGCTGTTGTTCGCTGCTTTCCGCGCCCGGAATCGTGGAATCTCAGTCGCTTGGTCCTGATCCCTCGCTGCCGCGGGGGCGGGACGCGCGCGGGCGCTTCGCCGCCGGCAGCTCGGGCAACCCGCGCGGCCGGCCGCCCGGCATTGCCAATCCGCGGCGGCGCGTCGCCGATCTCGCCGCAAGCGGGCTGAGCCCGCAGGCGCTGGCGGATCTGCTCGGCCGCAAACCATATCTGCTGCGCCCGATCGCCGCGCTGCTGCCGCCGCGCGCCGCGAGCGACCCGGCCCGGCGTCTCGGCATCGACCTCAAATCGCTGCGCACGCCGGAGGATATCCTGCGGGCGCTGGGCAGCGCCTGGACGGCGGTGTCGCGCGGCCGAATTGCTCCGGCCGAGGGCGCGCTGATCGCCCGGCGGCTGCGCACCCGGATGCGCGCGCTGCGCCCCGGCGCCCCAGAGGCGCGACGATAGCGGCGCGACGGTAGCGGCGCGACGGCTCCGGTTGACGGGCGGGGGCCATTCTCATTAGACCCTGCTCTATCCGTGGGGAGGGTGGGCGAGATGAGCCAAGAAGACATGCCGGGCGAGATGACCGACGGGTTTCACCTGGTGGTGGAAGCTCTCAAGCTGAACGGGGTCGATACGATCTTCGGGGTGGCCGGCATCCCGATCACCGACCTCCTGCGCCTGGCGCAGGCGGAAGGCATCCGCTACCTCGGCTTTCGCCACGAGCAATCGGCCGGCAACGCCGCGGCGATCGCCGGCTATCTGACGCAGAAGCCGGGGATCTGCATGACGGTCTCGGCCCCGGGCTTTCTCAACGGCCTGGTCGCGCTCGCCAACGCCACGACCAACTGCTTCCCGATGATCCTGATCAGCGGTTCCAGCGACCGCGCGATCGTCGATTTGGAGCAGGGCGATTACGAGGAGATGGACCAGCTCGCCGCCGCGCGGCCCTACGCCAAGGCGGCCTACCGCATCAACCGGCCGCAGGATATCGGCACCGGTATCGCGCGGGCGATCCGCGCCGCCTCCTCCGGGCGGCCGGGCGGCGTTTATCTCGATTTGACCGCCGAGGTGCTGGGCGCCGCGCTCGATGCCGAGACCGCGAAAAAGTCGCTGGTCAAGGTGGTCGACCCGGCGCCGCCCTCGCCGCCGGCGCCGGCGGCGGTGGCGCGCGCCCTCGACCTCCTGGCAACCGCACAGCGCCCGCTGGCGATCCTCGGCAAAGGCGCCGCCTACGCCCGGGCCGAAACCGAAATCCGCGCGTTCCTCGAGGCGACCGGCATGCCGTTCCTGCCGATGTCGATGGCCAAGGGGCTTCTGCCCGACGAGCACCCGCAATCGGCCGCGGCGGCGCGCTCCTATGCGATCGGCAACGCCGATGTTGTGCTGCTCGTGGGCGCGCGGCTCAACTGGCTGCTGTCGCACGGGCGGGCGCCGTTATGGAACGCGGCCACGAAGTTCGTCCAGGTCGACATCTCGCCGACCGAGTTCGACAGCAACCGCGCGATCGCGGCGCCGGTCGCCGGCGACATCAAATCGGTGTTCGCCGCGTTCAACGCCGCCTTGAAGCCGGGCCAGGTCAAGCGCCAGGCGGCCTGGAGCGACGAGATCGGCAAGCGCAAACAGCAGAACGTCGAGCGCATGGCGGCGCGGCTCAACGCCGACCCGAGCCCGATGAATTTCTCCTCCGCCTTGCGCGCGGTGCGCAACGCGCTCGCCACCCAGCCCGATGTCTACATCGTCAACGAGGGCGCCAATACGCTGGATTTCGGGCGCAATATCATCGACATGGATAAGCCGCGCCACCGCCTCGACAGCGGCACCTGGGGGGTCATGGGGATCGGCATGGGGTATGCGGTCGGCGCCGCGGCGGTGACCGGCAAGCCGGTCGTCGCGATCGAGGGGGACAGCGCCTTCGGGTTCAGCGGCATGGAAGTGGAAACGATCTGCCGCTACGAACTGCCGGTCACGACGATCATCTTCAACAATAACGGCGTCTACCGCGGCGATCCCGCCGACCGGCCCTATTCGCCGACCGGGCTCTTGCGCGACGCGCGCTACGAGAAGCTGATCGAGGCGTTCGGCGGCAAGGGCTACCACTGTACCGACACGCCGGGCCTGACCCGGGCGCTGACCGAGGCGCTGGCGTCCGGCAAGCCGGCCCTCATAAACGCCGTCATCGATCCCACGGCCGGCACCGAAAGCGGCCACATCCAGAGCCTCAATCCCCGGAGCGCCGCCGCCCCAAAAACTGAGCCAACTTAAAGCAGCGTCCGATCAAATCGAATCGCTTCATCTATCGGTCTTGGCCGGGCTTGTCCCGGCCATCCACGAGACGCGTCACGTGGATCCCCGGGTCAAGCCCGGGGATGACGATTGTGGGGTTGAGCGAACCTCAGCTGATACCGCTCAGGCCGCCAGGGCGCGCTCCTCGCGTGCGATGCGGCGGCGGACCAGCGCGAGATTGGCGGCCGAAAATAAGAGGGCGATGGCAGGCGCGCCGAAGGCCAGCGGCAACACCGCGATCTCGGCCGCGACGATCGCGTAATTGGGGTGCCGCAGATAGCGGTAGGGGCCGCGCTCGACCAGCGGCGCGCCGGGCAGCACGATGATCCGCGTGGTCCAGCGCCGCCCGAGCGACGCCATCACCCAGAGGCGGCCCCCTTGCAGCGCGGCGAATGCCGCGAGGAGCGGCCAGGAGGGCGGCGTATCGGCCGGCACCAGCAGCGCGAGGCTCACCAGCCAGGCGGCGTGCAGGGCGACGAACCAGGGATAGCCCGGCGCATCGAATTCGACCGCGCCCTCAGCCCGCAACCGGCGTGTGTTCGCCGCCGCGAAGGCCAGTTCGGCGGCGCGCTGCAGCGCGACCAGGCCGAGGACGATGTAGAGGAGGCTCACTTCTGGCCGAGCACGACGAAGCCGGCGGTAAAGCCGGGGCCGACCGCGGTCAGGAGCGCGCGCTGCCAGTCGCCCTCGCCGGCCAGCATCTGGTCGAGCACGAAGAGGACGCTCGCCGCCGACATGTTGCCGAAGTCGCGCAGCACCGCCCGGGCGTCTCGCAGCGCGCCCCGGGCGAGCCCGAACGCGTGCTCGCAGGCGTCGATCACCTTGGGGCCGCCGGGGTGGCAGACGAAGCGGTCGATGTCGCCCAAACCTAGGCCGTGGCGGCCGAGGAAGTCGCGCGCGACGGCGCCGAGTTCTTTTGTCACCAGCCGAGGGATGTCGCGCGAGAAAACCGGCTTGAGGCCGTCCTCCATGATGTCCCAGCCCATGATGTCGAGGCTGTGCGGCCAGGTGTGCTCTCCGCTGGCGAGGATCGCGGGGCCGTTCGCGCCGCAGCGCAGCACCGCCGCCGCCGCGCCGTCGCCGAAGAGCGCGGCGCCGACGATGTTGCTTTTGGAGGCATCGTCGCGGCGAAAGGTCAGGGAGCATAATTCGACGACCAGCAGCAGCACCGCCTTTTCGGGCATCGCCGCGGCCAACGTCGCGGCGCGCGCCAGGCCCAGCGCGCCGCCGGCGCAGCCGAGGCCGAAGATCGGCAGCCGCGTGACGCTGGGCGCCAGGCGCAGCCGCTCGATCAGGAGGGCGTCGAGGCTCGGCGTCGCGATGCCGGTCGTCGAGACGACGACGATCGCGCCGACTTCCGACAGCGTCATGCCGGCGCGGTCGAGGGCGCGCCCGGAAGCGGTTTCGATCAGGCCGAGCGCGGTGTCGCGGTAGCGCCGGCTGCGCTCGGCCCAGCCGTGCGGCTCACCGAACCAGTCGAGCGGCACCGACGAGAAGCGCCGGCGGATGCCGCTGTTAGCGAAGACCGGCAGCAGCCGCTCGAGCGCGGCGGCGCCGTCAAAGAGGCGCGTGACGCGCTCGACCACCGCTTCCTGGTCGAGCGCATGCGGCGGGACCGCGAAGCCGAGCGCGGCGAGACGGGGCAGGGCGGGCATGGACGAAGCCTCGGAAAACGGTACGGCGCCGTATATTTTTGCCGCAGCGCCGCCTTTCCCAATCACGATCGCGCGAGGCTGCGCTATCCGCGATGCGCGGCGAAGCGGCGGTGGAAATAGCCGGTCGAAGCGCCGAGCGTCGCCCAGAAGAGGAAACTCACCAGGACCACCACGGCCGCGAAGCGATGCGCCAGCGCGTCCGGCGCGGCGGCCGCCGCTACCGCCGGCTGCGGCGCGCCGTAAAGCTGCGGCAGGGCGATCAGGATGACGGCGAGCGCGGCATAGAGCGGTCGCCGAGTGAAGGCCAGCAGCGCGAGGCCGCCGCCGGTCGCCGCCGCGGTCGCCAGCCACCACAGCTGTCGCGCCAGGAGCGGCGCGGCCGCGGTGCCCGGCAATTCGGGCGGCAGGCCGAGCCCCGGCGCCAGCGTCATCGCGGCAAAGCCGGCCAGCCCCCACCACAGCCCGACGCGCCAGCCGCCGTCGCCGCCCTGCACGGCGAGGCCGGCGGCGACGAGCAGGGCAAAGCCGATCGCGGCGATCAGATCGGCGGCCAGCGTGTAGGCGGCCCGCTCGACGCCGTTTTCGGGTTGCCAAGCCGCCGCTTCATGGTTGGAGGCCTGCGCCGCGGCGGGGTGCTGCGCCGCTTCGAAGATTTCCGCCTGGTGGATCAGCGGCGCGGTGCCGATCTGGTGCGCCAGCGCGACGAAAACGCCGGAAACGAGGCCGGCGCACAGCGCCGCATAAAGCAGCCGGCGGAAGGCGGCCATGCCGGTCCGGTCAGTGGCAGGGGAAGGCCATCGAGTGGCGGGTGTCGTGCGCCGCGTTGTGCAGCGCGGCGATCGGCGAGAACCCGACCCCCCAGACGAGGAACCCGCCAAGGAGCGCGGCCAGCGCCGCGGCGACCAGCGTTTGCGACCGCGCGGAGCTTCGCGTTCCGACGCGTGAACCGATCGTTTGCGCCTGCATTGCCCCCTCCGAACCCCTGCGTCGTCGACCCAGGCACTCTAGCTACGACGGCGCGTCCTGCCTAGCGCGAGCGGGCGGCGGTTCAGCCGGATGTGAGGTCGCCCCAGCCGGTGGCGCGCGCGATGCGCAGCGCGATGACCGGCAGGCCGGCAAGCTGCATCGCGCGGTATTGCGGATAGCGCTCGGCGAGCCGCGCCTGGGCGCGGTCGTGCTCGGGGCCGGAATCGAGGATCTCGGCGGTCCCGCGCAGCATGACCCAGCCGAGCCGGGTCCAGTCTTCGTCCCAGCGGTCGACGACAAAGGCGGCCCGCGGGTTTTCGCGAATGTTGCGCAGCCGCTTCAGCGGGCGGTCGCGGCGCTTCGGCTTCTGGTCGACGGTGATGTAGAGGCTCACGCTGAGGAGCGCATAGCACACCGGGATCAGGTGCGGCGCACCTAGCGCGTCGGCGGTCGCGAGATGGCCGACCCGGCTCCACTCGAGAAACAGGCGCTGCGGCTCGGTCAGCATCGGCGGCTTCCTCGGGCTTGCGGCCAAGCGTCGCGCCGCGGCCGATTGTGCGGGGTGCGGGTGGACAGCTCCAGCGGCGCGGACCCAGCTTATATTCTCAGCAATTATATTCTCACCAGCGGCGAGCGGCAGCGCGACATGGCCAGCCCGAGCCTCCCCGGGACAGCGGCTCCCGCCGCCGGGCTAGCGGCGGCCGCGCCGGGCGTGCGGGCGATCGCGATCTGGCTCTTATTGTGCTGCGGCATGATCTTCGTGATGGTGGTGCTGGGCGGCGTTACCCGGCTGACGCTGTCCGGCCTCTCGATCACCGAATGGCAGCCGGTGACCGGCATGCTGCCGCCGCTGTCAGACGCCGACTGGCTCGCCGAATTCGCCAAGTATAAGCAGATCCCGCAATACCGGCTGCTGACTTACGGGATGAGCCTGGCGCAATTCAAAACGATCTTCCTGTGGGAATACGCGCACCGTCTGTGGGGCCGGCTGATCGGTTTCACCTATGCCATGCCCTTGGTTTACTTCGTGGCGCGGCGGCTTGTGCCGCGCCGCCTGGTGCCGGCGCTGGCCGGCATCCTGCTGCTCGGTGCCGCGCAGGGCGCGCTCGGCTGGTACATGGTCGAGAGCGGCCTCGCCGACCGGGTCGAGGTCAGCCAATACCGCCTCGTCGCGCATCTCGCGCTGGCGCTCTTGATTTACGCCGCGACCTTGTGGCTCGCGCTCGACCTCCTTGCGCTGAACCCCCACCCCAGCCCTCGCCCGC
Source organism: Allostellaceae bacterium (assembly GCA_035309005.1). Classification (GTDB taxonomy): domain Bacteria; phylum Pseudomonadota; class Alphaproteobacteria; order ATCC43930; family CGMCC-115725; genus DATARH01. The sequence continues at coordinate 5,906 of DATGFP010000161.1, read as the reverse complement.
TTGCTGGGGAGGGGGTTGCCGCAAGCACTGCCGACCCCCTCCCCCGCAAGCGGGGGAGGGTTGGGGTGGGGGTTTTGTGGCGCTTGGCGGCGGACGTCTTCCTTGGCCTGGTGGCGCTGACGATCTGCGCCGGCGGCTTTACCGCCGGGCTGCATGCCGGCCTCACCTACAACACCTTCCCGCTGATGGACGGGCAACTCGTGCCGGCCGGCTACGCGCAGCTCCACCCGTTCGCGCGCAACTGGTTCGAGAATGTCGCGGCGGTGCAGTTCGACCACCGCCTGCTCGCGACAACGACCGTCACGGCGGTGCTGCTGCTGTGGCTCGCCGGCCGGCGCGCTCGGCTGCCGCATCCGGCTCGCCTCGCGCTGCATGCGCTCCTCGCCGCGGCGGCGCTGCAATTTATGCTCGGCGTTTCGACGCTGCTGCTGGTGGTGCCGATCCCGCTCGCCGCGGCGCACCAGGCCGGCGCCGTGCTGCTGTTGACCGCCGCGCTCCTCTTCCGCCACACCCTGTGCCGGCGCCAATTGGACCTCACCGGCGGCGCCGCCATATAATCGCGGCGGCGGGATGCATGCCCGCGCCGGAGGCTGCGATGGCGAGCGACGATAAACTAACCAGGGAGTGGTCCGCGCTCGCCGCCCGGGAGCTGAAGGGCAAGAGCCCGGCGAGCCTCGACTGGCAGACCCCCGAGGGCATCGCGGTCAAGCCGCTCTACACCGCGGCCGACCTCGAAACGATCGAGGCCCAGGGCTTCGCGTGGCGCGGCGCCATCCCGGGCGTCCCGCCCTATCTGCGCGGGCCCCGCGCGACGATGTACGCCAACCGGCCGTGGACCATCCGGCAATATTCCGGGTTCTCGACCGCCGAGGAGTCGAACCGCTTCTACCGCGACAACCTCAAGGCCGGCCAGATGGGCCTCTCGATCGCCTTCGATCTGGCGACCCATCGCGGCTACGACAGCGACCACCCGCGCGTCACGGGCGATGTCGGCAAGGCCGGGGTGGCGATCGACTCGGTCGAGGACATGAAGATCCTGTTCGACGGCATCCCGTTGGACAAGATGAGCGTCTCGATGACGATGAACGGCGCGGTCTTGCCGGTGCTGGCCGGCTTTATCGTCGCCGCCGAGGAGCAGGGGGTATCGCAGGAGAAACTTCAGGGCACGATCCAGAACGATATTCTCAAGGAGTTCATGGTTCGCAACACCTACATCTACCCGCCCGGACCCTCGATGCGCATCGTCGCCGACATCATCCAATACACCGCGCGCCACATGCCGAAGTTCAATTCGATCTCGATCTCCGGCTACCACATGGAGGAAGCCGGCGCGACCTCTGTCCAGGAATTGGCCTTTACCCTCGCCGACGGGCTCGAATACGTGCGCGCCGCGTTGTCGCGCGGCCTCAAGGTCGACGAGTTCGCGCCGCGCCTGTCATTCTTCTTCGGCATCGGGATGAATTTCTTCATGGAGGTCGCGAAATTGCGCGCCGCCCGGCTCCTCTGGGCGCGCCTGATGCAGCAATTCGCCCCCAACGACAAGGCGAGCCTCGCCCTGCGCATGCATTGCCAGACGTCCGGCGTCAGCCTGACCGAGCAGGACCCGCACAACAACATCATCCGGACGACGCTGGAGGCGCTGGCCGCGGTGCTCGGCGGCACCCAATCGCTGCACACCAATTCGTTCGACGAGGCGCTCGGCCTGCCGACCCCGGCGTCGGCCCGGGTCGCCCGCAACACCCAGCTGATCTTGGCCGAGGAAAGCGGCATCCCGCACGTGGTCGATCCCTTGGGCGGCAGCTATTACGTCGAGAGCCTGACGCAGGCGATAGCTCGGGCGGCGATGGCGCTGATCGACGAGGTCGAGGCCCTGGGCGGGATGACCCGCGCGGTCGAAAGCGGCATGCCGAAACTGCGCATCGAGGAAGCCGCGGCGCGCCGCCAGGCCGCGATCGACCAGGGCGAGGAGGTTGTCGTCGGGGTCAACAAATACCGCTCGGACGACGCCCAGCAGGTCGACATCCTCGATGTCGACAACGCAGCCGTGCGCGACCGCCAGATCGCCCGGCTCGAAGAGCTGCGCCGGAGCCGCGACCCGGCGCGCGTCGCGGCGGCGCTGGCAGCGCTGACCGCGGCGGCGCGCAGCGGCGAGGGCAACCTCCTCGCATTGTCGATCGCGGCCAGCCGGGCGCGTGCCACGGTCGGCGAGATTTCCGACGCGCTGGAAATCGTCTACACCCGCCACCGCGCCGCGACGCCATCGGTCGTCGGCATCTATGGCGGGCAATACCAGGGCGATGGCGAGTTCCGCCGCATCCAGCGCGAGATCGAGGCCTTCGCCCGCGAGGAGGGCCGCCGGCCGCGCATGCTGGTCGTCAAGCTCGGGCAGGACGGCCACGACCGCGGCGCCCGGGTCATCGCCTCGGCCTTCGCCGATATCGGCTTCGACGTCGATATCGGCCCCCTGTTCCAGACCCCCGAGGAAGCCGCCCGCCAGGCCATCGAGAACGATGTCCATATCGTCGGCGTCTCCAGCCAGGCCGCGGCGCACAAGACGCTGGTGCCGGCCCTGGTCGACGCCCTGAAGAAGGCCGGGGCCGGCGACATCCTGGTCGTCTGCGGCGGCGTCATCCCGCACCAAGACTACGATTTCCTGAAAAACGCCGGGGTCAGCGCGATCTTCGGCCCCGGCACCAACATCCCCGCCGCCGCCGCCGAGATCCTTTCGCTCATCCGGAAGCAGAGGATGGCGGCGTAAGCGAGCGTGAGCCTCAATGACCGGACCGAGCCCGCAGCTCAACCAACAGATGGCCAGCCGCAAAATCGATCGGGTCTAGCGGATGCGCATTACAATAATTATCGATCCACGCCATTACGCCGTATGGATCAGTTCCTTTTGTCACGTCGCCATTGATCGTTTGGCCATAAGCATTGTATGCAGAGAAAAAGCCCAAAACCCATTGCTCTAAAGCTGCGCCGAGCCAGCTGCGTTTTTGTCGCTCCTGGGTCCATTCACCGCAGGAATCGTTGCCGCGACCCAGGATCGCGATCTTGGCGTCGGCCGACATCGGTGAACTACAGGGCATCGAAGAGATGAACGCGATGAACGCTGCAAGGATCGCTCCGCGCCGCGTCACGCTGAGCCACATTTGTTGGAAGATCACCCCCTCACTCATATTCCGGCTATTGCCCAATGTCTCCGATACACGCGACGTGCTGGATCTGCGGCGGTGCCGCATCAACCGGCGAGCACATGACAAAGCGATCGGATCTGCGCTCCGTGTTCGGGACTGCAACACAAAGCACTCCCCTTTATGTGCACAATGCAGCGAGGCAAAATTTTCACGTCGGAAGTCTCGATGCAAAGGTCCTCAAGTCGCCGGGCCGAATCTGCGCTTACTGCAATAACGCCCGCACCCAACCTCATGATTTGTCATGGGAGCGGCTATCGCAGGCATTGCGGAACCGAACAACCGCAGTCGCTCCCGGGAGTTTATTACGGACAACCCGCATTTTCCGATACGATACACGCCACGAAATGCTCAACGTGCATCTGTACTTCGTTAAGCTGTTCGGATGTCATATAGCCGGCAGCAACATCCCGATTGATATCTCCGGATTTAGGAATGCGATCATGAATGGCAGACCCCATCCGTGCGTTTACTTGAAGTTTGGGTGCGGTAGAAAATTCGGTGGGATGCCTTTGATCGGTATGTCCGATATGTGGCTTGCGCCCGCACCTCCCTGTGGCTTTAGCACCTTCGCGACATGGTTCTACGACATAGAACGGGTCAGCATCAACGTGATGTTTGGCGCCGACGGTGAGAAGCGGATCGGATTGAGTGGGGCTTGGCACCCGCGACAAGGGACAACGCGCCTGACAATGGCAAATCTATGGTATATCGACCCCGAACGTGCTGATGCATCTGAACGGTAGCGGTGCCCTTGCGCTCAGCACGCTCCGCTCTGCAACGCCCGGCGCACGCCCTCGGGGTCGTGGGCGATGACGGTGAGGTAGGCGCGGGCGGGCTGGTCGGGCTCGGAGCGGCCCTGTTCCCAGTCGCGCAAGGTGCCGAGCGGAACCCGGTAGCGCGCGGCGAATTCCTCCTGGGTGAGGCCGAGCGCGCGGCGCAATGTCTTGATGCGCGGCACGCGGCGCGCCCGTGTCATTTGATCCGGCGTCATCGGCCGGGCGTCGGGGTCGGCGTGCGCGGCCTCCGAGATCTCGTCCGGCGTCATCGGCCGCATCGGCGTCTCGGGCAAGGGCTGCTCGCTGCCGTCGGCGAGAATTTCGACGACGCCGTCACGGCGCGTTTTCGCGATAGTAGTGGTCTTGCTCATCTTTCGTTGCTCTCCGGGCCGAGATGATCCGCGTCCGCTCGCCGCGTTCGGTGTAGGTGACATGCCGGATGACGCCATCGCACATCCCCAGCAGGTTGATGCGTTGTTCGCCGTAATCCTCACGATCGTCGATCCATTCGATCGCAAACGGATCGCGCGTCGCCCTCGCGCCCTGTTGAAACATCACGCCGTGGCGTCGCCGATTCCCGGCGGCCTTGTCGTCATCCTATTCGAACGTATCGTCAGCCATATAGGTGCGGGTTACCAGTATGTCTTGCAAGAAGCCAGCAAGGCTGGGCGGCATTCGGCGCGAGGCGCGATGGTTGCCGGCGGCGGCTATTGTCAAACACGCGACGGTAAAATTGCCTTAATTGTACCGTATCGTGTACCCCGTTGCGATCGGGACAGGAGATCGCGAGGTGATCGTTAAGGAGTGTTAATGCCTGCTGATCCCCAAAAGATGCAGGTGGAGCAGGACCAGTCGACGGCCGCTGGAAAGCTGGCGAACTACTTCGGCGGCGCGATTCGGTGTTCGCCCGCGGGCGGCGCGGGCGGCAGGAGGGGGCGGCGGCGAACCGGCCAATCGGAGAATTCTTGATCAGGGGGCGGCACGACGGTTGTACTGTTGGCCAATTGCTGTGCTAGACTTGAGAAACGTGAACAGGAGGCGGCAATGGCAGGTGAAGCAAAATATCAAGGGGCCTATCCGCAGCTGGTCACCAAGATCATCGCCAGCTACCTGTCGCATCATAATGTCGCGCCGGAGCAGATCCCCGAATTGATCCACTCGGTGCATCGCACGATCGACGATCTCGGCAAGCCGGTCGAGCCGCTGCGCGCGCCGGTCCCGGCGGTGCCGCTGCGCCGCTCGGTGCAGCGCGACGCGGTGATCTGCCTCGAATGCGGCTGGCGCGGCAAGATGCTGCGCCGCCATATCAGCACGCGGCATGGCCTCACTGGCGAACAATATCTGAAGCATTGGGGGCTGCCGAGCGATCATCCGCTGACCGCGCCCGCTTATTCCGAGCAGCGCTCCTCGCTCGCCAAGGAATTGGGGCTCGGCCGCGGCGGGCGCCAGGCCGCGCCGGCGGTACGCGCGGCGCCGGCCGCCGCCACGCCGCCCCGCCGCCGCGGCCGCCCGCGCTCGGCGGCGCGCGCCGCCCGCGACGGCGTGTGAGGCGGAGCGCCCCTAACGTGCGCGGGTGTCCGCTTCGGTCACGATAAAGTCCATCGGCAGGTCGAACGGCTGCGGATAAATCGTCGCGATCGCCTGCGCCGCATAGCCGACGCCGATCGCCAGCGGCCGCGGCGCGAGCGCCGCCAACGTGCGGTCGAAATAGCCGCCGCCATAGCCGAGCCGGTAGCAGGCCGCATCGAACCCGACGAGCGGCGCAAGCACGAGTGCGGGCACGACGATCTCGCGCTTTTCCGGCACCGGGATGTTCCACACCCCGTCGACCAGCGCCTCGCCCGTCCGCCACGCGCGGTATTCAAGCGGCCCCTTCTTGTCAATCACGACCGGCAGCGCGACGGCGCGGCCGGAAGCGACCGCCCAGTCGATCACC
>DATGFP010000160.1:0-41466 GCA_035309005.1 Allostellaceae bacterium | reverse complement strand
GGTATTGCGCGCGGTCGATGGCCAGGGCCTCGCCCGCACCGACCCCTGGACCCCCGGCGCCGGCACTCTGGCGCCTTACCCCCACCCTAACCCTCCCCCGCTTGCGGGGGAGGGGATTCCTGTTGCGAATTCGGCCATCTCCCTCCCCCGCAAGCGGGGGAGGGTCGGGGTGAGGGTTTCTCTGGCTGAAATCCTCGACCGCGCCGCCGCCGGCGAGACGCTGGCCGAGGCCGACATCGTGCGGCTGTTCGAGGCGCGCGGCGCGGAGTTCGACGCCGTCTGCGATGCCGCCGACAGCCTGCGCCGGCTTGTGTCCGGCGACACCGTCACCTATGTCGTCACCCGCAACATCAACTACACCAACATCTGCTATTTCCGCTGCCAGTTCTGCGCCTTCTCGAAGGGCAAGCTCAGCGAAAATCTGCGCGGCAAGCCCTACAACCTCGACATGGACGAGATTATCCGCCGCGTCGAGGAAGCCTGGGAGCGCGGCGCCACCGAAGTCTGCCTGCAAGGCGGCATCCACCCGGAATACACCGGCGCCACCTATCTCGGCGTCTGTCGCGCGATCAAGGCGGCGGTGCCGGGCATGCACGTCCACGCCTTTTCGCCCTTGGAAGTGTGGCAGGGCGCCAAGACGCTTGGCCGCAGCTTGCCCGATTTCCTCGGCGAACTGCGCGAAGCCGGGCTCGGCTCCCTGCCCGGCACCGCGGCCGAGATACTCGACGACGAGGTGCGCGCGATCATCTGCCCGGACAAGGTCAAGACCGCCGAGTGGCTAGAGGTCATGAAAGCGGCGCACGGCGTCGGCTTGCGCGCCACGACGACGATCATGTTCGGCCATGTCGAGCGCTACGAGCACTGGGCGCGCCACCTGCTGCGCCTGCGCGCCCTGCAGCAGCGGACCGGCGGCTTCACCGAGTTCGTGCCGCTGCCGTTCGTGCCGATGGAGACGCCGATCTCGCTGAAGGGCCGCTCGCGCCTCGGGCCGACCTGGCGCGAGGCGATTTTGATGCACGCCGTCGGGCGCCTCGCGCTGCATCCGGTGATCCCGAACATCCAGTGCTCGTGGGTGAAGCTCGGGCCGGAGGGCGCCGCCGCCTGCCTCAACGCCGGCTGCAACGACATGGGCGGCACCTTGATGAACGAGAGCATCTCGCGCGCCGCCGGGGCGAGCTTCGGCCAGGAGATGCCGCCCGAGGAGATGGAAGCGCTGATCCGCTCGCTCGGCCGCACCCCGCAACAGCGCACGACGCTCTATCGGGCGGCGCCCGTGGAGCGCATCGCCACCTCGTTCGGCGCCGCTCCGTTATCCGAGCCGATCAACACCCCGGCCCGCAAATACGAGCGGGCCGGCCAGAGCGCCGCCGCCGACTGAGTCAGGTGGCGAGCAGCGCCTTCGCGATCTCTTCCCATTCCTGGTCGAGCGCGGCGGAGGACGGCGTCTTGCCGGCGCGCTTATACCAGCCGCCGGCGTTCATTTGGTCGCCTTCGACGCGGTGCAGATAAGCATGCGCCCAGGCGCCCTTGTCGTCATGGGCATCCTGGCAGCAGCGATGGGCGCGGTGCCAATCCCCCTTGGCCTGCCACCACAGCGCCTGCACCGGCAAGCTCAACTCGGCCGGCGGCGCCGCGCCGGCAAGCGATGATCTGAAGCTCTCGAATTGCATGCGGTCCTCCCGAGTTCGGGTGCGCGCCTAGCCTCTCTCTAACCGGCGTCCGCCGGCCTGTCCAGGCCCCGCCGGACATCCCGGCTCATTGCCGGGCGGCGGTATACGGCAGGATCGCGTCGCCGGCCTTGTATTTGTCGGGCCACAGCACGGTTTCGCCCTTGCCGTCGCGGAAATCGTCGACGCTGGTGCCTTTGATGTGCTGGAACTGCACCGTCAGGATGCGTGAGGTCGCCCATTCGCCCTTTTTGCCGAACTTGACGTCGCCGACCACGGTCTTGAAGGTATGCTCGCGGATATAGTCGGCGATCTTTTGTTGGTCGAGGCTCTTGGTTCCTTCCACCGCCTCGCCCAGCACCTGCAGATCGGCGTAGGCCCAGGGACCGAGATAATAGCCGAGCGGGTCGACGCCCTCCTTCGCGGCGCGCGCCTGGTACTCTTTCAGAAACTCCATGACGCCCGGAAAGCGCAAGCTCGGCGCCGGCAGCCACCAGTCGAAGGTGATGATGCCGTTCAGCATCGGGCCGAGCGAGGTTTTCAGCGCGGTGCTTTGCGGCCCGGTCAAATTGCCGCCGAAGACCTTGGTCTTGAGGCCCAGTTCGTTGACGCTGCGGATGATGCCGACGCTGTCGGCGGGATAGGACGAGATGTACACGACATCGGCGTTGCTTGCCTGGAGCGCGCGCACCACCGGGCTGAAATCGGTCGTGTTCAGCGGATAGGTTTTGTCGTAGACGATTTGCAGCCCTGCTTTCTTGAGGTTGATGCGGGCCCCGTCGGTGCTGTTGCGCGTCGCCTCGCCATCGCCGGTGGCCAGCGCGATCGTCTTCAGCCCAAGCTTGTCCTTATTCTGCTTGATGATGTCGAAAAAGCCCTCGGAGATCGCCGGCCGTGGGTCGGGGCCGACCGGCAACATCGAGAAGTAGTTCGGGTATTTGAATTCCTCGTTGATGTCGAGCGCGAACAGACCGATGAACGCCATCTTGTGCGCGATAATCACCGGCATCGCCGGCGCCGCGATATTGGTGCCGTAGCCGGAGATCACGAGGTCGACCTTGTCGACGTCGAGGAGCTTTGTGTAGATCCCGGGGACCAGCGACGGGTTGGTCTGGTCGTCGTAGAAGTCGAGCTTGACCGGGCGGCCGAGCAGCCCGCCCTTCTTGTTCTGGTCCTCGGCCCAGATCTTCATCGCCAAGAGGCCACTCTTGCCGTTGACGGCGAGCGAGCCGGTCTCCGCCATCGAAAAGCCGATCACGATCGGCTTGCCGCTCGGCTCCTGAGCCGCCGCCCCCGGGATCGCCCCCGGGATCGCCCCCAGGATCGCCAACGGGATCGCCAGCGACAGCGCCGCGAGCGCCGCCGCGAACCAGCCAGACCGCCGCGTCCCTACCTGAATTGCCGGCATCTCTCCCCCAGTCTTTGAGCCGTTGCGAGCGCGCAGCGGCGTTGCGTCAATATTAGCGCGAGCTTGCGTCGCCGTCGCCCGCCTCGCAACGACAACCTGCCCGTGTCGCCGCCGGCGATGCGCGACGCGCCGGCAGCGCGGCAAATCTGCTACACCAAATAGGATGCCGATGATGCCCTTGTGGCCACAGCGCGCTGGTTCAGCCCGTCGCCAGGGCGTGCGCCACCGCGACGAGGCTGGCATCGCTGCCGCGCCCGCCGACGATCGACAGCCCGACCGGTAGGCCGGCGACGTTCGCGCCGGGCAGCGTGACTTGCGGCACGCCGGTCAGCCCGCCATGGGCGCATAGCGCGGTGATGCGGTCGCGCAGCGGCTCCAGCACCGATAGCGGCTGGCCGCACAGCGGCGCCGGAAATGGCGTCGTCGGCAGGCAGAGGATCGTGCCGGGCGGCAGCAGCCGGCGCAGGCGGCCGCGCGCCTCCTCGCGCACCAGCCCCGCCCAGCTGCGCTCGCCGGCCGGGATCGACGCCGCGAGCGCCAGGTTGCGCGCGACGCTATACTGAAAGCGCGGGTTGCCGCGGTCGATCCAGTCGCGGAAGGTCTGCCACGCCTCATAAGGCTGCAGCGTGCGTTGCGCCCGCGCCCAGGCGGCGAGGCCGGGCGGCGCCATCGCCTCCTCGCGCACCTCGCTCACCAGCGCCCCCAGCCGCGCCACGATCGGCTCGAGTGCGGCGGCGGTTTCGGCATCCGCCAGCGCGAAGGCATCGCTGGCGATGACCAGGCGGCGCGGCAACGCCTCGGGTATCGGCTCACCGAGCAGCACCGCCGAGACGCGGGCGAAAACCGCGGCGTCGTCGGCAAACCAGCCGGTGGTGTCCGAACTCGGCGCTTGCGCCATCATGCCGGCGAGGTCAAGACGGCCATGTGTCGGGCGAATGCCGTAGAGACCGCAAAAGCTCGCCGGCACCCTGACCGAGCCGCCGGTGTCGGTGCCGAGCGCCAGATCGCACAGCCCGGCCGCGACCGCCGCTGCCGAGCCGGCCGACGAGCCGCCCGGGACATGGCCCGGCGCCCGCGGGTTGATTGGCGTGCCCTCGAACGGGTTCTCGCCGAGGATGCCGAGCGAAACCTCGTCGGTGATCGTCTTGCCGATCAGCTCGGCGCCGGCGTCGAGCAGGGTCGCGACCGCCCAGGCGTGGCGCGATGGGACCCGATGGTCGCGCGCCCAATCCGGGTTGCCGCCGCCGGTCGGATGGCCGGCGACGTCGAACAAATCCTTGGCCGCGAACGTCAGGCCGGCCAGCGGGCCACCCGGCCGCCCGGCGATGCGGAATTGCTGGCCCGCAACAAAGGCCCCGATTTCGTCCTTCATCGCGCTACCCCTCAACGAGCTCGCCGACCGCCTTGGCAACGACCGCATTCGACAGGATGACCGCTCGGTAAAGCCGATGCGGTCAAGGAGGATTCTCCTGTGGCTGCGGGCCGCTATCTCGCGCAGCCGCGGCGCCGGACGCAACCGGCTTTTTATTGCATCGGCGCCCGGTTCGCCTATCCTGCTTGGGCAGCGCGGGTGTAGCTCACGCGGGTGTAGCTCAATGGCAGAGCAGAAGCTTCCCAAGCTTACGACGAGGGTTCGATTCCCTTCACCCGCTCCAATCACTTAGCTCCCTTCCCAACCGGGCAAGGTGAGCCTCAACGGCCGAACCGCCGGGGCCATTGCCGCGACGTATGCATGACGGACATGATGCGGACCTGCTCCTCCACAACGCGGTAGACGATGATGTAGGGCAGGCCGGACACCACCAGTTCGCGCGTCCCTTCTACGCGACCGGCGCGGCCGATGTTCGGATGAGCGGCGAGCGGGTCGACCGCGGCGCGGATCGCTTCGTACACACGTGCTGCGGCGTCGGGATTGTCCTGGTCGATGAACTCGCGGATCGCTTCAAGGTCGTTGAGCGCGGCGCGGCGCCAGACAATCTCCATACCGGGCCTAGGATTTCTTCGGCTCCGGCCGTGGCAGCTTCCGGTCGGTCCCCCACGACTTCATCCAGCGCATGACCTCTTCGTGCGGGACGCCTGGCGCTCCTTCTTCGTCTTCGGCAAGCGCGGCCCTGATGTGCGCCACCTGCCACGCGTTACGGGTGACGTAGCTTTCGATCGCCTCGCTCGCGAGGTACGACTTGCTGCGCTTGGTGTCGCGCGCAAGGGCCTCCAGCTTCTCGCTCAGCTCCGGGGTAAGCCGGACGGTCATCATCGCGCTTTTGGCCATGTCAGCCTGCTCCGTTTCCATACGAAGTACATTGTGGCACAACCGAAGCTGAAGGGCAGGTGAGTGCTGAGGATGTGCCGTTCCGGTCGTTATCGCTCGATCTCGCCAAGGTCATCAACCGCTGGCAAGTCCTTCCCGGTCGATGTGCCAGTCGGAGGGCGGCTTCCCGAGCTTACGACGAGGGGCTCCCATCGGCCGCTCGGATAGTCAGGCCGCGATGTTTTCGGCGCGGTTAAGAAAGCGCCGGTTCGGGGCGCTGCGCGGACGCATCCCCAGGCGTTCGTGGGCGAGCGACAGGGCGACGTCGCGCTGACCGGCGCGGATCGCCGCCTCGGTCAGAGTCCAGTTGACGACATCGCGCTGCGCGTGGCTGCCGCCGATCTGCCAAAGATCGGCACGCACTTGCAGCAATAGGTCGACCACCCGGTCGTAGGCGCCGCGGCGGAACGCCATGAGGCCCTCGACCACCGGAATGCCGACGGTGCGATAAAGCGCGGCCGCTTCGGCGCCGCCGTCCGCCGTCCGACCCATCGCCGCCAGCCGCCGCTCGACCGCCGCTTCCTGGCCGCAGCCCAATTCGGCCATCGCGGCGTGGATGTCGGCGAAGAGGAGGCATTTTCCATCGGCGTGGCCGTCCCACAACGCGGCCAGATCCCGCCAGCGCTCGCCGACATCGCAGCCGAGCGTTTCGAGACGCCAGAGCAGCGCCGACGCGTTGGTCAGGCTGAGGGCGACCGGACGTTGCGTCGCGCACAGCGGGCCGTCATAGAGCGCGAGCGCGGCGTCGTATTGGCCGAGCTCGAGGTGGAACAGCGCCTTGTGCCACCAGATGTGGACTTGGTTCATATGGCCGGGGCTCGACCACAGCGTCTCGCGCGCCGCCATCCACCCCAGGCCGTCTTCCGGGCGCCCGGTCATTTCCATCACGTGCGCGACGGTATGGTGCGGCCAGAAACTGAGCGGTTCCAATTCGGCGGCGGCGCGCGATTCGTCCTCGGCGCGGGCATAATCGCCGGCCTCCTCCAGCCCGAAACCGTGGAGCGCCAGCAACGTCGCGTAGCCCGGCTGATCCTTCGACCAGAAGGGCAGGGCGCGCGCCGAGCGATCCCGCACACAATGAAAGCGCCCCATGAAACCGTCGGTCAGCGCCGCGCCCTGATGCGCCAGGAGGTCGAAGGGATAGTGCATCAAGTGGCGGTCCAGCACTCCGACGGCGGCGGCGCGCGCGCCCTGGCACAAATGGGTCAAGGCGGCGAGATGCGCGTGCTCGCGCTCGTTTAAGGGCAGCGACCGGGCGGTGTCGACCAGGGCTTCGGCGCGGGTCCCCAAATCGGGGTCGTTCGCGACAGTGAACACCCACGCTTTCCCCAAATGCGCCATGGCAAGATCGGGGGCGGCCTCGCGTGCCGCGTCGAACAAGCCGATCGCATCGCCGTGCACCAGGTTGAACGCCCGCACCGCCTGATCGTATGCGGTGATGGCGGCGGCCGTCGCGCCCGACAGGCGATGTCCCTGAGCGTCCTCGATCATGCTTCTCTCCCCCGCTGCCGCGAACCGCCGCGGCGAACATTATCTTGCCTCGACACCGGGGCTGCCAACCATTCGTTGAACGCCCGCCGCCACGGCCGGTGATTTCGCCCCGGCGAGCCCGGTGTGACATTCTGGAGCGATGCGCTAGAGTGTCCCGGCGGTCTAACGCGAGGATATCAGCCATGGCCAACGACAAGATGATGGCGCAAATCTCCGGGCGGGGCGGCTTCATCGCCGCGCTCGACCAGAGCGGCGGCTCGACACCCGGCGCGCTGCGCCTCTACGGCATCCCCGACAGCGCCTATTCGGGCGACGCGGAAATGTTCCGGCTGATGCACCAGATGCGGGTGCGCATCATGACCTCGCCCGCCTTTACCGGGGCCAAGGTCATCGGGGCGATCCTGTTCGAAGGCACGATGGACGGCGAAGCGCAGGGGCGGCCGGTGCCGGCCTTCCTGTGGGAGGAGCGCGGCGTCATCCCGTTTCTGAAGGTCGACAAGGGCCTTGAGGCCGAGGCTGACGGCGTCAGCGTGATGCGGCCGATGCCCGGGCTCGACACCCTTCTCGCGCGGGCGGTCAAGCTCGGCATCTTCGGTACCAAGATGCGTTCCGTCATCAACCTGCCCTCGCAGGACGGCATTGCTGCGGTTGTGGCGCAACAGTTCGAGGTCGCCGCGCAGATCGCCAAGCACGGGCTGATCCCGATCATCGAACCGGAAGTCTCGATCAAAAGCCCGGGCAAGGCCGCGGCGGAAGCGATCCTGCGGACGGAATTATTGAAGAAGCTCGATGCCTTGCCGGCTGGCCTGCCGGTGATGCTCAAGCTGACGATCCCCGATGTCGCGGATTTCTATGCGGCGCTGACGACCCACCCCAGGGTGGCCCGGGTTGTCGCGCTGTCCGGCGGCTATACGCGGGCCGATGCCTGCCGGCGCCTCGCGGCCAATCACGGCATGATCGCGAGCTTTTCGCGCGCCCTGACCGAGGATCTTAGGCAGTCGATGAGCGATGCCGCGTTCGACGCGACGCTGGCCACGACGATCGACGAAATTTATCGGGCCTCGACCGAGAAGGTTTGACCCCCCGGCCGCGCTGCGGCGGGTTTCCGGGCCAGTCGCGGCGGCCGCCGCACAAAAGCCGGTCAAATCGGTAGCGATGGCGAGCGGCCCGGAATTGCGATTTGGGCGCTGAGCGATTACCCTTTAGGTTAGGGTGTGCCGTCCAGTCCAAGCCGCCCGATCCGTTGGACGGAGCATTGACCATGGGTCGATCTCGTTTTCTACCGACCTTGCCGCGTGAGGGCACGATGCCCCAAGCGCCGGTCTCCCCTGTGCGCGGGCCGTGGCAGGCCCTCAAGACGAGCTTGCTGGCCGTCGAACTCGCGCTCCTCGCCGGCGCGATTCTGCTGCTTGCGGTCCACATCCTGCGCTAGCGCCGGCCGCGGCGCGGCGGCGGCATCTCGTGACGAGCCGCGACGCGACGCGTAGGATCGCGCCGGACATCGGATGCGAGGCGGGACCATGACAGCAACTCTGAAGAATGCCGCGCGCGAGCGGCTCGCAGCCGGCGAGCTGGCGCTCGGCGTCATCCTGCGCCAGGCGCGCACCGTCGACATCGCGCCGATCATGCAATCCTGCGGCTATGACTGGCTGTTTCTTGACCTCGAGCACAATTCGATGGACCTCGACGTCGCGGTGCAGATCGCGGTGGCGGCGCTGGGCGCCGGCATCGCGCCGGTGGCACGGGTGCCGGCCGGGCAATTGTGGCTGGCGACGCGGTTTCTCGACGGCGGCGGGCTCGGCATCGTCGTGCCGCATGTCGACACGCCGCAAGAAGCCCAGCGGATCGCGCAGGCCTTGCGCTACCCGCCGGTCGGCCACCGCTCGGTCGCCGGCGGCCTGCCGCATTTCGGCTACGCCAAAGTGGGCCTCGCGGAAACCTGCACCGCGATCAACGCCGCGACCTTTGTCGTCGTGATGCTGGAGACCCCGACCGCGATCGCCAACGCCGCGGCGATCGCCGCCGTGCCCGGCATCGACTCATTGCTGATCGGCACCAACGATTTGGCGATGGAGCTCGGCATTCCCGGCGGCTTTGGCGACGAGCGCATCGTGGCCGCCTATCAGGCGGTGTGCGACGCCTGCCGGGCCCACGGCAAGTCGGCCGGGGTCGGCGGCATCGCCGACGAAGCGTTATTGCGCCGCTATATCGGGATGGGGGTGCGGGTCGTGCTGCCGGGCAGCGATCTCAGCCTGATGGCCCGCGCCGCGACCGAGACGGCCGCGGCGATGCGCGCCTGCCTGTGACGCGCGTTGTGTCGGTCGCGCCTATAAGCGACGGCTGCGCCAGCCGCCCCAGCTGTTGCTGCCCTGCCAGCTGCTGCCGCCGCGGATCAGCCTGACGACGAGCAGCAGCACAATGGCGCCGATCGTGGCGTCGAAGATCGCCCCGACAATCCCGGTGCCGAGATGCAGCCCCAGTCGCGGCAATAGCCAATCGCCGATGAAGGCGCCGATGATCCCGACGATCAGATCGCCGATCAGTCCGAACCCGGCCCCGCGCACGACTTTGCCGGCCAAAAAACCGGCGATCACGCCGACAAACAAGATCACAAGAAGACTTTCACTCGACATGTTCCTGCCCTCCGGGCGATCCAGACCTGGTGCGAAGCAGCCGCGATGTTTGTAAATCGCGAGGTAGGATCGTTAACGCATGTGGGATTTCGCGACGCGATCAGGTATTTAATATTAGTAAATATCCGTAAATATTTGTGTCCCAACGTCGCGGGGCAATCTTTTCGCTGCCGCCGCGGGCGCTGACCACAGCCGCCGAGCGGGCGGCATCGCCGACGGAGAGCCGGAATGGATTTCGCGATTCCGCCCGAGCTGCTTGCCCTGCGCGAGCGCACCGAAGCCTTTGTCCGCGCGGAGATCCTGCCGCGCGAAGCCGACAAGCGGCAAGGCGCGCACGGGCCAAGCGAGGAATTCCGCCGCGAACTGGTAGCCTTGGCGCGGCGCGCCGGGCTCCTCTCGCCGCATGTCGGGCGCGAATGGGGCGGGCTCGGCCTCGACCATCGCGGCAAGGCGGTGGTGTTCGAGGCAGCCGGCTATTCGCCGCTGGCGCCGATCGCGATGAACATTTTCGCCCCCGACGAAGCCAACATGCACCTCTTGGAGCAAGTCGCCGACGAGGCGCAGAAAGAGGCCTGGCTGCGGCCGCTCGCCGCCGGCGATATCCGCTCGTGCTTTATGATGACGGAGCCCGCGCCCGGCGCCGGCGCCGACCCGTCGATGCTGCTGACGACCGCGCGGCGCGACGGTCCCGACTTCGTGATCGACGGCGAGAAATGGCTGATTACCGGCGCGGTCGGCGCCAAGCTCGCGATCATCATGGCGAAGAACGACAGCGACGCGCTGGGGCCGGCCGGAGCGACGATGTTCCTCGCGCCGATGACGGCGCCGGGCATCCACATCGAGCGGGTGCTCGACACGCTCGACCAATACATGGCGGGCGGCCACGCGGTGATCCGGCTCGAGGGGTTGCGGGTGCCGGAAAGCGCCGTCCTCGGCCGGGTCGGCGAGGGCTTCCGCTATGCCCAGGCGCGGCTCGCCCCGGCGCGCCTTACCCATTGCATGCGCTGGCTCGGCGCGGCGCGGCGGGCGCACGACATCGCGACCGATTACGCGCGCCGCCGCACCGCCTTCGGCAAGCCGCTGGGCGAACACGAGGGGGTCGGCTTCATGCTGGCCGACAACGAGATGGATTTGCACACCTGCCGCCTAGTTATCTGGCACGCCGCCTGGGTATTGGACCAGGGCGAGCGCGGCCGCCATGAGTCCAGCATGGCCAAGGTGATCTGCTCGGAGGCGATCTGGCGGGTGGTCGACCGCTCGATGCAAGTCTTGGGCGGGCTCGGCATCACCGACGACACGATCGTCGCGCGCCTATTCCGCGAGATCCGCCCGTTCCGCATCTACGACGGCCCCTCCGAAGTCCACCGCTGGTCGATCGCCCAGCGCGTCTTGCGGACCGGCGGGACCGGGTGATCGCGTCGCCCCCTTCCCCACTCCCGGGCGCGCCGATTACCCCCTCCCCCGCTGGCGAGGGGAGGGTTGGGGTGGGGGTGTTCTTGCTGCTACGCTGCGCACGCCGCGCCCGGCAGGACATCATGACGCGCCGGTGGGATGCGCTAGGGAGGCAGGCATGACGACAACGATCGCCGAGATCGCCGACGGCATCTACCGCATCGCGACGCCGATCGAGATTCCGCTCCCCGGGGCCGGCGGCTTTTCGTTCAACCAATACCTCGTCGCCGACGACGCGCCGCTGTTGTTCCACACCGGCCCGCGCAAGCTCTTCGCGCAGGTGTGCGACGCGGTCGCCCAGGTGATGCCGGTCGAGCGCCTGCGCTATCTCGCCCTGTCGCATTTCGAGGCCGACGAATGCGGCGCGCTCAACCAGTTCCTCGCGGTCGCGCCCCGGGCCGAGCCGCTGTGCGGCCGCATCGCGGCGATGGTCTCGCTAACCGACTACGCGGAACGTGCGCCGCGCGCGCTCGCCGACGGCGAAGCGGTCGAACTCGGTGAGCGCAGCCTCACCTGGCTCGACGCGCCGCATGTGCCGCACGGTTGGGAATGCGGCTACCTGATGGACAGCGCCACCGGCACGCTGTTGTGCGGCGACCTCTTCACCCAGCCCGGGTCGCACCACCCGCCGTTGACCGGCGGCGACATCCTCGGCCCGAGCGAAGCCTTTCGCCGCCACATCGACTACTACGCCCACGCCAAGGACACGCGCGCGACGCTGGAACGCCTCGCCTCGCTCGCGCCGCAGACGCTGGCCTGCATGCACGGCAGCGCCTGGCGCGGCGACGGCGCCGCCCTCCTGCGTGCGCTCGCCGACAGCATCGAGAGCGACTGATCTCTGGTAACGCCCAGGGGCAACCCCAGGCGCGGCGGGGCGCCTCGCCTCGGCGGGCCGGGTCGTGCTAGAAGCCGGTCATGCTGACGATTTCCGGCCTCGTCTACCGCGTCGGCGGCCGCCACGGCCGTGCCCTCTTCAACGAGGCCAATGCCCAGATCCCCGAGGGCTGCAAGCTCGGCCTCGTCGGGCGCAACGGCGCCGGCAAGTCGACGCTGCTCGACCTGGTCCGCGGCCGCCTCCTGCCCGATCGCGGCGACATCTTTGTGCCGAAGGGCTGGCGCATCGGCTTTCTCGCGCAGGAGGCGCCGGGCGGCCTCGGCAACGCGCTCGATACGGTGCTCGCCGCCGACAAGGAGCGCGCCCTCTTGCTGCGCGAGCTGGCGCGCGATCCGGAGCCGCTGCGGATCGTCGAGATCGAGGCGCGGCTCGACGAGATCGGGGCGCGCAGCGCGCCGGCGCGGGCGGCGCGCATCCTCGCCGGGCTCGGCCTCGACGCGGCGATGCAGGCGCAGCCGCTCAGCGAGCTCTCGGGCGGCTGGCGGATGCGCGTCGCCTTGGCGGCGGTGCTCTTCGCCGAGCCTGACCTCATGCTGCTCGACGAGCCGACCAACCATCTCGACATGGAAGCGGCCCTGTGGCTCGAGCGCTACCTGCGGCGCTACCGGCATTCTTTCGTCCTGGTCAGCCACGACCGCCAGCTGCTCAACGCCGCGACGACGACGACGCTGCACCTCGAAGGGGGCAAGCTGACGCTCTATTCCGGCGGCTTCGACAAGTTTCTGCGGGCGCGGCGCGAGGCTTCGGCGCGCCAGGCGGTGCTGGCGCAGCGCCAAGCCCGGCAGCGCCAGCACATGCAGGAATTCATCGACCGCTTCCGCTACAAGGCCTCGAAGGCGCGCCAGGCGCAGAGCCGGATGAAGGCCTTGGCGCGGCTCGAACCGGTGGCGCTGATCGAGGACGCGCCGGCGCCGCAGCTGCACCTGCCGCAGCCGCTCGCGCTGAGCCCGCCGATCGTCAACCTCGCACGCGCCAGCGCCGGGTATGAACCGGGCAAGCCCGTGCTGTCGCGGCTCGATTTGCGGCTCGACCCCGACGACCGCATCGCGCTGTTGGGCGCCAACGGCAACGGCAAGACGACCTTTGCCCGGCTGCTCGCCGGCCGCCTTACGCCGCTGTCGGGCGAGATGACGCGCGCGCCGAAACTGCGCTGCGGGTTTTTCGCGCAGCACCAGATCGAGGAGATGCGGCCGGCGGAGTCTGCCTTCGACCACCTCGCCGCGGCGATGCCCGAGGCGGCGCCCGAGGTGGTGCGCACCCGGCTCGGCGGCTTCGGGTTCGGCCAGGAGAAGGCGCTGGTGCCGGTCGGCGAATTGTCGGGCGGCGAGCGCGCCCGGCTTAACCTTGCGCTGGTGACGAGCGACGCGCCGTCGCTATTGATCCTCGACGAGCCGACCAACCATCTCGACATGGAGACCCGCGAGGCGCTGGTCGCCGCGCTCGCGGAATATGACGGCGCGGTCGTCTTGGTCAGCCACGACTGGCACCTCGTGGAGCTGGTCGCCGACCGGCTGTGGCTGGTCGAGGGCGGCACGGTGCGGCCGTTCGACGGCGATCTCGACGCCTATCGCCGCCGCCTCGTCGAGCGCGACGACGCGTCCGACCAGGGCGATGCTGCGGCGGGCGCGGGCGACCAGCGACGCGCCCAGCGCCGCGGCGCGGCCGAACGCCGCCGCCTCGCCGAGCCCTTGCGCCGCAAGGCGCGCGAAGCGGAGGCGGCTGCGGCGCGCCTCGCCGACGAACAGCGTACACTCGATGGGAAACTCGCGGCGCCCGGCGCCTTCGGCGGCAGCGGCGACGCGCTGACGCAAGCCCTCAAGCGCCGGGCCGAGCTGGCGCGGCTGATCGCCAAGGCCGAGGAGGATTGGCTTGCCGCCGAAGCCGCCGCCGACCAGCTGACCGCGGGCGAGGACGCCCGCTAACTTAACGCCGCTGCGGCGAGGACGCCCGTTAACCCAACGCCGCCCGCGGGCGAATCGCACGCCGCGACGCGCGCGGCCAATGGCCGCATCGGGCAGCGCCCGCCCGCGTTTGACAGCAGCCGCGGCGCCAGTTTATCCAATCTTAACGATGCAATGCTTCGCTAGGGCCCGGCACGCTCGTACGCTCAAAACCGCTCGTCGCCCACCAGATTATAGGCCGCGCCCATGAACGAGACCCCTGCGATCGCCGACCGCAACCTCGAGGCGACGACAAACATTTCGCTGAAGCGCGAGCCGGCGTGTTTCGCCTTTCTGTCGGCGCGCTCGGTGTCGCCGCCGATGCCGATCGACTCGATCAATCTCGACCTCGCCTCGGCCGATTATTTCCGCGGCCGCGCCTCGTTGTGGACGACGCTCGAGATGCGTTCCTCGGTCAGCAACGACCGGCCGACCGCGATCCTCGGCTTCGACGAGACGTTTCTGCGGCCGTTCGCCCGGGCGCTCGTCGAAGCCTCGACGACGCGCGCAGCCTACCGCATGACGATCCTCGGCGACAGCGCCGAAAGCGACCGCTGCCGCGTTGTTGAATACGTGACGGGGCCGGGCAAGCCCTTGAAGGAACTGGTGCTTCAGCCGTTCGACAACGTCGTGCTGATCACCGCGACGACACCCAAGGACGCCGACGAGACTCTGTTTCAGCTGCCGCGCACCGACAGCTTTCTGCGCGCCTTCGCCAAGGTGTCGTTTGCCGCCGACCAGGCGCTGCACGAGCTCCTCGAAGAGATGGAGCGCCTCGCCCGCCAGCACCCGACCCCGCAGCAAACCCAGACCGAAGCGCCGGGATAGGCGGGCGGGGCGATCCTCGGCCGCGCCGATCCTCTCCGCAAAGCGTCGCCGCGCTTTACACCTGCTTGCGGCGGCGGCTGAACCAGGCGAGCGTCCCGAGCGCGCTGGCGAGTAGCGTCAGCGAGGCCGGCTCCGGCACGGCGGTCGCGACCGTCGTCGAGGAAAACGTAAAGATGCCGGTATCGGTCTGCCCGCTGGTGCCTTGGGTCGTCAGCTTGAAGGTGCCCGGCGTCGGGTCGAAGCCGGTCAGCGTCGCGGTGCCGCTGCCGCTGATCGTCAGCGTGTCGAAGGTCGCGCCGGTGGCATAATCGAACACGACATTGGCCAGCGTCAGCGCCGTCGTATCGAGGTTGTTGGTCGCCGAATAGACCTGGAAATTGGTTGCCGACGCGGTGAAGTTGTTCAGCGCGACACAGCCGGTGCAGGTCCCCAGCTCGAGAAACGAGCCGGAATCGGCGCCGATGCTGCCGGCGCCGGTGAAATTGATCGAACTGGCCGTGAAACTGTCGGTGCCGGTCAAGGACAGCGTGCCGGTGATCGGCCCGGCCTGCGCCTGGCCTCCGTACAGCAATGCCCCGGCTATCGCCGCGGCCGCTACAAGCCTTTTCATGATTTCCGTCTCCATCCAACGTAGTGTCCACAGCCTGCTGCAGGTTGTGTGCCAGCGTTTTACTTAATTGATATTGCTGACGGAAAGGAAACCGCGCCTCAAGGACTGTCAATTTCTCCGACAGCCTCGACGAGGCGCCAGCCGCGTGCCCGGTAAGATGCCGTCATTCCCGCTTGCGCGGGAATGACGATCGAGGCTGCTCGAATACCGCTCGGGTGCTGGGCGCTCCGCTGTCGCGGGGTCAGGGGCGGGCGGGCCAGGCCGGCTCGTTGTAGCCAAGCGGCACCGAGGGGCGCGCCCAGAAGGGCGGCGTCTCGGACAATTGCACGGTCGGCTTCAGGTGTTTGAGGCGCCCGGCCGGGGTCACGCTCTCGATCGACCAGCGCGCCAGTTCCTCGGCGGTGAATTCCTTCGCGATGCCCCGGAGTTCGGCTTCCGGCACCTCGCCGCGCCCGACCAGCCAGCGCCCGGTCTGCGCCAGCGAGATCCGCACCAGCCAGTTGCCGCCCTCGCGCGCGCGCCGCGCCAGCGCCACCATCGCGCCGAACGCCATCAGGTAGCCGGTCAGATAGTCGATCGCCGAGACCGGGTAGAATTGCGGGCCGGGCTCGGTGCCGGGGAAAAGTTCGCCCTGGCGCGTCGTGATGCCGCTGACGTTCTGCACCACCGTGTCGAAGCCGCGGCGCGAGGCCCACGGCCCCTTATGGCTGAAGGCGCACAAGGAGACGTAGACGAGGCCGGGCCGCAGCGCCGCCAGTTCCTCGGGCGAGAGGCCGCGATTGCCCAAGGTCCCCGGCCGATAGCCCTGCGAAAAGATGTCGGCGTCGCGAATGAGGCCCTTCAGGGTGGCGACGTCGGCCGCCTGCCGCAGGTCGAGATGGGCCGACAATTTGCCGTGGCCGGTGTCGAATTCCTGGTAGCCGATATTGGGCAGGTGGGCGCCGGTGATCTTTAGGACGTCGGCGCCGTGCTCGGCCAGCGTGCGGGCGCAGGTCGGGCCGGCGAGCACCCGGGTCAAATCGAGGACGCGGACGCCGGAGAGCGGCCGCTCGCCCTCCGGCAGCTTCTCAACGGGCGCCTCGCCGATCTTGACGATCTCCAACAGCGGCAGCGCGGCGATCGCCTGGCCCTGCGGGTGGGCGGCCCATTCGGCCATGCTGCGCACCATGCCGCCGGCGCCCTTGGCGGCGATGATCGCCTCCTCGAGTTCGAGCGCATCCCATTTCGCCACCGCGGCGCGCACCGCCTCCTTGGTTTCGGCGCATTTGAGGACGCTCAGCGCGGCGGCGCGGTGGTTGGGGAAATTGGCATGGACATAGCTCCACCGGCCGTTCTTCGCCGGGTACATCCCCATCACCGGGTTGCGCTCGTGCGACACCTCCTGCTTTTCCATCTGCAGATAATGGCCGCTGCGCAGTGAGGCCGTCGCCTGGCGCAGATCGACCGCGACATCCTGGCGTCGGCCGGTGCGCAATTCCCACAAATCGCTGACCGCGAGCCCGGTCGCGGCGAGCGCGGCGGCGGCGCTTTCGCCGATGCGGAACGGCGTCGGCAGCACCGGGTCGGCGCCGCCCTTAATCTCGACCGCGGCGGCGCGCTCGGCGGCCAGGCCGGCGGCCGGCAGGATCGTGCGCAATGCATCGTGAGCGGCCATGCCGGGATCCTTTCCTTGTGGTGCGGGCGGGCGGTGAGGTTGCCGCCCGCGCTGATCGGCGATCATGCAACGGAAAGCCGGCGCGCGAAACGCCGATCGTCGGCGGCGCCCGTCGCGGCAGGATGTCGCACCCCGGGCGGATTCGGCGGGCAGCGGCGACAGCGGGGATGCAAGACGTAGGCAATGTCTATAATAGGGATCAGCCTATCAATCGCGCTCGGGAGGCGCTGGCATGCGGAAGGCTGCGCTCGCGCTCGTCGCGACCCTCGCCATAGGGGCGACGGCGCTGTCGCTGCGCCCGACGGGGGCGGCCGACGCGCCGCATCCGAGCGGGCCGCCGGTTCCGGTCACGCCGGGGACCGTCGCGGTCGCCGACGTGCCGATCCTGCTCAACGGGATCGGCACGGTGCAGGCCTACAACATGGTGACGATCAAGAGCCGGGTCGACGGCCAGATCATGTCGGTCGATTTCGCCGAGGGGCAGGAGGTCAAGGCCGGCGCCTCGCTGTTTCAGCTCGATCCGCGGCCCTATCAGGCGACCCTCGACCAGGCCCTCGCCAACCAGGAGAAAGACCAGGTCAATCTCGCCAACGCGCAGCGCAATTTCGCCCGCGACTCGCAGATCATCAAATCCAATCTCGCGGTCTCGCAGCAACAATTCGACAACGACAAGGCGACCGTCGCGGCCGACACGGCGATGGTCGACAGCGACAAGGCGCAAGCCGAGGCGGCGCGGCTCAACCTCGCCTACAGCCGGATCACCGCGCCGATCAGCGGCCGGCTCGGGGCGCGGCTGGTCGACGCCGGCAACATCGTGCACGCGAGCGACCCCGGCGGGCTCGTCACGATTGCGCAAATGAAGCCGATCTACCTCAGCTTCACGCTGCCGCAGGAAGTCGCCCATAAGCTGCGCGAAAAGCAGGCGCTCGCGCCGCTCGAAGTGCGCGCCTACGGCACCGACAACACGACACTGCTGTCCACCGGCAAGCTGAGCCTGATCGACAACGCGATCGACCAGGCGACCGGGACGATCCACCTGAAAGCGACCTTCACCAACGCCGACGAGCGGCTGTGGCCCGGTGAGTTCGTCAACGCGCAGGTCGTGCTATCGGTGCGCAAGGGGGTGGCGACGGTGCCGGCCCAGACCGTGCAGGAAGGCCCCGAGGGGCGCTACGCGTATGTGATCAAGCAGGACGATACGGTCGAGCGGCGGCCGGTCGAGATCGCCGCGGTGCAGAACGGCATCGCCGTCATTTCCAAGGGCCTGTCGCCGGGCGAGAAGGTCGTCGTCGACGGTCAATTTCGGCTGACCAACGGTGCACGCGTCCGGCTGCTGCCCGCCGCGCCGGCCGCCGCCGGGTAGCCCGGTCAAAATTCCTCATGTGCTCGCCAAAATTCCTCCTGTGCTCACAAGGTGATTGCCGATGAGCATTTCCGAACCTTTTATCCGCCGGCCGATCGCGACCTCGCTACTGATGCTGGGCGTGCTCGTGTTTGGCGTCGGCGCGTACAATCTGCTGCCGCTTGCGGCCGTGCCGAATGTCGATTTTCCGACGATCACGGTGACGACCCAGTTTCCCGGCGCCAATCCCAGCACGATGGCGTCGGCGGTCGCCACCCCGCTGGAACAACAGTTCACCTCGATCCCGTCATTGAGCGAGATGACCTCGCTGAGCGGCGTCGGCACAACGACGATCACGCTGCAATTCGACCTTTCGCGCAGCATCGATGCCGCCGCTCAGGACGTCCAGACCGCAATCAACGCGGCAAGTGGTGTGCTGCCCAAGGACTTGCCGACCCCACCGGCCATTCGCAAGGTAAACCCGGCAAATTTTGCCGTTCTGATCTACGCGATCCATTCGGACGCGCTGCCGCCGTACAAAGTCGACGACTACGCCAATAACGTCATCGCCGAACGCTTGTCGACCGAGCCTGGCGTCGGGCAGGTCTCGATTTTTGGCCAGAAGCCCTATGCCGCGCGCGTCCAAATCAACCCTCCGGCGCTGGCGTCGCGCGGCCTCGGCCTCGAAGATGTCCGCAACGCGCTGGCGGCGGCGACGGTCAACCGTCCGAAGGGTACGATCGAGGGCGACCATCAGTCGGTCTCGATTGACACCAACGATCAGCTATTCAACGCCGCCGCCTTCGGCAACGTCATCATCGCCTACAAGAACGGCGCGCCGGTGCGCGTCAAGGATGTCGGCGATGTCCTCGATTCGGTGCAGAACGCACGCTTGGTCTCATGGTTCGGAGACCAGCCGGCGGAAGGCATCGCCATCCAGAAAGCGCCCGGTGCCAACACGATCGACGTGGTCGACCGGATCAAAGCGCTCATGCCCAAGCTCGAGCTGTCGCTGCCGCCGTCGGTACGAGTGGACCTGATGTCGGACCGCTCGCAGACGACCCGTGCCGCGGTCCGCGACGTGCAGTTCACCATGCTGCTTACGATCGCCCTCGTCGTCATCGTCATTTTCCTCTTCCTGCGGACCCTCTGGGCTACCGTCATTCCGAGTTTGGCGGTGCCGCTGTCGCTGCTTGCGACCTTCGGCGTCATGTACGTCGCCGGCTACAGCCTCGACAACATCTCGTTGATGGCGCTGACGATCTCGGTCGGCTTTATTGTCGACGACGCGATCGTCATGATCGAAAACATCGTGCGCTACATCGAAGAGGGCATGCACCCGCTCGATGCCGCGCTGAAGGGCGCCGGGCAGATCGGCTTCACGATCATTTCGATCACCTTCTCGCTGATCGCGGTGTTTATCCCGCTGTTTTTCATGGGGGGGATCATCGGCCGGTTGTTCCGCGAGTTCGCGGTAACGGTGGCGGTCGCGGTTATTGCCTCGGCGGTGATTTCGCTGACCTTGACGCCGGTCTTGTGCGCGCTGTTTCTGAAGCAGGAGGGGCTGCACCCCAAGGGGCGCTTCAACCGTGGCGCCGAGCGCTTTTACCAGGCAGTGCTCGCCCGCTACGATCGCGGGCTGGTTTTCATCTTCCGCCACCAGTTTGCGGCGCTGATGGCGACGCTGCTCCTGATGGTCGCGACCGGTTATCTCTATGTGAGGATGCCGAAAGGCTTCTTCCCGCAGCAGGACACCGGGTTCATCTTCGGCGAGGTTGATGTCAGCCAGGATGCCTCGTTTACCAAAACCGACAAGATCCGGCGGCAGATCGTCGACATCGTGCGTCAGGACCCCGGGGTCGAGGGCGTGTTTTCCTATGCCGGCGCCTCGCCCTACAATCCGGCGGAAAATACCGCCCGCGTGTTCTGGGGACTGAAGCCCTACGACCAACGGGACGCGACCGCCCAGCAGATCGTACAGCGCCTGCGCACAAAGGTGGGCGCGGTCGAGGGCGCCAAGTTTTTCATGCAAGTGCCGCAGAACATCACGGTCGGCGGCCGGCTGTCGCGCACCCAGTTCCAATACACCCTGACGGACACCAATCTCGACGAACTCGACCATTGGGCGCCAATTCTCGAGGCAGGGATGCGCCAGCTGCCGGAGTTGCAGGATGTCGCGTCCGATCAGCAGATCGCCGCGCGGCATCTCGCGATCCAGGTCGATCGCGACGCAGCCTCGCGTCTCGGGTTGTCAGCGTCGCAGATCGACGAGACGCTGTACGACGCCTTTGGCCAACGCCAAGTCGCGACGATCTACACCGCGACCAACCAATACAAGGTCGTGCTCGAAGTGCAGCCGCAGTTCCAGGATGATCCGAACCTGCTGTCGAAGATGTACGTCTCCGGGCCGAACGGGGTGCAGGTGCCGCTCAGCGCCTTCACGCATTTCGTCCCGAAGCTCGAACCGCTGACGATCAGCCACCAGGGCATCTTTCCGGCGGTGACGCTGTCGTTCAACCTCACCCCCGGGATGGCGCTCGGCCAGGCGGTCGACAAAATCCAGGCGTTGACGGAGCGCCTGCACGTCCCACCGACCCTCAACGCCTCGTTCCAGGGCACCGCGCAAGCGTTCCAGGCGTCGCTCTCGTCGATGCCGCTGCTGGTTGCGGCGGCGATCCTCGTCGTCTACATCGTCCTGGGGATTCTCTACGAGAGCTACATTCACCCAATAACGATCCTTTCGGCCCTGCCTTCGGCCGGGGTCGGCGCGCTCTTGATGCTGATGCTCTTGCATTACGAGCTGTCGGTGATCGCGATCATCGGCATCATTCTGTTGATCGGCATCGTCAAGAAGAACGCGATCATGATGATCGACTTCGCCCTGCAGGCCGAGCGGATCGAAGGCAAGAGGCCGGAAGAGGCGATCCACCAGGCCTGCCTGTTGCGTTTCCGGCCGATCATGATGACGACCTTTGCCGCGCTGTTCGGCGCGATGCCGATCGCCTTCGGCCAGGGCGGCGGCTCGGAATTGCGCCAGCCGCTCGGCGTCGCGATCATCGGCGGCCTCTTGGTGTCGCAGTGGCTGACGCTCTATACGACCCCGGTCATCTATCTCTATCTCGACCGGCTCAGTCATTGGCTCGGCGCGGTGCGCCGCCCCTCGCGGCTGGCCCAGGCGCTTGGCGAGACGCCGCGTCCGCGAATGGCGGAGGACCCGCGTGGCGCCGCCGAATGAGGCCGCCCCGCTGATGTCGGTCGTGCCGGCGCCTGCCGATCCCTCGCGCCGGCCGGACCCGGCCGCGCTGCAGCCCAATATCGGGGCGCTGCTCTATGACGTGGCGCGGCTGATGCGGCGCGGCTTCGAGCGCCGCGCCCGGCAGAGCGGGCTGCCGATCACCCGCCAGCAGGCCCGCGCGCTGCTCTACATCGCGCGCAACGAGGGCCTCAGCCAGGCGGCGGTCGCGACCGGGCTCGACATCGAACCGATCGCGCTGGTGCGCCTCCTCGACCGGCTGCACGAAGAGGGGCTCGTCGACCGCCACCCGCACCCGACCGACCGGCGCATCCGCACGCTGTGGCTGACCCCGCTCGCCTGGGAGGTCATCGACCGGGTGCTCGCGATCAACGCCGCGGTCCGCGCCGAAGCCTGCGCCGGCCTGCCGCCGGCGGCGCACGCGGCGCTGATGCGGGCGCTCGGCGAGATGAAGGCCAACCTCAGCCTCGCCGAAGCGAGCGAAAGCGCCGCCGCCGAATAGGCCGCCGCGCGTCGGCTTGACGAGCGGGGGATAACGCGGCCAGGCTTCTCGGCGAGGACGACAACCCAACTGCGAGGCCCGGCATGCCGACGACCCCCCCGCCCTTTGCCCGGCCGCGCCCGGGAACCCAGCCGCCGGTGCTCTACCCCGATTACGCCAGCACCGTGAAGCGGGCGCCGAAGCGTCCGCCGGTGCGCTTCGAGCACACGCTGTCGGAAGTAACCGGGCCGAGCTTCGCCGACCGCTGGGCCGGCCCCGATGCAATTGACCTGACCCGCCAGCACGCGGCGGCGCCGCTCGGCGAGCGCATCATCGTCCAGGGCCGCGTGCTCGACGAGGACGGAAGCCCGGTGCCGGGGACGCTCCTCGAATTGTGGCAATGCAACGCCGCCGGCCGCTACCACCACCCGGTCGATCAGCACGACGCGCCGCTCGACCCGAATTTCACCGGCGCCGGCCAGGTGGTGACCGGCCCCGACGGCGCCTACCGGTTCCTGACGATCAAGCCCGGCGCCTATCCCTGGCGCAACACGCCCAACGCGTGGCGCCCGGCGCATATTCATTTCGGCGTCTTCGGGAGGGGGTTTGTCACCCGGCTGGTGACGCAGATGTATTTCCCCGGCGACCCGCTGCTCGATTACGACCCGATCTTCCAGAGCACCGCCGATGCGGCGGCGCGCCAGCGGCTGGTCTGCGCCTACGAGCCCGGGCTGAGCGAAGCCGAATGGGCGCTCGGCTATTCGTTCGACCTGGTGTTGCGCGGCCGCGCCGCGACCCCGGTCGACCCCGTCTGAGGCGGCCCCGGACGATGGCTAAGACGATGGCCGATAAGCTGGTTCCGACCCCGTCGCAGACGGTAGGACCGTTCTTTCACGTCGGGATGGACCGGGCCGAGTGGAACGATTTGACGGTGGGCAATCCGGCTGGTGAAAAGATCGCGATCGAGGGCCGCGTCCTCGACGGCGACGCGGCGCCGGTGCCCGACGCCGTCATCGAAATCTGGCAGGCCAACGCCGCCGGCCGCTACAACCATCCCGACGACCGGCAGGCGGAGAAGCCGCTCGACCCCAATTTCCGCGGCTTCGGCCGGGTCGCGACCGATGCCGAGGGCCGCTTTCGCATCGTCACGGTCAAGCCCGGCCCGGTGCCCGGCAACGGCAACGCGCTGCAGGCGCCGCACATCAATGTCGCGCTCTTCGCGCGCGGCCTCCTGATCCACCTCTTCACCCGGATCTATTTCGCCGGCGAGCCGGGTAACGCCAGCGACCCGCTATTGTCCGCGATCGAGGACGCCGCCGCCCGCCAGACGCTGATCGCCCGCCGCACCGAGCCTGCCAGCCCCGCTCTCTACCGCTTCGACATCGTGCTGCAGGGCGACAACGAGACCGTTTTCCTCGATGTCTGACGCGCCGCCGCCGCGATGATTGCTGAGCCGCCGGGGCCGCCGGGCGCCTTCGCCCAGCCGGTCGCCACCCCCTTGACCCGAGCGGCGATCTTTCTGGTCGTCACGGTCAACCCCGGCCACGAGGGGGCCGTGCGCGCGCTGTGCGGCGATCTCGCCGCGCTCGTCCGCACGGTCGGGTTTCGCGACCTCGAAGGCCGGTTGTCGTGCGTCGTCGGGTTCGGATCGGACGCCTGGGACCGCCTCTTCGCGACGCCGCGCCCGGCCGAACTGCACCCGTTTCGCGAATTTCATGGCGGCGACCGCCATGCCGTCGCGACGCCGGGCGACATCTTGTTTCACCTGCGCGCCGAGCGCATGGATCTGTGCTTTGAATTGGCCGGCCTGATCATGGCGAGTCTCGGCGACGCGGTCACGCTCGCCGACGAAGTCCAGGGGTTTCAGTATTTCGACAATCGCGACCTCCTGGGCTTTGTCGACGGCACCGAAAACCCGGAGGGCCCGGCGGCGCGCGACGCGGTGCTGATCGGCGAGGAAGACCCGGGCTTCGCCGGCGGCAGCTACGTCATCACCCAGAAATACCTGCACGATCTGGCCGGCTGGAACGCGCTGCCGACCGAGACCCAGGAACGCATCATCGGCCGCACCAAGCTGGAGAACGCCGATCTCGACCCGGCGGTCAAGCCGAGTTCGGCGCACAACGCGCTGACGATCATCGTCGAGAACGGCCAGGAAGTGAAAATCGTGCGCGCCAACATGCCGTTCGGCAGTCCCGGGGAGGGCGAGTTCGGCACCTATTTCATCGGCTACAGCCGCTCACCGCGCACCCTCGAAGCGATGCTCGAAAACATGTTCGTCGGCCGGCCGCCCGGCAATTACGACCGGATCCTCGATTTCAGCCGGGCGGTGACCGGCCATCTGTTCTTCGTGCCGGCGGCGAGCTTTCTCGATGGCGTCGCGCCGGCACCCGAAACCCCGCCGCCCGCCGAGGCGGCTCAAACCCCCGCGCGCGCGGCCGACGGCTCGCTCGCGATCGGCTCGCTCAAAGGAGACCCCAGCCCATGAACAATCTGCACCGCGAGCTTGCCCCGATTTCCGACGCGGCCTGGGGTCAGATCGAGGAGGAGACGACGCGCACCCTGAAGCGCTATCTCGCCGGGCGCCGGGTCGTCGATCTGCAAGGCCCGGCCGGCACCGCGCTCGCCGCCATCGGCACCGGGCATCTGCGCGCGATCGCCTCGCCCGCCGAGGGCGTCATGACCCGGCAGCGCGAGGTCAAGGCGCTGGTCGAATTGCGGGTACCGTTCGAGCTCGACCGCCAGCAGATCGACGATGTCGAGCGCGGCGCCAACGATTCCGACTGGCAGGCGGCCAAGGACGCCGCCCGCAGAATTGCCTTCGCCGAAGACGCCGCGATCTTCGAGGGCTATGGCGCGGCCGGCATCACCGGCATCCGCCAGGGCACCAGCAACCCGGTGATGACATTGCCGGCCGAGGCGCGCGAATTTCCCGACGCGATCGCCGGGGCGCTGAGCCAGCTGCGCCTCGCCGGCGTCAACGGGCCCTATTGCGTGCTGCTCGGCGCCAATGCCTATACCAAGCTCGCCGAGTCGAGCGACAACGGCTATCCGATCCTGCAGCACATCCGCCGGCTGGTCGAAACCGACCTGATCTGGGCGCCGGCGATCGAGGGAGCGGTGGTGCTGACGACCCGCGGCGGCGATTTCGACCTGCATGTCGGCCAGGACGTGTCGATCGGCTATCTCAGCCACACCGCCACCGCCGTGCGCCTTTACCTGCAGGAGACGTTCACCTTCCTGTTGCTGACGACCGAGGCGGCGGTGTCGCTGGTGCCAGCGAAGGCGGGCTGACGCCCGGCGTCGGCGGCGAGCTACAACAACTGGCCGCCGTCGACCGAGAGCGTCTGGCCGGTAACCCAACCGGCCAGGGGGGAGGCGAGGAACGCGACGATCTGCGCCACCTCCTCCGGGCGGCCGAGCCGGCCGAACGGGATGCTGCGCAGGATCGCGCCGTAAAGCTGCGGGTTGTTGTTTTTGGCGCGCTCCCAGGTGCCGCCGGGAAACTCGATCGAGCCGGGCGCGACGCAATTGACCCGGATGCCCCGTTTCGCCAGCACCGCGGCTTCGCTCTGGGTGTAGGAGATGATCGCCGCCTTGACCGCGCCATAGGGCGGGGTGCGGGCCGAGGCGCCAAACCCCGAGATCGACGAGATGTTGATGATCGCGCCGGCGCCGCTCCGTTCGAGATAGGGCAGCGCCGCCCGGATCGCG
Organism: Allostellaceae bacterium; assembly: GCA_035309005.1. Classification (GTDB taxonomy): domain Bacteria; phylum Pseudomonadota; class Alphaproteobacteria; order ATCC43930; family CGMCC-115725; genus DATARH01. The sequence continues at coordinate 15,790 of DATGFP010000160.1, read as the reverse complement.
CGCGCTGTGCCGAGCAGATCGACCTCGATGCTGCGCTGCCAGCCGGCTTCGTCGTCGCTTGTGCCAAAGCCCGAGGCGTTGCACACCAGAATGTCGATGCCGCCGAGCGCGGCCGCGGCCGCCTCGATATAGGAAGCCAGCGCCGCCGGATCGGCGACGTCGCAGGCTTGCGCATGCGCCGCGACGCCATGGGCCGCGATCGCGTCTTTCACCGGCCCCAGCCCGTCGGCGCCGCGCGCGCACAGCGATACCGCGGCCCCGGCCTCGGCGCAGGCCAGCGCGATCGCCCGGCCGATGCCGCGGCTGCCGCCGGTCACCACCGCGCGCTTTCCCGACAGGTCGATCTGCATCGTAATCGTGCTCCTTGCAGCGAGAATTCGGCCGCGCGATCTTGGCGGCAATCGGCGTCGCTTCCCAGCATAAAGCGGTCGCGGTTGCGTTTGCCTCGCGGGCGGCTAAGCTCCGCCGCGCAGCGGGCGAGGCGGCATTGTTGGCAGAGGCGCAACGAGATCAGGCGGTTCGGGCGCGCGGCCATGGCGGGCGCCCGTCGCGGCTGCAATCGGCGGCGCTTTCGGCGCGCATCCTCGATGTCGCGACCGCGCTCTTTCTCGGCGACGGCTATGGCGCGACCAGCATCGAGGCCGTGGCGCGCCGCGCCGGCATCTCGAAGCGCACCTTCTACCACCGCTTTCGCGGCAAGGAGGTGCTGTTCGAGGCGGTGGTGCGCCGGCTGATCGAGGAGTGGACGCCGCCCTTCGACGCTGCGCTGCTCGCGGCGCCGAGCCTCGCCGAGGCGCTGCGCCGTGCCGCCGAGCATATGCTCGGGGTGGCGCTGACGCCGGAGGCGCTGGCGTTGCACCGCATGGTGATCGCCGAGGCGCCGCGCTTTCCCGGCCTTGCTCGCATCCTGCACGAACTCGGCGCGGCGGCCGGCATCGAGCGCATCGCGCGCCATCTCGAAGAGCGCATCGCCACAGGCGAGATTGGCGAGATCGGCGAGATCGGCGCGGTCGACCCGCGCTTTGCCGCCGAGCAGTTCATCCTGATGGTGGTCGAGGGGCCGCGGCGGCGGGCGCTCGGCCTCGGCGCGCCGCTTGGGCCGGGCGAATTGCGCCGCTGGCTCGACGACACCGTGGCGCTCTTCCTCGGCGGCTGCAGCCCACCCCATTGACGCACCGCGCGCCGGCCTCGCCGCCGGCAAGCGCTCGGCCCGCCACGAGCATGATCCGACGGGATTTAAACATGTCTCCGTCACCCCCGCGTGCGTGGGAATGACGATTGCGTTTGGATCGGGCGACCTAATATTCCTTTTCCCTTTATCAACTTTAGATTTCGCGCGCTGTGCGGGTTTCGGCAATTGCCGGCGGTCGCTCCAACTCTTTGGGGATCGTTTAGCGCTTTCGGGCGTATATTGCTGCGAGCACTTGCTCGCTAGTTTTGGCGATCGCAGAGGGGAAGCAGCGGATGTCGATGCGGATCAGCATGGCTGTCGGCGCATGTCTTGCGCTGGCGGCGGCTTTGACTGCCACGGGCGCGCGGGCGCAGACTTTTTACCTCGGCGGCGAAGGCGGCTGGAGCGTCCTCGAAAACCAGACCGACCGCGCGGCGGGGTTGCCCTCGGCGCACGCGCGCTTCGACTCGGGTTTCGCCGCCGGAGCGCGCGCCGGCTACGAATGGGGCCCGTGGCGCTTTGAAGAGGAATACATCTACCACAGCTACGATTTGAACCATCTGAGCGTCGGCGGCGCCAATGTCAGCGGGGTCAGCGGCAGCCGCCAGTCGCACGCCGCGATGACCAACGTGCTCTATGATTTCGATCTCGGCTGGCCGGTGGTGCCGCATGTCGGGGCCGGCATCGGCGCGGTCGACATCGTCGACCATGCGAAGGCTCCGGGCGTCGGCAAGCTGTTCGACGACAACGACTGGCAGTTCGGCTATCAGGCGATCGGCGGGCTGCGCTACAATGTGACGCCCAACATCGCGCTCGACCTCGATTACCGCTATCTCGCGACGACCGACGCCACCTTCCGCGTGCCGTCGGCGCCGAGCATCAAATACAAGACCGGCTACAGCACCCATACGCTGATGGCGGGCCTCGTCTACCGCTTCGGGCCGCCGCCCGCCCCGCCGGTGGCCGCGCCGCCGCTGCCGCCCGCGCCGCCGGTGGCGCAGCGCCGCGTCTTCCTGGTGTTCTTCGATTGGGACAAGGCGGTGATCACCGCCCAGGGCATGCAGATCGTGCGACAGGCCGCCGATGCCTACCGCTCGGGCGCCCCGGTTCAGCTGCAGGTCACCGGCTATACCGACCGCTCGGGCTCGCCCGGCTACAACCAGCGGCTATCCGAGCGGCGCGCCACTGCGGTGGCGGCGGCGCTCGCCGGGCTCGGCGTGCCGCGCAACCAGATGGCGGTCAGCGGCCGCGGCGAAAACGACAACCGCGTGCCGACCGCCGACGGCGTGCGCGAGCCGCAGAACCGCCGCGTCGAGATCGTCGCCTCGTAACGCCTCGCCTGTTATTGCGTGTCATTGCGAGCGAAGCGAAGCAATCTCGTGCCCGTGGAGATTGCTTCGTCGCTGCGCTCCTCGCAATGACGCCATGGGGGAATTTGGCATGATCAAGAGCCTGTCGCTGCTGACCCGCCGGGCCGGTCTGTCGCATGAGGAGTTCGTGCGGCATTGGACCCAGGTCCACGCGCCGCTGGCGCATGCGGTGCCCGGGGTCAGGCGCTATGTGCAGAACCATATCGTCGACGAGCGCCGCCGGCCCGACATCGCGGAGACCGAAATCGCGGTCGACGGCGTCGCCGAACTGTGGTTCGACGACCGCGCCGCGATGGAGCGCGCCAATGCCTCGCCCGAGGCGAAGCGGCTGCACGACGACGGCGCGCTCTTTATCGGCGGCATCAAGACCTTCATTATCGACGAAAAGGTGATCATCCCCATATCCGGGTGAGTTGACGCCAGAGGCAAGGGCAGGAGGCGGCGATGGGCCCGGATGCGCGCAGCGATCTCGAGGATTGGACCGGCGAGGCCGGCGCCGCGCCGGGCGGGCTGCGCTACCTCGCCGGGTTCGCCAATGAATTGGCCAGCGAGGCGCTGCCCGGTGTTTTGCCGCAGGGGCAGAACGCGCCGCAGGAGCCGCCGCACGGCCTCTATACCGAGCAGCTCTCGGGCACGCCGTTCACCGCGCCCCGGGCGCAAAACCGCCGCGCCTGGCTCTACCGCATCCGCCCGTCGGCGATGCACCCGCCGTTTCGCCGGATCGACGATGGGCTATGGCGCACCGCGCCCTGCGCGGAGGCCGAGCCGTCGCCCAACCGGCTGCGCTGGAGCCCGCTGCCGTTTCCGCCGGAGCCCAGCGATTTCGTGGGCGGCCTCGCGACGCTCGGCAGCAACGGCGACGCGGCTTCCCACAGCGGCATCGCGATCCACGTCTACCGCGCCAGCCGCTCGATGACCGACCGGGTGTTCTACGATGCCGACGGCGAACTCCTGATCGTGCCGCAACAGGGCCGGCTGTTGCTGCGCACCGAATTCGGCCCGCTCGCGGCCGCCCCTGGCGAGATCGCGGTCATCCCGCGCGGCGTCAAATTCCGCGTCGAGCTGCCCGACGGGCCGGCCGGCGGCTATGTCTGCGAGAATTACGGCGCGCTCTTCCGGCTGCCCGAATTGGGGCCGATCGGCGCCAACGGCCTCGCCAGCCCGCGCGATTTCCACAGCCCCTGCGCCGCCTACGAGGAACGCCCGGGCGGCTGCGAGCTGGTCACCAAGTTCGCCGGCCATCTGTGGGCCACGACGCTCGATCATTCGCCGCTCGACGTCGTCGCCTGGCACGGCAACTACGCGCCCTACAAGTACGACCTCGCGCGTTTCAACACGATCGGCACGGTCAGCTTCGACCACCCCGACCCGTCGATCTTCACGGTGCTGACGTCGCCGAGCGATACCGCCGGCACCGCCAATTGCGACTTTGTGATCTTCCCGCCGCGCTGGCTGGTGGCCGAGCACACCTTCCGCCCACCCTTCTTCCACCGCAACGTGATGAGCGAGTTCATGGGGCTGGTCCGCGGCGCCTACGACGCCAAGGTGGCTGGCTTTTTGCCGGGCGGCGCCTCGCTACACAACTCGATGGCGGCGCACGGCCCCGACCGCGCCACCTTCGATAAGGCGGTCACGCAAGATTTACGGCCGCAGAAGATCGCCGACACGCTCGCCTTCATGTTCGAGACGCGCCTCGCGGTGCGCCCGACCCGCTTCGCGCTCGCCACCCCGGCGATGCAAAGCGACTACGACGAGTGCTGGGCCGGTTTCGCGAAGCGCTTCGACGGGGCCTAGCGCGGCCGGCCCAGCGTCGCGATTCCGAGGTTTTGCCGATCGATCAATCCCATCTCCGTCACCCCCGCGCAGGCCGGGATGACGATGGGGGACCGCGGTCGCGGCTACTTCGCGGCCGCCGCGTGGACGGCGCCGCGGCGGAAATGCGGCATTACTTCCTCGGCGACCATGTGGAACTGCTCGAGCATCAATTCCTTTGGGGTCGTCAGCGGCGAGGACATGTTGATGTGCTCCATGCCAGGGTATTTCTCCTCGACCCCCTTCAAAAACACGACGAGCTCGTCGGGCGTGCCGGCGAACCATGAGCCGAGTTGCATGAAATGCTCGACCGGCGGCACCCCGGCGGCATTCCAGCCGCCGCGCCGCGCCACCGCCGCGACCTGGTCTGGCGTCAGCCCGGGGACAAAGCCCAACGGCGCAAACATCTTGACGTGCTCCTCGTAGAGCGGGGTGATCCGGCGAAGCGCCTCCTCGCGGGTCCGCGCCACCAGGTAATGGATGCCGAGCGTCAAATTCTCGCCGAGCTTCAGGTTTTGGCCGGCGCGCGCGGCGGCGTCGCGGTAGGCCTGGATCGGCCCCGTCTGCATCGTCGCGGCGCCGCCGCCGACCGCGCCCTTGATGCCGTGCTTGACCATGAAGTCGAGGCCGCGCGGGCTGGCACTGACCACCGGCTGCCAGCACTCGACCGGCCGGTTAATGGGGCGCGGCACCAGCGAAATCTCCCTCAGCTGATAGCCGCGATAGGGCACCGCGGGCGGCAGCGTGTAGTGCTTGCCCTTGTGAGAAAAGCTCTCGTTGTTGAAGGCCTTGAAGATGATCTCGACCTGCTCCTCGAAGAGTTCGCGGTTGGCTTCCTGGTCGATGATCGGCGCGCCGAAGGTCTCGACTTCGCGGCTGTGATAGCCGCGCCCGACGCCGAACACGGTGCGCCCCTTCGTTAGGATGTCGGCGGTGGCGAAATCCTCGGCGAGGCGCAGCGGGTGCCACATCGGCGTGATGTTGAAGCCGCAGCCGATCTTCAGCCGCTCTGTGAGGTGCGCCAAATGCACCGCCAGCATCAGGATGTTGGGCAGTGCCTCGTAGCCCTCGTGCTGGAAATGGTGCTCGGCCATCCACAGCATGTCGTAGCCGAGCCGGTCCATCGTCTTGGCGATCGCCTCGGTCTTTTCGTAAACCCCGGCGAGCTCGTCATTGGTGAAGCGCCGCTCGTTGGCCGGCGTCGCGTTCTGCCCGTGATCGGGGAAATCGACATGGCCGGCATAGACGGTGGTGAATTTGGTGATCATCGGGCTTATCCCTCGGATGCGAGCCGAACGGCGTTCAGGAACTGCCCGCTACAGTAATTCGCCGCGGCGGCTCAATCCATCAGCTTCTGCGCCAGGTAGGTGAATTCGAGGGCATGCCGGCGGGCGCGCTCCTGCAGCGTCGCGGCGGCGGAATGGCCGCCCTCGACATTTTCGTAATAGAGGAAGGGAAGCCCCATCGCCGCCATCTTGGCCGCCATCTTGCGGGCATGGCCGGGATGGACGCGGTCGTCCTTGGTCGAGGTCACGAAGAACGGTTCGGGATAGGCGACCCCCGGCCGCAGATTGTGATAGGGCGAAATGCTCCGCAGAAACTCGGCCTCCTCGGGCTTGTCCGGGTCGCCGTATTCGGCCATCCACGAGGCGCCGGCCAACAGCCTGTGGTAGCGCAGCATGTCGAGGAGCGGCACCTGGATGACGACGGCGCGGAATAGCTCGGGGCGCTGCGTCAGCATCGCCCCCATCAGGAGGCCGCCGTTGGAGCCGCCCATGATGCCGAGGCGGCGCGGGCTGGTGATGCGGCGGCGGATCAGATCCTCGGCGACCGCGATGAAATCGTCGAAGGCGCGCTGCCGCTCGCGCTTCAGCGCCGCCTTGTGCCACTCCGGCCCGAACTCGCCACCGCCGCGAATGTTGGCGACGACATAGACGCCGCCCTTCTCCAGCCACAGCCGGCCGGCGACGCTGGCATAGGCGGGGGTCAGCGACACCTGGAAGCCGCCATAGCCGTAGAGCAGCGTCGGCGCCGCGCGATCAAAGCGCAGCGCTTTCGGCCGGATGATGAAATACGGCACCGCCGTGCCGTCGCGCGACGCCGCCTCAAATTGCTCGACAACCAAATTCGTGGCGTCGAAGCGCGGCGGCAGCGCCTTGACGCGCTGCGCGGTGGCGGCGGCGGCATCGGCGAGAAACAGCGCGTTCGGCGCGAGATAGCCGGCGACGTCGATAAAGGCGCGGTCGTCGCGCTCGCTCGCCGCGATGATGTGCACCGAGGCGTGCTCGGGGAGCGGCAGCGGGCGCGCCGCCCAGCGCCCCGCTTCGTAGCGAAACGCGACGGCGCTGCCTTCGACATTGCGATAGATCGTCGCCAGCAGCCGGTCGCGGGTGGTGGCGATGTCCTCGACCGACTCGCGTGGCCCCGGCGCGACGATGAGCAGCGGCGACGCCGTCGCCGGGTCGGCAAGGCAGGCAGCGAGGTCGAGCGACACCAGTGCGCCGGCGGGATGTCCGGCGCTCGGCCATGCCTCCTCGAGGGAGAACACCAGCTGGCCCGCCACAAAGCCGCGGAAACTGGAGCGCCGCGGCACCGGCAGCCCGAGTGGCCCGGCCGGGGTAAGCAGGTAGCGCTCGCTCTCGAAGAAATTGACCTGGCGGTTAATGAGGATGCCGCGCACCGTGCCGTCCGGGTCGCGCAGCACGCCGGCGCCGACGCTGACGTCGTCGGGCGTGCCGCGAAACATTTCCTCCGCCGCGCCGAGCGGCTGGCCGCGGCGCAGGCGCTTCAAGACATAGGGGTAGCCCGACGCGGTCATCGTGCCCGGTCCCCAGTCGCGCCCGACGATCAGCGTGTCCTGGTCGAGCCAGGTGGCGCTCTGCTTGCCCTCGGGGAGGACGAAGCCGCCTTCGGCAAAGCGGGCGTCGGCGAGGTCTAACTCGCGCAGCTCGCTGGCGTCCTTGCCGCCGTCCGACAGGCTGACGAGGCAGAGGCGATATTCCGGCGCAAGGCAGGTCGCGCCCTGGTAGACCCAGTTGCGACCCTCGACGGCGGCCAGCGCATCGATGTCGAGAAGGGTCTGCCATTTGGGGGCATCGGTCGCGAACGAGGCGAGGCCGGTGGTCCGCCACAGGCCGCGGGCGTGCGCCTCGTCCTGCCAGAAATTGGCGAGCCGATCACCGAGAAAGCGCGCGTAGGGGATGCGGTCGGGCGCCGTGACGACGGCCAGCGCGTCGCGATAGAGGGCGGCGTAGCGCGGGTCGCCTTCGAGCCGGGCGAGGGAGCGCGCGTTCTCGCCCTCGACCCAACGCAGCGCCGCCGCGCCCTCGACCTCCTCCAGCCACAGAAACGGGTCGTCGGTCACGCCACCCTGCCCCGCGCCCTGGCCTGGCCCATAGCCTGCCGGCTCGCCTGCCCGCCCCCCGCGCGGCGCCGGAGAGCGGCGAACTTCATGCCCTGGCGGGTTGTTCGGCGATCTCGCGGCCGAGGGCAGCGAGCGCGGTCGCGACGATGTGGCGGGCATTGAGCCCGGCCGTGTCGTATTGCGCGGCCGGGCTGTCATGTTCGAGGAAGAGGTCGGGCAGCACCATCGTGCGGATCTTCAGCCCGTGGTCGAGCTGCCCGCTCATCGCCAGATGGTGCAGCACGAAGCTGCCGAAGCCGCCGATCGAGCCTTCCTCGACCGTGATCACGACCTCGTGCTCGCGCACCAGCCGGTTGATGAGGTCGGTGTCGAGCGGCTTGGCGAAACGGGCGTCCGCCACCGTCGTCGAGAGCCCGTAGGCCCCCAGCTCCTGCGCCGCCTTCAGGCATTCGGCGAGGCGGCCGCCGAGGTTCAACAGCGCGATACTGGTGCCTTCCTTCAGGATGCGACCGCGGCCGATCTCGAGCGGCACGCCAATTTCCGGCATCTCGACGCCGATCCCGTCGCCGCGCGGGAAGCGCACGGCGGATGGAGCGTCGTCGATTGCGACGCAGGTCGCGACCATGTGGGCGAGGTCGGCTTCGTCGCCCGCCGCCATGATGATAAAGCCGGGAAGGACGCCGAGATAGGCGACGTCGAACGAGCCGGCATGGGTCTGGCCGTCGTTGCCGACGAGGCCGGCGCGGTCGATCGCGAAGCGCACCGGCAGTTTCTGGATCGCGACATCGTGCACGACCTGGTCGTAGGCGCGCTGCAGGAAGGTCGAGTAGATCGCCGCGAACGGTTTCATGCCCTCCGACGCGAGGCCGGCGGCAAAGGTCACCGCGTGCTGTTCGGCGATGCCGACATCGAAGGTGCGCTTGGGAAATCTGTCGCCGAACAGATTGAGCCCGGTGCCCGACGGCATCGCCGCGGTGATCGCGACGATGCGCTCGTCGGCTTCGGCGTGCTTGATCAATGATTTGGCGAAGACGCTGGTGTAGGACGGCGCTTTCGAGCTCGATTTGGCCTGCGTGCCGGTGATCACGTCGAACTTGGCGACGCTATGCCACTTGTCGTCGGCCTGTTCGGCCGAGAGATAGCCGTGGCCCTTCTCGGTCACGCAATGAATGAGGACCGGCCCGGTTTCCTTGCTGTCGCGGATGTTTTTCAGCACCGGCAGCAAATGGTCGATGTTGTGGCCGTCGATCGGGCCGACATAGTAGAAGCCCAATTCCTCGAACAGGGTGCCGCCGGTGACGAAGCTGCGTGCCAGTTCCTCGGCGCGGCGCGCCATGTGTTCGAGGCGCTTCGGCAGATGGCTCGCCGCTTCGCCGGCGAGGTGGCGCAGCGACAGGAACGATTTCGACGACAGGACGCGCGACAAGTACGCGCTCATCGCCCCGACCGGCGGCGCGATCGACATGTCGTTGTCGTTAAGGATGACGATCAGGCGCGAATCCATCGACCCGGCGTTGTTCATCGCCTCGTAGGCCATGCCGGCGCTCATCGCACCGTCGCCGATGACGGCGATGACGTTGCGCTTCTCGCCCTTGAAGTCGCGCGCGACGGCCATGCCGAGCCCGGCCGAGATCGAGGTCGAGCTGTGCGCCGCGCCAAACGGGTCGTATTCCGATTCCGAGCGCTTGGTGAAACCCGAGAGACCGCCGCCCTGGCGGATCGTGCGGATGCGGTCGCGCCGTCCGGTCAGGATCTTGTGCGGATAGGCCTGGTGCCCGACATCCCAGATCAGCCGGTCGTGCGGCGTATCGAAGACGTAATGCAGCCCAACCGTCAGCTCGACCACGCCGAGCCCCGCGCCGAAATGGCCGCCGGTGAGCGAGACCGCGTCGATCAGTTCGGCGCGCAACTCGTCGGCGACCTGGCGCAGGTCCGCTTCGGGCAGCAGGCGCAGATCGGCCGGCACGTTGATCCGGTCGAGCAGCGGCGTGCGGTTCGAGATGTGAAGGCCTGGTTTTTCGTCCAAGATTGACTCCTCACGTGCGGCGGTTGACGACGAATCGTGCCACCTGCCGCAAAAGTTCCGCTCTTTGCCCAAACAAATCAAGATGGGCAACCGATTGGTTCACCAATAGCTCGGCCTGAGCGCGCGCCCGCTCGGCTCCGAGGATCGAAACAAACGTCGCTTTGCCGGCGGCGGCGTCGGCGCCGACCGGCTTGCCGGTCTCGGCGGCGGAGCCTTCGACGTCCAAGAGATCGTCGGCGATCTGGAAGGCGAGGCCGAGATTGTGCGCATAACCGTGCAACGCGGTGCGCGCCTCGCCCGTCGCCTTGGCGAGGATTGCGCCCGCTTCGCACGAAAACGCGATCAGCGCCCCGGTCTTCATGCGCTGCAAGCGGGTGATGGCGCCGATGTCGAGCGTCTGCGTCTCGGCGATCAGGTCGATCATCTGGCCGCCGACCATACCGGCGGCGCCGGCCGCACTCGCCAGTGCCGCGACAAGCTCGCAACGCACGCCCGGGTCGCCGTGGGTATCGGGATGCGCCAGCACCTCGAAGGCCATGGTCAGCAGCCCGTCGCCGGCCAATACCGCCGTCGCTTCGTCGAATCGCTTGTGGCAGGTCGGCCGGCCGCGGCGCAGATCGCTGTCGTCCATCGCCGGCAGATCGTCATGGATCAGCGAATAGGCATGCACCATCTCGATCGAAGCCGCGACCTGCAGCGCGCTCGATCGCGCCACCCGGAAGAGCCGCGCTCCGGCCAGCACCAAGAGCGGCCGCAGCCGCTTGCCCGGCGCCAGGGCCGAATAGCGCATCGCCTCGTAGACGCGCGCCTCGAGATCGGGCGGCACCGCCAGCAGCCGCTCGATCAGCGCGTCGGTCTGCGCCACGACGATCGCGGTCGCCTCGGCGATCGAGACGCTATCGGGCCAGTCGGTCTCGCTCAAAGAAGACCTCGTGCGGGCATCCCAGACGGCGTCCTTCTAATCGAGCTTGACCGGCTCAACGGCAACCGCCCCATCGGGCCCGATAACGATGCGATCGACGCGCTGCTGCGCCTCGGTCAGCTTTTCCTCGCAATGACGCTTCAGCTGGGCGCCCCGTTCGTAGCATTGGATGGCTTCATCGAGCTTGACCTGGCCCGCTTCCAGCCGCCGCACGATCTGCTCCAACTCCGCCAGCGCGTCTTCGAAACTCATCGCCGCGATGTCGGCGGACACGATCGGATCGCTCATCTGCGCCTCTGACCAACAAAATGAAAAGGCGGATGTGGCGCGCGCCCCGTAGCTTAACGCGCGAATAGCGCGCCTCGTTGCGCAATTGCAACAACCTTTGTTCAGGCCGCCATCAGCGCCCTCAGGTGGGCCGCCGTGCTGGCGACGAGCGCGGCGAGATCGTAGCCGCCCTCCAGCGTCGAGACGATGCGGCCCAGGGCGTGCCGCCGGGCGATCGCCGCCAGCTCTGCGGTCGCCCAGGCGTAATCGGCTTCGTCGAGCAAGAGCTGCGCCAGCGGATCGCTCTTGTGGCCGTCGAACCCGGCCGAGATCAGCACCATCTGCGGCCGGAACGCGTCGAGCGCCGGCAGGATCTCAGCGCTGAACCCGAGCCGGAATTGCCGCGAGCCGGCGAGGGGCGGCAGCGGCACGTTGACGATGTTGCCGACCCCGCTCTCGCTCGCCGCGCCGGTCCCCGGATAGAGCGGCGACTGGTGCGTCGAGGCATAGAAGAGGCCCGGATCGTCCCAAAAGCGCGCCTGCGTACCGTTGCCGTGATGGACGTCGAAATCGACGACCGCGACCCGCGCGAGGCGATGCGCCGCCCGCGCCCGGAGCGCCCCGACCGCGACATTGTTGAAGAGGCAAAAGCCCATCGCCCGCAGCGGCTCGGCGTGGTGGCCCGGCGGGCGCACCGCGCAGAACGCGTTGTCGGCCTCGCCCGCCACCACCGCGTCGACCGCCGCGACGACGGCGCCCGCGGCGCGCAGCGCGGCCCGGCCCGATCCCGGGCACAGCACCGTGTCGGCGTCGATCCCGGCATGGCCCGCCGCCGGCACCGCGGCGAGCAGGCGCTCGACGAATGAGCGCGGGTGCACCCGCGCGAGATCTTCGATCGCGGCTTCAGGCGCCTCGCGCCGCTCCAGCCCGGCGAATTCGGGTGTCGCGAGCGCCGCCAGCACGGCGCGCAGCCGGTCGGGCGATTCGGGGTGGTGGCGCCCGGGGTCGTGCTCAAGGCAGGCGGCATGAGTGTAGAGCAGCGTCGTCATCGCGAGGGCTCGTCAAACCGTTCGCGGCCAGTGTCGCACAAAGCTCGCGCCGGCCAAATGCCGAGCGCGCTCAGCGCCGGCGCAGCGCGAGCAGCGCCAACGCCAGCCAGCCGACGATCAGCGCGAGGCCGCCCACTGGCGTCACCCAGCCGAGCCAGCGCGCCGCGCCACCGGCCAGCCCGAAAAGGCTGCCGCTGAACAGCACAATGCCGGCGGCAAAACCCCATCCGGCCGCCGTCGCCAGGCCACGCCGCGGCTCGCGGCCCTGCGCCAGCGCGATGATGGCAAGCAGCGCCGCCGCGTGGACCATGCCGTAGAGGGCTCCAGTGCGCAGCAGCTCGGCCGCTCTCGGGTCAGCGGCGAGATGGGCGGCGAGCGCGCCGGCGATGACCGAAGCCAAGCCGCCCAGCCCGGCGACCAGCAGCCAGATGCGGATCATCGTGGAGTGCTTTGACGCAGCACGGCGCGGTACAGCGCCAGGGTCTGCCGGGCGACGCCCTCCTCGGCGAATTCGCGCTCGACGAGGCGCCGTCCGGCGGCGCCCATCGCCTGGCGCCGGGCGGGATCGCCGGCCAGCGCGGCAATCGCCTCGGCCAGCGCAGCGACGTCGTGCGGCGGCACCAGCAGCCCGGTTTCCCCCGGCCGCACCACTTCGCGGCAGCCGGGCACATCGGTCGCGACGATCGCCCGGGCGCAGGCGGCCGCCTCGATCAGCGCCTTCGGCACGCCCTCGCCATAGCTCGTCGGCAGCACCGCGATCGCGGCGCGGCGCCATGCCGTGCGAACGTCCGCGACCCGGCCGAGCCAGGCGACCCCAGGCTCCGCGGCGAGCGCCGCCAGCTCGGCTTCGTTGAGCGAATCGCGGTTGTCGGGATCGGCCGGCCCGGCCAGCAGCAGCTCGATCGCCAGACCCTGCGCGCGCAGCCGGCGAACCGCGGCGACCGCGTCCTGGACGCCCTTGCTGCGCAGCATGCGGGCGACCAGCGCCACCGTCACAACCGGCCCAGCCGGCTCCGGCAGGGGCTCCGGCAGGGGCGCGAAATGTGCGGTATCGACGCCCGAGCCGCGGATCAGCACGATGCGCTCGGCGGCGATCCCGAGCCCGGTCAGCGCGACACGATCCTCGGGGTTCTGCACGATGACCGCACCGCCGGCGGCCGCCAGCCGCACCGCCCGGGCCAGCAGCGGGCGGGCGAGCCGGGCTGGCGCGGTCGCCGGCGCCAAGCCCGAGCCGAGGCCGGTCACCGCGGCGATCTGGGCCGGCCGGCCGGCGCGGCCCGGAAAGGCCAGCCGCAGCGCGACGCCGCCAAACAGCACCGCCTTCAGCGCGACGTGGTGCACGATGTCCGGCCGCTCGTTGCGGTAGAGCGCCGCGAGCGCCGCCAGTGCGCGCCCGGCGCCCAGCGCGCCGTCGCCGCGGCGGCGCCAGGGCAATGGGCAGAGGCGAAACCCCTCGGCCCGGATCGCCGCGCCGTGATCGGCGACGCGCGTCGCAACCGCGACGTCGAAGCCCGCATCCCGCGCGGCGCGCGCCACCGGCAGGCGGTGGGACAAGAAATACCAATCCTCGGTGACCAGAAACATCAGGCGCGGCGGCCGCTCGGGGCTCTGCGGCGTGGCGGCAATAGTCGGGCGGGTTCGCGTCAGGGGCACGGGCGACCGGCAGATACATAGCGGGGGCGCGGAAGTTGCCGCGCCACGCGATCCTCTTTAATCCATAGCCGGCGCGATCGCTTGCGGAAATGGCCCGCGGCGGATCGCTGGCGCGGGGAATGGGGCGTGGCGCGGATCCTGGTAACCGGGGCAGGCGGGTTTATCGGCCGCGCGTTGTGTCCGGCGCTGGCGGCGCGCGGCCACCGGGTCGTCGCCGGGGTGCGCGCCGCCGGTCCGCCGATCGCCGGCGCCGAACTGCGCGTCCTCGGCACCATCTCGCCGGAGCGCGAGTGGGCCACCGATCTGCGCGATGTCGATATCGTCGTGCATCTCGCGCAACGAGCGCACCGCCGCGCCGGGAGCACCCTCGCCGACGAGCCGCCAGCCGCCGCGAGGCTGGCGCGCGGCGCCGCCCAGGCCGGCATCCGGCGGCTCCTCTACATCAGCTCGATCAAGGCGATGGGCGACGCGACGCCGGCCGGCCGCCCGTTCCGCGCCGACGATCCGCCGCGCCCGGATGGCGCTTACGGCCGGGCGAAACTGGCGACCGAGCAGGCGCTGCAGCAGGTCGCGGCCGAAACCGGGCTCGACTTCGTGATCCTCCGCCCGCCACTCGTCTACGGCCCCGGCGTCGGCGGCAATTTCCGGGCGCTGGCGCGGCTCTCCGGCAGCGGGCTGCCGCTGCCCTTCGCCGGGCTCGACAACCGCCGCAGCCTCCTCTTCCTCGACAACCTCGTCGACCTTGTCGGCGTGGCGCTGTCGCACCCCGCGGCCGCGGCCAAGGTGCTGCTCGCGGCCGACGGCGCCGATCTGTCGACGGCGGCGCTGATCCGCATCCTGGCGCAGGGACAGGGGCGCCGGGCGCGGCTTTTTGCCGTCCCGGAATTGGCGCTGGCGGCGCTGCGCGGTCTGCCCGCGATCGGGCCGGCGTTCGGCCGCCTCACCTTGTCCCTGCAGGTCGATGACGGCGCAACGCGGGCGCTCCTTGGATGGGCGCCGCCGGTCGCCGCCGAGGCGGCGCTCGGCGCTACCGCCCGCGCCCTCGCGTTCGGCTGAAGCGCTTGGCGCTTGGCGCTCGCCATCCCATATCGCGCTCAGCGCCCGTCAGCTTGCGGAGAGAACCCTGCCGTGCCGAGCTTCGACATCGTCTCCCGGCTCGACCTCGCCGAGGTCGACAATGCGATCGCCGGCATCGACCGCGAGATCGCGACGCGCTTCGACTTCAAGGGCAGCAAATGCACGATCGAGCGCAAGGAGGGCGAGATCGCGCTGCTCGCCGACGACGAACTCAAGCTGAAGCAGATGCATGAGCTGTTGAAGGTCCACCTGACGCGGCGGAAGGTCGAGGCGGGCGCGCTCGATTTTCACAAGCCCGAGAAGGCGGCCGGCAACGCGGTGCGCCAGACGATCGTGCTGCGCCAGGGCATCGACGCCGCGCTCGCCCGCCAGCTGGTGCGCGAGATCAAGGACAGCAAGCTAAAGGCGCAGGCCGCCGTGCAGGGCGCCGAGCTGCGCGTCACCGCCAAGAAGCGCGACGATCTGCAGGCGGTGATCGCGCTCGTCCGCGGGCTGAAAATCGAACAGCCGCTGCAATACCTCAATTTTCGCGAATAGCCGGCCGCTCGCGGGGCCGGGGCGCACCGGCGCGCCCGCCACGCTTGATCGCGCCGGCGCCAGAAGCTATCTAGGCAGCGGCCGCGTCGGACAATTGCACAGGTCCCCTTCGTCTAGAGGCCTAGGACACCGCCCTCTCACGGCGGGAACAGGGGTTCGATTCCCCTAGGGGACGCCATCAACTCATGGTGGTCATGGACGTTTTTTCACCGATGTGGATGCACGAGTTGATCCACACCTATGGGCTTTGGATCGTCTTTGCCGTCGTGCTGCTCGAAAGCATGGGCGTTCCGCTACCGGGAGAAACCGCACTGGTTTCGACGGCGGTTTATGCGGGTTCGACGGGGCGCATCGGGATCGCTTCCGTCGTGATTGTTGCGGCTGGGGCCGCGGTGGCTGGCGGGATCGGCGGCTACTTGATCGGACGATCGATCGGCATTCAATTGCTTGCGCATTACGGCAAATATATCCGGCTCAACAAAGCCCGGCTCAAAGTGGGCCAGTATTTGTTTCTGCAGCATGGCGGTAAAATCGTCTTTTTC
>DATGFP010000159.1:0-3146 GCA_035309005.1 Allostellaceae bacterium | reverse complement strand
AAATACTTGAGCGAGTCCGAGGAGCAGGGCGCCGTCTTCTCGTTCTCGTTCGGATCGTACAGCACGGCGAGATCGTATTTGGCGACCGAGCGCGCCTTGGGGTCGCGCCATTCGCGCTTGGTATGGTGGTTCAACGACTCGCGGAAGAATTCGCCTTCGCCGTTGGCCAGCCGGGTGACGGTCCGTGGCCGGATACGGTCGATCGACAGCCGGGTGCCCGGCTCGACGATCACTTCCAGCGCCGGGCAGCGGAACCAGTCGAACAGCAGGCGGCCGAACGGCTCGAAGCGCGGGTCGCGGGCGATGCCGAAGCAGACCAAAAGCTTGAGCTCGCCTTCGGGCTGGAAATCGGCGCGCCGGGCGCAGCGGTTGAGCTCTTCCTCGAGCTCCGGCAGCGCGTGCTCGTAGAGCTTCTGCTCGCGCAGCTCCAGCATGGTCTCGACGGTGGGCACCACGCGATGGCCGCGCGCCTCGGCGAGCAGCGAGGCGTAATAGCCCTTGGACTGGTAGGCGTAGGAGCGGGCGAGGTTGACGATTTTCGGCCGCCCCATGTCGAACAAGCGGGGACGCGCCAGATACTCGCCCGTGGAGATGACCTTGTGCGGGGTCTCGGCGTTGGGCAGGTCGCGGCCTTGGTCGACAAGGATCACCCAGCCGGTCATAGGCGGGTTCCCTTCCAGTCGCCAGCGTTGTGCAAAGTCAGGCCGATCATGCGTTCGAAATCAGGCACGGCGCGATTCGTCATAACCCGATTCAAATCCAATGGCGACTGCGCCGGCGATGATGTCCACCGTCAAAACCGGGTCATGATGCGCGGGGTTCAGGGCGCGCCGTGGGAACCTGACGCGCCGCGCCGCCTTCCGAGCGGCTTGTCGAAGCGCAGCGCGTCGCCGCCGTCGTCATAATAGGCGCGATGCCGGCCGAACAGCCGGTAGCCCGACTTTTCGTAACGCCCGATGGCACGGGTGTTGTGCTCGTGGACTTCAAGCCGCATGGCGCGGCGCTTCCGGCGCGCCGCCGCCGCTTCCGCCGCGGCGAGCAGCAGCGGGCCAATGCCGCGGCTGGTGATGTGCGGGGCCACCGCGATGGAATAGAGCCGGGCATGTTGCGAGCGCGCCGGGTAAAGCACCAGCGCGTAGCCGGCAAGCTTGCCGCCGTCCTCGGCAACGATCAGCGAGCTCTTCGACGCGGTGAGAAAGTGGCGAAAACTTCGCCGCGACAGGATGTCGGTGGTGAAGACGGCGTTTTCGAGCGCGACCAGCGCATCGATATCGCGCAGGCGGCCGGGGCGCAGTTTTGCCGGCGGAGCAGCGTGTCGCGATGCGCTCACGCCACGCGCCCTTCCTCGATCCGCGCGATCATGGTCTCCAGCCGTTCCAGGCGATCAGCCTCGCTGGGCGGTTTATCCCAGCGCAGCCGGTTGATGCGGGGGAAGCGCATCGCGAGTCCAGATTTATGTCGCGTAGAGCGCTGCAGGCCCTCGAAGGCGACTTCGAGCACAAGACCCTGGTCGGGCTCATGCACGACTTCGCGCACCGGGCCAAACCGGTCAGTGGTGTTGCGGCGGACGAAGCGGTCGATCTGCAACAGTTCCTCGTCGGTGAAGCCGAAATAGGCCTTGCCCACGGGCACCAGCTCGTCGCCGCTTTCGCCGCGGGTCCAGACGCCAAACGTGTAATCCGAATAAAACGACGAGCGCTTGCCATGGCCGCGCTGGGCATACATCAGGACCGCATCGATGATGAAGGGATCGCGTTTCCATTTCCACCACGGGCCCTTCGGCCGGCCGGGCAGGTAGAGCGCGTCGCGCCGCTTGAGCATGACGCCTTCGACCGCCGCGGCATCCTCGCCGGCGCCCGCGGCCGCCGGATCTTTTCGCGCGGCGACAAGTTCGTCCCAGGTCGTGAACGGGACGAGGGGAGAGAGGTCCACGCGCTCATCATTGAGCTGCGCGACGAAACTCTCCAATCGCGCGCGACGCTCGGCGAAGGGGCGCTCGCGCAAATCCTCGGCGCCGTCGGCGAGCAGATCGTAGACGCGCAGATGGGCGGGAAATTCCGCGATCAGTTTTGGCGTGACGGTTTTGCGATTGAGCCGCTGTTGCAGCACGTTGAACGACTGCACCCGGCGCTCGCGCATGATGAGAAGCTCACCGTCGATGGCGCCGGGCAGGTGTAGTGCGTCGAGGAGATCTGGGAAGCTTTTGGAAATGTCCTCGCCGGTGCGCGAATAGAGCCGGGCGATCGTTGCACCATCTTGCCGCGCGGCCACGGCCTGGACCCGGATACCATCCCATTTCCATTCGGCTAAAAAATCGCCTGCCGCGAGCCCGGCGAGATCGGCGTCATCGAGCGCATGCGCCAGCATCGGCGGCCGGAACGGCGCCGGGTCGCTGCTTGCCGGTTTTTCCGCGCGGCCTTCGAGCCAGGCGAACAGGTCGAGATAGGGCGGCGCGAGCCCCGGCCACAGCAGCTCGATGTCCTGCGCGTCGGTGCCCGACAGCGCCGCGGCCGCGGTTTTGGCGAGCCGCGCCGAGACGCCGACACGCAAGCCGCCGGTGACGAGCTTGATCAGCGCCCAGCGCCCGGTCTCGTCGAGCGCATCAAGCCAGCGCGCCAGCTGCTTCGGCAGCTGCGCTTTGCCCAGCGTGGAAAGGGTTTCGATGACGGTGGTGAGCGACAGTTCCCCTCCCCCTTGTGGGGAGGGGTTAGGGGTGGGGGTCGGGAGGTGACTCACAGTCGTTGACGCCTGCGCGTCGCCTCCCGACCCCCCACCCCGACCCTCCCCCACAAGGGGGGAGGGAGAAGAAGGCCACATCAGCGCGACCGTCTCGGAAAGATCCCCGACATAATCATAGGACAGCTCGAACAGCACCGGATCGGTGCGCTCGGCGATCAGGCTGCGAATGAGGCCGGCCTTGGCGTGCGGGAAGCTCAGCACGCCGGTGAGCGCGGCGAGCGCCCAGCCGCGCTCGGGATCGGGCGTCGAGCGGAAATACTCGGTGATCAGCCGCAGCTTGTTGTTGCGCGCCGGCTCGTAGGCGAGGCGGTCCAAAAGCTCGGCGAAGCGGTTCATGCCTCCGCCTCGCCACTCGCCGGCTCATCGTCCTCGTCGCCATAGCCGACGATGTCGAGCGGCCGCGCTTT
>DATGFP010000158.1:0-4003 GCA_035309005.1 Allostellaceae bacterium | reverse complement strand
ATCGTGCCCGCCCTTTTTGGCAGCTTGCTCGATGGCAGCCGAGCCGCCGAGAACGATCAGATCGGCGAGTGACACCTTCTTGCCGCCACTTGCCGAACTATTGAACGCCTTCTGAATGCCTTCAAGCGTTTCGAGCACCTTCGTCAGTTGGGCGGGCTGGTTGACCTCCCAATCCTTCTGCGGCGCGAGGCGGATGCGCGCGCCGTTCGCCCCGCCGCGCTTGTCGGAGCCGCGGAAGGTCGACGCCGACGCCCAAGCCGTCGAAACAAGCTGGGAAACGGACAGGCCGGAAGCAAGGATCCTGGCCTTGAGGGCGGCGATGTCTTCCTCGCCGACCAGCGGATGATCGACCGCCGGGATCGGATCCTGCCACAGCAGCCGCTCGTTGGGCACGAGCGGGCCGAGATAGCGCGCGATCGGGCCCATGTCGCGGTGCGTCAGCTTGAACCAGGCCCGGGCGAAGGCGTCGGCGAACTCGTCCGGGTGCTCGTAAAAGCGCCGCGAAATCTTTTCGTACGCCGGGTCGAGCCGCAGCGCGAGGTCCGTCGTCAGCATCGTCGGGACGCGCCGCTTCGCCGGGTCGAAGGCGTCCGGGATCGTGGCCTCGGCGTCCTTCGCCTGCCACTGATAGGCGCCGGCCGGGCTCTTCGTCAGCTCCCATTCATGGCCGAACAGGTTTTCGAAGAAGTGGTTGCTCCACCGGGTCGGGGTCTGCGACCAGGTCACTTCCGGGCCGCCGGTGATCGCGTCGGCGCCTTTGCCGGTGCCGAATTTGCTCTTCCAGCCGAAGCCCTGCGCCTCGATGGCAGCGGCCTCCGGCTCCGGGCCGACGAGCGAGGCATCGCCGGCGCCATGAGTTTTGCCGAAGGTGTGGCCGCCGGCGATCAGCGCGACGGTTTCCTCGTCGTTCATCGCCATGCGGGCGAAGGTCTCGCGGATGTCGCGCGCCGAGGCGAGCGGATCGGGGACGCCGTTCGGCCCTTCGGGGTTGACGTAGATCAGGCCCATCTGCACCGCGGCGAGCGGGTTCTCGAGGTCGCGGTCGCCGCTGTAGCGCTCGTCCGCCAGCCACTTGCCCTCCGGCCCCCAGTAGATCTCCTCCTCGGGCTCCCAGACATCGGCGCGCCCGCCGCCGAACCCGAACGTCTTGAAACCCATCGATTCCAAAGCGACGTTGCCGGCGAGAACCATCAAATCGGCCCAGGAGATTTTCCGGCCATACTTCTGCTTGATCGGCCACAGGAGCCGGCGCGCCTTGTCGAGGTTGGCGTTGTCCGGCCAGCTGTTGAGCGGCGCGAAACGCTGCTGGCCGGCGCCGGCGCCGCCGCGGCCGTCGCCGATGCGATAGGTGCCGGCGGCGTGCCACGCCATCCGGATAAAGAGCCCGCCGTAATGGCCAAAATCGGCCGGCCACCACTCCTGCGATTGGGTCATCAGGGCATGCAGGTCGCGGGTCACGGCGTTGAGGTCGAGGCTGTTGAATTCCTTGGCATAATCGAACGCCTTGCCCATCGGATCGGACAAGGCGGAGTGCTGATGCAGAACCCGCAGGCTGACCTGGTTCGGCCACCAATCCCGGGGCGTCGGTGCGCGGGTCGCGCCCGCGAACGGGCACTTGCCTTCAGCGGCGAGCGGCTTGAGGTCGGCGTCCGTCAGAGTCAGATTGTCGTCGGGCATGGCAGGCATCCTGTGGTTTAGAATGCCTCTAATTTGTATCTCGGTCCGTCCGCGTCAAGGGCGCCCGTTACAGCAGCCGATCGAGCCGGCCGCAGGCGGCGAGCCAGCCGCTCCAATGCTGCTGGCGGGCGCCCTCGTCGGCAAAATTCTCGTGGCGCAGGATAAGCTCGGTGACGTCGCCCTGCTGGCGCAGCTCGACGACCACGCGGCTCTCCGGGTGACCCGCAAAGGCGCCCTCCCAGCGCCAGGTGAAGACGAGGCGCTCCGGCGGCCGCACTTCGAGAAACCGGCCGCGCACCGCGACCTCGCCGGCGACTTCCCCGGCGCCGCGCGACATCGCGATGCGGTAGGCGCCGCCGACCCGCAGGTCGATCTCAACTTCGTCCGCGACCCACCCCGGCGGACACCACCATTCGCGCAGCGCGGCGGCCTGCGTCCAGGCGCGGAAGACCCGCTCGGCCGGGGCGCGAAAGCTGCGCCGCAGCTCGATCGCTAGCGGCGCTTGGGTGTGGCCGACGGTTCGCATGCATCCCCCTCCCGGTCGAGGTACTGCGCCAACGCATCGAGCTGCCGCTGCCAGAAGGCGCGGTGCTGTTCGAGCCAGATTGCGGCCTGCGCCAGCGGCTCCGCGCGCAAGCCGCAGTAATGCACCCGGCCGATCTTCCAGCGCTCGATCAGGCCGCAGCGCTCGAGCACCGCGAGGTGCTTTGAGATCGCCGGCGCCGAGACCGCGAACGGCGCGCCGAGCTGGCTCGCCGAGCGGGGCCCCTCGGTCAGCCGCGCGACGATGCCGCGGCGGATCGGATCGGACAGCGCCGCGAAGATCGCGTCGAGCGCGCCGGCGTCGACTGCGGTGGCGCCCGCCGGCGCCGGCGCGGCGCGGCGCGGCGCGCTTCTCAACCGCGCGGTCCCGTCATTCGGCGGCGGCCAGGCGGGCTTCGACGATGTCCCATTTGAGGCCGTTGGTCGCTTCCATGACCTCGCCGCGTTCCAAGTCCGGGACGCCGAGCGCATCGCACGAGGCGTTGATGTGGCGCAGCAGGATGTCCCATTCCGCTTCGGTGATCCCCAATCCGCGGTGCGACCCCTTCATGTCGGGGCCGGCGTAGAAGGCCGGGCCGCCGAACGCGGCGCAGAGAAAATCGACCAGCAACTGCTCGCCCTTGCGGTGGCTGTCGAGCGATTTGCCCTTCCAGTAGACCCACAGCGTCGGGTCGCCATAGAGCCGCGGCATCAGGTCGGCGACGAACGCCGCCAGCGCGTCGTAGCCGCCCAGCCGCTTGTAGAGGGATTCCGTCGTCTGCGCCGATTTCCCGGGGTCCAACATGGCCGCCTCGCTGTTCTAACGCTTAACTTATCGGTTAAGTGTAGCGCGGCAAACGCCCAGCGTCAAGCGCGCATCCCGTTTGGCCGCCGCGTTATTTTTTGGCGATGCAGGTGAAGCTCGCGCGGGCCGGCAGCAGCAGCGGGCAGGCCTGCAGGTACCAGTCGGTGTCGGCCGGGGTGGCGCGCGAGCCGCCGAGGGTGGTGGTGCATTCCTGCTGCGCCTGGGTCTGGACCTCGGCGAGCGTCGTCGTCAGCGTGTTATAGCAGATCGCGACGCGCGGCCCCGGCGCCGCGCCTGGCGGTGCCGCCAGCGGCGCCGTCGGGTAGGGGTTGAGCGCGCCGCAGGCGGCGAGCGCTAAAGCGGCGGCCAGGACGGCGGCACCGAGCACAAACGCGGCGGCGCGGCGCCTCGTGCGGCCTCTCATGGCGCCCCGGCCAGGGCGCGCTCGGCGAACAGCGCCGCTGCCATCAGCGCCGCGTCATGGCCGGGCCGCCCGACCAATTGGACGCCGAGCGGCAGGCCGCCGGCGCTCCACATCGCCGGCAGCGTCACGCAGGGGGTGCCGAGCAGCGTCCACATGCGGTTGAAGACCGGGTTGCCGGTATAGCCGAGCCCTTGCGGCGCCTCGCCCGGCGCGGGCGGCGTCAACAGCGCGTCGCAGCCGGCGAAGAAGCCGTCGAGCGCGGCCCGCGCCGCCGCTGCCTCGGCCAGCGCCCGGTCGTAAGCGGCGGCCCCGACGCTCATGCCGAGATCGAGCTGCTGCGCCAGCCGCGGCGACAGTTCGGCGCCGTGCTGCAGGCGTTCGTAGGCGAGGCTCTGCGCCAGCTCGAAGCCCATCACGGCATCCTGTGCCGCGGTGAGGCCGCGGTGCTCGGGCGGCACCGCGATCTCGGCGACCGCGGCGCCGGCGCGCTCGAGCGCCGCGCGCGCCCGCTCGAGCGCCGCGCCGGCGGCGGGCTCGGCCTCGTCCCACATCGGCGTGCGGTAAAGCCCGAAGCG
>DATGFP010000157.1:0-45817 GCA_035309005.1 Allostellaceae bacterium | reverse complement strand
GATCGCGCCGACCGTCCGGCCCCAGCCGACGATCGCCGCGATGCGCTCCTCGTTGATGCAGTTCTGCAAGCTCACGACATAGCCGGTCGGCGCGAGGTACTGCCGGATCATCGCCGCCGCCCATTCGGTGTCGTAGGATTTGACCGAGATGAACGCGATGTCTACGGGCCGTTCCTTCGAGAGGTGCTGGAGCTCGGTCAGGTGCAGCATCTTGGGATGCGCCACGATCGATTCCGCTGCGGTGACGCCTTCGAGCGACAGGCCATCCCTGCGGATCGCCTCAACATGCTCGGGCCAGGGATCGACGATCGTGACGTCGAACCCGTTATGCGCGAGGTTGCCCCCGGTATAGCCGCCGATCGCGCCGGCCCCGACCACCACGATGCGCTTGTCCATTCTGGTCTCCTGCAACAATCGTCATTGCGATCGACGCGAAGCAATCCCGCGCCGCGCCAAGCTCCATCAAGATTGCTTCGTCGCGATGCTCCTCGCAATGACAAGCTTTGCAAGCATGCTAAGCTAGGCGTCAGCGGCACGACCAAAATGAGGGGAACGCCCATGGACTGGACCGAACGAAGGACACGCTTTCGCGCGCTCCTGGCCGGCAATCGCTGCGTGCATACCGGCTCCGTCTACGACGCGATCTCGGCGCGGATCGCCGAGGATCTCGGCTTCGAGGTCGGCATCTTCTCGGGCTCGATCGGCTCGATGGCGGTCTTGGGCGCGCCCGACCTCGTCGTCATGACGCTGACCGAGTTCGCCACCCAAGCCAACCGCGTCTGCCGCGCCGGCAACCTGTGCCTCCTGGTCGACGCCGATCACGGCTACGGCAACGCGCTCAACGTCCGGCGCACGGTCGAGGAACTGGAGACCGCCGGAATCTGCGCGATGTCGATCGAGGATACCGTGCTGCCGCGCCCCTACGGCCCCTCCGGCAAGCCGACGCTTATCCCGATCGAGGAGGGGGTCGGCAAGATGAAGGCGGCGCTGTCCGCGCGCCAGGACAAGAAGCTGGTCATCGCCGGACGCACCAGCGGGCTGGCAATCACCGGCGTCGACGACACGATCAAGCGCGCCAAGGCGTACGAAGCGGCCGGGGTCGACGCGATCTTTCTCGCCGGCGGCGTGACCGTCGAGGGCATCGAGGCGGTCTCGTCGCAGATCAAGATCCCGCTGATCACCGGCGGCGGCTCGGGGCCGCTCGCCGACCTCGGGTGGATGGCGTCGCATGGCGTCCGGGTGGCGTTGCAGGGCCACGCGCCGTTCAGCGCCGCGGTGCAGGCGGTCTACAACACGCTGAAGGCCCTGCGCGACGGCGCCAAGCCCGGCGACCTCGCCGGGATCGCCTCACCCGAACTGATGGGGCGAGTGACCCGCGCCGCCGATTACCGGCAATGGACCAAGGATTTTCTCGGCGGCGAATGACGCGTTAGGAAAAGAGGGGGATCTCGTGCGTATCGTGCTGTTGTCCGCGCTGCTACTCGGCACCGCCTCGTGCGCCGCGCCGCCGGGCGGGATTTTCGCGTCGCCGGGGCGGTTGACGCTGAGCAATTTCACCTACGAACTCGCCGACGTCGAGGCCGTTGTCACACCGTACCCCGATTGCGGAGTGCACGCCGGCATCGTGCCGATGGATTTCAAGCTGCCGCTCAACAGCACTTGGGTCATCCCGGCATCGCTCGGTTCGGATGTCTGCTGGCGCCATCATGCGCCGCCGAGCGCGGGAGCGAGAACCGCGCCGCCGCCGTGGAGCGACTGGAACCGGGCTTTTACCGCCGCCGGCAGCTCTGTAGATTCGCGCCTGTAGGAAAGAGGAGACAAGCCGATGATCACCGCCATCGTGCAATACCGGCTGCCGCCGAGCATCGATCTCGCCGCCTGCGCCGCGCATTTCCGCAAGATCGCGCCGGGCTTCCGCGCGGTGCCGGGGCTCGTGCGCAAGCAGTTCATCTATGCCGAGGACGGTTGGGCCGGCGGCGTTTATCTGTGGCACACCCGCGCCGACGCGGAAGCCTTCTACAGCGGCCCGTGGCTCCAGGGCATCCGCAAGCGCTACGGCATGGCCCCAGAGATCAAATATTTCGAGACCGCCTGCATCACCGACAACGCGGTCGAGGCGGTGCTGCTGCCCGACGCCGCGGAATAGGGCTCACGCCACACTCCAATGCGGTTGGGTTGCTCGGGCGGCACACAGGGCCCGCTGCAAGGGGACAGAGCATGACCCGCATCGCCTCCGTCGCGACCTATCCAGTCTCGGTGCCGCGGCCGCTTCCGGTGTGGACGGCGCAGGAGGAAAGCCGGGCGTGGTCGGTCATCCTGACCGAGATCAAAACGGATGACGGGCTCACCGGCTACGGCCTCATTCACGGGTCGCCGATGCCGCGGATCTGCGAGTGGGTCGCGCGCTTCGCCGACATTATCGGCGGCATGGATGCGCTGGCGCACGCGGCGGTGTGGGACAAGCTCTTCGCGCTGACCTGCCCGCGTCCCGGCGCGATCGATCGCGCCAGCAACGTGCCGCCGCCGACGCCGCGCGGCGAGCGCACCCAGGTGATGGCCGCGATCGCCGGCATCGACATCGCGCTGTGGGACCTGAAGGCCAAGGCGGCGGGCATGCCGGTGTGGCGCCTCTTGGGCGGCGAGAACCGGCCGCTCTTCACTTACGCGACCGGCGGCTATTACCGGACGGACGCGGACAAGGTGTCATATGGCGAGGAACTCGCGCGGTTTCTCGACTTCGGCTACCGCGCGGTCAAGCTCAAGACCGGCGCCGGCGACGCCGCCGCGGAGGCGGAGCGGGTTGGTGCGGTGAGGAAGGCGCTCGGCCCAGCGCCCGATCTGCTGCTCGACATGAACGCGCCCTACGATTTGCCGGAGTGCATCGAATTCGCCCAGCGGGTCGAAGAGCATCGCATCTTCTGGCTCGAGGAGCCGCTGCACTGGTATCTGCAGCCGGCGGATTTCGCCCGCCTCGCGGCGGCAACGCCGATCCCCTTGGCGCATGGCGAGCGCGAATTGACCCGCTTCACGGTGCGCGATTTCATCGCCAATGGCAGCGTCCGCTATGTGCAGTTCGACGCGACGCGCGCCGCCGGCTTGACCGAGGCGCTGCGCGTCGCCGCGCTCGCCGAGCAGCACGGCGCGATGGTGGCACCGCACACCGCGCCCGAAATTCACGGACACCTGGTGCTGGCGCTGCCGCGCTGTGCCTTCGGCGTCGAGTCGCATGGCGGGCCCGACAGCGATCCGCTCGCCTACGGGCTCTTCCACGAGCATCCCGAACTGCGCGACGGCCATCTGCACATTGGCGACCGGCCCGGTTTCGGCCTCGATCCGGATTGGCAATTCGTCGAGCGTTATCGGGTATCCTAAAGTTCGCGGCGAGATCCGGCAGGGAGGCAGCGATGCGGTTCGGCGTTTTCGACCACCTCGACGACAGCGGCGCGCCGCTCGGCCGCCATTTCGCGGACCGCCTCAAACTGATCGAGGCCTACGACCGGGCGGGGTTTTACGGCTATCACCTCGCCGAGCATCACAACACGCCGTTGGGCTACGCGCCATCGCCCGGCATCTTCCTCGCGGCCGTCGCGCAGCGCACCACACGGCTCAAGTTCGGGCCGATGGTCTACCTGTTGCCGCTCTATCACCCGCTGCGGCTGATCGACGAAGTCTGCATGCTCGACCAGATGAGCGGTGGGCGGTTTCTCTATGGCGTCGGGCGCGGCATCTCGCCGATCGAGGTCGGCTTTTACGGCGTCGATTTCGCCACCGGCATGGAGCGGTTCCGCGAGGCCTACGACGCGATCAAGATCGGGCTGACCGAGGACGAATTGACCTATCACGGCAAATACTATGATTTCGACCACGTGCCGATCGCGATGAAGCCGGCGCAGAAACCGTTTCCCGAGTTGTGGTACGGCACCTCGCGGCCGGACAGCATCCCGTGGGCAGCGCAGGAGGGCGCCCACATCGTGACGCTTCGCGACCCCGCGGCGGCGCGCGCGATCATCGAGCTCTACCGCTCGGAATGGCAGAAGCTCGGCCGCCGCGAGGCCGACATGCCGATGATGGGGATCAACCGCCACCTCGTCGTCGCCGACACCGAAGCCAAGGCGCGCGACATCGCTGGGCGCGCCTATCCGCGCTGGCGCGGCAACATGGAGCGGCTCTGGGCGAAATATGACGTGCCGTTCCCGCTCGCCGCCTCATTGCCGAAAGAATGGGACGCGCTGCAGGCGCACGGCCACGCGATCGCCGGCACGCCCGCCCAAGTGCGCGACTACGTCGCCGAGGCGGTCGACGCGTCGAGCGCGACCTACTTCGTCTGCGACTTCGCGTTCGGCCAGATGAGCCTCGACGACGCGCTGCGCTCGACCGAACTCTTCGCCAGCGAAGTCATGCCAGCCTTCGCCTAGCCGGCGACGGCGCGCCAGGCGGCGAGATCGGCCAGCGCCCGGCGCGCCACCAGCGGCTTCCGGTCGGCGTGCCGGCCCGGGTCGGGCGACAATGGCGGAAAGAGCCCGAAATTGACGTTCATCGGCTGGAAGAGGCGGCTATCGGCGCCGGCGGTGATGTGCCCGATCAGCGCGCCGAGCGCGGTCGTCGCCGGTGGTGGCGCGAAAGGGTGCCCGCGCCGCGCCGCCGCTGCAAAACGCCCGGCCAGGAGGCCGATCGCGGCGCTCTCGACATAGCCCTCGACGCCGGTGATCTGCCCGGCGAAGCGCAGCCGCGGCATCGCCTTGAGGCGCAGCGCGTAATCGAGCAAGCGCGGGCTGTTGATGAAGGTGTTGCGGTGCAGGCCGCCCAACCGCGCGAACTCGGCCCGTTCCAGGCCGGGGATCAGCCGGAAGACGCGCTGCTGCGCGCCGTGCCGCAATTTCGTCTGAAACCCGACCATGTTGTAGAGCGAGGCCAGCGCGTTGTCTTGGCGCAGCTGGACGACCGCATGCGGCCGGCCGCCGGTTCGCGGGTCGCGCAGGCCCACCGGCTTCATCGGGCCCCAGCGCAGCGTCTCAGGCCCGCGCGCCGCCATGATTTCTAGGGGCAGGCAGCCGTCGAAATACGGCGTCGTCTTCTCCCATTCGCGGAATTCGATCGTCTCGCCGGCCAAAAGGGCGGCGACAAACGCCTCGTACTGGCTGCGGTCGAACGGGCAATTGATGTAGTCGGCGCCCGTGCCCCCCGGGCCGACCTTGTCGTAGCGCGACTGGAACCACGCTTTTTCGAAGTCGACCGTGTCGCGGTAGACGATCGGCGCGATCGCGTCGAAAAACGCCAGGCTGTCCTCGCCGGTCAGCGCGACCAGCGCCGCGGCGAGGGCGGGGGAGGTGAGGGGGCCGCTAGCGATGATGACCTCGTCCCATTCGGCGGGCGGCAGGCCGGCGATTTCCTCGCGGCGGATCTCGACCAGCGGCTCGGCCGCCAGCGCCGCCTCGACGCCGGCGGAAAACCCGACCCGGTCGACCGCCAGCGCGCCGCCGGCCGGCACCTTGTGCGCGTCGGCCGCATGGAGGATCAAGGAGCCGCACCGCCGCATCTCTTCGTGCAACAGCCCCACCGCGTTGCGCTCCGCATCGTCGGAGCGCAACGAATTCGAGCACACCAGCTCGGCGAGGCCGGCGCCCTGATGCGCGTCGGTCGGGCGCACCGGGCGCATCTCGTGCAACACCACCGGCAGGCCGGCGCGCGCCACCTGCCACGCCGCCTCGCTGCCGGCCAGCCCGCCGCCGACGATATGGACCGGGCTCACGCCGCTCATCGGCGGCGGCGCCTTACTTGCCCCACGGCATGATCGGCACGCTGGAGAGAGAGTTCTGCGGCGAGCCGTTGACGATCTTGTCGCTGATCGCGAGGTAGACCAGCGTGTTGCGCTTGCGGTCGACGATGCGGTAGACGCGCGTGTGCTTGAAAAACACCGAGGTGCGCTCGGAATAGACCGATTGCTCGTCCGGCAGCTTGGAAATGTCGACCGTGACCGGCCCGGTCTGGCGGCAGGCCAGCGAAAACCGCGACGGGTCCTCGGCCAGTCCGAGGCTCCCCTTGACGCCGCCGGTACGCGCCTGGGAAATGTCGCAGGCGACCCCCGGCACCTTCGGGTCGTCGAAGACGCTGATGCACACCTTGTCGTTGGCGCCCAGAATGCGAAACGTCGTCGAGACGCAGGAGAGATCGTCCGCCCATGCCGGCGCGGCGGCTAGAATCAGCGCCGCGGTGCCCAAGGCGAGCCGCCAGAACGCCTTCATTCGCCGCCGCCCTCCTTCATCGCGTCGAGCCAGCGCCGCAGCACCGCCGCGTGCCCGGCCAGCCGCACGGCAATCTCCTCGCCGATGCGGCCGCGATACATATGCACTGCAAGGTTGCGGTCGCGACCGATCTTGAGCGCCGCCTCGGCATCCGGGTCCGACAGCCAGCCGAGCCGCCGGGCCGCGCGAATTGCGCCGTTCGGCGACGCAACCTCCACGTTCTCGCGCTCTGTGAGCACCTGCTGGCACGCCTTCCACACCGCCTCGAACGTGTAGATCAGCCGCAGGATGGCGCTGTCGCGCTCGGTCAGCGAGCGGTCTGCGGTTCGGACCGCGTCGTCGAGGGTACCGAGCGCCGCCTCGGCCTCGGCCAGCCGCATTTCTAGTCGCGCCATTTGACGCCTTCCGCTCGTACGTCATCGATCAGCGCCGGGTCGGCATGCCGCAGATCCACAAGATCGACATCGTAAGGGATCGTGCTTTCCTCGATATCGGCGGCAAGTTCCCCAAAAAAGCCGGACGGCAGATCGTCGCGCGGCAGGATCGCGATATCGATGTCGCTGTGCTGCCGCACCTCGCCACGCGCGCAGGACCCAAACAGCCAAACTTCGGCGTGACGATCGCCGAGCGCCGCGAGCACCATGCGGCGCAATTCGCCCAGCGCCCATTCTCGGGTCGGGTTCATTGCCGGCCGCATGGAGTGTCCCCCGGGTTAGTGAGGTGAGTTCCTCCCCCGCTTTGCGGGGGAGGTGGCGAGCGAAGCGAACCGGAGGGGGCGGCGGTGGCCCGTTCGATCGCCACAAGAGCGCCCTCCAAAGTCTCGTCACGCAAGACATCGCTGGCGGTAACCCGCAGGACGGTGATCCCATGCTCGGCGAGGAATGCATCGCGGCGCTCGTCGTGACGTACCTGCATCGCGGTATCGTGCGCGAACCCATCCACTTCGATCGCCAAGCGAGCTGAAGGACAATAGAAATCCAAAATGTACGGGCCGATCGGGTGCTGCCGGCGAAAGCGCAGGCGGGTCAGCCGACCCTTCCGTAGCAGCTGCCAAAGCACGACCTCGGGCAGGCTCATTGCGCGGCGCAATTCGCGCGCCCGCTTGAATGTGATCTTTGGTGCTCGCATGCTATCCCGCCGTTCCTTTGATCCTCCCCCGCCTTGCGGGGGAGGTGGGGAGCGAAGCGAGCCGGAGGGGGCGCACGCCGAACGCGTCCCAGCCATCTTATGCCCCCTCCACCATGCTGCGCATGGTCCCCCTCCCCCGTGCGGCGGGGGAGGAACCACTCCGTGCGATTCGGCCAAACTCTCACCCCGCCCGGCGCCTGCGCGTTGTCGGCTGGCGGGCGAGGTAGGGGCGCAGGTATTGGCCGGTGTGGCTGGCGTCGATCGCGGCGACTTCTTCGGGGGGGCCGGTGGCGACGATGTGGCCGCCGCCGTCACCGCCTTCGGGTCCCAGATCGATCAGCCAGTCGGCGGTCTTGATGACTTCGAGGTTGTGCTCGATGACCAGCACCGTGTTGCCGGCTTCGACCAGCGTGTGCAGCACTTCGAGGAGCTTTTCGACGTCCGCGAAATGGAGGCCCGTCGTCGGCTCGTCGAGGATGTAGAGGGTGCGGCCGGTGGCGCGGCGCGACAGTTCCTTCGCCAGCTTGACACGCTGTGCTTCGCCGCCCGAGAGGGTCGTCGCCGGCTGGCCGACGTGGATGTAGCCGAGCCCGACCCGCTGCAGCGTCACCAGCTTGTCGCGGATCGCCGGCACCGCGCGGAAGAATTCGGCGCCCTCGTCGACCGTCATGTCCAAAACATCAGCGATTGACTTGCCGCGGAACAGCACTTCCAGCGTTTCGCGGTTGTAGCGCCGGCCGTGGCACACATCGCACTGTACGTAGACATCGGGCAGGAAATGCATCTCGATCTTGATGACGCCGTCGCCCTGGCAGGCTTCGCAGCGCCCGCCCTTGACGTTGAACGAGAACCGTCCGGGCTGGTAGCCGCGCGCCTTCGCTTCGGGCAGGCCGGCGAACCAGTCGCGGATCGGCGTGAAGCAGCCGGTATAGGTCGCCGGGTTGGAGCGCGGCGTGCGGCCGATCGGCGACTGGTCGATGTCGACGATCTTGTCGAGGAACTCGGCGCCTTCGAGGCGTTCGAACGGCGCCGGGGCCTCGCGCGCGTTGTTCATCCGCTTGGCGAGCGCCTTGTAGAGCGTCTCGACGATCAGCGTCGATTTGCCGCCGCCCGAAACGCCGGTGACGCAACAGAACGTGCCGAGCGGAAATTCGGCGGTGATGTCCTTGAGGTTATTGCCGCAGGCGCCAATGAGCTTGAGGATCTGCCCGGGATGGCCGGCCCGCCGCCGCGGTGGCACCGCGATCTGCCGCATGCCCGTCAGGTATTGCCCGGTGATGCTTTCGGGCGCGCGCATGACCTCCTCGGGGGTGCCCGCGGCAACGAGATGGCCGCCATGCACCCCGGCGCCCGGCCCCATGTCGACCAGCCAGTCGGCGGTGCGGATCGCCTCCTCGTCGTGCTCGACGACGATGACGGTGTTGCCGAGGTCCCTGAGGTGCTTGAGGGTTTCGAGGAGCCGCGCGTTGTCGCGCTGGTGCAAGCCGATCGACGGCTCGTCGAGGACGTAGAGGACGCCGGTCAGGCCCGAGCCGATCTGCGAGGCGAGCCGGATGCGCTGGCTCTCGCCGCCCGACAAGGTGCCCGAGGCGCGCATCAAGGTCAGGTAGTCGAGCCCGACATTGCGCAGAAAGCCGAGGCGTTCGTTGATCTCTTTCAAAATGCGCGCGGCGATCTCGCTCTGCGACGGGGTGAGCGTCGCGTCGACGCCGGCAAACCAGTCGCCGGCCTGCGAGATCGACAGCGCCGCCGCCTCGCTGATGCTTTTGCCGGCGATCTTGACTGCCAGCGCCTCGGGCTTGAGCCGGGCGCCGTCGCACACCTCGCAGGTCTTGGCGTTCTGGTAACGCCCCAGTTCCTCGCGCACCCAGGCGCTGTCGGTCTCGCGGTAGCGCCGCTCCATGTTGGGCAATACGCCCTCGAACGGCCGGTCGGTGGTGTACTGCCGGAGGCCGTCGTCGTAGGTCATCTTGATCGCGTCGCCGCCCGAGCCGTAGAGGATCGTCTGGCGCATCTTCTCCGGCAGATCGCGCCACGGCGTGTGCATGCTCTGCTTGAAATGCCGTGAGATGCTCTGCAGCGTCTGCGTGTAGTAGGGCGACGATGAATGCGACCACGGGCTGACCGCGCCCTCGGAAAGCGTGCGGCCGTCGTCGTGGACCACCAGATCGGGGTCGAAATAAAGCTTGGTGCCGAGCCCGTCGCACGCCGGACAGGCGCCGAACGGGTTGTTGAACGAGAAGAGCCGTGGCTCGATCTCGGGGATCGTAAAGCCCGACACCGGGCAGGCGAATTTCGCGGAAAAGATCGTCTCGGCGCCGGTGTCCGCGTCTTCCGTCAAGGCGATGCCGTCGGCCAGCCCGAGCGCGGTCTCGAACGAATCCGCCAGCCTGTTGCCGAGCTCGGGGCCGACCACGAGCCGGTCGACCACGACCGATATATCGTGGGTGAAATTCTTCTTCAGCGCCGGAGCCGCCTCGACCTCGTACATCTTGCCGTCGATCTTGACCCGCTGAAAGCCGCGCTTCTGCAGTTCGGCCAGTTCCTTTTTGTATTCGCCCTTGCGGCCGCGCGCGATCGGCGCCAGCAGATAAAGCCTGGTGCCCTCGGCCATCGCCATGACCCGGTCGACCATCTGCGACACGGTCTGGCTGACGATCGGCAGCCCGGTCGCCGGCGAATACGGCACCCCGACCCGCGCCCACAATAGCCGCATGTAATCGTAAATTTCGGTCACCGTGCCGACCGTCGAGCGCGGGTTGCGCGAGGTCGTTTTCTGTTCGATCGAAATCGCCGGCGACAATCCCTCGATCGAATCGACGTCGGGCTTCTGCATCAATTCGAGGAATTGCCGCGCGTACGCGCTCAGGCTCTCGACATAGCGGCGCTGGCCCTCGGCGTAGACCGTATCGAAGGCGAGCGAGGATTTGCCCGAGCCCGACAGCCCGGTGATCACCACCAGGCTGTCGCGCGGCAGGTCGACGTCGATGTTCTTGAGGTTGTGCTCCCGCGCGCCGCGGATGCGGATTGTCTGCATCGGGCGAACTTAGCGTGCCGCCCCGGCCGATGCTATGGGATGGCGCGGCGCCGCGCAAACCCTGGCCCGCCGCCGGCCCCGCCGGCCAGCGCCGCCCACGACTCGCCAACCCGCCGCAGCCTGATCTTGCTGGGAAAGAACAGGCCGAGATTGCCCCGATCGGTCGCCACGCGCCGCCGATCGCCCGCCGAACCCGGCCGGCAGCCAATCGGGCTCCTTGACCGCATCGCCATATTTACGAACATATAAAGAACAAATACGGCAAAATTCCGGACGCCGCCGCGCCGCGACGCCGTGGTACGGTCGACGACGCCGGCTGGTGCGATGCCGGAGGCGACCCCGAGAGGTTTTCGGCCGATTTGACTTCCGGCCGGTGTATTCCCACGTTGGCGCGGAGCGGGGCAGACGGGGCCGGCGATGCACATCCATGTGATCCACGAGAACGCGGCCTGGCTGGAGCCGCTGGCGGCGGCGCTCGAGGCCGAGCGGCTGCCGTGGCGCGACTGGTTTCTCGACCGCGGCGTCTTCGACCTGTCGGCGGCGCCGCCCGAGGGCGTCTTCTACAATCGGATGAGCGCCTCCTCGCACACCCGCGAGCACCGCTACGCCGCCGAACTGACCGCCGGGGTGCTAGCCTGGCTCGCCGGGCACGGGCGGCGAATCGTCAACGGCCCGCGCGCGCTCGACCTCGAAATCAGCAAGGCGCGGCAGTATGCGGCGCTGGAGGCGGCCGGCATCGCGACCCCGAAGAGCGTGCTGGTCGCCGGCAGGGAGGAGCTCGTCGCCGCCGCGCGCAAGCATTTCGGTTTGGCTTCCGGGGGCGGGCCGGTGATCCTGAAGCCGAACCGCGGCGGCAAGGGGCTGGGCGTGCGGCTGTTTCACACCGAAGCGGCGCTCGCCGACTATGTCGATGGCGCCGCGTACGAGGCGCCGGTCGACGGGCTGCAATTGCTGCAAGAATACGTGCGCGCGCCGGCGCCGCTGATCACCCGCGCCGAATTCATCGGCGGGCGGTTCTTCTACGCGGTCGAGGTCGACACCAGCGCCGGGTTCGAATTGTGCCCGGCCGACCAGTGCGCGGTCGACGACGCCTTCTGCCCGGTTGGTGAGGAGGCGCGCGCGAAATTCACCATCATCGACGACATCGATGCCGGCCTGAAGGCGCGCTACGAGGGGTTTCTCGCGGCGAGCGGCGTCGAGGTCGCCGGCATCGAGTTCATCCGCGACGCCGCCGGCACGCCCTACACCTACGACGTCAACACCAACACCAACTACAACCCCGAGGCCGAGGCGCGCGCCGGCCGCAGCGCGATGACCGCGCTCGCCCGCTTCCTCGGCGGCGAACTGGCGCGCCTCACGCACCCCGCCGCGGCTGCGGAATAAACGCCGGCGCTCCCGGCATGGCTCCCGGCCGCTGCTGACCTCCCGATCCCGAGGTTTTGCGATCAATCAATCCCATCTCCGCCATCCCGGCGCAGGCCGGGACCCATCCCTCGGCGGTCCGACGGCTGACGCATGGGTCCCGGCCTGCGCCGGGATGGGCAAATATTGGGGGGAATATGGTCAGCGGAACTTGGCGATCAGGTCAGCAGGATAGCGCGATGAGCAAGGGATGGCGGTTCGCCGGCGCAATTATCGGCGCGCTGGCGCTAACGGTGGCGGCGCCGGCGGGTGCCGGGCAGGCGGGCGGCGGGCTCGACTTCTCGGGCACGGTGCCGCTGCTGCCGCCCTCGGCGGCGACCGGCAAACCCTCGGTCAGGCCGCCGGCGGGGGCGCTGCCCGGGGAAAGCGGCCCGTGTGTGCCCGAATTACCGTGCGGCAGCCGCCTCCTCGGCAGCGTGCGCAAGAACGGCGCGGTCGAATTGCAGGTGCCGGCGCTGCGCTGGTAGCGATTCCCGTCAGGACCGACCGCGTCAGACCGCCTCGCCGTCGTCGTCGAACAGCACGACGATCGCCAGCATCTTGTCGACGGTGCGGCCGTCGGCGGCGAGCGGCACGATGCAGCTTTCGAGCGTGCGGTGGTCGGGGTCGTGGGTCCATAGAGGCGGGCCGCGGCGCCAGGTCGGCTGGCCGGTCTCGGCCATGAAGCGGTAGCGCTCGCGCGATTCCGGGTTGGCGACCAGCTGCGGGTGCACCTCGTCGAGCCATCCTCCGGTGACCTCCTGGCCGAGCGAGGTCACGAGATTCGTGCCGCACAGCCGGTAGCGGTAGCGCAGCGGGTGGCGATAGACGTCGAGCATGAAGAGGCGCGACCACAACGGCACGATGTCCTCGGGCGCGACATGCTGGCGGCCGGGCAGGCGCCCCGGCGGCGCGATCCGCTGCCAGTAATCGTAAAGTTCGCGCACCAGCGGGTGCCACAGAGCAGGCTCCGCCGGCACGCGGTGCCCGGTCCAGATGCCGAAGCCGCCGGCCTCCGCTGCTGCCGCTTCCAGGATCGCGGACAAATGTTCAACCGCAGGTTGGTAAACCCTGTCCCGGATTGTCGGCGCCAAAGCTTGGCGAAGGGTTAACCCGCCTGCCCGGCGCGGCATCACGGAGCTTGGAACGCGCGCTGGCGGCGCGCATGCTGGCGCCAGCGAGGGAGGCGAGCGATGGCGGAAGTCGCGATTGCGGCGCGTTGCGAGGCTGAAATCAGCGATCTCGAATATCGCCGGTCCGAGGGTGAGCCGCTCCTGGCGCGGCTTTACCGGCCGCGCGGCGCCGGGCCCTTCCCGGCGCTCGTCGAGGTGCATGGCGGCGCCTGGGCGTCGGGGGACCGGCTCAACAACGCGCCGCTCGACGAGGCGTTGGCGAAAAGCGGCATCCTGGTGCTGGCGATCGATTTTCGCATGCCGCCCGAATGGCGCTATCCGCATTCGATCGCCGACATCAATTTCGCGACGCGCTGGCTGAAGGCGCATGCCGGCGAGCTGGGCAGCCGGCGCGAGCTGGTCGGCGGGCTCGGCACGTCGAGCGGCGCGCACCAGCTGGTGCTGAGCGCGTTGCGGCCGGCCGACCCGCGCTACGCCGCGCTGCCGCTCGCCGAGGCGCCGGGCGAGGACGCGCGGCTGCCCTATCTCGTGCTGTGCTGGCCGATCGCCGACCCCCTGGCGCGCTACCGGATGGTCAAGGAAAAGGGCAATTCCCGGCTCGTCGAATCGCACGATGCCTACTGGGCCTCGGAAGCCGAGATGGCGGAGGGCAACCCGCAGCTGATCCTGGAACGCGGCGAGGGGGCGCTGCCGCTGGCGCCGGCGATCCTGGTGCAGGGCACCGGCGACGACAACGTCACCCCCGACATGGCCGACCGCTTCGCCGCCGCCTACCGCGCCCGGGGCGGCGCGCTCGATTTGCACAAATTCGCCGGCCAGCCGCACACCTTCATCCCGCGCGATCCGGCGAGCGACGCCTCGCGCCAGGCCACCGAGCTGATCCGCGACTTCGTGCTGAACCAGGCCGGCCGCTCCTAAGCCTTCTGCTCGGCGCTCTCGGCGTCGGCGGCGGTGGAGAGGAGGCGGGTCGGGTAGCCGGCGGCGACCAGCGCGTCGATCAGGGTATCGACATGCCGGCGGTTTTGCGTCTCGACGACGACGTCGAGCTCGGCGCGCTTGACCGAGGTGTCGTGAAACAGCCGCTGGTGGTGGACTTCGACAATGTTGCCGCCGAGCCCGCCGATGATGCCGGACACGCGCGACAGGACGCCCGGCAGGTCGGGCAACTCACAGCGCAGCCGCACCAGGCGGCCGCCGCGCACCAGCCCGCGCATCAGTAAGGAGGAGAGGAGGCGCGCGTCGATGTTGCCGCCGGTCAGGACGATCCCGACGCGGCGCCCGCGAAAGCGCTCGGGCTCGGCCAAGAGTGCCGCGACGCCGGCCGCGCCGGCGCCCTCGACGATCAGCTTCTGGCGCTCGAGCATCAATTCGACCGCGCTTTCGAGCTGGCGCTCGCCAACCAGGCGCACCGCGTCAACGAGCGCCGCGACGATGCGGCGGGTGAGCTGGCCCGGCTCCTTGACCGCGATCCCCTCGGCCAAGGTCGGCGCCTCGACCGGGAGGCCCGGCTCCTCGCCGCGCAGCACCCGGTACATCGACGGGTAGAGCGCCGATTGCACGCCGTAGATCTCGATCCGCGGCGACAGCGCCTTGGCCGCCACCGCGATCCCGGAGATCAGGCCGCCGCCGCCGACCGGCACGAGGAGCGCGTCGAAGCTGGGACAATCGGCCAGCATTTCGAGCCCGATCGTGCCCTGGCCGGCGATGACCGCGGGGTCGTCATAGGGATGCACCGCGACGAGGCCGCGCTCCTGGACGAGCGCGTCGGCGGCGCGGCGCGCGTCGACGAGGCCCTCGCCCTGCAGCACCACCTTGGCGCCGAGCGCTTCGGTGCGGTCGATCTTGGTGAACGGCGTGCCGCGCGGCATCACGATCGTCGCCGGGATGCCGAGCCGGCGCGCGTGGTAGGCGACGCCTTGCGCATGGTTGCCGGCCGACATCGCGACGACCCCGATGCGCCGCTCGGCCTCGCCCAGGCCCTGCAGCTTGTTGAGCGCGCCGCGCTCCTTGAAGGAGCCCGTCGGGTGCAGCGTCTCGAGCTTCAGAAAAACCTCGCACCCGGTCATTTCCGAGAGCGCCGCGGCGCGCACGGTCGGGGTCTTCGCCACCGCGCCGGCGATCGCCGCCTGGGCCTGGCGGATATCGGCGATCGTCACCGGCAAGTCGTTCATCGCGCAGGCTCCAGCCTCAATGTCGCTAGCGCCGCGGCGCGGCCCGGGACGAGCCACCCGAAACGCCGCCAGCGCTCCACAAGATCGGCGAAATGTGTTGACAGCGGGTTGCCCGATTGCCCGGGCACCGCGATCATCCGCGAATCCTCGGGCGAGGCAAGGTCGGTGATGATGCGCAGGCCGGCGCCAAAGCGCTCTTCATAGGGATGCGCATCGTCGCGGATCGTCGTCGCGCCGCGGTTGACGGTATCGATGCCGCCGCCGACCGGTGCGCGGGATTGGAGCCAGTCGCGCAGCACCGGGATGCGGCTCCACAGCGGGCTGGCGAAGACCGCGGGGTGAGCACGGCCCCAAGTCCATTGCGCGATGTCGGGGCCGTAGGCCCGGGCGAGGTCGCGCAACGCGGCGTCGAGTGCGGCGGCAAGCAGCCTATCGCAACTTTCCGTCGGTGCGGTGATCTTGCCCGGCGGACCCCCACCCTGACCCTCCCCCGCTTGCGGGGGAGGGTCAGGGTGGGGGCCGTTTTGCGGGGCACACCATTCGGGGTGCGCGGTCAGCACCGCTTCGACGATTTGGGGCTTTAGGTCCCAGTAATCGGCCGCGGCCGCCCCCAGATGCGCGGCGAACATGTCGCGCGCGAAGGCGCGCAGCCAGGCGGTG
Organism: Allostellaceae bacterium; assembly: GCA_035309005.1. GTDB lineage: Bacteria > Pseudomonadota > Alphaproteobacteria > ATCC43930 > CGMCC-115725 > DATARH01. Next base: position 30,045 of record DATGFP010000157.1, on the reverse strand, counting down.
AAGAGGAGCGGCGCGACCTCGCCCGTATCCATGCGGAAATCCCAGCCGCGCAGCCGCGCGACCGCGTCGCGCGCCACGGCGCTCTGCGGCGCGATGCGGGTCATCAGCGGCACCAGCCGGCGCGCCGCCAAGGACAGCGTGTCGGCCTGGATCGCGGCGCTCGCGGCCGGGGTTTGCCGCGGCGTCGCGGCGAGGAGTTCGGTGATGCGTTGGGCGCGGTTGGGCGTGTCCCAGTCGTGCGACAGGAAATAGCGGTAGGTGTCGGGCACGATCTTGTTGTTGGCGCTGACGAAATGCCCGGAGGCGGGGTTGCTCGCCTGCGGCAGGTCGGCGAACGGGATATAGCCCGTCCAGTCATGGTCCCCGCTCCAGCCCGGCGCCGGCAGCCAGCCGTCGCCGCTCTTGCGGATCGGCACGCGGCCCGGCGCGATAAAGCCGATCGTACCGCCGCTGTCGGCGTAGACGATGTTTTGCTGCGGCGCGACCCAGGATTTGAGCGCGTCGCGGAACCCGTTCGCGTCGACGGCGCGGCCGATGCCCCATAGCGCATCGGGCGTGGTGTCGTCGGGGCTGAGAAAGCTCGCGGACAGCGCCAGCACATAGCCGGGTGCGGCGGCGCCCACCGGCAGCGCGTCGGAGAGGATCGGGCCGTGGCGGGTCGTCCGCACGGTGAGCCGCACCGGCGCCGCGTCGCGCACGGTGATCGTCTCCTGCCGCGTCGCGAAGGCGTCGCTGCCGCCCGGGGTCAGGTAGCGTCCGGGGTCGGAGGGATCGATTTTCTCGATGAACAGATCCTCGACGTCGCTGCCGGTATTGGTGAAGCCCCAGGCGAGGGTGTCGCTATGGCCGACGACGACGAACGGCGCCCCGGGGGCGGTGGCGCCGGCGATCTCGCGCCCGGGCGTCCGAAGGCGCGCGAGATACCACACCCCCGGCGCGGCGAATTCCAAATGCGGGTCGTTGGCGAGGAGCGGCTTGCCGCTGGCGCTGTGGGCGCCGTCGACCACCCAGTTGTTCGAGGCGCGGATCGGGCCGAGCGTGCCGAGCGGCGGCAGCGCCGCGTACAGCCGGTCGAGCGGGAGGCGGCGGTAGAGCTGCGTCAGCCCGGCGAGCGTCGTCGGCGCATCCTTCGGGTATTGCGGATAGAGAAACGCGAGCTCGGCCGGCGACAGCGTGCGGGCGAGCCTGGCGCGCAGCAACTCGCTGCGATAATTGCCGGCGAGCCGCAGATCCATCAGCTTGCCCCAGACCAGGCTGTCGGCCGGCCGCCAGGGCTCGGGGGCGAAGCGCAGCAGCAGGAATTCCGGCGGCAGCGCGCCGCTGCGGGTCTCGAGAAACGCGTTGACGCCGGCGGTGTAGGCCTCGAGCGCGCGCCGCAGCGGCGCCGACAAGAGCGACAATTCGGCTTCGGCCAGGTGGTAGAGCCCGAGCACGCGCATCTGGCGGTCGTTGGCGACGGCCTGTTCACCGAAGATCTCGGCTAGGCGCCCGGCGCCGGCGCGCCGCATCAGCTCCATCTGGAAGAGCCGGTCCTGGGCGTGCGCGAAGCCGAGCCCGAAGGCGGCGCCCGAATCGTCGGCCGCTGTGATCAGCGGCACCCCGTCGGCGTCGCGCGCGATCGTCACGGCGCCACCGAGCCCGGCGACCGCGATGCTGCCGTCGATTTGCGGCAATGACGAGCGCAGATAGAGAAAGCCCGCGCCGGCGAGCAGCAGCACCAGCAGCACCGCGCCCGCGAGGAGATGGCGGACCACTCTCATGCGATCGCCCTCATCACCTATAGCGTCATCCCGGCGCAGGCCGGGACCCATGGTTCATCTGTCGCGGGCGCTGCCAAGTGGGTCCCGGCCTGCGCCGGGATGACGGTTATGGGTGCGGCGGGCGATCGCGCCTCACAGCCCCAGTTCGCGCAGGATTTGGGCGCGGTCGGCGTCGAGGTCGGGGGCGGGGTCGCGCGTCGTCGGGTCGTCGAAGGCGGAGAATTTCATCGGGTTGCCGGCGAGCCTGAGCGGCCCCGTTACCGGGTCGTCGACCGCGACCAGCATGTTGCGCGCCGCGGTTTGCGGATGCGCCAGCGCCTGCGCGACATTGTTGACCGGGCCGCACGGCAGGCCGGCCTTTTCCAATACCGCGATCCAGTGCTCGGTGGTGCCCGCCTGCAAGACGCTCTCGATCTCGGCCTTCAGCGCCGCCTGGTGCTGGTTTCTGAGCGGGTTGGTGGTGAAGAGCGGGTTGTCGGCGAGGTCCGGCCGGCCCAATGCCTGCGTCAGCTTGACGTAGAGCGCGTCGTTGCCGGCGGCGATGATGATGTGGCCGTCCTCGGTGGCGAACGCCTCGAAGGGCGTGATCGAGGGGTGGCGCGCGCCCATCGGCCCCGGGATCTCGCCGGTCGTCGTGTAGCGCATGACCGCGTTTTCGAGGAGCGCCAGCTGGCAATCGAACAGCGCGACGTCGATCTTGGTGGCTTCCCCGGTCTTTTCGCGGTGGAGGAGGGCGGCGTTGAGCGCGATCGTCGTGTAGAGGCCGCCGGCGAGGTCGCCGACCGAGGTGCCGACCCGCACCAAGGGTCCATCCGGGATGCCGGTGATGCTCATGATGCCGCCCAAGCCCTGCACCACCATGTCGTAGGAGGGGTAGTGCGAATAGGGGCCGGTGTGGCCGAAGCCCGAGGCGGCGGCGTAGATCAGCCGAGGATAGCGCGGGTGCAGCGTCTCCCAGCCGTAGCCGAGCTTTTCCATCGTGCCGGGCCGGAAGTTTTCGACGATCGCGTCGCCCTTGTCCAAGAGGCGCTCGAAGATGTCGCGGTCAGAGGGCGCCTTCAGATCGAGGACAATCGATTCCTTGCCGCGGTTGACGCTGGCGAAATAGGTCGATTTGCCGTTCCTGAAGGGGCCGTATTGGCGCGCGTCGTCACCGGTTCGCGGCGCCTCGACCTTGATCACCCGGGCGCCCAGTTCGGCCATCAGGAAGGTGCAATAGGGGCCGGCGAGAATGCGCGACAGATCGATGATGGTGATGCCGGAAAGCGGCCCTGCCTGTGGCATGCGCGAAATCCTCCTGGTGCGGCGAAGGGCTGAATAGCGCAGAGCGGGGCGGCACCGCAATCGCGCGGCGCGCCGGGGGCGCCGAGGGTCAGCCGGAGCGGCCGAAATGCGTCCAGCCCTCGGAGCCGAGTTCGATGGGCCGGCGGGCGCCGTCGACGACGGTGACGCGCGGGCCTGCCGCGGCCGGGCGCATCATGCGGCCGATCGCGGTGATCGGCAGCCCGAGCGCGTGCGACAGCGCGGCGATCGCGGCGGCCGCTTGCGGCGGCGCGGTGAAGAGGATCTCGTAGTCGTCGCCGCCCCCGAGGGGGGCCGAGAGGAGCCCGGGATCGGCCGCGATCATCGCGCGCGCCGCCATAGAAAGCGGCAGGGCAGGCGCCTCGACCGTCGCGGCGAGCCCGGCCGCCTCGCAGATGTGGCGCAGATCGGCGACGAGGCCGTCCGAGACGTCGATCGTCGCGCTCGCCAGTCCGATCAGCCTGGGGCCGAGCGCGACGCGCGGCTGCGGCAGCCGGTAGCGGTCGAGGAGGAAGGCGGCCGCCGCTTCGTCCGGCGCCGGCAGCCTCCCCTGCAATACGCCGAGGCCGAGCGCGGCGTCGCCGAGCGTGCCGCTGACGAAGACCTGGTCGCCCGCCTTGGCGCCGCCGCGCCGCACGATGCGGCCGGCCGGCGCCTCGCCCATCGCCATCACCGCGATCGTCACCGGGCCGGGGGTCGAACTCATGTCGCCGCCGATCAGGTGGACGCCGTATTCCCGCTGGTCCTGCGCCAGGCCGGCGGCGAAGAGCGCGATCCAGTCGTCGCCGATCGTCTCGGGCAGGATCAGGTCGAGCAGGTAGGCGCGCGGCACGGCGCCCTTGGCGGCGAGGTCCGACAAATTGACCCGCAGCGCCTTGCGCGCGACGAGGTCGGCCGCCTCCTCGGGCGGGAAATCGACCCCGGCGACGATCGCGTCGCTCTTGAGGACGAGTTCGCAGCCCGCCGCCGGCGCGATTACCGCGACGTCGTCGCGCAAGCCGTCGGCGCCGGGAAACCCCGCTGCCAGCGGCGCGAAATAACGCGCGATCAGCGCGAATTCGCCGGAGAGCGGCGCGGTGCTGCGGGCGGCGGAGGACGGCGTCGAGATCTTTGGTGGCATGGCTGCGTCGGGATCAGGTTGACGTGGATCAATTTGCCGCGTTCGATCGGCTGCGATAAGACAGAACGGTGGCTGATCGGGGAGTACGACGATGGCTGGCTTTTGGCACGAGGAACGCATCCGCGAGCGCGCCTACGAGATCTGGGATCACGCCGGACGGCCCGAGGGCAAGGAGTTGGATTTCTGGCTGCAGGCCGAAGCCGAGATTACCGCTGACGAAAAGGGGCTGGAGCAGGAGATCAAGCTCGAATCCGAGGGCGCGGTCTGAGCCGCCCGCCGCTCAACCTGAGGGCCCGAGCCGCTCGCGGCCGTGCGGCGCGGTGAAGTCGAGAGCTGGCCCCAGGGGCAGGATGCCGTTGTTGAGGTGGCGCATGCCGCCGTAATAGCCTTGCTTGATGCGGGGGAAATCGACGGTTTCGGCGACCCCCGGCAGCTGGTAGATGTCGCGCGTGTAGGCCCACAGGCTGGGATAGTCGGTAAGGCGCCGCAGGTTGCACTTGAACAAGACGTAATAGACCGTGTCGAACCGCACCAGGGTCGGGAAGAGGCGCAGATCGGCCTCGCTGAAGCGCTCGCCGACCAGCCAGCGCCGCCGCCCGAGGCTGAGTTCCAATTCGTCGAGCGCGGCGAAGAGTTTCGCGAAGGCCGCCTCGTAGGCGGCCTGGCTCTTGGCCAGCCCGCAGCGGTAGACGCCGTTGTTAATGGCGTCGTAGACGAAGGCATTGACCTCGTCGATCTCGCCCTGCAGCCCGTCCGGGTAAAGATCGAGGCTCGCATCGCCGAATTCGTCGAACTCGGCATTCAGCATGCGGATGATCTCGGAGGATTCGTTGTTGACGATGGTCTTCGTCTTGCGGTCCCACAGCACCGGCACGGTGGCGCGGCCGGTGTAGTCGGGCCGCGCCGCGGTGTAGATTTGGTGCACGTGAAATACGCCGTCCTGCGGCGCCAGCTCGTCGAAGCCGCGCGAATAGGCCCAGCCCTCGCCCTTCGGCAAATCCGATTGGAGGAGCGGCAGCGCGGCTTCGAGGCCCTTCAGCTTGCGCATCAAGACGGTGCGGTGGGCCCACGGGCAGGAGGGCGCGGTGACCAACTGGTAGCGGCCCCTCTCGGCCTTGAAACCCGACGAGCCGTCGCGCGTCACCCGGTCGCGGAAGCTCGAATCCGGGCGCACAAAGGCGCCGCCCTGGTCGCGCGGCAGCGGGTCGTCGTCGAACCAGGTGCCTCGGACCAGCATGCCCATCGGATGTCTCCCCGTCGCCAGCGCATCGCAGCATACTGCGCCCGTTGCAAGCGGGGAGGGGGAAGATGCAGGGCGCGGGCAAGGTGGTGCTGGTGACCGGGGCGCAGCAGGGGATCGGGCGCGCGATGGCGGTGGAATTTGCCGCCGCCGGGGCCGATGTCGCGATCAACTGGCTCGACGACGAAGGCGCCGCGCAGGAGGTCGCCGGCGCCGTGCGGGCGGCCGGGCGGCGGGCGCTCCTGGTGCAGGCCGATATGGCGCGGATCGACGCCGTGCAGAGGATGGTCGCGGCGGCGGAAGCCGGGCTCGGGCCGCTCGACGTGCTGGTCAACAACGCCGGCGTCTTCCCGCGCGTCGCCTTCCTCGACATGGCCGAGCGCGACTGGGACTACGTGCTCGATGTCAACCTGAAGGGCGCCTTCTTCTGCGCCCAGGCGGCAGCGAAAAGCATGGTGGCGGCCGGCCGCGCCGGGGCGATTATCAACCTGACCTCGGGGGCGGCCTTTCGCGGCTCGCCCAACGGGGTGCATTACTGCGCCAGCAAGGGCGGCCTCCTGTCGATGACGCGGCAGATGGCGCTGGAACTCGCGGCGCATCGCATCCGGGTCAATGCGATCGCCCCCGGCCTCACCGACACGGCGCAGCCGCGCTACGGGATGAGCGAGGCGGAGCTTGCCGCCGGCGGCCGGGCGCTGCCGTTGGGGCGGGTCGCGCAGCCGGCGGAGATCGCCCGCGCCGCGGTGTTTCTCGCCTCCGACGATGCCGGCTTCATCACCGGCCAATGCCTGCACGTCAACGGTGGTGGCTATTTCGGCTGACGCCTGCGCGTCGCGCGGCGAACCCCCACCCTAACCCTCCCCCGCTTGCGAGGGAGGGGAAAATGAAGGCGGGGCGGGGGCTGGTGCGCTTGCTTACCCTCCCCCGCAGGCGGGGGAGGGCAGGGTGGGGGTCGTCGGGGTTAATGCGGCAGGTGGTAGCCGATTGCGGCTTCGGCGGCGACGGTGCGCTTGACCGCCGGGCGCGCCATCATCCGGCGGTAATGCGCCATCAGGCCGGGAAAGGCGCTGTCCGGCGGATGTTCGCTGTCGACGTAGCGCCAGAACAGGCGGAAGAGGTGGATGTCGGCGATCGAATAGCGGCCGACGCACCATTCGGCGCCGCCGAGCTTCTGCTCGGCCAATTCGAAGGCCTGCTGCCAGCGCTCGCGGCCGGCGCGCCGCGAGGGGTGGATCGTCGCGGCGATGAACGACATCCACGAAATGACTCGCGCCTCGGCCTCGGCGTCGCCGTATTGCGGCAACAGCCCGGCCTCGGGGTAGCGCCGCGCCAGATACCACAGGGTCGCCGCGACCTCGGTCAGCGGCCGCCCGTCGATCACCAGGGTCGGCACCTTCGCTTCGGGGTTGATCGCGAGGTATTCGGGCGCGTGGTGCGCGTTCTGGTGCAGCGAGGTCAGCTTGAGTTCATAGGGCGCGCCGACCTCGTTGAGCGCGATATGCGTCGCGAACGAGCTGGAGCCCGGCGAATAATAGAGCGTCAGCATCGCGTGGGCACCCCGCCTCAGCCGCGCAATTGCTTGATGTGGCCGGCCCAGCGGTCGAGCACCGGCAGGATCTCGTCGCGCTTGTCCGACATCAGCGTGACGTTGACCGCATCGACCCCGATGTCGCGGAAGCGCTTCAGCTTGTCGGAATCGTCGGGCGCGCCACCCAACCGCAGCGACAGCGATTTCGGGTCGCGCCCGGCCTCCTGCGCCATCTTGCGGAAGGCCGGCACGTATTCCTCGGGGTTGCCGCTGCTGGCATTGGGATACCAGCCGTCGCCGTAGCGCACCGCGCGGCGCGCCGCCCATGGGAAGGCGCCGCCGAGGATCACCGGCGGGTGCGGCTTCTGCACCGGTTTCGGCCACGTCATCAGCGTGTCGAACTTGACGATGTCGCCGTGGTATTCCGGCTTCGACTTCGTCCAGATTTCCTTCATCGCCTCGATCTGCTCGCGCATCTTCTGCATGCGGGTCTCGAACGCGGTGGCGTGGTTTTCGATCTCCTCGCGGTTCCAGCCGCCGCCGATGCCGAACAGAAAACGCCCGCCTGAGACCTGGTCGATCGAGGCGACGAGCTTGGCGGTCTGAATCGTGTCGCGCTGGATGACGAGGGCGATGCCGGTCGCGACCTTGAGCTTCTTGGTGGCGCAGGCCGCCGCGGTCAGCGTGACGAACGGGTCCATCACGTCGTAGTAGCGCTTGGCGAGCTCACCGCCGCCGGGGGCCGGGGTCTGGCGCGGCACCGGGATGTGCGAATGCTCGGCGGCCCATACCGAATCGAAGCCGCGCTCCTCGAGCGCGACGGCCAATTCGGCCGGGGTGATCGAATAGTCGGTGAAGAAGATCGATGCGCCGAATTCCATGTCGCTCTCCGCGCCGCCGGTTATTGAGGGTGCGTGATCCTAGGGTGCGCCGCCCTCCCGGGCAATCTCGGCCGCGACACTCCGCGCCCGCGTTGCCCCCTCGCGCGCCATCGCGGCGCAGAGCCCGGTATAGGCGGTCGGGTCGAGCAGCGCCGCGATCGCCGCCCGGTCGAGGTGGGCCGTCACGCGCGGGTCGGCGGCGAGCAGGTCGCCGAAGGATTTTCCCGCCGTCGCCGCCTCCATCGCCGCGTCGTAGACGACATCGTGCGCGTGCTGGCGGCCGAGCGCCTTGCCGAGGTCGAGCATTACCGCTTCCGCCATGATGAGGCCGCCGCCGAGGTCGAGGTTCTGGCGCATACGGGCGGGGTCGAGGCGCAGCCCGCGCAACACCTCGACGAGGCGCGCCAGCATATCGCCGGTGGCGACCGCGGCACGCGCCTCGGCGGCGTCCATGATGACGCTGGTGGTGCGGTCGGCCTCGTGCTCGGTCATCATCGCTTCGAGTGCCAAGGGCACGGTGCTGCGCACCTCGGCGGCCGCCGCGATGATGTCCTGGCAGAGCTTTGGGTTGCGCTTTTGCGGCATCGTCGAGCTGCCGACCGTGCCGGGCGGCACCGGCTCCTCGACCTCGCCGAACTCGGTCTTCATCAGGGTATAGATTTCCCGGCCGATCTTGCCGCAGGTCGCCGCCAGAAGGCCCAGGAGGCAGATATTCTCGGCGAGGTGGTCGCCGATCGTGCGCGCGGGCACCCGCATCGAGCCGAAGCCGATCCGCCGCGCGATCCCCTCTTGCACCTTGGGGCCCATCGCGCCGAGGGACGCATAGGTGCCGGCGCCGCCGCCCAGCATCGCGACGAAAATTCGCGGCGCCGCATCGCGAAACCGCTCGGTGTGGCGGATCAGTTCGTCGATCCACACCGCGACCTTGTAGCCGAAGGTCGCCGGCACCGCGTGCTGGCCGTGGGTGCGGCCGGCGATCGGCATGTCGGCGCCCTTCTCCGCGAGCGCCGCGGCGGCGACGAGCGCGTCGCCGATCAGGCGGAGGAACACGCGATGCGCCTGGCGCAGCACCAGAAGGTCGCCGGTCTGCGTGATGTTCTGCGTCGTCGCGCCCCAGTGTACCCAGCCGCCATGCGGCTCGCCGACGATGCGCGAGAGCTCCCACACCAGGGGCACGATGGTGTGGCCGGTGCGCGCGAAGCCCTCGTCGATGCGGGCGCGGTCGAGGAGTTCGTAATGCGCCGCCTTGGCGATGGCCTCGGCCGCCGCTTGCGGGATGATGCCGAGCTCGGCCTGCGCCGCGGCCAGCGCCGCCTCGATTTCGAGCCACGCCTGCCAGCGGTTTTCCTGGCGGTAGAGCGCCCGGATGCCGGGATCGGCGACCCGCGCGGCGGTCGGCAGTTCATCGCTCATGCTGTTCTCCTGCGGCTGGCGGCGAGCCGGTCGCGGATGTCGGGGAGGTGCTCGCGGCCCCAGAACTGCTCGCCGTCGAGGACGAAGGTCGGGACCCCGAAGATGCCGGAATCCTCGGCGGCGCGCGAGATGCGGTCGACCTCGCGCGGCCCCTCGCCGGCGAGATAGGCGGCCGCCTCGGCGATATCAGCGCCGGCCTCGGCCAGCACGGCGGCGACCACTTCCGCGTCCTCGATGTCGAGTTCGCGCTTCCAGAAGCGCTCGAAGGTGATGTCGCTGTAGCGCCGCAGCACCTTGTCGCCCTGGCGCTTGGCGTAGAGGAGGCCGGCGGCGGCGAGCGTCGAATCCCAGATTTTCTGCGGCCCGCGGATGACCAGGCCGCGGGCGCGCGCCTGGCGGCGGCAATCCATGTAGGAATACTTGACCCGCCGCCATTGGTGGGCGTTGCGGTGCTCCTCGATCACCCGGCCGCGCTCGTCGAGCGTCGCCGAGCCGAGAAAGCTCGGGATGTCGAGGACATAGGGCAGCCAGTCGAGGCGTACCGCGAAATCGCGCTCGAGTTCGTAGGCCGGGTCCTTGGCGAGATAGGCGTAGGGGCTCTTGTAGTCTGTATAGAGCGTGATGATCCGCGTATCGGGCATTCGCGCGGCCCTCCGGTGGCGCATTCTCGCTGCACCGAGCATAGGCGGCGGCGGGATCGTGCGCTACGGCCGCGGCAAGCGAACCGCGACACAACGCGGTGGACATTTCCCGGCCGATCCCATCTTGTGGTTACGATCTTCGGCGCTTCAGGGGAGGCAAGAGATGAAAACTCTGTTGAGCGGCATCGCGGTCGCGGCGGTCATCGCGGTCGCGGCGCCGGGCTGGGCGCAAGCCCCGGCGACCCCGGCTGCTCCCGGCGCGCCACCCGCGGCTGCAGCGCCAGCCCCGGCCCCGGCCGCTACCACGCCGCCGGCGCATCGCCCGGTGCGCCACGGCGCCGCCGCCGCGGCCCCGCACTCGCGCGGCGGGCGCGGGGCAAGCGACAACGTCGCCAACCAGCTCAACGCGCAGGAACTCGGCCGCCTCGGAGCGCCGGCAGCCGCCCCGGAAGCTCCGGCAACGGGCGCGATGCAGCCGCCGATGGCCGCCCCGATGCCGCCGCCGATGGCGGGCCCGATGCCGGGCTACGGCGCGCCCTACGCGCCGCCGCCCTGGGGCTATCCGCCGCCGATGCCCTATTATCCGGCGCCCTGGGGTTACCCGCCGCCGCCCGGACGCTAGCCGCTCGAAAGCGCGAGGCTAAGCTGAGCCGGCTGCCTATGCTTTAGGCGCAGCCGAACTCTGCGCGGATGGCGGTAGGGCCGGCCGCGCGCATCGGGCAGAGTGCGCGCCGCTCGCCACGTTCCGGGAACCCGCAGCACCATGACCGACCGCGCCCTCTTCGGCCGCACCACGCTTATCCTCGTCGGCGCCGGCGCACTGATGAGCCTCGGCATGGGGCTGCGCCAGAGCCTCGGCCTGTTCCTGACGCCGGTGACCCGCGACCTCGCGCTGACCGCGGCGGATTTCACCCTCACGATCGCGATCCAGAACATCGTCTGGGGGCTGTCGCAGGCGCCGGTCGGGGCGATCGCCGACCGCTACGGCCTGCGCGTCACGATGCTCGCGGGGGCGCTGATCTATGTCGTCGGCCTCGCGATCATGGCTGCGGCGCGGGGCGAAGCGGCGCTGATCGTCTCGGGCGGGCTGATCGGCATCGCGCTTTCCTGCACCGCCTCCTCGCTCGCCCTTACCGCCTGCGCCCGGGCCGTCTCGGAGCGCGAGCGCAGCAAGATGCTGGGCGTCGTTTCGGCCGCCGGCTCGATCGGCACCCTCCTCGTGCCGCTGACGACGCAGGGGCTTCTGGCGCATTACCCCTGGCAGGCGGGCGCGCTCTTTTTCGTGCTGCTCGCCATCCTGATGCTGCCGGCGGCGTTCTACGCCGGCGGCGCCGACGCGATCGCGGTGCGCGGCCAGAGCCGCGCGACGATGCGCGAGGTGATCGGGCAGGCGGCCCGCCACCGCCAGTTCCTGGTGATGTCCGGCGCCTATTTCGTGTGCGGCCTCAACCTCGTCTTCCTGACGACGCACCTGCCGAGCTACCTCGCGCTGTGCGGCCAGGACCCGATGCTGAGCGCCGAGGCGATCGCGGTCATTGGCGGGATGAACTGCGTCGGCTCCTTGACCGCGGGCTGGCTCGGCGGCCGCTACCCGAAGCATATCCTCCTCGGGCTGCTCTATATCCTGCGCGCCTTTGTCTTCACCGCCTATTTCGTGATGCCGCCGACGCCGGCCTCGACGCTGGTCTTCGCCGCCGCGATGGGGATGCTGTGGCTCAGCGTCGCGCCGCTGGTCAGCGGCCTCGTCGCCGAGATGTTCGGCACCCGCTACATGGCGACCCTCCTCGGGGTCTCGTTTGTCATGCACCAGGTCGGCTCCTCGCTCGGCGCCTTCGGCGGCGGGGTAATCTTCGACGCCACCGGCTCCTACGACGACGCCTGGAAGATCGGGGTCGTCGTCGGTCTGGCCGCCGGCATCGTCCAGATCGTCGCCGGCGGCCCGGCGCGGCGGCCCGGCCCCCGGGTGGCGCCGCGCTTCGCGCCCGGCTAGCGCTTCACGCCGCCCGCGATATTTTGCTATAGCGGCGCGGGGCTAAGCGGGCGAGGACAGCGATGAAGTCAACTCCCCTGACCGTCAACGGCGCCGGCGTCAGCGTGACCGCCGACGCCGACACGCCGCTGCTCGACGTGCTGCGCAACCATCTCGGCCTCATCGGCACCAAGTTCGGCTGCGGCCAGGAGCAGTGCGGCAGCTGCATGGTGCTGATCGACGGCAGCCCGGAGAAATCCTGCGGCAAGGCGCTCTCGGCGGTCGCCGGCAAGGCGATCCTGACGATCGAGGGGCTCGGCACGCCGCAGCAGCCGCACCCGCTGCAGCAGGCCTTTCTCGACGAGCAGGCCGGGCAGTGCGGCTATTGCCTGGCCGGTATCCTGATTTCGGCGAAGGCGCTGCTCGACCGCAACCCGGCGCCGTCGCGGGCCGAGATCGCCCGGGCGCTCGACGACAATATCTGCCGCTGCGGCAGCCATGCGCGCATCCTGCGGGCGGTCGCGCTGGCCGCCGACCGCATGCGCGCCGGAGAGGCAACCGGAGAGGCCAGATGAGCGACGCCCACGCCCTGCCGCCGCAGAACCCGCACCTCGATCAGTGGGTCGGCTTTCCCGAGCGCGGCGTCGTCTGGGTCGCGACTGGCCGGGTCGAGATCGGCCAGGGGGTCCTGACCGCGATGCTCCAGATCGCCGCCGAGGAGCTCGACGTCGCGCCGGCGCGCATCCGGCTGCAATCGGGCGACACCGCGCTGTCGCCCAACGAGGGCTACACCGCCGGCAGCCAGTCGATCCAGTTCGGCGGCGTCGCGCTGCGGCTCGCCTGCGCCGAGGTGCGCGGCCTCTTTCTCGATCATGCCGCGGCGAAATTTGGCTGCAGCCCCGCCGACCTCGCGGTGCGCGACGGCGCGATCCTCCATCGCGGCGCGCCGATCGGGCAGGATTACTGGTCGCTTGCCGGCGCCGTCGACCTGGCGCGCGGAGCGACCGGGCGGGCGCAAATCAAGGCCGCGGCGGCGCACGCGGTCGTCGGACGCAGCCTGCCGCGCGTCGACCTCGCGGCGAAGGTGTTCGGCGCCGCCGCCTTCATCCACGACATGGCGATGGACGGCATGCTGCACGCCCGGGTCGTGCGGCAGCCGCGGCGCGGCGCGACGATCGCCAGCATCGACGAACGGGCGATCCGCCGCGCCGCCAAGACGCCGATCGAGCTGATGCGCGACGGCAATTTCCTGGCGATCGTCGGGGCCGACGAGACCAGCGTCGAGGCCGCCGCCGCGGTCGCGCCGGGGCACGTCGCGTGGGATGGGGTGGAGCCGATCAACCCGGCCCAGGAGGAGGCGCGCTGGCTGTTGCAGCAGCCCTCGATCGACCAGACGGCCGGCGCCCCGCCGCCCGACGCTTCCGCCGCCGCGAGCCGGCGCGAAGCGAGCTATACGCGGATGCACATCGCGCACGCCTCGGTGGCGCCCTCCTGCGGCGTCGCGCTCTACCAGGGCGGCAAGCTCGACGTGTGGACGCACTCGCAGGGGGTCTATCCGCTGCAGGCGGCGCTCGCCCGCACCCTCAAGCTCGACCCCGCCCTGATCACCGTCCACCACGCGCAGGGGCCGGGCTGCTACGGCCATAACGGCGCCGACGACGCGGCGGCCGACGCCGCGGTCATCGCGCTGCGCCGGCCGGGCGTCCCCGTCAGGGTGCGCTGGCGGCGCGAGGAGGAGTTCGGCTTCGAGCCGGTCAGCCCGGCGATGGTGACGCGGGTCAGCGCCGCGCTCGACGCCGCCGGCCGGCCGCTCGACTGGACCACCGAAATCTGGAGCGGCCGCCACAGCGGCCGGCCGGGCGGCGGCGGCAATCTGTTGGCGGCCGAGGCGTTGCCCGATCCGCCGCCGCCGCAGCGCGCCGCCGAGGCGATCGGACCGCCCGGCGCCGGCACCCGCAACGGCGAGCCGCTCTACGCCTTTGCCGCGAAGCGCATCGTGCACCACCTGATCGCCGAAACCCCGGTGCGCACCTCCTCGCTGCGCGGCCTCGGGGCGACGCTCAACGTCTATGCGATCGAGTCGTTTCTCGACGAGTTGGCGGCTGCGGCGGGGGTCGACCCGGTCGCCTACCGCCTGGCGCAGCTGGAGGACCCGCGCGCCCGCGCCGTCCTCGAAAAGGTTGCGGCGATGAGCGGATGGCAGGCGGGCGCGACGGGCGGCGCCGGGCACGGCCGCGGCGTCGGGTTCGCCCGCTACAAAAACCTCGCCGCCTACGCTGCGGTGGTCGCCGAGGTCGAGGTCGAGGACAGCGTGCGGCTGACCCGCGTCTGGTGCGCCGCCGACGCCGGCCTCGTGATCAACCCGGACGGCGCGACGAACCAGCTCGAAGGCGGCATCGTCCAGGCCGCCAGCTGGGCCTTGAAGGAGGGCGTGCGGCTCGACCAGGCCGGGATCAGCTCGCGCGACTGGGAGACCTACCCGGTGCTGCGCTTCAGCGAGGTGCCGGAGATCGCGGTCGAGCTGGTCAACCCGGCCTGCGACCTGCCGCCGCTCGGGATCGGCGAGGCGTCCGGCGGGCCCACCGTCGCGGCGATCGGCAACGCCGTCGCGCACGCGCTCGGCGCCCGCATCCGCGACCTGCCGCAGACCCGCGAGCGGGTCATGGCGGCGCTGCTCAAGGCCTGAGCCCCAGGGCGTGATCCCAGGGCGTGAGGACTTGCGCTGTTCCGGTTGCATTGAGTGCGGAGCCGCTCGCGGAATCAGGGGGTTGCCGCGCATTAACCAATGTCCTATGAGTACCCGCCATCGCAAACCCGCGGCGCATTGTCGCGCCGACGGTCGGGAGGAAATCGGATGAAAGACCTGCGCTCTCCCCGGCGCCTTATCCGCATGTGGCATCGTCGCGAAAAGGCCACCCTCGATCATCTGGTGCGGACCTCGCGCGAGCCGAAAAACGGCAGCGTCGCGGCGCATTCGGCGTTCACCGCGTCGGGCCTGGCGATCGAAGACCAGGTCCGCAAGGCGTGGTGCGCGAGCCCCGGAGGCCTGCCGCTCTTCTGAGACATCCCGGCACGCGCATCACACCCGCCCGGCGCATTGACGCCGCTTCGGGCGGCTTGTAGGAAGCACGCCCCCGTGGCCGGCTGGGCCGCGGCGGTTGTGCGAAGGAATGCGCGATGAAGCCGACGCGGCGTCCGGCCAATCCCTGTTTTTCGTCGGGGCCCTGCGCCAAGCGCCCGGGCTGGTCGGCTGCCGCACTCGAAGGCGCGCTGCTCGGCCGCTCGCACCGCTCCCGCCCCGGCTTGGCGCGGCTCGTCGAAGTTATCGAGCGCTCGCGCGCGCTGCTGCGGATGCCCGAAGACTACCGCCTCGGCATCGTCCCGGCCTCGGACACCGGGGCGGTCGAGATGGCGCTGTGGTCGCTCTTGGGCGCGCGCGGCGTCGACCTGCTGGCGTGGGAAAGTTTCGGCGAGGGTTGGGTCAGCGACGTCCAGAAACAGCTGAAACTTAAGGATGTGCGGCTGCTGGCGGCGCCCTACGGCAGGCTGCCCGACCTCGCCGCGGTCGACCCCGACCGCGACACGGTGTTCGTGTGGAACGGCACGACTTCGGGGGTGCGGCTGCCCGACGGCGCGTGGATCGCCGACGACCGCAAGGGGCTGACGATCTGCGACGCGACCTCGGCGGCCTTTGCGATGCGGCTGCCGTGGGACAAGCTCGACGTCGTCACCTGGTCGTGGCAGAAGGCCCTGGGCGGGGAAGCGGCGCACGGCATGCTGGCGCTGAGCCCGCGCGCCGTCGAGCGCCTCGAGAGCTACACGCCGCCGTGGCCCTTGCCGAAGCTCTTCCGCCTGACCTCCGGCGGCAAGCTGATCGAGGGCATCTTCAAGGGCGAGACGATCAACACCCCGTCGATGCTGTGCGTCGAGGACGCCATCGACTCGCTCAAATGGGCTGAGGCAATCGGCGGCCTCGACGCCCTGGTCGGCCGCGCCGAGGGCAATCTCGCCGCGGTCGCGGCCTGGGTCGAGAAGACGCCATGGCTGGATTTTCTCGCCGCCGACCCGCGTACCCGGTCGTGCACCTCGATCCAGCTGTCGATCAGCGACCCGTGGTTCCTCGGCCTCTCGCCCGACGCGCGCTTCAACGCGGTGCGCGCGATGACCGCCCGGCTCGAAGCCGAAGGCGCGGGCTATGATCTGGCCAGCCATCGCGCCTCGCCGCCCGGCATCCGCATCTGGGCCGGCGCGACGGTCGAGCAGAGCGACGTCGAGGCGCTGTTGCCGTGGCTGGAATGGACCTGGGCCGAGCAGCGCGAGGCAGCGCGGGCCGCCTGAGGCACGATTTTTGCGGAAGCGCTGGGGTGCCGCCCGCGGGCGGGCCGGAGGGTCTTTATGCCGAAAGTATTGATTGCCGATGCGTTGAGCCCGCGCGCCGTCGAGATCTTCCGCGCCCGCGGGGTCGAGGCCGATGTCGCGATGGGGCTCGGCGCCGCCGAATTGCGCAGCCGCATCGCCGGCTATGATGGGCTCGCGGTGCGCTCGGCGACGAAGGTCACCGCCGAGTTGCTCGCCGCGGCGACGGCGCTGAAGGTGGTCGGCCGCGCCGGTATCGGGGTCGACAACATCGACGTCGCGGCGGCGACCGAGCGCGGCGTCGTCGTGATGAATACGCCCTACGGCAACGCGATCACCGCCGCCGAGCATGCGCTGGCGATGATGTTCGCGCTGGCCCGCCAGATCCCGGCGGCCGACCGCTCGACCCAGGCGGGAAAATGGGAAAAGTCGCGCTTCATGGGGGTCGAGCTCACCGGCAAGGTGCTGGGGATCGTCGGGTGCGGCAATATCGGCGCGATCGTCGCCGACCGCGCCCAGGGCCTCAAGATGAAGGTCGTGGCCTACGACCCGTTCCTGTCGCCCGAGCGCGCGCTGGAATTGGGGGTCGAGCGCGTCACGCTTGACGAACTCCTGGCGCGGGCCGACTTCATCACGCTGCACACGCCGTTGACCGAAGCGACGCGCGGCATCATCGACGCCGCCGCGATCGCCAAGATGAAAACGGACGCGCGCGTCATCAATTGCGCCCGCGGCGGGCTCGTCGTCGAAGCGGACCTCGCCGCGGCGCTCGAGGCGGGCCGCATCGCCGGCGCCGCGGTCGATGTCTTCGTCGATGAGCCGGCGACGAAGAACCCGCTGTTCGGCCACGACAATTTTGTCGCGACGCCGCATCTCGGGGCAGCCACCAGCGAGGCGCAGGAAAACGTCGCGCTGCAGATCGCCGAGCAGATGGCGGATTTCCTGTTGACCGGCGCGGTGTCGAACGCGGTCAACATGCCCTCGCTGTCGGCCGAGGAGGCGGCGCGGCTCAAGCCCTACATGGTGCTGGCGGCGCAGCTCGGCAGCTTTGCCGGGCAATTGACCGAGACCGGGATCAGCGCGGTGGCGATCGAATATGACGGCGCCATCGCGGAACTCAACACCAAGCCGCTGACCGCGACCGCGCTGACCGGGCTCCTCGCGCCGCAGCTCGCCGCCGTCAACCCGGTCAACGCGCCGCTGATCTGCCGCCAGCGCGACATCCGGGTCAGCGAAACCCGGCGCGAGGACGCCGGCGACTACCAGACGCTGATGCGGGTGACCGTCACCACGGAGCGGCGCCAGCGCACGGTCGCCGGCACCGTCTTCGCCGGCAACCGGCCGCGCGTCGTCGACATCGAAGGGATCGCGCTCGAAGCCGAACTCGGCCGCCACGTGCTGTTTGTCCGCAATTTCGACAAGCCCGGCTTTATCGGCGCGCTCGGCCAGGCGCTGGCGGCGGCCGAGGTCAACATCGCGACCTTCCACTTGGGCCGCCTCGCGGCCGGCGAGGACGCGATCGCATTGATCGAGGTCGACCAGCCGCTGACCGCTGCGTTGCTCGACAGCGTGCGCCGCCTGCCCAACGTCATCCAGGTGAAGGCGATGCAGTTTTGAACGGGCCCCGAAAAGGGGCCGCGAAAATGCGAAACCCCGGCCGGGGGGAGGCCGGGGTTTCGGGTCCCGTCCTGGCGGACGAGACAGCTGCGCACCGTCGAGGTGGGGGAACAGACGGTAGCTTCCCATTCTGCCGGCGATCGACCTTAAGTGCAATGGACAACTTGGTATTAGCGATTAAATGGAGCGAAGGCGCCGGCGCGCTCGCGTTTTTGCGAGGCTATCGGGACCGCGATCGCGCCGCGCCATGCGGCGAGGGCGATCGACGGCGGATGCGTGCTATCGCGGCGGCAAAGCGCTACTAAGCTTTGACCCTGGCGGCCGCGCATTTTGCGCCGGCGGCGGCGCTTTCCTCCTGGTCAGGGCGCCGCGCTGGTGCACAATGGCGGGCATGAGCAAACTCGCGCGACAAATTCTTCGCCATCCAGCTTCCTGCCATGAATGACGCGCCGCTCCCGGTGCTGTTGCCGGCCGGGGTGTACGACCTGCTGCCGCCGGAAGCCGAGATCGAGGCCGAGGTCACCGCGACCCTGATGGGCGTCCTCGCGGCGCACGGCTACGAGCGGGTGCAGCCGCCGCTCGTCGAGTTCGAGGAGACGCTCTTTGCCGGCGCCGGCGCGGCGATGGCGAGCGACACGTTTCGCACGATGGACCCGATCTCGCAGCGGATGATCGGGCTGCGCGCCGATATGACGCCGCAGGTCGCCCGCATCGCCGCGACCCGGCTCGCGCACAAGCCGCGGCCGCTCCGGCTGAGCTATGCCGGCCAGGTGCTGCGGGTCAAGGGGTCGCCGATGTGGCCGGAGCGGCAGATCGGGCAGGCCGGCGCCGAGCTGATCGGGGCCGGCGGTCCGGCCGCCGATGTCGAGGCGATCGCGGTGGCGGGCGAAGCGCTGAGCCGGGTAGGCGTGCCGCATCTCTCGGTCGACCTGACGCTGCCGACCCTGGTGCCGGCGATCGCCGAAGCCGGCGGCATCGAGGGCGAGCGGGCGGCGGCGCTGCGCGCCGCGCTCGACCGCAAGGACGCAGCGGCGGTGGCGCACCTGGCGGGCGCGGTCGGCGGGCTTTTGGCGCAGCTGGTCGCCGCCGCCGGCGCCGCCGGCGCGACCCGCGCCGCGCTCGACCGGCTCGACCTGCCGGAGCGGGCGCGCGTCGAGCGCGACCGGCTGGGCGCGGTGCTCGACGGGCTCGCCGCTGCGGTGCCGGCGCTCAAGGTCACCGTCGACCCGGTCGAGAACCGCGGCTTCGAATACCACACCGGCATCAGCTTCACGTTTTTCGCGCGCGCCGATCCGGCTCTGGGCCCCCTGGGCGAGCTCGGCCGCGGCGGCCGCTACCAGGCCGGAGACCCGGCGGCGCCGGAGCCCGCGACCGGCTTCACCCTTTATACCGACACGATCCTGCAAACCCTGGCGCTGTCGCCGCCGCGCCGCCGCGTGCTGGTGCCGCCCGGCCCCGACCGCGCCGCGGCCGAGGCGCTGCGTGCCGCCGGCTGGATCACCGTCGCGGCGCTGCTGCCGGCGGCCGACTGGCACGCCGAGGCGCGTCGGCTCGATTGCGGCCATGTGCTCGAAGCGGGCGAGCCGCGCCCGGTCGCCGCCGCGTCGCCGCGGCGCTAGCGAGGCGAGAGGCGGGAGAGGATCAGCATGGCCAATGTCGCCGTGGTCGGCGCCCAGTGGGGCGACGAAGGCAAGGGCAAGATCGTCGACTGGCTGTCGGAGCGCGCCGAAATCGTCGTGCGCTTCCAGGGCGGCCACAATGCCGGACATACGCTGGTCATCGGCAATATCGAATATAAGCTGAGCCTGTTGCCGTCCGGGGTGGCGCGGCCGGGCAAGCTGTCGATCATCGGCAACGGGGTCGTCGTCGATCCCTGGGCACTGCTCGCCGAGATCGACGCGATGCGCGCGAAGGGGCTGGCGATCTCGCCGCAGAACTTGAAGCTCGCCGACAACGCCGCCTTGATCCTGCCGTCGCACGGCGCGCTCGACCGGGCCCGCGAGGAGCGCCGCGGCGAAAAGCGCATCGGCACCACCGGCCGCGGCATTGGCCCCGCCTACGAAGACAAGGTCGGCCGCCGCGCGGTGCGGGTGTGCGACCTCGCGGACGGCAAGGCGCTCGAAGAGCGGGTCGACGACCTCCTGCTCAATCACAACGCGCTGCTGCGCGGCCTGGCGGCGCCCGAATGCGACCGCGCCGAATTGCTCGCCCAGCTGCACGCGATCGCCCCCAAGATATTGCCGTATGCCGCGCCGGTGTGGCGGCTCCTCGACGAATCCCGCCGCGCCGGCCGCCGCATCCTGTTCGAGGGGGCGCAGGGCGCGATGCTCGACGTCGACCATGGCACCTATCCCTACGTCACCTCGTCGAACACCGTGGCGGGGCAGGCGGCGGCCGGCTCGGGGTTGGGACCGGCGGCGATCGGCTTCGTGCTGGGCATCACCAAGGCCTATACGACGCGGGTCGGCGCGGGGCCGTTTCCGACCGAGCTCAACGACGCGATCGGCGAGACGCTGGGCGAGCGCGGCCGCGAGTTCGGCACGGTGACCGGCCGGCGGCGGCGCTGCGGCTGGTTCGATGCGGTCGCGGTGCGCCAGGCGATCAAGACCGCCGGCATCGACGGCATCGCGTTGACCAAGCTCGACGTGCTCGACGGCTTCGACGAGATCAAGATCTGCACCGCCTATCGCCGCGGCGCCGAGCGCTACGACTATCTGCCGGCCGGCACCGCGGCGCAGGCCGAGCTCGAACCGGTCTACGAGAGCGCCGAGGGCTGGCGCGAAAGCACCCGCGGGGCGCGCTCCTGGGCGCAATTGCCGGCGACCGCGATCAAATACATCCGCCGCCTCGAAGAATTGATCGAGGCGCCGGTCGCGATGCTGTCGACCAGCCCCGAACGCGACGACACCATCCTGGTGCGCGACCCCTTCGCCGATTGACCGGTACAATGCCCCAAAAACTCGAGTTCCGTGCTGCCCAGGGTTTTCCGATCGATCAGCCCCACTCCGACCATCCCGGCGCAGGCCGGGACCCAACGCTCAGCTGTCGCGATGGTTGATGCATAGGTCCCGGCCTGCGCCGGGATGGGCGAATATAGGGGAAAATATGGCAGGCGCGGCGCGGTTGACTATAATGCTCATATTGAGTATATAAGGACCGACGAACCGCGGCGGCCCCTTACGTGGGCGCGCGCGAAGGCGCAAATTGCGGCTGATGCGAACCACGCGCGAGCGAGCTGGCACGATGTCTGCCTTTTTCTCTCCTACCCGCCACCAGTTCGTCCGCGTCGGGGCCTGCGTGCCGCCGGTGGCGGTGGCCGAGCCGGCGCGGAACGGCGACCAGGCGCTGGCCCTCATCGCCGCCGGTGACGAGGCCGGCGTCGCGCTGATGGTCTTCCCGGAATTGTGCCTGTCAGCCTACTCGATCGACGATCTGTTGTTTCAGGACGCGCTGCTCGACGCGGTCGTGGTCCAAATCGAGCGCCTGGTCGCGGCGAGCGCCGAATTCGCGCCGGTGTTTGTCGTCGGGGCGCCGCTCCGCGCCGAGGGGCGGCTCTATAATTGCGGCCTGGCGATCCACCGCGGGCGCCTCCTGGGCGTCGTGCCGAAGGTCTTTCTGCCGAACTACCGCGAATTCTACGAGCGCCGCCATTTCACCTCGGGGGAAGGGGTGCGCGGCGGCACGATCGCGATCGGCGGGCATGCCGCGCCGTTCGGCGTCGACCTGATATTCGCGGCGCGGGGCGAGGCGGGGTTCCGCTTTCACGTCGAGATCTGCGAAGACCTCTGGGTGCCGCAGCCGCCGAGCGCGCAGGGCGCCGCTTCCGGCGCCGAGATCCTGCTCAACCTCTCGGCAAGCAACATCGTCATCGGCAAGGCGCAGATGCGGCGCCTCCTGTGCGCCTCGCAATCGGCGCGCTGCATCGCGGCCTACGCCTATTCGGCGGCCGGTGCCGGCGAGTCGACGACCGACCTCGCGTGGGACGGCCAGGCCGGCATCTTCGAGATCGGCGAGAGGCTGGCCGAGACCGAGCGGTTCAGCGCAAATCCTGAAATGGCGGTCGCCGACATCGATGTCGGGCGCATCCGCCAGGAACGCATGCGCACCAACAGCTTTGGCGACAGCGCGCGGCAGCTGCTGGCCGGCGCGCCGGCGTTCCGCCGGGTCGAATTTGAATTCGCCGCGCCGGCTGGGCCGCAGGCGCTGCGCCGCAATGTCGAGCGCTTTCCGTTTGTGCCGGCCGATCCAGCGATGCTCGCCGACAATTGCTACGAAGCTTACAACATCCAGGTCCAGGGGCTCTCCCAGCGGCTGCAGGCGACCGGCCTCAAAAAGCTGGTGATCGGCGTCTCGGGCGGCCTCGATTCGACGCAGGCGCTGATCGTCGCCTGCCGCGTGATGGACCGCCTCGGCCTGCCGCGCGGCAATGTGCTGGCCTACACGCTGCCCGGCTTCGCGACCAGCGGCGAGACCAAGGCCAACGCCTGGCGGCTGATGCGGGCGCTCGGCGTCAGCGCCAGCGAGATCGACATCCGCCCGGCGGCCAACCAGATGTTCGCCGATATCGGCCACGCCTCGGCCAAGGGCGAAAAGCTCTACGACGTCACCTTCGAAAACGTGCAGGCGGGGCTGCGCACCGATTACCTCTTTCGCCTCGCCAACCACAACGGCGCCCTCGTGGTCGGCACCGGCGACCTCTCGGAACTGGCGCTCGGCTGGTGCACCTACGGGGTCGGCGACCAGATGTCGCACTACAACCCCAACGCCTCGGTGTCGAAGACGCTGATCCAGCACCTGATCCGCTTTGTCGCGGCGAGCGGCGACGTCAGCGCGGAGACCGCTGCGGTGCTGCTCGACATCCTGGCGACCGAGATTTCGCCCGAGCTGGTGCCGGCCGGCGCCGACGGCGCGATCCAGTCAACGGAAAGCATCGTCGGGCCGTATGCGCTGCAGGATTTCAACCTCTACTACACGACGCGCTACGGCTTCGCGCCGTCGAAGATCGCCTATCTGGCCTGGCACGCCTGGCACGACGCGGCGCAGGGTTCGTGGCCCGCCAACACGCCGGACGCGGCGCGCCGCGCCTATACATTGGTCGAGATCAAGGGCTGGCTACGGGTGTTTTTGCGGCGCTTTTTCGAGCAGAGCCAGTTCAAGCGCTCGGCCCTGCCGAACGGGCCGAAGATCTCCTCGGGCGGCTCTCTGTCGCCGCGCGGCGATTGGCGCGCTCCCTCGGATTCGCACGCCGCGGTATGGCTCGACGAACTGGAACAAGGCGTTCCCGATAGCGAGTGAGTGGGGCCCCCAAGGGCTAGATGTGGCTCGATGTCGTTGGCTGAGATTGCAGTGTGGTGGCTGCCGATCGCCGCGGTCGTGGCGGTGGCGGGGCTCGGCGTCGCCGCGGCGGCGGCCCAGCCGGCGCGCCCGGCCAAGCCCTATTGGGTCGCGGCGCTGCTGCTCGGCGGCACGCTCGCGATTGTCCTGGCCGCCCGCCTGCAGGAGATCGGCCGGGCAGCGTTGCGCGGGGCGAGGGCCGAGAGCGGAGCGGCCGGGTCGCAGGTCGTCGCGCTCAACGCCAGGGTCAAGGAGCTCGAAAGCCAGCTGCGTGTTCTGCAGGAAAAATCGCGCGGCCGGACGATCGCTCCCGACGCGGCGGCGAAGATCGAGGAGCGGCTGCGCCAGGCCGGCAGCCGCCGGGTTGTCGTCTCGTGCGTGCCGGGCGACGTTGAAGCCTACGACTACGCCAACCAGATCGCCAATCTGTTGCGCGCCGCCGGCTGGGAGGCGTTGGGGCCGGAGGCGACCCAAATCTTTGGCGAGGCGCCGGCAATGGGGGTGCGGCTCTACGTCCGCAGCGGCACCGCGCCGCCCGACGCCGCGACCATCCTGATCGACGCCTTCACCCGCTTCAACATCCCGTTCGAAAGCGGCATCACCCCGAGCGCCGCCATCCCCGATCCCGCGACGACCGAGATCTTCGTCAGCCGCAAGCCCTGAGGTATCCTCGCCCCGGCAGCCCGGCGGCCCGGCGGCGGAGGAGAAAATCATGGCGTCACAGCGCATCCATCTCGGTGTGGCCGACGCGCGCCTGCTCGGCGAGCGGGCGCTCATCGGCATCGGCTACGACGCCGAGGAGGCGCGCATCATCACCGATCACGTGCTCGACGCGGCGCTGTGCGGCTACGAATATTCCGGCCTCGCCAAGCTCCTCAACATTCCCGAGCACCGCCGCTTCGCGCTGTCGCGCCGCCCGATGCGCGTGATGCACGAGACCGCGGTCTCGGCGCTTTACGATGGCGGCAACAATGTCGGCATGGTCGCGATGTACCACGCCGCCAACGCGGCCATCGCCAAGGCGGCGGCGCACGGCATCTCGGTCATCGGCGTCACCGACAGCTGGATGAGCGGGCGCAGCGCCTATTTCGTCGAGATGATCGCGCGAGCCGGGCTGGTGGCGATCCACACCGCGAGCAGCGGCGCGGCGGTCGCGCCTTTCGGTGGCATCCGGCCGGTGCTCGGAACCAACCCGATCGCCTTCGCGCTGCCGGGCGCCGATGGCCCGCTGGTTCTCGACATCGGCACCTCGGCCTTCATGGCGACCGAATTGCAGCTGCGCGAGCGGCTCGGCACGCCGCTGCCGGAAGGGGTGGCGCTCGACCGCGACGGCCAGCCGACGCAGGACGCCGCCGCGGCGCGGCAGGGCGCCATCCTGCCGTTCGGCGGCTACAAGGGGTTTGGCCTCGGCCTCATCGTCCAGGCCTTCGGGCTGCTCGGCGGCGCCGCCTTGGTGCCGGGCCACGACGACGGCTACCTCTTCATCGCGTTCCGGCCCGACCTCCTGGTGCCGCTCGCCGATCTGCAGCGCGAACTGGCGGCGCTGATCGCCCGCGTCAAGGCGGTGCCGCGCGAGCCGGGGCTCGCCGAGATCCGCATCCCCGGCGAGCAGTCGGCGCGCAACCGCGAGCGCCTCGCCCGCGAGGGCCTCGAGGTCGACCGGCTTGTCGTCGATCGGCTCGAGGCGCTCGCCAGCGGGGCGAGCAACGCGCGGCTCAGCGGATAGCGCCGAGCTCGAGGAGGCCGATCAGGATCAGGTAGATCGCGACGACATAGTTGAGGATGCGCGGCACCAGCAGGATCAAGACGCCGGCGATGATCGCGACGAATGGCTGCACATGCGGGTGGACGAGCGTCATCGGAAACCTCCGCGGGCGCGGCGGGCGCCCGGCTTAGCGCGGGCCGGCGGGGCTCAGCGACATCGCGGCGACGCCGGCGGCGACGTTGAGGCCGGTGGTGCCCTCGATGCTGAGCGGCTGCAGCGCGACCGTATTGTTGGAGCCGCCGATCAGCGCGTTGGCCCCGACCCCGACCCCGACCGTGGCGCTCGCCGTGCCGCCGGCATAGCCGCCGGCCAGCGAGCCCGGCGCCAGCACCGCGGTCGGCGCGATCACCGTCCAGATCAGGACGCCGCCCGCGGTGTAGCCGATATCGACGCCGAATTTCGAGATGTTGCCGGCGTAATATTCGACCCGCCCCAGCCCCGAGAAGGTGCAGGCAAGGCCGCGGGTCGAGCCGAAGATGAAGCCCCACGCCCCCGATACGTTGCAGGTCAGCGTGCCGACCTTGACGCCGCTTTGCGCGCTTGCCGGCGCGGTAAACGCCGATGCGAGGGCGACGGCCGACGCCAGGACGGTCGCTAGACGCAATTTGCCAATCATGCTCGATGCTCCCCAGGTTGGTGGCCGGCCACCTTGTCCAACCAACGATCGGGCACGTCAACCGTCCGCATCAAATTCCGCCGTCGCCGCGACGCTTTGCGGCATTCGGCCGGGCGCCGTGACAATTGCGCCGTGCCGGCCGCGGCTGGAAACGTCCGCGCCGCCGACTCGCGTTGCGACAAATTCGCATGACAATCCAGAATCGCCCCCTTACACTCGGGCCCAAGGCTCCCTAACGAGCCGAATTGGACAGGAAAGGTGATGTAATGGCGATTTCCGCCGATGCGGCTGCGCTTCCGTGGTGGAAGGAGCCGACCAAGGACCAGTGGTACGCTTACGCGGCCGCGTGGCTGGGGTGGACGCTCGACGCGTTCGACTTCACCGTCTTCCTGCTGATCATGGTGCCGATCGCCAAGGAGTTTAACGTCCCGCTGACGGACGTCGCGATCGTCTTCACGCTGACGCTGTGGATGCGCCTGATCGGCGCCACCGCGGCCGGCTGGATGGCCGACCGGCTCGGGCGCAAGAAGCCGCTGATGATCTCGATCGCCTGGTTCTCGGTGTGCAATTTCATCGCCGGGTTCTCGCCGACCTTCTGGTTCCTGCTGTTGTTCCGCACCCTGCTCGGCATCGGCATGGGCGCCGAATGGCCATGCGGCGCCGCCTTGGCGATGGAGCAATGGCCGCAGCGCTCGCGCGGCTTCATGAGCGGCGTCCTACAAGGCTCGTGGGGCCTCGGCTTCCTGTTGTCGAGCGCCTGCTATTGGCTGCTGTTCGACCGCTTCGGCTGGCGCGGCATGCTGTGGATCGGCATCGCTCCGGCGCTGGCGATCGTCTACATCCGCTTCTTCGTCAAGGAGCCCGAGGTGTGGATCGAAAACCAGCGCTTGCAGAAAGCGCAGAGCCGCCAGGTCAAGGCGCCGCTGATCGCGATCTTCCGCCGCGGCATCATCGGCAACGTGCTCAACGCCTGCTGGTTCCAGTGCGCCGGGTTCGTCACCTACTATTCGATCAACGCCCTGTTCGCGACCCACCTGCAAAAGGATCTCGGGCTGACGACGGCGCTGATCGCGACGCCGCTGATTCTCGCCAATCTCTTCGTCTTCCTGGCGAGCTCGGGCTGGGGCATCGTGTCGGACCGCATCGGGCGGCGCTGGGCGATGATCATCCCGGCGATCGTCTCACTCGGGATTACTCCGTTCTACCTCCTGTCGCACGACACGACGGTCATCGTCGTTGCGTTCATCCTGCAGGGATTGTTCGCCGGCGGCGCGATGTACGGCCAGATCCCGGCCTATCTCAACGAGCGCTACCCGACCGAGGTGCGCGCGACCGCGAGCGCCTTCAGCTATCACGTCGGCGCAATCGCCGGCGGTTTCGTGCCGCCGCTCCTGACCTACTTCGCGACGAGTCCGTCGTGGAATATCGGGTTCGCGATCCCGATGCTGATCGGCACCATGCTGGGGCTGGTCAACTTCATCGTCGCGCTGCTGCTCGGCCCCGAGACCCGAGGCACCCAGATGGTGGCCGATCTCGTCATCGCCTGAGCGGGTCATCCGCTCAGATTGAACCGTCGTTCCCGCGCCAGCGGGAATCCAGGAGCAACCTGCCGCTCGCTCTGGACCCCCGCTCGCGCGGGGGCGACGGTAGACGCCGAGACACTCCCTGTACGATCCCCGGCACGATGCCGTAAGGTGGGCTCACGCCAGTCCGATCCGAGGAGCCCCCGATGAAAGTCACCAATGCGATCGCCCATGTCCTGAAGCAGGAGGGGGTCGAGGCCCTGATCGGCTATCCGGTCAACCCGATCATCGAGGGCGCGGCGGAAGCCGACATCCGCACGATCATGGTGCGCCAGGAGCGCATCGGGCTGCACATGTGCGACGCGATCGGCAAGCTCAGTTCGGGCGAGAAGATCGGCGTCTTCGTCATGCAGCACGGGCCGGGCACCGAGAACGCCTTTGGCGGCGTCGCCCAGTCTTACGGCGATTCCTGCCCGGTGGTGGTGCTGCCGGCCGGCTATGCCCGCGACATCAACCAGGTACGGCCCAATTTCAACGCGGCGCTGAATTTCCGCCATGTCACCAAATGGTCGGAGCAGGTGACGGTCGCGCACGCGACGATCGAGGCGCTGCGGCGTGCCTTCACCCAGGTGCGTAACGGCCGGCCCGGCCCGGTATTGGTCGAATTTCCGACCGACATATTGCGCGAGGAGGTGTCGGACGCGCTGGTCAACGAATACGCCAAGGTGCCGCAATTGAAGAGCGGCCCGGACCCGCAATCGGTGGCGAAGATCGCCGAAGCCCTGGTCGCGGCCAAGCGGCCGGTTATCGTGGCGGGGCAGGGGGTGCATTACGGCAAGGCCTGGCCTCAATTGAAGGCGCTGGCGGAACTCCTCGAATGCCCGGTGATGACGACGCTGCCGGGCAAGAGCGCCTTTCCCGAGAACCACCCGCTGTCACTGGGCTCGGGCGGCATCGGCATCGCGGAATCGCTGTGGCACATGCTGCAGACCAGCGATTTCATCTTCGGCATCGGCTGCAGCTTTACCCGCTCCAGCTTCGCGACCGCGATGCCGAAGGGCAAGAAGATCGCGCACGCAACCTTGGATGCGACCGACATCAACAAGGATGTGCCGGTCGATCTCGCGGCGGTCGGCGATGCCGGCCTCACGCTCGACGCACTTTTGGAAGAGGTGAAAGACCGGCTGAAGGGCAAACCGCGCGACCGCCTCGCCTCGGTCACCCGCGAGATCCGCAGCCACCGCGACGAATGGATGGCGAAATGGATGCCGCGCCTGACCCAGGACACCAAGCCCTTGTCGCCCTACCGGGTGATCTGGGACCTCATGCACACGGTCGACGTCAGGAACACGATCATCACCCATGACGCCGGCAGCCCGCGCGACCAATTGAGCCCGTTCTGGGTCAGTGAGGTGCCGCTCTCCTACATCGGCTGGGGCAAGACGACCCAACTCGGCTACGGGCTCGGCCTCGCGATGGGAGCGAAGCTCGCCCAACCCGACAAGCTCTGCATCAACGTGTGGGGCGACGCGGCGATCGGCTTCACCGGCATGGATTTCGAGACCGCGGTCAGGGAGCGTCTGCCGATCCTCTCGATCCTGATGAACAATTTCTCGATGGCGATCGAGTTGAAGGTGATGCCGGTCTCGACCGAAAAGTACCGCTCGACCGACATCAGCGGCAATTACGCCGATTTCGCCAAGGCCTTGGGCGGCTACGGCGAGCGCGTCACCGAGCCGGGGCAGATCAAGGACGCGATCAAGCGCGGCATCGCCCAGACCCGCGAAGGCAAACCCGCATTGCTCGAATTCATCACCGAAAAGGCGGTCGACGTCTCGCGCTTCGGGTAAGGGTGCGGCCATCGCAGTCGGCGCGGGAGGGGTAGGATGCGGCTTTGGGCGCGGGCTTTGGCGGTGTTGGTCGCGGCGGCGGGGCCGGCGGTGGCCGGCACCGTGATCACCAGCTCGATGACGATGCCGCAGGCGGCTGGCGGCAAATCGGTGGTTTACCTCGAGCCCGACCGGGTGCGCATCGAATCGCAAAACAGCGTCACGATATTTCGCGCCGATCAGAACACGGTCTACGTGCTGAAGCCGTCCGAGAAGACCTTCATCCGGGTGACGCCCGAGACGATGAAGCAGGTCGCGGCGGCGATGAGCGCGGCGCGCGCCCAGCTCGCGCAGCAGATGAAGTCGATGACGCCCGCCGAGCGCGCAAAGATCGAGAAAATGCTGCCCGGCGCCGGTGCCGGCGCGGCGCAGGCGCCGCAATTCGAGTTTCGCAAGGCAGGCGGCACCGCGACCTTCGGCAAATGGAGCTGCGAGCGCGTCGAGCAGCTGGCGGACGGGCGGCCGCAGGCGCAGCTCTGCGTCGCGCGGCTGAGCGATCTCGGGCTCGGCCCCGATGATCTGGCGGCGCTGCGGCGCTTCGAGGCGTTCATGCGGCAGGCGATGCCGGGAACTGCGGCGGCCGGTGCGGCGATCGACCCGCAGGCGCTGCGCACGGTGGTCGGCTACGAAGCCTATCCGGTGCATTCGGAGATCCCCGGCGCCGGCGTCCAGACGACGACCGAAACGGTTGAGAAAAAGGCGATCCCCGCCGATCTCTTCGAGTTGCCGGCGGGCTATCGCGAACAGGCGATGCCGGCGGCCCCGGCGCGTTGAGCGCGCCGCGCTGGCCCGGAGTTAGGGCAGGAGATCGAGCGACGAGCGGCAGCGGCCCCCCTGGCGATCTGATCGAGGCGCTGCGGGCGCGGCTGGGCGCGACCGGCATCCTGACCGACCCCTCTGACACCGCGCCCTATTGCGAGGATTGGCGCCGCCTCTACCGCGGCCGCACCGCTGCCGTGCTGCGCCCGGCGAATACGGCCCAGGTCGCGCTTGCGGTGCTGCTCTGCGCCGAGCACGGCGCCCGGATCGTGCCGCAGGGCGGCAACACCAGCATGGTCGGCGGCGCCGCGGTCAGCGAGGACGGGTCCGAG
>DATGFP010000156.1:0-73520 GCA_035309005.1 Allostellaceae bacterium | reverse complement strand
TCGAGCTTGAGCGTGACCTTGCGGTCGCTCAGCAGCTTCTGCAGGCGGGCGAGCTGGATCTCCACGATCCCCGTCATGTCCTGTCGGCTCAGGCGGCGGAACAGCAGGATCTCGTCGAGCCGGTTGAGGAATTCCGGGCGGAACGCGGCGCGCACCGCGTTCATCACCATCGGGCGCGCCTGTTCGATATCGGCGCCTTCCGGCAGATTCGCCAGCGCCTCGCTGCCGAGGTTGGAGGTCAAGACGATCAGCACGTTGCGGAAATCGACGGTGCGGCCCTGGCCGTCGGTCAGCCGCCCGTCATCGAGCACCTGCAGCAGCACGTTGAAGACGTCGGGGTGCGCCTTCTCGACCTCGTCGAACAGGATCACCTGGTAGGGCCGGCGCCGCACCGCTTCGGTCAAGGCGCCGCCCTCGTCGTAGCCGACGTAGCCCGGCGGCGCCCCGATCAGCCGCGAGACCGAGTGCTTCTCCATGTATTCCGACATGTCGATGCGCACCATCGCGCTCTCGGAGTCGAACAGGAACTCGGCGAGCGCCTTGGTCAACTCGGTCTTGCCGACGCCGGTCGGCCCCAAAAACAGGAACGAGCCGATCGGCCGGTTGGGGTCCTGCAGCCCGGCGCGGGCGCGGCGGATCGCGTTCGACACCGCGATCACGGCCTCGTCCTGGCCTATCACCCGGCGGCGCAGGTTTTCCTCCATCTGGAGGAGCTTGTCGCGCTCGCCTTCGAGCATCTTGTCGACCGGGATGCCGGTCCAGCGCGACACGACGCCGGCGATGTGCTCGGGCGTCACCGCCTCTTCGAGCATGCGGCCCTTTTCGGCGCCCTCGGCCTCTTTCAATTGCCGTTCCAGCTGCGGGATGACGGCGTAGGTCAACTCGCCGGCACGGGTATAGTCACCGCGGCGTTGCACCTGTTCCAGTTCGGCGCGCGCCTGGTCGAGCTGCTCCTTCAGCTTCTGCGCGTCGGCGAGCTTACCCTTCTCGGCCTGCCACTGCGCGGTCAGCCCGGCGGATTCCTGCTCCAGCTCCTCCAATTCCTTGACGAGCTTCAAAAGGCGGTCCTGCGAGGCGGGATCGTGCTCTTTCTTCAAGGCCTCGCGCTCGATCTTCAATTGCACGATGCGGCGGTCGAGCTCGTCGATTTCCTCGGGCTTCGAATCGACTTCCATGCGCAGCCGCGAGGCGGCTTCGTCCATCAAATCGATCGCCTTGTCGGGCAGGAAGCGGTCGGTGATGTAGCGGTGCGACAAGGTGGCGGCCGCGACGATCGCGCCGTCGGTGATGCGCACGCCGTGGTGCACCTCATATTTTTCCTTGATGCCGCGCAGGATCGAGATCGTGTCCTCGACCGACGGCTCGCTGACGAAGACCGGCTGAAAGCGCCGCGCCAGTGCCGCGTCCTTCTCGATGTGCTTGCGGTATTCGTCGAGCGTCGTGGCGCCGACGCAGTGCAGTTCGCCGCGCGCCAAGGCGGGTTTCAGCATATTGGAGGCGTCCATCGCGCCCTCCGCCTTGCCGGCGCCGACGAGGGTGTGCAATTCGTCGATGAAGACGATGATCTCGCCGGCAGCGGCGGTGATCTCGGCGAGCACGGCCTTGAGGCGCTCCTCGAATTCGCCGCGGTATTTGGCGCCGGCGACCATTGCGCCGAGGTCGAGGGCCAGCAGCTTCTTGTTCTTGAGGCTTTCGGGCACGTCGCCGTTGACAATGCGCAACGCGAGGCCTTCGACGATCGCGGTCTTGCCGACGCCGGGCTCGCCGATCAGCACGGGATTGTTCTTGGTGCGGCGTGACAGCACCTGGATCGTGCGGCGGATTTCCTCGTCGCGGCCGATCACCGGATCGAGCTTGCCCTCGCGCGCCGCGTCGGTCAGGTCGCGCGCGTATTTCTTCAGCGCGTCGTAGCCTTCCTCGGCCGAGGCGCTCTCCGCCTTGCGCCCCTTGCGCACGTTCTCGATCGCCCCATTGAGGCTCTGCGGCGTGACGTGCGCCGCGGCCAGCGCCTTCCCCGACGGGGTGTCGTTCGCCATCGCCAGCGCCAACAGCAGCCGCTCGACCGTGACGTAGCTGTCGCCGGCCTTCTCGGCCAGTTTCTCGGCCTGGTCGAAGATGCGCGCCAGCTCCGGCGACAGGTAAACCTGGCCGGCGCCGCTGCCCTCGACCTTCGGCTGCTTGTTGAGCTCCGCGTCGACCTGCGCCAGCGCGATTTGCGGGTCGCCGCCGGCGGCGCGGATCAGATTGGCGCAGAGGCCTTCCTTGTCTTCCAGCAGCACCTTCAACAGGTGCTCGGGCGCGAGGCGCTGGTGACCGCTGCGCAGCGCCATGCCTTGCGCCGACTGGACAAACCCCTTCGAACGCTCGGTGTATTTTTCGAGATCCATCGTCCAACCCTCCCAATGAACCGGCCGCAGCGCCCCCGAAGGCAGCCCCCGCGACCCTTCGGCGAATGATATGGTGTGGCCGATGCGCCACAGCAATGCGGCCGCGGCGGCATTCCGTCATTGCGCTAACGCAATGCCGCGTGGAGGTTCATTCGCGGACGCCGCTCCGGCCTCCGGCCCAAAGCGGGGGTGCGAGCGTCCCATGCCCACGATATCCCCTCTCCGCATTACTGGCGAAAGCCGGTATCCACGGCGGAAGTGGGTCCGGCTTTCGCCGGGAAAGCGGGAAAAGAGGCGCGTCTCGACGTCCTAAACTAAGCCCCCTCGCGCTCGGGCAGCGGCACCAGCTGGATGCGGCCCTTGCCGGCGGTCAGCGCGAGCCGGCCGTGCTTCAGCGCCAGTGCGTCGCCGCCGAAGATCTCGCGGCGCCAGCCGGCGAGCGCCGGCACCTCCGCGCTGTCGTCGGCGGCGATCGCTTCCAGATCGTCGGCCGAGGCGACCAGCTTTTGCGCGACCTGGAAATCCTCGCAGCGCTGTTTCAGCAGCACCCGCAGCAATTCTATGAGCGGGCCGATGCCGGGCGGCGGCTCGGCCTTGCCGGGCAGCGCCGGCGGCGGGTCGGGGTCGGCCAGCCCGCGCGCGATCGCGTCGAGGATGTCGCCGCCGAGCTTGCCCTCGGCGACGCCCTTCCCGAGGCTGCGGGTACGCCCCAGCGCCTCGATCGTCTTGGGGGCATGCGCAGCGATCTCCAATATCGCTTCGTCGCGCATGATGCGGCCGCGCGGCAGGTCGCGCTGCTGCGCGGCGGCCTCGCGCCACGCCGCGAGCGCCCGCAGCACGCCGAGAAAGCGCTGGTCGACCCGGCCGCGCAGGCGAAAGCGGCGCCATGCCTCAAGGGGCTCGGTGCGGTAGATCGCCGGGTCGACGAGGTTTGCCATCTCCTCGGCAAACCATAGCGCCCGGCCGTTTTTCGCCAGGAGCTGCTGCAGCCGCTGGTAGACCGTGCGCAGATGCACGACATCGGCCAGCGCGTATTCGAGCTGCCGCGTGGTCAGCGGCCGATGCGCCCAATCGGTGAAGCGCGAGGCCTTGTCGAGGGCGGCGCCGGCCAGCCGCCGCACCAGGGTTTCATAGCTCGCCGAATCGCCAAAGCCGCAGACCATCGCGGCGACCTGGGTGTCGAACACCGGGTGCGGCACCTGCCCGGACAGCTGAAAAAAGATTTCGAGGTCCTGGCGCGCCGCGTGGAACACCTTGAGGATGTTCGGGTCGGCCATCAATGCGAGGAGCGGCGCGAGGTCGATCCCGGGCGCCAGCGCGTCGATCGCCACCGCCTCGTCCGGCCCCGCCACCTGCACCAGGCAGAGGATCGGCCAGTAGGTGCGCTCGCGCATGAACTCGGTGTCGACCGCGACGAACTCGGCGCCCCGCTGGCGCGCGCAAAACCCGGCGAGCGCCTCGCTCTCGTCAATTAGCATCATTGCCATGATCTACAACATCGCGCGGCCGGGAGCAGCCTCTCGGCGTCTTCCCACAGCCGGCGGACGATTTCGCCGGCCGGCTCGGCACGCGCCAGCGCCGCCCCTTGCCCGGCCCAGGCCTGCTGGCGGTGAACATCGTTGGCCCGGGCGCCGGCTTCCCGCATCGCCGCGGTCAGCCCGCGCTGCACCGGGTAGGGCGCCGGCGGCGGCGAATCGGGCGCCGCGGCGGCGCGCGCGTAATCGGTCGCAACCGCCCGGCCGAGCCGCCCGGAAAAGGCGCGGGTCAACATGGTTGCCTCCGGCTCCAGCTCGGCGAGTGCGTCGGCCCAGGCCGGGTTCGTCCCGGCTTCGGGGCAGCGCAGAAAGCCGGTGCCGACCTGCACCGCGCTCGCCCCGAGGGTCAGCGCCGCCGCCACCGTCCGGCCGTCGGCGATGCCGCCCGCCGCGATGATCGGCACCGACAATTTGTCGGCGAGACGCGGCACCAGCGCGAAGAGGCCGACCAGCTGACGTTCCGCCGCTTCCGCCGCAAAGGCGCCGCGATGGCCACCCGCCTCGAAGCCCTGCGCCACGACCGCATCGGCGCCGGCCGCCTCGGCGGCGCGCGCCTCCGCCAGCGTTGTCGCGCAGGCGAACCAGGCAATGCCGCGCGCTTTCAGTTCGGCGACAAAGCGCTCGGGGAGCCCCATGATCGACGATACGACCTGCGGCGCCGCGGCAACCACCGCGGCGCATTGCGCAGCGAAGTCGAGCGGCAGAGCGTCGCCGGCCGCTTGCGGCACCGCCGGGCCCCATTGCCCGAGAAACTCGCGCACCCGTCGCTCGTGCTCGGCGTCGCGCTTGGGCGGCGGATCGGGAACCCACAGGTTGATCTGGAAGCTGCCGTTGCTCTGGCCGCGGAATTGCGTCGCCCAGGCGCCGATCCCCTCGGGCGGCGTCATCAGCGCGCCGAAGCCGCCCATGCCGCCAGCATTGGCGATTGCGGCGGCGAGGCCGACCGGGCAGGCGCCGGCCATCGGCGCCATCAGGATCGGCACACGCAGCCCGAAGCGCTGGCAAAACGCGTCGGCACGCTCGCGCGCGCCCTTATGCGCGGTTGCAGCGGTCATTTTCATCGACCTCGCCAAGCGGAACTTGCGGCACGAGATTGCTTCGTTGCTGCGCGCCTCGCAATGACGACGCTTTCTTGCGTCATTGCGAGCGCAGCGAAGCAATCTCGCTGGGACCGGTCACGGCGATTGCGGGGTATGAGCGCCATAAAGCTCTCGCAGGCGGGTCTTCATCACCTTGCCAGTCGCGGTGTGCGGCAGTTCGGCGACGATCATCACGTCGTCCGGCAGCATCCAGCGCGGGAAGCGCTCGCCGAGGAAGGCGATCAGCGCGTCGCGCTCGGGCCGCATGCCGGGGCGCGGCGTCACGATCAGCAAGGGCCGCTCGCCCCATTTCTGGTGCGGGATCGCGATCGCCGCCGCCTCGGCGACGTCGCCGTGCGCCATCGCGGCGTTTTCCAGATCGATCGAGCTGATCCACTCGCCGCCCGACTTGATGACGTCCTTCGAACGGTCGGTCAGCCGGAGAAAGCCGTCCGGGTCGATCGCGGCGACGTCGCCGGTGTGAAACCACCCATCCGGCTCGACCGCGGCCGCGGTCGCCGACTCGTCGGCGAAATAGCCGCTGACGATCCACGGGCCCCGCACCAGCAGTTCGCCGACCGCCTTGCCGTCATGCGGCAGCGCCTGGCCCCGATCGTCGACGATCTTCATGTCGACGCCAAAGATCGGCCGCCCCGCCTTGCCCTTCAGCGCCAGCATGTCGGCACGGTCGAGTTTCAGGTGCTTGGCCTTCGGCACGGCGCCGGTGCCGAGGGGGCTCATCTCGGTCATCCCCCAGCCCTGCACCACGGTGATGGCGTGGCGGTTTTCAAAGGCGTCGATCAGCGCCGGCGGCACCGCCGAGCCGCCCGAAAGGATGCGGTTGAGGCTCGAGCAGCGCAGATTGTTGGCCGACAGATAGGTTTCGAAGGCGAGCCACACCGTCGGCACGCCCAAGGCGAGCGTCACGCCCTCCGCCTCGAACAGATTATAAAGGCTGGCGCCGTCGAGGTGCGGGCCGGGCAGCACGAGCTTGGTGCCATTCATCGCCGCCGCGTAGGGGACGCCCCAGGCGCAGGCGTGAAACATCGGCACCACCGGGCAGACCGTATCGCGCGCCGACATCGCGGTGGCGTCGGGCGAGGCCAGCGCGAAAGCGTGCAGGATGGTCGAGCGGTGGCCGTAGAGCGCCCCCTTGGGCCGACCGGTGGTGCCCGAGGTATAGCACAGGGCCGAGGCGCTCCATTCGTCGAACTGCGGCCACGCGAACCCTTCTTCGCTCTCGGCGGCGACCAGTTCGTCGTAGGTCGCGACGACCGGGAGGCTGGTTTGCGCCGGCTCGATCAGCACGAAGCGGCAATCCGCCGGGAGTTGCGGCCGGAGGCGCTCGACCAGCGGGATGAAGCTCGTTTCGATAAACAGCAGCCGGTCCTGCGCGTGGTTGACGATGTAGAGGATCTGCTCGTCGAAGAGGCGCGGATTGATCGTGTGGCAGACGGCGCCGACGCCCGAGACGCCATAATACAGTTCGAAATGGCGGTAGGTGTTCCACGCCAGCGTGCCGACCCGGTCGCCCGGCGCGATGCCGAGCCGCGTCAGCGCCAGCGCGAGGCGCCGCGCGCGACGCTCGGCCTCGGCATAGGTGTAGCGGTGCACCGTGCCGTCGACCAGCCGCGAGACGATCTCAACCTCGCCGTGAAAGCGCGCCGCGTGGCGGATCAGCATCGAGACCAGGAGCGGCTCTTCCGACATCAGCCCGCGCATCCTCTCCTCCCGGTGCAGCATTTTCTCTCGGCATTGAAGTAGACCCGGCGCCGCCTTTATCTCAAGCCTCGATCGCGGCGGCCGCACCCGGGGATTTCGGTTGAGATGAACGGCATCGCACCACCGCCCGGCTGGCGCCGCCACCTTGCGGCCTGGTCGGCGCACCGCTACGGCACCTGGCTGGTGGCGGCGGTGGCGTTTGCCGACAGCTCGTTTCTGCCGCTGCCGCCCGACCTGCTGCTGGTCCCGATGTGCCTGATGCGGCCGGAGCGGATACGCTTTCTGTTGGTGCTGTGCACGCTCGCTTCCGCGCTCGGCGCGCTGTTCGGCTACCTGATCGGCTACGAATTGTGGAGCGTTATCGGCACGCGGCTTGTCGCGTTCTATGGGTATCAGCATGCCTTCGCCGCCTATCAGGGGCTGTTCGCGCGGTGGGGGGTGGCGATCATCATCGTCAAGGGGTTCACCCCGATCCCGTTCAAGATCGCCGCGATCGCGGCCGGCGTCGCCGCGATGAACCCGCTGTCGTTCATCCTCGCGGCGATCCTCGGCCGGGCGCTGCATTTCGCGATGCTCGGCTGGCTGTTGACGATGTTCGGCGGGCGGCTCGCCGAATTCGTCGCGCGCTACGAGCGGCGGCTGGCGATCCTCTCGCTGCTCGTGGTGATCGGCGGCGCCGTCGTCTATTGTCTCCGGTGAACCGCCGGAGCGAGAGGAACCCCCCATGTCCTACATCTACGTCGTACAGATGAACATCCCGGCCGAGCACGAGGCCGAGTTCAACCGCATCTACGACACCGAGCACGTGCCGATGCTGTCAAAGGTGCCTGGGGTCAGCAAGGTCAGCCGCTACCGGCTGGCCAAGACCAACGACCCGAAGATGCAGAAATATCTCGCGATCTACGAGATCGCCTCGCCGGAAGTGGTCGACAGCAAGGAATGGGAGGTCGCCGGCGCCTGGGGCGACTGGGCCACCAAGATCCGCCCGCACACCACCGAGCGCCACCACACCTTCTTCGAGAAGCTCCCGTAGCCGCCGCTCGCGGGTCGCCAAGGCGGGGCCGCCGGTCAATCGCCGGCGGCGACCGCGAGCTGCCGCGACGGCCGGCGCCGGCCCCAGCGCAGCGCCCATTTCTCGACGCCGTGCCAGGAGAGCCACGCCGCGGCCAGCGCCAGCGCGAGGCCGCCGAGAAAAACCTCCCACCACGCCGCCTTGCCGCCCGACAGCCACAGCACCAGCTGCTCGGCCGGCCAGCCGTAGATGTAGAGGCCGTAGGAGAGGTCGCCCACGTAGCGCGAATAATCGAGCCGCGCGTCATGCCGCCGGGCGAACCAGATCACCAGATAGGCGCCAGCCAACGGGAACAGCATGATCAGCCGGCCCATCCAGGTGAAGGCCACCAGCGCCGCCAGCGCGACGAGCGCGAAGCGCCAGTCGAAAATGAGACGGTCGCGCAGGAAATAGACCGCCATGCCGGCGGCGAAAAACCCGACCAGCCAGGCCCACGCGGCGAGATCGCCGTAGGGCTTCAGCGCGCTCTCGAAATAGACCCCGGCGAGGCCGACAAAAACCAGCCCGATCGCCACCGAGGGCCGCAGCAGCCGCGCTACACCCAACAGCGCGACCATCACATACATCATCGCTTCGTAGCGCAGCGTCCACAGCGAGCCGTTGATCAGGAGGCCCACCGAATTGTCGGCGAACAGCACGCCGGGCAGGTGCAGCGGGCCGGGATACATGCTCAGCCCCTGGCCGAGGAACTCGCGTAGCGCCGGGCTCGCCAGATAGTCGCCAAGCGGCAGCGAGGTGACCAGCGGCCCGAGCAGGAAGGCGCACACCGCGATGTTGACGACCAGCGCCGGGTAGATGCGAAGCGTCCGGCGCAGCGCGAACCGCGCCGGCGCCGGCTGGCGGCACCAGCTTTCGGTCACCAGGTAGCCGCTGATCACGAAAAACACGAAGACCCCGACCAGTCCGATGACGCATTGATTGCCCGTGAGGCGGACAAAAGGCTCCCTCGCCTGGCTGCCCTCGGCGATCAGAAACGAATGCGAAAAGACCACCGACAGCGCGGCGACCAGGCGGACCACGTCGAAATTGTTGGCGTGGCGACGTTCCTCGGGGTTGGCCGCAGCTCGCGGCGCCGCGGGCGCGGCGCCGGCGGCGCGCCGCTCAGCCGGGAAGGCGAATGCGGTCAGCCGTTGGATCTCCTGCGCGGGCGGCGGCGGTGGGGAGCGCCGCGCGACACCGCGGTAGCCTCGCGTTCCCCGAGATAGGCCGCAGTGTTGATGATCGCGGTATGCGAGAAGGCCTGCGGAAAATTGCCGAGGAGGCGCGCCGCCCGCGGATCGTATTCCTCGGACATGAGGCCGAGATCGTTGCGCAACGCGAGCAGGCGCTCGAACAGCGCGACCGCGTCGTCGTGCCGGCCGCACAGCGCGAGGCTGTTG
Source organism: Allostellaceae bacterium (assembly GCA_035309005.1). GTDB lineage: Bacteria > Pseudomonadota > Alphaproteobacteria > ATCC43930 > CGMCC-115725 > DATARH01. The sequence continues at coordinate 64,346 of DATGFP010000156.1, read as the reverse complement.
GCCAGCCAGAAGCCGCACGGCAGAAACGCCGCTTCGCCGGCCGGCAACCCGTCGACGCCGGTGTGGCTGCGATAGCGGTAGACAAAGCCGCCCTGCACCAGCTCGCGCTCGACCGCTTCGAGCGTGCCGCGGACGCGAGGGTCCTCGGGCGGCAGAAACCCGAGCTGCGGGATCAGCAGCAGCGAGGCGTCGAGATCGCTGCCGCCGTAATACTGGACGAAGGTGTTGCGCTCGGCATCGTAGCCGCGCTCGATGATCTGCGCCGCGATGCGGTCGCGCACCTGCTGCCAATGCGCCCGCGGGCCGTCATGCCCGAACTCCTCGACCATCTTGATGCCGCGGTCGAAGGCCACCCAGCACATCACCTTGGAAAAGGTGAAATGGCGGTTGTCGCCCCGCACTTCCCAGATGCCGCTATCGGGCTTCTGCCAGATCGTTTCGAGATATTCGAGTAGCGTCTTCTGCAGCTCCCAGGCAAACGGGCTGTTCTCCAGCCCGTAATGCTGGCAGGCGTAAAACGCATCCATCAGCTCGCCATAGACATCGAGCTGCAGCTGCTCGTGCGCCGCGTTGCCGATCCGCACCGGCCGGCTGTCGCCATAGCCGGGCAGCCAGGGTATTTCATATTCCGACAGGCGGCGTTCGCCGGCCACCCCGTACATGATCTGCATCTCGGCGGGATGCCCGGCGGCGGCGCGCAGCAGCCATTCGCGCCAGGCGCGCGCCTCGCTGCGATAGCCGGCCGCGAGCAGCGCGTAGAGCGTGAAGGTCGCGTCGCGGATCCAGCAGAAGCGGTAATCCCAGTTGCGCACCCCGCCGATTTCTTCCGGCAGCGAGGTGGTAAGCGCCGCGACGATCCCGCCGGTCGGGTGATAGGTCAGCATCCGCAGCGTGATCAACGAGCGCATGATCGCATCGCGCCAGGGTCCCTGCAGCGCGCAGCGGCCGGCCCAGTCGTGCCACCGGTTCTCGGTCGCCAGCAGCGCCTCCTGCGGGTCGCGGTAGCGCACCCCGGCACAATGCGAGGGATACCAGCTCATCGTGAACGGCACGCACTCGCCAGCCGCGACGGTGAACTCGCCGACCGTCGTCAATTCGGGCGTGCCGCGCAGCGCCACTGGCGTGATGAACTGGATCGCGTTGGGCCCGGCGACCGCCAACGGACCGCCGAGCTGCTGGCGCACCCACGGGATGCCGCGCCCGTAATCGAAGCGCAGGATGATCTCGGTGCGCATGCGCACGCGGCCGCTCTCGCCGCGCACCAGCCGTACTAGGTCGATCTGCTGTTCGCCGTTCTCCGACAGCGCCATGAAATCGATGATGGTGACGCTGCCCTCTTCCGTCTCGAAGCGGGTTTCGAGAATGCCGGTGTCGCCCCGGTAGCGGCGCGTCGAGCGGGCTGCGGGATCTTGCGGGGCGAGCAGCCAGCGTCCGTGGCGCGCGTCGCCGAGCAGCGCGGCAAAAACCGCCTCCGAATCCGGGCGCGGCAGGCACAGCCAGTCGATCGAGCCGCCGCGCGACACCAGCGCGGCGCTGTAGGTGTTGCCGATTATGCCGTAATCCTCGATCGGGAGGCTCATTACGCCGGTCGCGAGCTGGTTTGTGCTGCGCAGTTAACGCGCGGCGAGGCAATCGTCATCCCGGCGTTATTCGGGCGGGCGGCAATTGCCCGCGGCTGAATTGCCTGTTGCCCAAAAAGAAGGCAGGGCGAACGCCCTGCCAGACTTGACTTGCGGATTCTTCATTGCCGAAAACCGCGGTTTTCAGCCGGATTAGCGAAACCTCCCTAAACTCGGCCCGGGCGCGGCGCCCGTGTATTCTGCTTGTGGCGCGATAGTACGCAAATCGCCGCACCGGGTCACGCGGTTTTTTCCGCCGGCTGGTATTTTCGCCGCCGCCTCGGTAGTAGATAGCGCACGCTGTCCCGAAACGAGCGAGGGCGATGCGCCTTTCCCAGTATTTCCTGCCGCTATTGCGCGAGAACCCGAGCGAGGCGCAGATCGTTTCGCACCGGCTGATGCTGCGCGCCGGGATGATCCGCCAGTCGTCGGCCGGGATCTATTCGTGGCTGCCCTTGGGGCTGCGCGTCCTGAAAAAGGTCGAAGAGATCGTGCGCGAGGAGCAGGACCGCGCGGGCGCCCAGGAAATCCTGATGCCGACGATCCAGCCCGCCGAACTGTGGCGCGAGAGCGGGCGCTACGAGGATTACGGCAAGGAGATGCTGCGCCTCCAGGACCGCCACGAGCGCGAGATGCTGTACGGCCCAACCAACGAGGAGCAGGTCACCGCGATTGTCCGCGACGCGGTCCGCAGCTACCGCGACCTGCCGAAAAACCTCTACCACATCCAGTGGAAATTCCGCGACGAGGTGCGGCCGCGCTTTGGCGTGATGCGCGGGCGGGAATTCCTGATGAAGGACAATTACAGCTTCGACCTCGACGCAAAGGGGGCGAAGCACTCCTACAATAAGATGTTCGTCGCCTACCTGCGCACCTTCGCGCGGATGGGCCTCAAGGCGATCCCGATGCGCGCCGAGACCGGCCCCATCGGCGGCGACCTCAGCCACGAATTCCAGATCCTCGCCGAGACCGGCGAGAGCGAAGTCTTCTGCGACCGCCGCTGGCTGGAGCCCCAGACCCTCGCCGACGATATCGATTACGACAGCGACCTCGAGCCGCTGTTCCGCCATTGGACGAGCCTTTACGCCGCCACCGGCGACATCCACGACCCGCAGAACTGCCCGGTCCCGCCGGGTGAGCTTGTCACCGCGCGCGGCATCGAGGTCGGCCAGACCTTCTATTTCGGCACCAAGTATTCGAAGCCGATGGGCGCTGTTGTCGCCGGCCCGAACGGCGAGGAGGTGGCGCTGGAGATGGGCTCCTACGGCATCGGCGTGTCGCGCCTCGTCGGGGCGCTGATCGAGGCCAACCACGACGACAATGGCATCATCTGGCCGCAGAGCGTCGCTCCCTTCCGCCTCGGCCTGATAAACCTGCGCACCGCCGATGCGAAATGCGCCGCCGCCTGCGACGAGCTTTACGGCAAGTTGCGCGGCGCCGGGGTCGAGGTGCTCTACGACGACCGCGACGAAAGTCCCGGCGCCAAATTCGCCGCGATGGACCTGATCGGCCTGCCCGACCAATTGATCCTCGGCCCGCGCGGCCTCGCCGCCGGCACGATCGAAGCGAAAAACCGCCGCTCCGGCCAACGCGACGACCTGCCGCTCGACGCCGCGCTCGCCCGCTTCGCGGGCGGCTGACGGCGAATTCCAGCCAGCGCGATCGCTTCGCTCCGCTCGCAATGACGCCCGGGACGGGAATGACGTCAAGCAGTCGCTGTCATTGCGAGGAGCGCAGCGACGAAGCAATCTCGGGCCGCCGTTATGATGGGGAACGTCGCAGGTGATCTTCGGTGCGTTCGAGCGGATGGTCGCCTTCCGCTATTTGCGGGCGCGGCGACAGGAGGGGTTTGTCTCGGTCATCGCGATCTTTTCGCTCCTCGGCATCGCGCTCGGGGTGGCGACGCTGATCATCGTGATGTCGGTGATGAACGGCTTCCGCAACGATCTGGTCGGCCGCATCCTGGGCCTCAACGGCCACCTCGCGGTCTATGGCGAAACGCAGCACCTCGATGATTTCGACGCGATCGCGGCCAAGGTGCGCGAGGTTCCGGGCGTCGTCAGCGCGACCCCCCTAGTGGAAGGCCAGGTGATGGCGACGAGCAGCGCCGGCGCCGCCGGCGCGCTGGTCCGCGGCATCCGCCCCGCCGATTTGCGCGCCCGCAAGCTCGTCGCCGACCACATCGTCGCGGGCTCGCTCGGCGATTTCGGCGATGACGGGGTGGCGATCGGCGACCGGCTGGCCCGCCGCATCGGCGTCGCGGTCGGCGGCAAGGTGACGCTGATCGCCCCCGAAGGCACCGACACCGCCTTCGGCACCGTGCCACGCCTCAAGACCTACCATGTCGCCGCGCTGTTCGACGTCGGCTTCTACGAATACGACAACAGCTTCATCTTCGTGCCGCTGCCGGCGGCGCAGATCTTTTTTCGCATGGGGAATGCGGTCAGCGACCTCGAAGTCTTCCTCGCCAACGCCGACGACGCCTCGCGCACCGGCGGCATGATCGCCGCCGCGCTCGGCCGGCCGGTGCGCATCGTCGACTGGCAGCAGGCCAATGCCAGCCTCGTCGGCGCGGTCGAGATCGAGCGCAACGTGATGTTCCTGATTTTGACGCTGATCATCCTGGTCGCCGCCTTCAACATCGTCTCCGGCATGATCATGATGGTGAAGGACAAGGGCCGTGACATCGCGATCCTGCGAACGATGGGCGCCTCGCGCGGCATGATCTTGCGCATCTTCATGCTGTCGGGCGCCTCGATCGGAATCTTGGGCACGCTGGCCGGCTTCGCGCTGGGCGTGCTCTTCACCGAAAATATCGAGGCGATCCGGCAGTTCCTGCAGAATGTCCTGCACGTCAAGCTGTTCGCCGCCGAAATCTATTTCTTCACCCGCATCCCGGCCGAACTCGACCGGGGCGAGGTTGCTTCCGTGGTGCTGATGGCGCTGGCGCTGTCGTTCCTCGCGACGCTCTACCCGTCGTGGCGGGCGGCGCGGCTCGACCCCGTCGAGGGGCTGCGCTACGAATGAGCGAGGCCGGGACCGCGCTCGAACTGCGCCAGGTGCGCAAGGTGTTTCACCAGGGCGGCGTCGAGCTGGCGGTGCTGAACGGCGTCGACCTCGCGCTGCAGGCCGGCGAGATCGTCGCGCTGGTCGGCCCGTCGGGGGCCGGCAAGTCGACCTTGCTGCATGTCGCGGGGCTCCTGGAGCGGCCCGATGGCGGGGCGCTCCTGATCGAAGGGCGCGAATGCGGCGAACTGTCCGACGAGCGGCGCACCCTGCTGCGCCGCAGCTCGCTCGGCTTCGTCTACCAGTTCCACCACCTGCTGCCGGAGTTCTCGGCCCTCGAAAACGTCATGCTGCCGCAGATGATCGCGGCGGTGCCGCGCGGCGATGCGCGCGCCAGGGCCGAAGCGCTGCTGCGCCGGGTCGGGCTCGGCGAGCGCCTGTCGCACCGCCCGGCGCGGCTCTCGGGTGGCGAGCAGCAGCGCGTCGCGATCGTCCGGGCGCTGGCCAACGACCCCAAAATCCTCTTGGCCGACGAGCCGACCGGCAACCTCGACCACGCGACCGCCGACGGCGTCATCGCGACATTGCTCGACATCGTCCGCGGCGGCGGCCTGGCGGCGCTGATCGCGACCCACAATCTCGACCTCGCCCGCCGCCTCGACCGCATCGTCGCGCTCGAAGACGGCGTCCTCGTGCCGGCGGCGTAGCGGTCGAATCGGCGAGCCGGCAGCGGCCGTCGCGCGGCGCGCGCGAGCGGTCCGTCGCCGGCTGATTTCCTCGCGCCCGACGCCGGGGCTGAAACCGCCCGCCCGGCATGCGATGCTGGGGTCCCGTGCAAACTCGCTCCGGTGCCCGATGCCGCTCGCCGATTTCATCCATCTGCGCACCCACAGCGCCTATTCGCTGTCGTGCGGCGCGATCCGGGTCAAGGAATTGGTGCAGCTGTGCCGCGGCGAAGCGATGCCGGCGGTCGCGATCACCGACAGCGGCAATCTGTTCGGCGCCCTGGAATTCGCCACCGCCTGCGCCGAAAGCGGCATCCAGCCGATCATCGGCGTCGAGATCGCGCTGGCCGCCGCCGGCGGCCGCGCGCCGCGCAGCGGCAACGGCAACGGCAACGGCAATGGGAATGGCAACGGCAACGGCCACTCGGCCGAGCCCGAGCGCATCGTGCTCCTGGTGCAGAACGAAGCCGGCTATCGCAACCTGATGGGGCTGACGAGCCGCGCCTATCTCGACGGCGAAGCGGGCGCCGAGCCGGCCCTGACGCTGGCCGACCTCGCCGCCGCGAACGAGGGGCTGATCTGCCTGACCGGCGGCGCGAGCGGGCCGCTCGGGCGCCTCCTCGCCGAAGGGCAGACCGAAGCGGCCGAAGCGCTGCTCGCCGCGCTGCAAGAGCGCTTTCCCGGCCGCCTCTACATCGAGCTGACGCGGCATGGGCTGCCGGAGGAAGCGCGCTGCGAAACCGGGCTCGTCGACCTCGCTTACGCCCAGGATCTGCCGCTCGTCGCGACCAACGACGCCTATTTCCCTGACCGCGAATTTTATGAAGCGCACGATGCGCTCTTGTGCATCGCCCAGGGCAAGGCGGTCGCCGACGACGACCGCCGGCGGCTGACCCCACAGCATTTTTTCCGGCCGGCCGCCGAGATGCGGGCGCTCTTCGCCGATTTGCCGGAAGCCTGCGACAACACCCTGGTGATCGCCCGGCGCTGCGCCTTCATCCCGCAATCGCGGCGGCCGATCCTGCCGGCTTTTCCGCTGCCCGCCGGCGCCGCCGGCGATGACGAGGAGAACGCGCTGCGCGAGGCGGCGCGCGCCGGACTGGTAGCGCGGCTCAAGGCGCCGGGATTTGCCGGTGGCGACCCGCAGCCCTATCGCGAGCGCCTCGAATTCGAGCTCGACATGATCGTCGAGACTGGTTTTGCCGGCTATTTCCTGATCGTCGCCGACTTCATCCAATGGGCGAAGCGCCAGGGCATCCCGGTCGGGCCGGGGCGCGGCTCGGGGGCGGGCTCCGTCGTCGCCTGGTCGCTGACGATCACCGACCTCGACCCCTTGCGCTTCGGCCTCCTCTTCGAGCGCTTCCTCAACCCCGAGCGCGTGTCGATGCCCGATTTCGACATCGATTTCTGCCAGGACCGGCGCGACGAGGTCATCCGCTACGTCCAGCAGAAATACGGCCGCGACCGGGTGGCGCAGATCATCACCTTCGGCAAGCTACAGGCCCGCGCCGTGCTGCGCGATGTCGGCCGGGTGCTCGGCATGCCCTACGGCCAGGTCGACCGCCTCTCGAAGCTGGTGCCGAACAACCCGGCGCACCCGGTGACGCTCGCCAAGGCGATCGCGGGCGAGCTGCAACTCCAGCAGCTGCGCGACGGCGACGAGACCGTGGCGCGGCTGATGACGATCGCCCTGAAGCTGGAAGGCCTCTACCGCCACGCCTCGACCCACGCCGCCGGCGTGGTGATCGGCGACCGGCCCCTGGCGCAGCTCGTGCCGCTCTATCGCGACCCGCGCTCCGACATGCCGGTGACCCAGTTCAACATGAAATGGGTCGAGCTGGCGGGGCTCGTCAAATTCGACTTCCTCGGCCTCAAAACGCTGACCGTGCTGGCGCGCTGCCACGAACTGCTCGCAGCGCGCGGGGTCAGCCTCGACATCGCCAATCTGCCGCTCGACGACCCGCCGACCTATGCGCTCCTAAGCCGCGGCGACACCGTCGGGGTGTTCCAGGTTGAAAGCCAGGGGGCGCGCGACATGCTGAAGCAGCTGCGCCCCGACCGCTTCGAGGACATCATCGCGGCCAACGCGCTCTACCGCCCGGGGCCGATGGAAAACATCCCGCGCTACATCGCGGTCAAGCACGGGCGCGAAAAGCCCGACTACCTGCATCCGAAGATCGAGGGGATCCTCAAGGAAACCTACGGCGTCATGATCTACCAGGAGCAGGTCATGCAGATCGCCCAGGTGCTGGGCGGCTACACGCTGGGCAGCGCCGATCTCTTACGCCGCGCGATGGGCAAGAAGATCCAATCGGAGATGGACGCGCAGCGCGCCCAGTTTGTCGCCGGCGCCACGGAGCGCGGCGTCGAGCGGGCGCGCGCCGAATTGATCTTCGACCAGATGGCAAAATTCGCCGGCTACGGCTTTAATAAGTCGCACGCCGCCGCCTATGCGCTGGTCACCTACCAGACCGCGTACCTCAAGGCCAACCATCCGGTCGAGTTCATGGCCGCGTCGATGACCTTGGACCTCGGCAACACCGACAAGCTCGCGCATTTCCGCCAGGAATTGGACCGGCTCGGCATCGCGCTGCTGCCGCCCGACATCAACCGCTCGAATGTCGCGTTCGCGGTCGAGCCCGACCCCAAGGGCAATAAGCCGGCGATCCGCTACGCGCTGGCCGCGGTCAAGGGGGTCGGCGCCCAGGCGATGGCCGAGCTGGTCGCCGAGCGCGCCGCCAATGGCCCCTTCAAGGATCTCTTCGATTTCGCCGCCCGCCTCGACACCCGGGGCTTCAGCCGGGCGCCGTTCGAAAACCTGGTCAAGGCCGGCGGCTTCGAGTGTCTCGACCCCAACCGGGCGCAGAGCTTCGCCGCCGCCGAACTGCTGCTGCGCGACGCCGGCCGCGCCGCGGTGGCGCGCCAGGGCGGCCAGGCGAGCTTTTTCGACAACGGCTTCGCGGCGCGCCCCTCCTTGCCGGCGGTCGCCGATTGGCCGCCGATCGAGCGCCTGCAGAACGAGTTCGACGCGATCGGCTTCTACCTGTCGGCGCACCCGCTCGACCCCTACGGCCGGAGCCTGGAACGCGCCGGCATCCTGCGGTGGGCCGATCTGCCGGCGGCGCTGGCCGCCAACGCCAGCACGCGGTTCCGCCTCGCCGGCATCGTGATCGGCAAGAAGGAGCGCACCTCGGCGCGCGGCAACCGTTTCGCCTTCGTGCAGCTGTCGGACATGACCGGGGCCTTCGAGGTGACGGTGTTTTCCGAGGTATTGGCGCAGGCGCGCGCACTACTGGACGGCGGCCAGCCGCTGATCGTCACGGTCGACGTGCGGCGCGAGGAGGAAAGCCTGCGCCTCACCGCGCAAAAAGTGGAGCCGCTCGACAGCGTCGTCGCCGATGCGGTGGCCGGGCTGCGCGTCTTTGTCGGCGAGGCCGACGCGCTGCCGCGCCTCAGAAGCCTCTTCGCGCGCGAAGCCGGCGGCCGCGGCCGGGTCACGCTCGTCATCGACCTGCCGGGAAGCGAAGTCGAGCTGGCGCTGCCCGGCGGCTTCCGGGTCGACCCCAAGATCCGCGCCGCGGTGAAGTCGCTCCCCGGGATCGTCGACGTGCACGATATCTGAAGGCATCCCGCCGCCCCCGAGCTTCAGCCGAGCGTCGCGATCGCCGCCGGCTTAGGAGCGGTCAATGATAATCGACGATCTCGACCGACTCGGCGCCGTCACCGCGCCACACGAAACAAATGCGCCACTGATCGTTTATTCGGATGCTGTGCTGGCCCCGGCGACCGCCTTTCAGGGCTTCGAGCCGGTTGCCCGGCGGCGCCCGCAGATCAACGAGCCGGGCTGCTGCGTCGAGCATGTCGAGCTTGCGCCGCGCCACGGTCTCGATGGCTTGGAACGCGGGCACGCTTTCCCCCCGGTAAAGCGCTTCGGTGCGCTTGTCATTGAAAGACCGGATCATCGGGCTTGCGTAACAATGCGCTTCTCAGCGACGGGACCACGACATCCGACGGCGGAACGACGACGCCTTCGAGGCAGGTGACGGGCCGCTTTGGGTCATGGGTCTATGCGGCCATGCTCGCGCGCGGATGGACATCGCGCTCGATGGCCGGTCCGTGCTCGGCGAGAGCGCGCGACAAATCGTAGGCCGATTGCAGGTTCAACCAGAATTCGGGCGATGTGCCGAAATAGCGGGCAAGGCGGATCGCCGTATCGGCCGAGACGGCGCGTGGCTTCTCGGTGCGCAGGATGTCGCCGATGCGGGTCGCCGGGACGCGCAGCGCCAGCGCCAGCGCGTTCGCCGACAGGCCGAGCGGCGTCATGAATTCCTCGCGCAGAACCTCGCCTGGGTGGGTGCGGACGCGCTGCATTAGGGGACTCCTCCATGTGCCCGACGACCTCGACCGCATCGCCAAAACGAAAGATATAACGTCATACGTTATATGTCAATTCAGCGATGCACGGCAGTCTGCTCCCTGCCCGCGAGTGAGCATGGTTCGATCCTTGTCACCGGGCGTTCGGCCGCGCAGGGCACACCTCGCGGGAAATCGCTTGCCGGAACCCGGCGCAATCGCCGACGATCATTCCAGAGGGACATCGCGCCCACCTACCGGCAAGGCTGTAGCGACATGACCGATCTCTACCTGAAGAGCGGCATCTTTCTGGCGCCGTTCCATAATCACGACGAAAACCCGACGCTGTCGATCGAGCGCGACCTCGAACTCTTGGAGCACCTCGACCGGCTCAATTACCACGAGGCCTGGATCGGCGAGCACCATTCGGGCGGCTTCGAATTGATCGCCTGCCCGGAGATGCTGATCGCCGCGGCGGCGCAGCGCACCCGCCACATCCGGCTCGGCACCGGGGTCGTCTCCTTGCCCTATCACAACCCCTTCATGCTGGCCGACCGCATGGTCCAGCTCGACCACATGACGCGCGGCCGCGCGATGTTCGGGGTCGGGCCGGGGGCGCTGGTCCACGACGCCTTGAAGATCGGCATCGACCCCGGCGACCAGCGCCAGATGATGGACGAATCCTTCGAGGTCATCGTCCGCCTGCTCAACGGCGAGACCGTCACCAAAAAGACCAACTGGTTCAACCTAACCGACGCGCAATTGCAGCTGCGCCCCTATACGCAGCCGCACATGGAGCTGGCGGTCGCCGCGGCGCGCTCGCCGTCGGGCGGGGTGCTCGCCGGCAAGCACGGCGTTGGCATGCTGTCGATCGGCGGCACCAGCCCGATGGCGATGGAGCGCCACACCGCCAATTGGGGGCTCTACGAGGAACAGGCGCGGGCCAACGGCCACACCCCCAACCGCAAGGATTGGCGCGTCGTCGGCATGTTTCACATCGCCGAAACCCGCGAACAGGCCCGCCGTAACGTGCAGTTCGGGGTGCAGGCCTTCGCCAATTATTTCCGCGACGTTGCGACTTTCCCAATCATCCCGCCCGAGGTCGCCGACCCGACCGAGTGGCTCATAGAGACCGGCACCGGCTGCATCGGCACGCCGGACGACGCGATCGCCTATATCGAGCGGCTGATCGCCGGCTCCGGCGGCTTTGGCGTCATTTGCGAACTGGCGCAGAACTGGGCCGACTGGGAAGCCACCAAGCGGCATTACGAGCTGATGGCGCGCTTTGTGCACCCGCATTTCCAGCGCAGCCGGGAATTGCTCAGCGGCAGCTATGACTACGCCACCAGCCATCATGTCGACTTTACCGGCCAGGCCGCCGCGGCGATCCAGAAGGCGATCGACCAGCACGCCGCGCGCGGCGCCGGCGAGGAAAAGAAGGCCGCCGCGGAATAGCCGGTCCGCCGCCGCCACGCCGGGCGCTCGCGCGGCCGGACGCCGCTGCCTATATATCGTGCGACGCCCGGCGTGGCGGGCGAGCGGAGCGGGTCGCGATGCAGAGCCAGAATCGATTTTTCGACGATGTCGCGCGGGTCGCGGCGGGTGCCGCCGGGGCGATCTCCGGGGTGCGCGGCGAGATCGAGGCGCGCCTGCGCGACCAGCTCGAGCGGGTGCTGGCCGGGATGGATATGGTCAGCCGCGAGGAGTTCGAGGCGGTCAAGGCGATGGCCGCCAAGGCCCGCGCCGAGCAGGAATTGCTGCTGCAGCGAATCGCGGCGCTCGAAGCGCGCCTCGCCGCGGCCGAGAACAATCCATCAAATTGCTGAGGCGAAGACCCATCCTACCGCTAAATCTAGTCTTGCCATGGCCGCCCGGCTTTGGCAGCGTAGCCCGGCACGCAAATTTTTAAGTCGCCCGCAAAAACCTCCTGGAGGAGACACAGCTGGATTATCGAAGCCGACAGGTCTGCCGTCCCGTCTCGTCGAGTTGCCTCTAGGAGGGCGCGATGACCACCTCAGTTTCCCTGGTCGAAGTTCATTCCCACGCCGGCAATCCGATCGACCTCGTCGAAGAAATCGTCGTCGCCAACGATTGGGCGCACGACCGCGCCAGCGAAGAAGAGATGATCGTCGAGATCGGCGGCCGCTGGTGCGACTACCGCCTCTATTTCCTGTGGCAGGAGGAGCTGAGCGCGCTGCACTTTTCATGCGGCTTCGACATGAAGGTGCCAAAGCGGCGGCGCGGGCCGTTTTACGAGCTCCTCGCGCTGGCCAACGAGCGGCTGTGGCTTGGCCATTTCGATCTCGCCGCCGGCGATACCTCGCCTGCCTTCCGCTATGCGGTGCTGCTGCGCGGCATCGGCGCCGCCAGCTCCGAGCAGGTCGAAGACCTCGTCGACATCGCGGTCTCGGAGTGCGAGCGCTTCTATCCGGCGTTCCAGCTGGTTATCTGGGGCGGCAAGTCTCCCGAGGAGGCGATGCAAACCGCGATGATCGAGCCGATCGGCGAAGCCTGAGGCGACACAACGGCATTGCGGGGAGCGCAGCGACGACGCAATCTCGACGAGCCGGAACGAGATTGCTTCGCTCCGCTCGCAATGACGCGGACGGGCCGACATGAGCGCGCGCGACTTACACGGAACCAGGGCGGGCACCGTGGTGCTGGTCGGCTGCGGCCAGATGGGCGCGGCGATGCTGCGCGGCTGGCTGGCGCGCGATGCCGCCGAGCGTTTCCTCGTCGTCGAGCCGGCCGGGCCGCCGGCGGCCCTTGCGGCCGAGCGGCGCGTCGCCTGGCACCGCGCGGCGGACGGGCTGCCGGGGGATCTGGCGCCCGAGGCGATCGTCTTCGCCGTCAAGCCGCAGATCATCGACGACGTGCTGCCGGCCTATCGCCGCTGGGTGCGGCCGCAGACGCTGTTTTTGTCGATCGCCGCCGGCACGACGATTGGCGGCATCGCCCGCCATCTCGGCGCGGACGCGGCGATCGTCCGCTGCATGCCGAATACGCCGGCCGCGATCGGCCGGGCGATCAGCGTCGCCTGCGCCAATCCCAATGTCGGCCCCGAGCAGCGCCGTCTCGCCGACGCGCTGCTCGCGGCGATCGGCGAGAGCGCCTGGGTCGAGGATGAAGCGCTCCTCGACGCGGTGACCGCGGTGTCGGGCAGCGGCCCCGCCTATGTCTTTCTGTTAATCGAGGCGCTGGCCGCGGCCGGGGTGCGCGTTGGGCTGCCGTCCGATCTGGCGTTGCAGCTGGCCCGCGCCACCGTCGCCGGCTCGGGCGAACTGGCGCGGCAATCGCCGGAGACGCCGGCGCGGCTGCGCGAGAACGTCACCAGCCCGGGCGGCACGACGCGCGCCGCGCTCGACGTGTTGATGGCTGAGAACGGCCTCGCGGACCTGCTCGAACGCGCGGTCGCCGCGGCCACGGCGCGCTCGCGCCAGCTGGCCAACTGAGAAAGGCCGCGACGTGGCAAAGAGCCGGGCGGCGCGAGGCTCGGGTGGTCGCGCGGCGGCGGGGAGCGAGCGCGACCGCCTGGTCGACGCGGCGCTGCGGCTGATCGCGCAAGAGGGCTGGCAGCGCCTGTCGATGGCGGCGATCGCGGCCGAGGCGGGCCTGCCGATCCTGCAGCTCTACCGCCAGCTCCCCGCGAAACCGGCGATCCTCTGCGCCTTCGCGCGGCGGATGGACGAATTGGTGCTGGCGCCGCCGCTCGAAGCCGAGGCCGGCGAGCGGCCGCGCGAGATTGTGTTCGATCTTTTGATGCGACGATTCGACGCGCTGCAGCCCTATCGCGCCGCGCTCGAGGTGCTCGGCCGCGAGTTGCCGAGCGACCCGGCCGCCGCCCTCGCCGCCGCCGCCGCCCTCCTGCGCTCGATCGCCTGGACGCTGGAAGCCGCCGGGATTTCGACGCAGGGCATCGCCGGCATCGTGGCGACAAAGCTGACCGCCGGCGTTTACGCCATGACGCTGCGCGGCTGGCTGCGCGACGAGACGCCGGATCTGGGGCCGACCATGGCGGCGCTCGACCGGCGGCTGCGCGGCATCGAGCGCTGGTATGGGTCGGGTCGCCGGCGGCGCGGCGGCGATGCGGTCGAGGGCGCCTAGACGGTTTTTGCTGCGCTGCAAAAATTGTCTTGACCCCGAAGCTAATGCCTCCGATATAGGCGTTGTGCACTGCACAATCGGCCTCCCCAATTCGGAAACATGCCATGTCTGATGCTCGCCCCAACCCGTTCGATTTCGACGTCACCAAGATGTTCACCGACTTCCGCTTCCGACCGTTCGACGTCGAGGCGGTATGGGCGGCGCAGCGCCGCAACATCGAGGCGTTGAGCCAGGCCAACCAGGCCGCCGTCGACGGGGTGCAGGCGCTGGCGCGCTGCCAGATCGAGGCGACGCGCGAAACCTTCGAGAGTTTTTCGGCCATGTGGCGCGACATGGCGCAGCCGTCCTCGACCGAGGACCGGGTCGCCAAGAACACCGAATACATGAAGAAGATGATCGAGAAGGGCGTCACGCGCGGCCGCGAGATCGCGACGATCGCCACCAAGGCCGGCAGCGAGGCGGCCGAGATCCTGCACAAGCGCGCCACCGACGGTCTCGACGAGATGCGCGCCTTCGCGGTCCACCAGACCGGGCCCGCGCCGCGCGGCGGTGCGAAAGCCTGATCGGATCATTGATCCGATAGCGAAACCGAACACAATCCAGCCGGATTAAGCAATCAAGGCCGCCCCACTCCGGGGCGGCCTTTGGCGTTTTGCCTCAGCGCGGCAGGTGAACCCGGGCGCGCAGGCCGCCATAGGGCGACGTCTCGAGCCGCACGTCGCCGCCGTGGCTGCGGGCGACGTCGCGCGCGATCGTCAGGCCGAGGCCGACCCCGCCAGTCGACGGGTTGCGCGATGCGTCGAGCCGGATGAACGGCTGGAACACCCGGTCGCGCTCGGCCGGGGGGATGCCCGGCCCATCGTCGTCGATCACGATTTCGACGCCGTCGGCGACCGCGAGGCTCGCCACCCAGACATGCCCGCCGTAACGCCGCGCATTGGCGAGCAGATTAGCGAGGCAGCGGCGCAGCGCGTCGGGCCGCACCGGCAGCACCAGTTCGCCCGGCTGGTCGAGCGCCAGCGCGGTGCCCTCGCGCCGCGCCGCCGCCGCCAGATCGTCGATCAGCGGCACGATGTCGGTCTCGACCGGCCGCTCGGTGCCCTCGCCGCGCGCGAAATCGAGATAGAGATTGACCAGCCGCTCCATGTCGTCGACATCGGATTTCAGTTCGGCGACCGCCCCGTCGCCGGCCATCAGCGCGAGCGCCAGCTTCATCCGCGTCAGCGGCGTGCGCAGATCGTGCGACACGCCGGCCAGCATGTCGGTGCGCTGGCGGATCTGGCGCTGGATGCGGTCGCGCATGCGGATGAAGGCCGCCCCGGCCTGGCGCACCTCGAGCGCGCCCTCGACCTTGCTGAAGGCGACGGGCCTGCCCTTGCCGAAGCTTTCCGCCGCCGCAGCGAGACGCCGCAGCGAGCGGACCTGGTTGCGCAAAAACATCGTCGCGACGCCGATCAGGACCAGCGACGACCCGATCATCCACAGGATGAAGATGTAGGTGGTCGGGGTGTAAAGCCGGCTGAGCGGCACGTTGACGACGATGAGGTCGCGCCCAAGCTGAATATCGATCACCACGTTTTGCGAACCGCCGCCGGCATCGATCGTAAAGGGCCGGTCGACCCGCTTCAGCAGGGCGCGGCGCAGCTGCGTTTCGAGCGTGCCGCCGTCGCCAGGTTCGCTCGCCGGCAGCCGCGCGTCGCGGCGCAGCGCGAAGCTCAGCTCGCTCAAATTCATCACGCGGTCGAACAATTGCTCGCGCGCGGCCGCCGACCCGGTCAGCTCCATCGCATCGATCACCATCGCGACATCGCCGGCGACGTCGGAGGAAAAGCGGTACGACACGGCCTCCCAATGCCGGTCGTAAAAGATCCAGGTCGCGATCAGCTGGAGCAGCACCAGCGGCATCACGATCAACAATAGCGAGCGGCCGAACATCGACTGCGGCAGCAGGCGTTTGACGGCGCCGCGCTGGCGGATGTCGAGCGCCTCGGGCGCCTCCCCGGGCGCCTCCCCGGTCGGCTCCGCGGTAGCCGGGCTCAGCGCCGCCTCGGCCACGCCGGCCTCAATCGGGCTTGAGCGCATAGCCGGTGCCGCGCACGGTTTGCAGGTAGCGCGGAAAGCGCGGGTCGGGTTCGAGCTTGCGGCGCAGCCGGGTCATCTGGACATCGACGTTGCGCAGATTGCCGCCGAGCTGGGTCGCTTGCGATAATTCTTCGCGCGACACCGCCTCAGGGGCGCGCCCGGCGAGGCAGGAGAGGAGCCCGGCCTCGGCCGCGGTCAGCCGCACCAGTTCGGCGCCGCGAAAAAGTTCGCCGCGCGCCGGATCGAAGCGCAAGGCGCCGAAGCGGATATCGCGCGCCGGGTCGTCCGCGAGGCCGCGGCGATCGAGGATATTGCGGATCCGCAGCACCAATTCGCGCGGCTCGAAGGGTTTCGCGAGATAGTCGTCGGCGCCCTGCTCGAGCCCCTTGATGCGGTCCCCGGGTTCGGCCATCGCGGTCAATAGCAGGATCGGCACGCGCTTCGCGCCATCGCGCCGCAAGGCCCGCGTCAGGTCGAGGCCGCTTTCGCCGGGCATCATCACGTCGAGCACGATCAGGTCGAAGGCAAAGCTCGCCAGGTTGGCGCGCGCCTCTTCGGAATCGGCGGCGACCGTCACGCGAAAGCCGTTCTCGAACAGATAGCGGCGCAACAACTCGCGCAGCCGCGCATCGTCGTCGACCACCAGCAGGTGATGCTCATCCTCGCTCATCGCGCGCGATTATACGCCAAGCGGCGCCGCGGCGCCGCCTTAGCGCCGGCGCGGCCGCGCCGGCTCGAAGCGCCGGCGGTCTTCCGCGTCGGCGATGATGCCGAGCAGCACCTTGCGGAAGCCCTCGACCGCCGGGGCGCCCGCCTTGCCGTAGGCGGCGCCGACCCGGGCGCGCTGCGGCGCCGACAGCAATTGCTCCAGTTCGCGGCCGCTGGCGGTCAGTTCGAGGAGCCGCTGGCGGCGGTCCTGGGCGCCGCGGTGCTGGATGATGAAGCCGCGCCGCACCAGTTGCCCCAGCACCCGGTTGAGGCTCTGCTTGGTGATGCGCAGTATGTCCAACAGCTCGCCGACCGTCATCTGCGGATGCCGCCCGACGAAATGCACGACCCGGTGATGCGCCCGCCCGAAGCCATAGCGCTCGAGGATCGCGTCGGGCTCGGCGGTGAAGTCGCGATAGGCGAAAAACAACAGCTCGATCGCCTGCCGCACCGCCTCCTCGGGCGGCGCGCGCGGATCGGCGGCCTCCTCGTGGGTTCGTTCGTTTATGTCAGCCATGTTGACATATCTGGCAACCTTTGGTACAACCGGGCGTCTTCTGCGATATAAAGTTCCCCGGTGCAACTCGGTCCCCGACCGGCGCAGGGGATCAGTGAAACACATTTTCGGCGAGGAAAGGCCATGTCGGTATCCGGGCTCCCGTTCGACGATCGTGACGGCTTCATCTGGTATGACGGCCGGCTCGTCCCGTGGCGCGATGCCAAGCTGCACGTGCTGACCCACGGGCTGCATTATGCGAGTTGCGTCTTCGAAGGCGAGCGGGTCTACAACGGCAAGGTCTTCCGGCTGGAGGATCACAACGCGCGGCTGATCAATTCGGCCAAGATCCTCGGCTTCGAGATCCCGGCCAGCATGGACGAACTGGCACGGGCGACGCACGAGGTCGTCACCAGCAACAAGATCGTCGACGGCTATGTGCGGCCGGTCGCGTGGCGCGGCGCGGAAATGATGGGCGTTTCGGCGCAGCAGAGCAAAATCCACCTGGCGCTCGCCTGCTGGGACTGGCCGGCCTATTTCTCGCCCGAGGCGCGCGCCAAGGGGATCAAGATGCTGTGGTCGCGCTGGGCAAGGCCCGCGCCCAACACCGCGCCGGTGCACGCCAAGGCCTCGGGCCTCTACATGATCTGCACGATGGCGAAGCACGAAGCCGAGGCCGAGGGCTGCGACGATGCGCTTATGCTCGACTGGCGCGGCAACCTCGCCGAGGGCACCGGCGCCAACCTCTTCCTCGCGATCAACGGCGAATTGCACACCCCAACGCCGGATTGCTTCCTCAACGGCATCACCCGGCAGACCGTGATGGGCCTCGCCAGGGCGCGCGGCATCAAGGTCGTTGAGCGCGCCATCCGGCCCGAGGAACTGGCGACAGCCGACGAGATGTTCCTGACGGGCTCGGCGGCCGAAGTAACCCCGGTCGGCGAGATCGTCGGCCCGGTCGGCCACTACCGCTTCACCCCCGGCACCCTCTGCCGCCTGATGTGGGAAGATTTCGACCGCCTGGTCGGCAAACAGGCCGCGAGCGCGGCGGCCTAACGCATGATCCAATGGGATCGAACCCCATCCCCGTCACCCCCGCGCAAGCGGGGGTCCAGAGCAAGCGACGGTCGGTTGCTCCTGGATTCCCGCGTTCGCGGGAATGACGATTGAATATGGCCCGGTAACGCTTTGAGGCCTAACGCGAAGCGCAGGCCGGGCGGTCAGTCGGCGGCGACGCCGCCGCCGGCGTAGGGCAGCACCACCAGGCGGGCCTTCGGGATGATCTGGTCCGCCAGGCTGATCGGCACGATGCCGCGGGGTCCGGCGCCACTCTCGGCGATCTGATAGATGAAGCCGCTGCGATGGCGGGCCTTATCGCCGACGCTGTGGTAGCCGACGCAGCCGACCCACCAGAATTCGAGGCGCGTGGCGCCCTGTTGCGTCACCTGCCCGTCGACCAGATCGGGGCTGACCCCCTCGACGCGGCTGATTTCGGCCTTCTCGCTCGGAAAGAGGCTGTCCCGGATTGACGCGGTGACGTTGTCGCCGACGCGCAACCCGTCGCACAGCGATTTCTGCACGGCCCGGATATCGACATCGACGCGCGGGATCACCACCGAGGCGATCGCGATGTCCGCGGCCGGCGCGTCGCCCTTGTTTTCCGCCCGGTAGCGCGCCATCAAACTGATCGCGCGGTCCTTGATGATCATCGGCCCGTCGAGCGCCGGCGTCGCGTAGACCCAGGCGCGATGCTGCTGCGCCGCCTGGGTCTTGAACTGGGCGGCGAGGCTGCGGTTATGCGCATCGAGGCTGCGCCGCTGCGCCTCCGCCTGCTGCCATTTGACGGTCGCGAAGCCGGCATAGGCGGCAATCGCGACCGCCGCGACCAGCGCCACCCCGGCCACCGCGGACGCCACTCGACGCGGCCGCTTTCCATCGAGGACCGGCGGGCCGCCGAATTGCGCCGCGAGAATAAGCGCGAGCAAGATCGCGACCGCCCCCAAGGCGGCGATCAGGAACTGTGCCATCTGACTATCCACACCTGCCGAACCGCACCCCCAACCCCGCCTCGCACCAGCCGGCGAGGCGCTTATGTGCTAGCACAAAACCGCGCGCCCCGGACACCGGCGACAGAGAGCGGATGACCGCCGGGCCGCCATCGCGCGATAATGCGCCACCGCCGAGCCCGGACGGCGCCCCGTGGAGATCCCTGTGGAGATCCTCGTCTACGTGACCAGCGACGCCGACAACGCGCTCGGCGAGAACGTCTTGAAGCTGCCCCTTCTCTTGGCGCTCGACGCGGCCTTTCCCGGTGCGCGCATCGCCTGGGTCCCCGGAACCGGCGGCGCCTTTTACCTGGAGCGGCAGCTGGCGCCGCTGGTCGATGGGCGAATCGCCGAGTTCATCGGCGATCTCGCGATCCCGGCCGACCCGCGCGAAGCGCGGCGCTATCGCCACCCGATCCTGGCGCGCCAGTTCGACCTGATCGTCGATACCCAGCGCTATCTCGGCCGCACCCTCTTCCTGCGCCGCATCCCGCACCGCCGCTTCATCAGCGGCACCTGGCGCTATCTTTGGTCGAACGCCGCGCCGCCGCGGCCCTTGTCGCGCCGCCCGCCGCGCCTCGTCGACAAGCTCTTGGGCCTCGCGGCGGCGGCGGCCGGGCGCCCGGTCGCGGTCGCCAACCCGATCCCGCTGCCGCCGGCGTGGCGCGCGCGCGCCGCCCAATTGTTGCCCGCCGGCCCCGACTATGTCGGCTTGGCGCCGGGCGCTGGCAACAAGGACAAGGGCAAGTGCTGGCCGGTCGAGGGCTTCCTTGCGCTGGCCCGGCGGCAGGTCGAGCACGGTCGCGTGCCGGTGTTCCTGATTGGTCCCGAGGAGCGCGACTGGGTCGCGGCACTGCGCGACGCGGTGCCGCAGGCGCTCTTTCCCGAGCAGCAGGAGGGCGGGATTGGTGGCCCCTGCCTCGCGGCGGCGCTCGGCGAGCGGCTCGCGGCGGCGGTGGCGAACTGCTCCGGTCCGGGGCATCTGCTGGCCGCCGGCGGCGCGCCGATGGTCTCGCTGTTCGGTCCGACCCGGCCGGAAAAATACGCGCCCTTCGCGCGGGCGTTGATCTGCCTGAAGGCGCAGGATTACGGTTCCGAGCGGATCGAGGCGATTCCCTTCGACGCGGTCGCGGCAGCGGTCGAGCGCCAGCTGGCGATCGGCCCGGCGACCCGCGCGGCCCCCTCTTCAGCAAAAGGCCAGAGCTATGCCGATCTTGGTGCCGGTCTCGGTCGGTGAGCTCTTCGACAAGATCAGCATCCTCGAATTGAAGGAAGCCGCAATTGCCGACCCCGACAAGCGCGCCAACGTGCGGCGCGAATTGGCGGCGCTCGACGCGGTGCGCCTGGGCGAGGTCGCGCCCTCGGCGGAACTGGCGACGCTCTATGACGAACTCCGCGGAGTCAACCAGCGCCTGTGGGATATCGAGGATGCGGTGCGCGCCCACGAGCGCGCGGGAAACTTCGACGCGCGCTTCATCGAATTGGCGCGCGGCGTCTACCGCGAGAATGACCGGCGCGCCGCGCTGAAGCGCCAGATCAACGAGCTGACCGGCTCGGAGATCGTCGAGGAAAAATCCTACCGCTGATAGGAGCGCCCGGGCGGGTAGGATTCGTGCTGCGGCAGCGCCGGGTCCATGTGCACCCAGGGCTGCGCGCTGCGGACGAAGATGTTGGCCTCGGGGCGAAAGCCGCTCGGGTCGTCGAGCGTGCCGACCCGCAGCCCGACAATGTCGGGTCGGCTCGCCACCTGGATGTAGAGCGGCGAGCCGCAATCGCCGCAGAACGCCCGCGTCACCGCGTTGCCGGCGTCGGAATTGCTGACGTAGCGCTTCGGCGCGCCCTGGGTGATGCGAAAGCCGGCGGCCGGCACGCGCATCGCCGCGACAAAGGCGCTGCCGCTCGAACGCTGGCAGTCGCGGCAATGGCATTGCAGCGAAAACGATGGCCCGCCCGCCGCTTCGTAACGCACCGCGCCACACAAGCACCCGCCCGTTCGTGCCGCCGCCATCGCGCTCTCCCTCGCCCTGGTCGAGACGGCATGATCGGCTGGCGGGGCCCCGCCGGCAACGTCCTTCGCAGCCCCGGCGAAAGCCGATAAGCTGCACCCAGCCGGCGGCAAGGCTGGACGGGGGGCGCGCAGATGGCCAAACCGAAGGTGGTCGGTGTCGTGTCGCAGAAAGGCGGCGTCGGCAAATCGACCCTGTGCCAGCTGATCGCCCGCGAAGCGGCGATCGGCGGCAAGCAGGCGAAAATCCTCGATTTCGACGTCAAGCAGATGACCTCGACCGATTGGGTGCGCGCCCGCATGGAACGCGAACTCGAACCGTCGATCGAAGCCGAGCCGAGCAAGAACATCGAAAAGGCGCTGCGGCACAGCAAGACCTACGATCTGATCGTGCTCGACGGCGCGCCGGGCTCGCCCAAGCGCACCGCCGAATTGATTTCGGTCTGCGACCTGATCATCCTGCCGACCGGCGCCTCGCGCGCCGATCTCGTGCCGAGCCTGGCGCTGGCCCGCCGCATCGCCGAGATGAAGCTGGCGACCGACGGGCCGGTCTTCGCGCTGTGCCGGGTGATGACGGCGAGCGAGGCGGCCGAGGCGCGCGCCGCGATCGGCAGCGCCGGGTTCGAGACGCTGGAGGGTGAATTGATCGAGCGCCCCGGCTACCGCCAGGCGCAGAACGCCGGCCGCAGCCCGACCGAGACCGCCTACCCCTCGCTCAACGGCAAGGCTCGCCACCTCGCCCGCGGCATCCTCGACCGCCTGGCGTGGAACGCGATCGTGCTGTGATAAGCGACGCCGCAGCACCATCGGGGCGGCTGCCGCTGGCCGGCCTCGTCGTCATCGATTTCGGGCAGATCTTCCAGGGGCCGTACGCGACGCTGCTCTTGGCGAAGGGCGGCGCCAACGTCATCAAGATCGAGCCGCCGCAGGGCGAGCCGCTGCGCCGCCGCGCCCGGCCCGGCACCAGCGCCACATTGCCGTTCGCGATGCTCAACCAGAACAAGCGCGCGGTGACGCTCAACCTGAAGCACCAGCGCGGCCGCGAACTCCTCTTCGCGATGGTCAAGCGCGCCGACGTGCTGCTGGAGAATTTCTCGCCCGGCACGATGGACGGCCTCGGGGTCGGCTGGAGCGTCGTGCACGCGATCAATCCGCGCCTCGTCTACGCCACCGGCACCGGCTTTGGCATCACTGGTCCCGATCGCGACAATCTGGCGATGGACCTGACGATCCAGGCCGCCTCCGGCATCATGAGCGTCACCGGCGCGCCGGATGGGCCGCCGATGAAGGCCGGGCCGACCCTCGTTGACTACATGGGCGGCATCCACCTCTACGGCGCGATCCTGACCGCGCTCTACGACCGCATGACCAGCGGCGAAGGACGCCTGGTCGAAGTGGCGATGCAGGAGGCGGTCTATTCGAGCCTCGCCGCCAGCTTCGAATACACCCACCGCACCGGCCAGCCGCCGCCGCGTACCGGCAACCGCCAGGCCGGCCTCTCGACCGCGCCCTACAACGTCTATCCGGCGGCCGACGGGCATGTCGCGATCCACTGCGTCACCGAGGGGCACTGGCAGAACCTCGCGACGGCGATGGGGCGCGAGGATGTCGCCCGCGACCCGCGCTTCGCGACCAATGCCGAGCGCATCGTCCACATGGACGAAACCGACGCCCTCGTCGCGGCATGGACGCAAACCTTGCCGAAGATGGAGATCTTCGCCCGCCTCAAGGCGGGCCGCGTGCCGAGCGCGCCGGTGCGCACCGCGCCCGAGGTCATGGCCGACCGGCATATGCACGAGCGCGGCATGCTGGCCGACATCGAACACCCCGAGTTGGGGCCGATCACGGTGCCGACTTCGCCCTTGCGGCTGCACGGCCTCGGCCGCGCGCCGGCCGCCGCGAGCCCGACCGTCGGCCAGCACAATTCCGAAATCTATTGCGGCTGGCTCGGCCTCTCGGCAACCGAGCTGGCGGCGCTGAAGGATGACGGGGTGATTTGACCCACGCCTGTCATTGCGAGAAGCGAAGCGACGACGCAATCTCGTGCCGCGAGGGTACCGATCCCCGAGATTGCTTCGGCGCCCTGACGGGCACCTCGCAATGATTTTTTTGGGAGGCGGAGGATGAGCGCACTGGGGTTGCCGCGGGCCGAGAGCCCGGAACAGGTCGGGTTGTCGTCGGCGCGGCTGGAACGCGCCGCCGCTTCCATCCGGCGGGATGTCGAGCAGCGGGTGATCCCCGGCGCGGTGCTGCTGATCGCGCGCGGCGGCCGGCTCGCCTATGCTGAAGCCTTCGGCTACCGCGACCGCGAGGCCGGCGCGGCGATGACGCCGGATGCGATCTTCCGCATTGCGTCGATGACCAAGCCGATGACCTCGGTGGCGGCGATGATGCTGGCCGAGGAGGGGCTTCTCGAGATCGCCGCGCCGGTCGCCGACTACCTGCCCGAATTCGCCGACATCACAGTCGGCGTCGAGCGCCGGAAGCCGGCGCGGGCGATGACCCTGCAGGACCTGCTGCGCCACACGTCGGGGCTGACCTACGAGGATTTCGGCGACTCGCCGGTGCAGATGATCTGGCGTGACGAAAAGCCGGGCGACGTGGGCCAGACGAATGCCGATCTTGTGACAAAGCTGGCGCGACTGCCCTTGATGTTCGAGCCGGGCTCGACCTGGGAATACAGCCGTTCAACCGATGTCGTGGGGCGCATCATCGAGGTAATCTCGGGCAAGACGCTCGGCCAGTTCTTTGCCGAGCGAATCACGGGACCGCTCGGCATGCCCGACACCGGCTTCGCCGCGACCGGCAAGCGCGCAACGCGGGTCGCCGAGCCGCAGGCCGACCCGGCGACCGGCAAGCGTTCGCCAATGCGTAACGTCAACGAGCCCGCGCGCTTCGAATCGGGCGGCGGCGGCGCCGTCTCGACCGCCGCCGATTACCTGCGCTTCTGCCAGATGCTGTTGAACGGCGGCGAGCTTGACGGGGTGCGGCTGCTGGCGCCGAAAACGGCTGCCTTGATGGCCGCCGATCACCTGCCGCCGGGCGTCGCCTATGGCGGTACGGCGCGCTTCGGCGCGTTGGCGCCGACCCCCGATTACGGCATCGGCTTCGGGCTCGGCTTCGCGGTGCGCAAGGAGGCCGGCCGCTGCCCGCTACCCGGTTCGGTCGGCGATTTCTGGTGGCACGGCGTCTTGGGCACGACCTTCTGGATCGACCCGGCCGAACAGCTGATCGCGGTCTTTATGCTGCAATCGCCGGAACACCGAATGCGCTACCGCAACCTGACACGCCAACTCGTCTACGCGGCACTGACCGGCACGCGCGGCCGGCGCTATCGCTAGGCCAGAGCAGCAGCAGCCGCGGCGGGGCCCGCATCGCGCAGGTGGCAGGCGGCGTGGTGGCCGGGGAGGATTTCGCGCATCTGCGGCTCCTCCTTCGCGCAGCGCTCGAAGGCGTAGGGGCAACGGGTGTGGAAGCGGCAGCCGGAAGGCGGGTCGATCGGGCTCGGCACGTCGCCCTTCAGGATGATGCGCCGGCGCGCCGCGTCGGGGTCGGGCACCGGCACCGCCGATAGGAGCGCCTCGGTGTAGGGATGCTGCGGCCGCGCGAACAGCGAGGCGCGCGGCGCCAGCTCGACGATTTTCCCCAGATACATCACCGCGATGCGGTGGCAGATGTGCTCGACGACCGCGATGTCGTGGGCGATGAAGAGGTAGGAGAGGCCGAATTCCTGCTGCAGGTCGCAGAGCAGGTTGACCACCTGCGCCTGGACCGAGACGTCGAGCGCCGAGACCGGCTCGTCGCAGACAATGAGGCCCGGGTTGAGCGCCAGCGCGCGGGCGATGCCGATGCGCTGGCGCTGGCCGCCGGAAAATTCGTGCGGGTAGCGGTCGAGCGCCTCGGCGCGCAAGCCCACCTTGCCGGCCAGGCTGGCGACCCGCTCGTCGAGGGCGCGGCCGTGCGCCGTCGCGTAATTGGTCAGCGGCTCGGCGATGATGTCGCGGATCCTGAGGCGCGGGTTGAGCGAGGAATAGGGATCCTGGAACACCACCTGCATTTCGCGCCGGTAGGGCCGCATCGCGCGCCGCGAGAGGCCGTCGATGCGCTCGCCGTTGACCCGGATTTCGCCGGCGGTCGGCTCGATCAGCTTCAGGATCGCCTTGCCGGCGGTCGATTTGCCGCAGCCCGACTCGCCGACCAGTCCCAGCGTCTCGCCCTCGGCGATGTCAAACGAGATGCCGTCGACCGCGTGCACCTGGCCGACCGTGTGCTGCAACAGCCCGCGCTTCACCGGGAAGTGTTTGACGAGGCCCTTGACCGAGAGGAGCGGCGCCTGGTCGGTCATGCCGCCGCCACCGCCTCGGAATGGAAGCAGGCGGCGTAATGGCCGTCTTCCTTTTCTTCGAACAGCGGCGTCTCGCTGCGGCAGATGCCGGTGGCGAAGGCGCAGCGCTCGGCGAAGAGACAGCCCGGGGTCTCTTCCTTCAGGGACGGCACCGTCCCCGGGATTTCGGCGAGCCGCCCGGCGCGCCCCGGATCAAGGCTCGCGCCGAGCCGCGGCACCGAGGCGAGGAGCCCCTTGGTATAGGGGTGCAGCGGCCGGCGGAACAATTGCCGCACCGGCGCCTCCTCGGCCTTGCGCCCGGCATACATCACGACGACGCGCTGCGCCATCTCGGCGACGACGCCCAGATCATGCGTGATCAGCACGATCGCGGCGTCGATTTTCTGCTTCAGTTCGCGCATCAAATCGAGGATCTGCGCCTGGATCGTAACGTCGAGCGCAGTCGTCGGCTCGTCGGCGATCAGGAGCTTGGGGTTGCACGCCAAGGCCATCGCGATCATCACCCGCTGGCGCATGCCGCCCGACAGCTGGTGCGGGTACTGCTCGATGCGCCGCGCCGCCTCGGGGATGTGGACGAGGCGCAGCACCTCGACGGCGCGGGCGAGCGCGGCCTTCTTGTCGAGGCCCTGGTGGAGCGTCAGGGTCTCGGCGATCTGCCGGCCGATCGTCAAGACCGGGTTTAATGAGGTCATCGGCTCCTGGAAGATCATCGAGATGTCGTTGCCGCGCACCGCCCGCATCTCCGCCTCGCCAAGCCGCAACAGGTCGCGCCCGGCGAGGCGCACCGCGCCCGAGACAATGCGTCCCGGCGGCGAGGCAATGAGGCGCAGGATGGAGAGCGCGGTGACGCTCTTGCCGCAGCCACTTTCGCCGACGATCGCCAGCGTCTCGCCGGGCATCACGTGAAACGACACGCCGTCGACCGCGCGCACGACGCCGTCGCGGGTGAAAAACCAGGTTCGCAGATCGGCGACCTCGAGCAGCGGCGCAACCGTGGGCGACGGCACCGCGGCGGCCGCGTCGGTTGCGAGCGTCGGCGCGGCAAGCGTCGCCATCGCCGGCTACAGGCGGCGCGCGAGGCGCGGGTCGAGCGCGTCGCGCAGCCCGTCGCCCAGCAGGTTGATCGCCAGCACCGTCAGCGACAGCATGATCCCTGGGAACAGCAGGATGTAATAGGCGACCTGAAAGAGGCTGCGGCCCTCGGCCATGATGTTGCCCCAGGAGGGAATGTTGGGCGGCGTGCCGGCGCCGATGAACGACAGGATCGCTTCTGTGATCATCGCGGACGCTGCGATGTAGGTGCCCTGCACCAGGAGCGGCGCCAGCGTGTTGGGGACGATGTGGCGCCACAGGATACGGAAAAATCCGGTGCCGCTGGCGATCGCCGCCTCGACGTAAGGCTGCTCGCGCAGCGTCAAGACGACGCCGCGCACCAGTCGCGTCACCCGCGGCACCTCGCCGACCGCGATCGCGAAGATGACGTTGCGCAGGCTGGCGCGGGTCAGCGCCATCAGCGCGATCGCGATAAGGATCGAGGGGATCGACATCAGGCCGTCCATCACCCGCATGACGATCGCGTCGACCCAGCGGGTGAAGCCGGTCACCACTCCGATCGCCAGGCCGAGCCCGGTGGCGAGCAGCGCGACGCTGAGCCCGACGACGAGCGACACGCGGGCGCCGTAAACCGTGCGGCTGTAGACGTCGCGGCCGAGCATGTCGGTGCCGAACCAATGCGCCGCCGACGGCCATTTGAGGCGGTCGATCGGCGCCAGCGCCTGCGGGTCGACCGTGCCGAGCCACGGCGCCAACGCCGCCATCGCCGCCATCAGGAATAAGAGCACGCCGCCCGCGACGATCGTCGGGTGGCGCCGCAGGTAGCGCCACACCGGGCTCGGCCGCGCCGGGGCGGCGGAGCGCGCGATCTCGGGATGAACGACCGCCATCCTCAATCCCTCCAGCCGTCACCCCCGCGCAAGCGGGGGTCCAGGGCGGGCGACATTGCCCTCGGGGCTCTGGGTTCCCGCTTTCGCGGGAATGACGGATTGGTCCTCACGTCAATAGCGGATGCGCGGGTCGAGCAGCGTGTAGCTGAGATCGACCAATAGGTTGACCAGCACATAGGCGGCCGAGAAGATCAGGATGACGCCCTGGATGATCGGATAGTCGCGGCGCAGGATCGCGTCGACGGTAAGCCGCCCGAGCCCGGGGATCGCGAACACCGTCTCGGTCACGACGACCCCTCCGATCAGGAGCGCGACGCCGATCCCGATGATCGTCACGATCGGCACCGCGGCGTTCTTCAGCGCGTGGCCGAGCAGCACCTGCTCGTTCGAAAGGCCCTTGGCCTGCGCGGTGCGGATGTAATCCTGCGCGAGCACGTCGAGCATGCTGGCGCGGGTGATCCGCGCGATCAGCGCGGCGAAGATCATGCCGAGCGCGATCGACGGCAGGATGATATGCGACAGGAACGGCCACAGGCCCCGGGTGATGCTGACATAGCCCTGCACCGGCAACAGATCGGCCCAGATCGCGAAGACGAAGATCAGGATGTAGGCCAGCACGAACACCGGCACCGAGAAGCCGAGCACCGCGAACACCATGACGACGCGGTCGATCCACGAGCCGGCGCGCCACGCGGCGACGACCCCCATCGGGATCGCGACCGCGACCGAGACGAAGAGCGTCGATAGGGTCAGCGCGACGGTCGGTTCGAGGCGCTGCGCGATCAGCTTCGCCACCGGCAGGTTGGTGAAGATCGAGATGCCGAGATCGCCGTGCAGCAGGCCCCAGGCCCAGATGCCGAACTGCACGTAGATCGGCTGGTCGAGGCCGAGGGCGGCGCGGATACGGGCGATGTCGGCGCCCGTCGCGGTGTCGCCGGCGATGATCGCCGCCGGGTCGCCCGGGCTCAGGTGCAACAGCGCGAAGACAAAGACCCCGACCACCGCCATCACCGGGATCGTCGCCAGAATGCGCCGCACGATGTAGGCGAACATGATTCAGGCGACCCAGTCGGCGGTGCGAACCCACCCCCACCCTCCCGCCGCTCTGCGGCGGGTCCCTCCCTCCCCCGCTTGCGGGGGAGGGTTATTTGACGAAGCGCCCCAGCCTTCCCCCTCCCCCGCAAGCGGGGAAGGGTTGGGGTGGGGGTTTAGCGGCCCCGCAATCACTTCTTCTCGACGTTCCACAGAAAGACCACCGGCGCGATGATGATGCCGTCGAGGTTCTTGCGGTAGGCGGTGGGGATCAGGAACTGCCCGGTCGGCACATAGGGGATCTCGTTTTTGTAGGCCTCGACCTGGATCTCCTTGGCGACCTCCTTCTGCTCGGCCGCCTCGGGCGACTTGAACCAGGTATCGACCAGCCCCTCGAGCTTGGGGTCGCTCGGCCAGCCGAACCACGCCTTCTCGCCGTTGCCGCGCAGCGGGCCGTTCAGCGCCGGCGACAGCATGTCGGGAGCGGCGGTCCAGGTGTGGAACAGGTTCCAGCCGCCCTCGCTGATCGGCTTTTTCGAGGTGCGCCGGGTGACCAGCGTGCCCCAGTCGTTGGCGTCGATCTGGACGTTGATCCCGGCCTTGCCGAGCGCCTGCGCCGTGACCAATGCCTGGGCGTGCACGATCGGCTGGTCGGTGGCGTCGAGCAGCACCACCTTTTCCCCCTTGTAGCCGGCCTCCTTGATCAGCTCCTTGGCCTTCTCGACGTTCGGCCCGTGCAGCAATTCGTCGGCGCCGGCATTGGTCGCGAACGGGGTGTTGCAGACAAACAGCGCGACGCAGGTCTTCCAATACTTCTCATCGCCGGCGACGGCGCGCATGTAGTCCTTCTGGTCGACCAGGTTCAGCACCGCCTCGCGCATCTTCGGGTTGTCGAACGGCGGCAGCAGCTGATTGAAGCGCAGCACCCCGATATTGCCGAGCGGGTCAACGGTCGCGACCTTGACGTCCTTGTTGGCGGCGAGCACCGGCACGAGATCGGCGGGCGGCTGCTCCCACCAATCGGCTTCGCCGGCGTTCAGCGCCGAGGCAGCGGTCGCGGTGTCGGGGATATAAAGCCACTCGACGCGGTCGACCTTGACCACCTTGCCGCCGGCGGCAAAGCTCGGCGTCTCCTTGCGCGGCACGTAATCGGTATTCTTGACGAAGACCGCCTTGCTCCCGGGGACCCATTCCTCCTTGACGAACTTGAAGGGGCCGGAGCCGTCGACCTCGGTGACCTGCTGGAAGGGGTCGGTTTTCGCCAGCCGCTCCGGCATCATGAACGGCACGTTGCTCGACAGCTTGCCGAGCGCGTAGAGGATCAACGGGAACGGCGTTTTCAAGTGGATCGTGAAGCTCTGGTCGTTGTCGGCGGTCATCTTGTCGACCGCGTCCATCAGCTTTTGCCCGAACGGGTCGCGCTTGCCCCAGCGGGCGATCGAGGCGACGCAATCGGCGGCGCGCACCGGCGATCCGTCATGCCACTTGAGCCCGGGGCGCAAGGTGAACGAATAGCTCAGCTTGTCGTCGCTCGCCTTCCACGTGTCGACCATCTGCGGCTGCGGCTGCAAGTTTTTGTCGAGCGCGAACAGCGTGTCGTAGACCATGTAGCCGAAATTGCGGGTGATGTAGGCGGTGGTCCAGATCGGGTCGAGGCTGCGCAAATCGGCCTGCGGGATGAAGCGCAGCGTCGTCGTCTCGGCTGCGGCATGTGCCGGCGCGAGGCCAAGCGCCAGCGCCAACAAGGCTGCGGCGCAGCAAATCCGTCCTGCTATTCTCGACATCGCTATCCCCGTTCGCGTCGTTCGTGAAACCTTACGCCGTCAACCGCGAACCCCACAATCACGACGCAAGCGGCGTGCCGGGCAGGCGTTGCCGGGCTGCGGCAATTCGTCGATAGTCGCGTCGCCTGATCAGGGAGGGGAGATGACGAGCGCTTCCGACATTGCTTTTACTTCGGCGCTCGACCTCGCCGGGCTCTACCGCAAGCAGGAGCTGTCGCCGGTCGAGGCGGCCGAGGCCCTGCTCGCCCGGATCGCGGCGCTGCAGCCGAAGCTCAACGCGTTCTGTCTGGTCGACCGCGACGGCGCGCTGGCGGCGGCGCGCGCGGCCGAAGAGCGCTGGCGGCAGGGCCGGCCGCTGGGCCCGATCGACGGCGTGCCGGTGACGGTGAAGGACCTCGTGATGATGCGGGGGCATCCGACGCGGCGCGGCTCGCACCTGACCGATCCGGCGCCGGACGCCGAGGACGGCCCGGCGGTGGCGCGGCTGCGCGAAGCCGGCGCGGTGATCCTCGGCAAGACGACAACGCCGGAATTCGGCTGGAAGGCGATCGGCGACTCGCCCTTGACCGGCATCACCCGCAACCCATGGAACCTGGGGCGCACGCCGGGCGGCAGCAGCGCCGGCGCGGCCGCTTCCTGCTCCGCCGGCATCGCGCCCTTGCATGTCGGCAGCGACGGCGCCGGCTCGATCCGCATCCCGGCCGCCTTCACCGGCATTTTCGGGATCAAGGCGACCTTCGGGCGGGTGCCGGCGCATCCCTATGGGCCGCTCGGCCTTCTCTCCAATGTCGGGCCGATGGCGCGCAATGTGGTGGACGCGGCGGCGATGCTCAACGTGCTGGCTGGGCCCGACCCTCGCGACCCCTATATCCTGCCGCCCGAGACGCGCGACTACCGCGACGGCATCGAAGGCGGAGTGAAGGGCCTGCGCATCGCCTACAGCCCCGATCTCGGCTACGCCCGGGTCGATCCCGAGATCGCCGCAAGCTGCGCCGCGGCGGCGGGCAAATTCGAGGAACTCGGCGCGACGGTCGAACAGGTCGGAGAAATTTTCCCGTCGCCGCGCGAGGCGCTGCTGACGCTGTGGAGCGCCGGCTCGGCTCGCAACCTGCGAAGCTTCCCGGCGGACAGGCGCAAGCTGTGCGACCCCGGCCTCCTCGCCATCGCGGCCCAGGGCGAGCGGGTCAGCGGCGTCGATTTTGTCGCCGCCGATCTGGCGCGCGCCGCGCTCGGCCGGCAGATGGCGGCGTTCCACCAGCGCTACGATTTGCTCTTGACGCCGATGATGCCGCTGCCGGCCTTGCCGGTCGGCCAGGATTTGAGCGACCCGGCGAGCGAGACCAATTGGGTCGACTGGTCGCCCTTCAGCTATCCCTTCAACATGACGCGCCAGCCGGCCGCCTCGATCCCGTGCGGCCTGACCGCCGCCGGGCTGCCAATCGGCCTGCAGATCGTCGGGCCGCTCTACGCCGAGCCTCTGGTGCTGCGCGCCGCCCGCGCCTTCGAGGCGACGCAGCCCGAGCGCCGGCCGCCGCCGCTCGATTGAAGGGGATAGACGCATGCCAGAGGATCCCGAAATCACCCTGACCGACGCGCTCGACCCGGCCGATGTCGCGGTGATCGCCGACGGGCTGGCCGCCTACAACGAAAGCCGCACCGGCTACCGCGACCATCGCCCGCTGGCGGTCTTTGTCCGCGAGCGGGCCGGCGGCAAAATCGTCGGCGGGCTCTATGGGCGCACCTCGTTCGGGCTCGTCTACGTCGAGCGCTTTTTCCTGCCCGAGGGCTTGCGCCGCGACCGCATCGGCAGCCGCGTCCTGGCGATAGCGGAAGAGGAAGGGCGCCGGCGCGGCTGCAGCCGCATCGCGCTGACGACGCTCAGCGTCCAGGCGCCGCTGTTCTACCAGAAGCAGGGCTACGACATCGCCGCGACGATCGTCTGCGACCCGCCCGGCCTCACCCGCTATTACATGACAAAGCGGCTGCTGCCGCGGTCGGCGCAAACCTGATATCGTCGGCGCCAGACAAACCCCGATTTCCCCAGGAGGAACGCATTATGGCTTCGAACGGCAAGGTTGCGCTCGTCACCGGCGGCGGCAGCGGCATTGGCAAAGCCTCGGCCCTGGCGCTGGCGCGCGAGGGGTTCGCGGTGGTGGTCGCCGGGCGCCGGCCGGAGCCGCTCGACGCCGTCGTCAGTCAGATCGAGGGGTTGCAGGGCAGGGCGCTCGGCGTCCCCACCGATGTCGGCGACCCGGACTCGGTCGCGGCGCTGTTTGCCGCCACCAAGGCCAAGTTCGGCCGGCTCGACGTCCTCTTCAACAACGCCGGCTACGGCGCCGCCGCACCGATCGAGGATCTCGATTACGCGAAGTGGAAGGGCGTCATCGACTCGATCGTCAACGGCACCTTCCTGTGCACCCAGCAGGCGGTGCGCATGATGAAGGAACAGAACCCGATGGGCGGCCGCATCATCAACAACGGCTCGATATCGGCGCACGTGCCGCGGCCCAACTCGATCGCCTACACGACCGCCAAGCACGCGGTCACCGGTCTGACCAAATCGACCTCGCTCGACGGCCGCAAATACGACATTTCGTGCAGCCAGATCGATGTCGGCAATGCGCTCACCGAGATGACCCAGCGGATGACCCGCGGCGTGCCGCAGCCCAACGGCGAAGTCATGATCGAGCCGACGATGGACGTCGAAAACGTCGCCCGCTCGGTCGTCCTCTGCGCCACCGTGACGCCCGAAGCCAACATCCAGTTCCTGACCGTGATGGCCACCAAGATGCCGTTCGTCGGGAGGGGGTAACCTACTCCTCCTCGGCGAGCGCGCTTTCGTGCCAGTGGCGCAGCAGGCGGCGCGACAGGAGGTCGAGCAGGAGGTAGATCACGATCCCGGTCAGCGACAAGAGGAAAAGGGCGGCGAAGAGGCGCGGGATCGCCAGGCGGTAGCCGGCTTCGAGGATGCGGAAGGCAAGCCCGGTCTCGGCCCCGCCGGTGCCGGCGACGAACTCGGCGACGACCGCACCGATGAGGGCAAGGCCGCCGCTGATGCGCAAGCCGGCGAGGAAATATGGGAGCGCCGTCGGCAGGCGCAGCAGGAGCAGCGTCTGGCCGGGCGAGGCGCCGTAAAGGCGGAAGAGGGCCAGGAGGTTGCGGTCGGCGCTGTTGAGGCCGACCGTGGTGTTGGAGACGATCGGGAAGAACGCGACGATCCAGGCGCACACCAGGAGCGCGAGAAACGGCTGGCGCACCCAGATGATGATCAAGGGCGCGATCGCGACGATCGGCGTCACCTGCAGAATGACGGCATAGGGAAAGAGGCTGAGTTCGAGGATCCGCGAACGCGAGAACAACAGCGCCAGCGCGCCGCCGAAGAAGGCTGCCGCCGCCAGCGCCGCCAGCGTGATGCGCAGCGTGACCAGGAGCGAGAAGAACAGGCTCGGGCCGTCGACCCACAGGCTCTGCGCCACCGCGCTCGGCGCCGGCAGAATGTAGGGCGGGATGCCGCGGAGGCGCACGATTGCTTCCCAGGCGGCGAGAAAGACGATCCCGATCGCCAGCGGCGCGAGGAGGCGCAGGGCGCGCTGCATCATTGCACCGGGGGCGCCGTCGCAGCCGCGAGGGCGGCCGAGACGCGCTCGCACATCGCGGCGTAGGCGGGGCTCAGGCGCAAGCCGCGCTCGCGCGGCTGCGGCAGCGGGACCGGCAGATCGGCGGCGATGCGGCCGGGCCGCGCCGTCATCACCGCGATGCGGGTCGAGAGATAGACCGACTCGAAAACGCTATGGGTCACGAAAAGGATGGTCGGCCGGTGCCGCTCCCACAGGCGCAGCAGATCGTCGTTGAGCGCGAGGCGGGTGATCTCGTCGAGCGCCGCGAAGGGTTCGTCGAGCAGCAGCAAATCGGGCTCGGTGACGAGCGCCCGGGCGAGCGACGCGCGCATCCGCATGCCGCCCGAGAGCTGGTGCGGATAGGCCCGCTCGAACCCCTTAAGCCCGACCGCGGCGAGCGCCTGGGCGACCCGGTCGCGCTCGGCCGAGCCGAGCCGCCCGGCGATGCGCAGCGGCAATTCGACGTTCTTCGCGAGCGTGCTCCACGGCATCAGCGTCGGGTCCTGGAAGACAAAGCCGATGCGGCCGGTGGTGGCGGCGCCCGGCGGCGCGCCGAGATCGAGGGTGCAGCCGCCGCCGCTCGGCTCGCTGAGGCCGGCGACGATGCGCAGCAGCGTGCTCTTGCCGCAGCCCGAGGGCCCGAGGAGGCTGAGGAATTCGCCGCGCGCCACGGCGAGATCGACCCCGCCGAGCGCCTCCAGCCCCGAGGCGAAGCGCTTGGCGACGCCCCGCAACTGTACAACGGTGGCCGTTGGTGGCACGCCGATCAACCCACTCCGGCCAGCTCAGGGCCGCATCCCGACCTTCTGGTTGACGAATTGCAGCGTGAAGGCGCGGCGGAAATCCATGTCGGCCGGATAAAGCTTGGCCTTGGCCATCGTCTCGAAGAAATCGCGCCAGCGTGCTTCGCTCATCGCGCCGATGCCGCGCTGCGCCGCGTCGCCGCTGGCGATGATGCCGTATTCTTTCATTTTGTCCCGGCCGTAGGCGAGGAGCGCGTCGGTCATCTCGGAATTGTCGCGCTTGATCAGCGCGTCGCCCGGCGCCGGATCGCCGAAGAGATAGCTGTACCAACCCTCGATGCTGGCATTGACGAAGCGCCGCACCAGATCGGGCTTGTCGTGCGCCAGCTTTTGCGAGGTTTCGATCAGCCCGCCATAGCTCGAATAGCCGGCGTCCGCGAGCAGCAGCACGACCGGCTTCACCCCGGCATGCTCGATTGTGAACGGCTCGCTCGTCAGATAGCCCTGCTGGATCGCCGTGGCATCGGCGAGAAACGGCGCGGCGCTGAACGCGTAGGGGCGGATCTGGTCGTCGGTGTAGCCAAATTTCTGCTTGAGAAAGAGCCAGCTTGTCACCCGCGTGTCGGAGCTGATCATGATCGGTTTGCCCTTCAGGGCAGCGAGGCTGTCGTCGCCCTGCCCGGGATGCGCGATCAACACCGAGGGGTCCTTTTGGAAGATCGCCGCGACCGCCACCATCGGGATCTGCTGCTGCACGTAATTCAGCACCGCGAACGAGTTGGAGGCGATGTTGAAGTCGAGGACGCCGGCCGCCAAGAGCTGGGCGTGGTTGACCTGCGGCCCACCCGGCTTCAGCTTCACGTCGAGCCCGTAGCGCTGGTAGATGCCGGTGGCGAGCGCCTGGTAATAGCCGCCGTGCTCGGCCTCGGCCTTCCAGTCGGTGCCGAAATTGACCGTGTCGGCGGCGCTGGCGGGCTGTCGCAGCCCACAGGCGGCGCCGAGCATGATGGCGGCCGCGAGGAAAGTGCGTGCGCTGCGTCGCATCGACCGAGTGTCCATCCTGCAAAGAACCGCGCGCCGAGTGTAGTCGGGGCGCCGTCGGGCGTCGAGCCGCGGCGCTCTCGCAACGATCGGCGCAAAGTAGTACCCTCGGATAAAAGGTGCGCACCGCGCTCGTGCGGGCACCCTCGGGAGAGGGAAGCGGCATGAAGAATTTGCTGGCCGTGATCGGCGACGGCAACGCTGGGCCGGTCCTCGAGGCGGCGCTCAAGGTCGCGCGCCGGTTCGACAGCCATATCGTCGGGCTGCACAGCTTGACGACCGAATACGCGGTGGTGTTCGGCGGCGAGATGGGCTTTTCGATCTCGTCCGAAGTCGACCGCACGCTGGAACGCGAAGGCCACGACCGGCGCGACCACGCGCGCCGCCTGTTTCGCGATTTCATGGCTGCGAACGGCGTGCCGATCGGCGCGGCGGCCGCCACCACTGGGCCGAGCGCCTCGTGGCGCGAGGAGGACGGGCGGCAGAACGCGATCGTCGGGTTGAGCGGCCGGGTCTACGATCTGATCCTGGTCGAGCAGCCGGAAAAGCTCGCCTCGATCGCCGAGGCAACCCTCGAGGATGCGCTCTTCGAAAGCGGCCGCCCGGTGATGATGGTGCCGCGGGTGATGGGGCCGCAGCTCGGCGACACGATCGCGGTCGCGTGGAACGGCAGCACCGAGACCGCGATGACGGTGGCGCTGGCGATGCCGTTTCTGAAGCTGGCGCGCCAGGTGATCGTCGTCGCGGTCGGCTCGCAGCACATGCCCGAACCCGGCCCCGCCGGCGAGGAACTGGCCCATGCGCTCGAAGGCCACGGGCTTAGCGTCAGCCTGCGCACCGCCTTCGGCCGGCAGAAGGCGCAGGGCGAATCGTTCCTCAAGGAAGCGATGGCCGGCGGCGCCGACCTGCTGCTCAAGGGCGCCTACACGCAAAGCCGCATCCGCCAGATGATCTTCGGCGGCGCCACCCGCCACATCATCATGGACGCGAAGATCCCGGTGATCATGGCGCGCTGACGCGCCGGGGCCGCGCGCCCACACCGAAAAGGCGATTCGCCGAGCGGTTGGGCAACCTCCGGCGTTGCCGTCAAA
Organism: Allostellaceae bacterium; assembly: GCA_035309005.1. GTDB lineage: Bacteria > Pseudomonadota > Alphaproteobacteria > ATCC43930 > CGMCC-115725 > DATARH01. Next base: position 27,607 of record DATGFP010000156.1, on the reverse strand, counting down.
CACGGTCTGATCCCCTCCCCACCAGCATACAACCGAGTGCGGCACGGGGAACCGCGGCGCCTGCCTGCCCGTTCGTGAGACAGAGTTTTGCTGGGGCGAGCTGCGGCAGGTTTTGGCCGCGGGCGTCGGGAGTGCGACCATGAATGCGCCTAGGGACGATATCGCAGCCGAGCTGATCGCGGCGGTCCGCGACAACGCGACGCTGCTCTTCGAGGAGCAGCGCGACCGCGCCGCCGGCGAGATCGCCGCCTTTGGCGAGGTGCTGCGCGGTTCGGCGCGGTCGCTCAGCGAGGACGGCGCGGTCGCGCAGTATACCATCGAGGCGGCCCGCCGGATCGACGCGTTCGCCGGCGAATTGCGCGCTCGTTCGTGGGGCGAATTGGTCGGCGACATCGAGGATTTCGCGAAAAGCTCGCCGCTCGGCTTCCTCGCTGCCGCAATCGGCGCCGGGCTCGTCGCCGGCCGCTTGCTGGCGCTCTCGGCCCCGCGTCCCGACGAGACCGCGCCTCCACAGCCGGCCAGCCGGCACGACAAACCTCTCGCCGCCGCCGCGCGCGATAACGAGGCCGCGATCGCCGAAATCTACCCGGGCCGCTCCGCGGCGCCCCGGGAGACCTTGTGATGACGCTCGCTTCGGAGGCGCCCGACCTCGCCGGGCAACCCGGCAAGGCCGAACGCTCGGTGGCGGCGCTGTTGTCCGACCTCGCCGGCGAAACGATTCTGCTGGTCCGCCAGGAGCTGGCGCTTTTCAAAGCCGAGCTGCACGAGAAGCTCGGCCGGGCCGGCTCCGGCGCGGCCGCGTTCGCGGCCGGCGGGCTGATCCTCTTCAGCGGCTGGCTGGCGCTGCTGGCCGCCGGCACGCTCGGCCTCGCCATCGTGCTGCCGGCCTGGCTCGCGGCGCTCCTGATCGCGCTCGCCACGCTGGCGGTCGGCGCGCTGCTGCTGCTCTTCGGCAAGCGCCGGCTCGCCGCCAAGGCGTTGACGCCGGACCGCACCTTGCGCTCGCTGCGGGAGGATGAAGCGTGGCTCAGGGAGCGCTTGCGATGAGCCGCCGCCTATTGCAGGTATCGGTGGAATTGTCGCCGGCCGAGGCCGAGCGGCGGATCGCGCTCACCCGCGCCGAACTGGCGCTGACCCTCGATGCGCTGAAGCGCCAGCTCGCGCCGCCCCGCCTCGTTGAGAAGGGATTCGACATGTTGAAGGAAACGATCGACAGCAATGATCTATTCAGCCGCGGCCTGAACCGCAGCTTCGAGGCGGTGCGCGCCAACCCGATCCCGGTCGCTCTCATCGGCGTCGGCGCGGTGTGGCTGATCGCCGAGCGCACCCTGCACCAGCAAGAGGTCGAGGCCCGGCGGCGGCGGGTCGGCGAGCTGGCGGGCGATCGCCCGCTCGGCCATACCGGCAATCCGCTGGTCGATCGGGCGCCCCCCGGCCGGCCCGATGGCTGGACCCATCAGGCGGCCGACCTCGCGCAGGGCGCCCTGAATTCGGTGCGCGATTCGGGTCAGGCGATGGTCAATAACGCCAGCGCCTATGCCGCGGACGGCGTCACCCGGGTGGCCGGGCAACTGAGCGGCGCGGTGCAGCGCCATCCGCTGGTCGCCGGCGCGGTCGGTGCGCTGGCCGGCGCCTTTCTCGCGATCATGCTGCCGGTCAGCCGTCTCGAAGACGAGGCGATCGGCGGCACGCGCGCGCAGCTCCAGCGCCGCGTGCGCGAAACCGCGGTGCGCGCCGCTGGGGCCGCCGCCGGGGCCGCGACACAGACCGTCAGGGCAGAGCTGGACAAGCCGTCGCAGCCCTAGCGCCCCTGGTCCTACTAGAACTGGCCGCGCGCTTGGCCTAACTTGCCGCGCCGCCGGACGATCGGCCGGGCGAGCAGCAGCGGGGGTGGGGGATGGGCTGGTTGAGGCTTGGCCGGCTGGCAGCCGCGTTTGTCGCACTTGCGGTGGTCGCTGCGGCGTCCGCCGCCTCGGCGCAGGCGCCTTATCTAGCCTATCCGGCGCCGCCCGCGCCGCTGCCATCGGGCCCGCTGTCGGACGTCGCGCAAGTCGCCAGCTGCCTGTGCCTGCATCAGGAGGTCGGTGCGTTGAGCGCCGAGCTGACGACGCGGCAGCAGGCTTACGACGCCGCCCGCAACGAGGTCGCGGCGCTCGATACCCAGTTGCAGCAGGCGCGCGGCAGCGTCGATGTCAACAATCCGCAATCGGTGGCGCAGTTTCGCGAGCTCCTGGCGCGGCGCGACGCGGCGTTCCGGCGCCAGCGCGGCGCGATCTTCACCGATTTGTCGGCCACTACCGAGCGCTACAACGCGCGGGTCGGCGAATACAACGCGCAGTGCACCCGGCCGATGAGCCCGGAGGTGGTCGCCCGGGCGCAGGCGACGCTGTCCTGCCCGCCGCCGCACTGACCGCGGATCAGCGATCCGGCGCCTCCGGATAGAGTTCGTCGGGCGAGATTTGCGGCTCGGCGATCAGCACCCAGGCACCCTCCCGCCAGGCGCGGAAAAAGCAGCTGCGCCGCCCGGTGTGGCAGGCAACGCCCGCCTGCTCGACCAGCAGCAGCAGCGTGTCGCCGTCGCAATCGAGGCGCAATTCGCGCAGGCGCTGGATCTGGCCCGAGGTCTCGCCCTTGCGCCACAGCCGGCCGCGCGAGCGCGACCAATAGCACACCTGCCCTTCGGCGAGCGTCAGGCGCACCGCCTCGCGGTTCATCCAGGCGACCATCAATACGTCGCCCGTATCGTGCTGCTGGGCGATCGCCGGGACGAGGCCGTCCGGGCCGAATTTGATCTCGTCCAGCGCCCGCTCGATCGCATCGCTCACGCCGCACTCCTCGCTTTTCAGCTGCGCCAGCGCAAGGTGCGCGGGCTGACCGGGTTGACGAAGGGCCGCCCCTCGGCGCGGGCGCGGCGGTATTCCTCCTTCAGCCGGTAATACCAGCGCGCCTGCGTGTCGGCGTCGTCGATCAACGACAGCACCGGCGCAAAGCCCAGGCCCTGCTGCTGGCGTTCCATGATGTCGCGGTCCTGGCGCAGGAAAGCCCTTACATAGGGCCGCAGCGCCGGCTTCAGGAGGCTGAGCCACGGCGCGTTCCAATAGATGCAGTGGTTGATTTCGGTCGTCTTGTCGTCGACCGGGGTCAGCGCCGTCAGGTTGAGGACGCGGTAGCGACCCGCCGTGATCTCTTCGATCCGCACGCTCGGCAGGCGGAAGGCGATCTCGGTCTCGGGCGCGCCGCCCAATAGCCGGTAGGCCCGCGAGTTGCTCGACGGCGCGTGCCGGCTCATCGTGAAGCCGAACGGCGAGGGGGCGAAGGCTTTCGCCTTCTCATGGATCGAGCGGCGCGAGCGCCACCACCAGGCGCGGTGCACGAAGGGGCCGTGCGCCGGGTCCATCAGCCCGACGACGGCATGGTCGATCGCCGCCGCGAAGCGCATCGTCTCGACGAGGTCGGGCGCCGCCGATTCGGGGACATCCGCGAGAGGCGGCGGCTCGGGCGCGCCTTGGGGATCGTCGCCGAAATAGACCCAGATGTTGCCCTGCGCCTCGTGCGCCTTGTAGCGGGGGACCGCGACCCGCGCGAGGTCGAAGTTCTGCCCCGCCGCCAGCGAGGGGATCAGCGTGCAGCGCCCGTCAGGGGCAAAGCGCCAGCCGTGGTAGCAGCACTCGATCTCGCCGCCGTCGAAGGCGCCCTGCGACAGGGGCATGCCGCGATGCGGGCAGATGTCGCGCAGCGCGAAAACCACGCCGTCGTCGCCCCGCCCGAGCAGCACCGGTTCTCCGAGCATGGTGCGGGCAACCAGCCGGCCGCGCCCGACGCTGCGGCTCGGCGCCGCGTAGTACCAGGCTTCGCGCAACGGCGCCGCCGCATCCTCCACTCGAGTTTTCTCCCGTGCCGGGCGGCGAGGCTATCGCTCCGCCGCGTCACCCGCTATTTTCGCCGCGATCCGAGAGTGTCCTCCATCCCGAACGCAAAATCAGCCGTGCTGCGCATCGTCAGACATCCCGGGCCCGGTTCGCGCCATCCGCGAGGCGCGGTGCTGGCGATGGGCAATTTCGACGGGCTGCACCAGGGGCACGCGGCGCTGATCGGCGCCGCCCGCGACCGCGCCCGCGCGATGGGGGTGCCGGCCGCGGTGCTGACCTTCGAGCCGCACCCCCGCAGCGTCTTCATGCAAGTCGGCGGGCAAACGGGCGGGCAAGCGGGCGAACCGTTCCGGCTGACCCCGTTTCGCGTCAAGCAGCGCGAGATCGCGCGGCTCGGGGTCGACCTCCTGTTCGTCCAGCATTTCGACCTCGCCTTCGCCCGCAAGACCGCCCAATCCTTCATCGACGAATTGCTGCTCGGCGCGATCGGCGTCAGCCATATCGTCGTCGGCCACGACTGCACCTTCGGCAACCGCCGGCACGGCACGCCCGAATTGTTGCGCGAGGCCGGGGCGGCGCACGGCTTCGGCGTCACCGTGATCGAGCCGGTGCGCGCGCCCGACGCGGCGGTCTATTCCTCGACCCATATCCGCGAATTGTTGCGCGACGGCAAGCCGCGCGAGGCGGCGGCCCAGCTCGGCCGCTTCTGGGAGATCGACGGCCGCGTCATGGTCGGCGACCGGCGCGGCCGCACTATCGGTTTCCCGACCGTCAATCTCGGGCTTGGCGAATATCTGCGCCCGGCCTTCGGGGTTTACGCGGTGCGGGTCGCCGGCGACGGCCCGGACGACGCCTTCGCCGGGCGCGCGATTCCCGGCGTCGCCAATATCGGCCTGCGCCCGACCGTCGGCACCCCCGAGCCGCGGCTCGAGGCGCATCTTTTCGATGTCGACGCCGATCTTTATGGCCGCCATCTGCGGGTTTCGCTGGTCGACTTCATCCGGCCGGAGCGAAAATTCGCCGGGTTAGACGCGTTAAAGGCGCAGATCGCCGATGACGCCGCGGCGGCGCGCGCGCTCCTGGCAAAGGCTCGGTCCTCCGGCGCCTAGCGAAACCCGCCGCTGCTCTAGGCTTTCGTGCGGCAAATAGTAGCGCGGCCCGTGGCGACATCATGCGCTGGGCGGTTTCCCCTAGCTCTTTGGTTGGGGGAGCCGAGCGATGGTTAAAACTCCGTTGCATTCGAGCGTCGTCGTGTGCATCTTCATGTATGACGCGGGTTCTCGCGGCCCCCCCTTCGCGCGGAGAACGCAGGCATGGCTACTTTTGCAGTATTCGATTCGCTCCGGGACAAGGACCTGAGCGAGCATTTGACGCTGGTTGACGCCTATCGCGAGATCGACCGGCTCAGCGAAATCCACGGCGCCGGGCGCTTCAGTGTGCGGTTGGCGCGGGTGCATCGCTCCGGCGTCGAGCGGCGCGAACAAGAAAACCAAAAAACCAACTACCTGCTGCCGAGTTAAGGCGCCACTGCCCGGCTTGCTACCCCTGAGCGGTGCCGTGCCGCGGGCCGCGCGCGTCCGCTGAAAATACCCGCCGACAACCACCTCGAATTTGCCTCATTCGGCTGCTATATCTGCGGCATGCTGGCGCGCCGCGGATGGATGCTGCGAATTAGGAGCCCGATCCTCGGCTGAGGATCGGGGCGTCCTCTTCCTGCCGCATTCATCCAGGGGCTGACCATGCCGACGGACTACCGTCCGACCGTCTTTCTGCCAAAAACCGATTTCCCGATGCGCGGCGGCCTGCCGCTCTTGGAGCCGCGCCTCGTCGCCCGCTGGCAGGCGATGCGCCTCTACGACAAGCTGCGCGAGAGCGCGCAGGGCCGCGAAAAATTCGTCCTGCACGACGGGCCGCCCTACGCCAACGGCGACATCCATCTCGGCCACGCGCTGAACAAAATCCTGAAGGACGTCATCAACCGCGCCCAGCAGATGAGCGGCAAGGACGCGCCCTACGTGCCGGGCTGGGACTGCCACGGCCTGCCGATCGAGTGGATCGTCGAGGAAAAATACCGCGCCAAGCAGCAGTCGAAAGACAGCGTGCCGATCGCGCAGTTCCGCCGCGAGTGCCGCGATTTCGCGACCCATTGGGTCGCGGTGCAGAAGGCGCAGTTCGAGCGGCTCGGCGTCATCGGCGACTGGGACCACCCCTACCTGACGATGAGCTTTGACGCCGAGGCGCAGATCGTCCGCGAGATCGGCAAGTTTCTCGTCAATGGCGGGCTCTACAAGGGCGCGAAGCCGGTTTTGTGGTCGGTCGTCGAGCAGACCGCGCTCGCCGAAGCCGAGGTCGAATACCACGACCACCGCTCGAATACCGTCTGGGTGCGCTTCCCGATCGAGCGTCCGAGCCTGCCGGCGCTCGCCGGCGCCGCCGCGGTGATCTGGACGACGACGCCGTGGACGCTCCCCGGCAACCGCGCGATCGCCTACAGCGCCGACCTCGAGTACGCGGTGATCCAGGTCGATTCCGTCGCCGAGGCGAGCCGCGCGGTGCCCTATCGCGGGCCGCACGAACTCGGCGAAAAGCTGCTGGTGGCGCTGCCGCTGGTCGAGGAGCTCTGCCGGATTGCGGCGATCGAGCAGCATACGGTCCTGCACGTGCTGCCCGGAGCCGCGCTCGCCGGCACGATCGCGCGCCATCCGCTCAAGGGCCAGGGCTACGATTTCGCGGTGCCGCTCTTGCCCGCCGATTTCGTCGTCGCCGACCAGGGTACCGGGCTCGTTCACATCGCGCCCGGCCACGGCGCCGACGATTGGGAACTGGGCCAGGCGAACGGCTTGCCGGTCCCCGATACGGTCGGGCCGGACGGGGTTTACCTGCCGCAAGTGCCGCTCTTCGCCGGCCACGCGGTCTACCGGGCGGACGGCAAGGCGGGCGACGCCGACCGCGTGGTGATCGCCGCGGTGGACGCGGCGGGCGGCCTTCTGGCGCGCGGCACGCTCGTCCATTCCTACCCGCATTCGTGGCGCTCGAAGGCGCCGCTGATCTTCCGCAACACGCCGCAATGGTTCATCAGCATGGCGGCGAACGGGCTGCGCGAGAAGGCGCTCGCGGCGATCGACGAGACGCGCTGGATCCCGCCACAGGGCCGCAACCGCATCCATGCGATGATCGAATCGAAGCCCGATTGGTGCGTCTCGCGGCAGCGCAGCTGGGGCGTGCCGATCTCGGTTTTCGTCAACAAGAAGACTGGCGAGCCGCTGCGCGACGGGGCGGTCGTCGAGCGCGTCGCCCAGGCGGTCGAGCGCGACGGCGCGGACGCCTGGTACACCACCGACGCCGCGGTCTTCCTCGGCGACGCCTACGACGCGGCCGAGTGGGACAAGGTCACCGACATCATCGAGGTGTGGTTCGATTCGGGCTCGACCCACGCCTTTGTCCTCGAAAAGCGGCCCGAGCTGAAATGGCCGGCCTCGCTCTACCTCGAAGGCTCCGACCAGCATCGCGGCTGGTTCAATTCCTCGCTGATCGAGAGCTGCGGCACGCGCGGCCGCGCGCCCTACGAGGCGGTACTGACGCACGGCTTCATCCTCGATGAGAGCGGACGCAAGCAGTCGAAATCGCTCGGCAATGTCGTCGCGCCGCAGGATGTGATCCAGGAGAGCGGCGCCGACATCCTGCGCCTCTGGGTCGTCGCCTCGGACTACACCGAGGATCTCAGCCTCGGCCCCGAGATCCTGAAGCGCATGGGCGACAATTACCGCCGCCTGCGCAACACCTTGCGCTACCTCCTGGGCGCCCTCGCCGGCTTTTCGGCAGCGGAGGCGGTCGCGCCGAGCGAAATGCCCGAGCTCGAGCGCTGGGTGCTGCACCGTCTCGCCGAACTCGACGAAATCGTGCGCCGGGCGATCGCCGACTATGATTTCCACGCGATGTTCACCGCGCTGCATAATTTCTGCGCGGTCGATCTGTCGGCGTTCTATTTCGACATTCGCAAGGACCGGCTTTATTGCGACGGCGCCGACGAGTTGGGCCGGCGCGCGACCCGCACCGTGCTGGAACGCACCTTCGATTGCCTGGCCCGCTGGCTGGCGCCGATCCTCTGCTTCACCGCCGAGGAGGCCTGGCTGGCGCGCCACGGCGACACACCGGGGCGCAGCGTCCATCTCGAACTCTTCGCCGCGGTGCCGGGCGCCTGGCACGACCCGGCGCTCGGGCAGCGCTGGAGCGAGTTGCGCGACGTGCGCCGCGTCGTCACCGGCGCCCTCGAATTGGAGCGCGCCGCCAAGCGGATCGGCTCCAGCCTGCAGGCGGCGGTCGCGCTCCATGTGCCGGAGCGGCTATTGCCGGTGCTGCGCGGCGTCGATCTGGCCGAATTGTGCATCACCTCGGCCGGTACCGCGAGCGCCGCGCCGCCGCCCGACGGCGCCTTCACACTCCCCGACGTGCCAGGGATCGCGGTCGTCGTCGCGCCCGCCCAAGGCGAGCGCTGCGAGCGCTGCTGGCGGGTGCTGCCAGAAATCGGCGAGGTCGCGGGGCACCCCGATCTGTGCCGACGCTGCGCCGCGGTGATCGAGCGCGGCGCCATCCCGGCGCAACCGGACGCCGCGTGATGCTGGGGCGCGGCCTGGCCGCCGCGGCGGCGGCCGCAGCCCTGGACCAGCTCAGCAAATTCGCGCTGCTGCGGCATTTTCACGAAACCGGGTGCGTCCTCCACCACGAGGCGGTAACCCCGTTTCTGCAGCTCGTCTTGACCTGCAACAGCGGCGTCAGCTTCGGCTTCCTCAACCGCACCGGCGTCAACTCGGTGGTCTTTGCGGTGGTCGCCGGGCTGATCGTCGTCATGCTGCTAGTGTGGCTGAGCCGCGTCGCTACGATTTTTCTCGCGCTCGCGATCGGCCTGGTGATCGGCGGCGCGATCGGCAACGCGATCGACCGGCTGCGCATCGGTGCGGTCATCGACTTCCTTTATTTTCATGCCGGCTCATGGTATTGGCCGGCGTTCAATCTTGCCGACAGCGCCATTTGCCTAGGGGTGGCGGCGATGTTGCTCGATGGTTTGCGGTCGCGGCGCTCGCCGCCGCAAGCAGAACGGGGGGAAGATATTGCGCCATGACCGGCCATGACCCGATTGTTGCTGGAAAAAGGCGGTCCCTTCTACTTGCGGTTGCCGGCGCCGCATTGTTCCTATTGCTGCCGGGGTGCTCCGACTTCCGCCAGATCGTCGGCCTCGACCAACAGGGACCCGACGAGTTCGCGGTCGAATCGCGCGCGCCGTTGACGATCCCGCCCGAGTTCGACCTGCGGCCGCCGCAACCCGGCGCACCACGGCCGCAGGAAGCCACCTCGGCCGCCAAGGCGAAGCGGGTCATCGACACCGCCGGCCCGGGCAAGCCGGGCGACCAGGCGAGCTTTGCGCTGAAGGCCCCCGATCAGATCGGCGGCGGGGCGCCGGTCGCCAGCCAGGGCATCGCGCCGGACAGCCTGGAGAGTAAGCTGCTCGGCGCCAACGACACGCCAACCGCGACGGTCAAGCGCGAGACCTCGGCGCTGAAAGGGGTCTACTGATCTGAGCCGAGCCGGCCGGGCCGCCAGAGGCGCAATGCGGCAATCGCGACTCTAGAATCGCCATAATCTTATTATATTGTCGCTGCGATACGGCATCGTGGCGCGGGTGCCCGCCTGATCTCTTCGTGTAATGAACAGGCGGAACAGGCGCGGCCAAGCCGCCGCGGTGCTATAACCGCGCCGGGATGGCGACGGAGGCGCGGCGCGATGAAGAGCCTGTGGTCGGACAGCGACGCCGCGGCGATGGTCGCGCGCTACGGCGCGGCGGGGGTCGCGCGCGAGGTCGCGCTGCGGGTCTATACCTCGCGGCTCCTCGGCGGCGACCCGCGTCTGGTGCTGCACGGCGGCGGCAACACCTCGGTCAAGTGCACGCTGCCCGATCTCCTGGGCGAACCGGCCGAGGTGCTGTGCGTCAAGGGCAGCGGCTGGGACATGGCGGATATCGAGCCGCCCGGCCTGCCCGCGGTCCGCCTCGCGCCGCTGCGCAAACTGCGCCAGCGCGCCGCGCTGTCGGACGAAGACATGGTGCGCATCCAGCGCGCCAATCTTTTGGATCCGGGCGCGCCCAACCCGTCGGTCGAGACGCTGCTGCACGCCTTCCTGCCGCACAAATTCGTCGACCACACGCACGCGACCGCGGTCTTGAGCCTAGCCGACCAGCCCGACGCGGCCGAACGCCTGGCCGATCTCTACGGTCCCCGGGTTGGGGTCGTGCCATACATCATGCCGGGCTTTCTGCTCGCCAAGGCGGCGGCCGAAACGTTCGAGGCTGACCCTGGCGTCGAGGGCCTCGTGCTGGTGAAGCACGGCATCTTCAGCTTTGGCGAAGATGCGCGCGAAGCTTACGAGCGGATGATCGCGCTGGTCAGCCTCGCCGAAGCACGCCTGACGCGCGGCCGCCGCGCCCCGTTCGCCGCGGCGCCATTGCCGGCCGCCCCGGAAGCGGTCGCCGAGGTCGCGCCGATCCTGCGCGGCGCCTGCGCCATCCCCGACCCGGCGACGCCCGGCCTTTACAAGCGCTTCGTCCTCGATTTCCGCGGCGGGCCCCAGGTGCGCGCCTTTGTCGACGGGGCCGACCTCGAGCGCTACGGGCTGGCCGGTGTCGCCACCCCCGACCACACGATCCGTACCAAAAACTACCCGCTGATCGTGCCCGCCCCAGCGCGAGGCGGCCTCGCCGAATTCGCCGCCGCGGTGCGCCAGGCGGTCGGGCGCTTCGTCGCCGACTACCACGCCTACTTTGCCCGCCACAACGCCGCCGCAACAGTGAAGCGGCGCGAACTCGACCCGATGCCGCGGGTCATCCTGGCGCCGGGGCTCGGCCTTTTCGGCCTCGGGCGCAGCGCGCGGGACGCCGCGATCGCCGCCGACCTCGCCGAAAGCTGGGTCGCGACCGTCAGCGACGCCGAAGCGGTCGGCACCTTCCAGTCGCTCAGCGAAGCCGAACTCTTCGAGATGGAATACTGGTCGCTCGAACAGGCCAAGCTCGGCAACGCGGTCGAAAAGCCGCTCCTCGGGCAGGTCGCGCTAATTACCGGCGGCGCCGGCACGATCGGGCTGGCAACCGCGCGCGCCTTGCGCGGCGCCGGCGCCGAAATCGCGCTCGTCGACCGTGCCGAAACCGCGGTCGCGGCGATTGCGGCAAAGCTCGGCGGGCTCGGCCTCGCCGCCGACCTTACCGACCGCGCAGCGCTGCGCGCCGCCTTTGACGCGGTCGTCGAACGGTTTGGCGGGGTCGATATCGTCGTCTCGAACGCCGGCGCCGCGTGGCTGGGCGCCATCGGCGAAGTCGACGAGCGGGCGCTGCGCGACAGCTTTGAAGTCAATTTCTTCGCGCATCAAGCGGTCGCGCAAAACGCGGTGCGCATCATGCTGGCGCAACGGACCGGCGGGGTTCTGCTATTCAACGTCTCGCGCCAGGCGGTCAGCCCCGGGCCCGATGCCGGGCCTTACGGCCTCCCCAAGGCGGCGACGCTCTTTCTGATGCGGCAATACGCGCTCGAATACGGCGCCCACGGCATTCGCGCCAACGCGGTCAACGCCGACGGTATCCGCGGCGGCTTGCTGACGCCCGAATTCATCAAGACGCGCGCCGCCGCCTATGGCATCGGGGAAGCCGAATACATGTCGCGCAACCTGCTGCGCCGCGAGGTGACGGCGGAGGATGTCGCGCAGGCATTTCTCGCGCTGGCGCTCGCCCGCAACACGACCGGGACGTTCGAGCCGGTCGACGGCGGCAACATCGCCGCGGCGCCGCGCTAAGCGCCGCTAGACGCGGCGCGGCAGCGAGCGGCGCTCGACCTGGAAGCTCGGCGTCGTGCGGCGGACCGGGCGCCGGACGATCTCGAAATCGCGGCGCGGCGGCGGCTCGATCTCGGGCGCACCCTCGCGCGCCACCTGGCTCTGCGACATTTTGCTTGGCCGCGGCGACGCGCCATCGCTGGCTGGCGGCGCGGCGGCGTGGAACGCCGGCGATGCGGCATCGTCGTGGCTCCACGGAGCGCGGGCCGGGCGCGGCGCGGCAGCGCGCGGCGGCAGCCGGCGCTGCGGCGCTCCCGGCTTTTTTACCGGACGCTCGCGCGGCTTGACGTTGAGCTTGCAGCCGTCGATCTCGCTGCCGTCGAGCGCGCTGATCGCCTGGGTGGCGGCGCGCTCGGTCGCGATGTCGACAAAGCCGTAGCGCAGGCGGGCGCCGGTCGACGGGTCGCGCGCGACGGCGGCGCTCAAGACGATGCCGAACGGGTCGAACGTCTCGGCCAGGCGCTCATCGGGAAAATCCGGCGGCAAATTGCCGACGAAAACATTGCCTTTGTTGTTGCGCACCCACATGCCATCCGCGTGTCGCGGCACCCCCGCTGGTTTTTCCGCACGTTGCGACGCCCATCCGCGCCGCGTCAACCGATGCTGCCGATATGGCGCCGCATTGCAGCATTGCAACGGCGCCGGCGCTGCGGCCGAACCGCGCCGGGATTGCGCGATCAGCCTCGGCGCGTCAGCATCGTTCGAAGTCAACGCGAGGAGAGAAAGATGATCCCGCGCGAACGCACGCCATTTTCCGCCATCGTCGACCGGCCGCCATTGCGGCTGCCGGATGGCGCCCGGCTCGTCGTCTGGACGATCGTCAACCTCGAATTCTGGGACATCGCGCGGCCGATGGCGCGCCAGGTGCTGCCGGCGCCGACCGGGCAGGTGCTGCTGCCCGATGTGCCCAACTGGTCGTGGCACGAATACGGGATGCGGGTCGGGGTGTGGCGGTTTTTCGAGCTGTTCCGCCGCCTCGGCATCGCCCCCACGCTGTCGATCAACGCCCGGGTGTGCGAGGATTACGAGCGGGTGGCGCGGGAAGCGCGCGAAGCCGGCTGGGAGTTCATGGGTCATGCCTACCAGCAGGGGCCGATCCATCAGGAGCCCGACCAGAAGGCGATGATCGAGCGCTCAGTCGGCGTCATCGAGCGCTTTACCGGAGAAAAACCGGTCGGCTGGCTCGGCCCCGGCCTGACCCAGACCGAGGAAACTCCCGAGCTCCTGGCCGCCGCCGGCATCAAATACATCGGCGACTGGGTCTATGACGACGAGCCGACCGAGATCCACACCGCCAACGGGCCGCTCGTCACGCTGCCCTACACGGTCGAGCTCAACGACATCCCGATGATGCTGGTGCAGCACCACGAATCGGCCTACTTCACAACGCGCTGCGTCGATACGTTCGACCGGCTCTACCGCGAGGGCAGGGAGCGCGCCAAGATCATGGCGATCGCGATCCACCCCTACATTTCGGGCCAGCCGCACCGCATCAAATACCTCGAAGCGGTCTACGACCACATCGCCCGCCACGCCGGCGTGGTGCATTGGCAGGGGCGCGAAATCCTCGACTGGTACCTGGCGACGCAACCGGGCTAGGCGGTGGAAGGCGGTGCTTACGCCAGCAGCTCCTTGACCTGGGCCGGGGTCAGGAAGCGGGTCTTGGCGCCGCGCAGCATCAGATAGAGCCGGGCGGTCTCCTCGAGTTCCTCGATCGCGTTGACCGCCGCGTCGAGGCTGGCGCCGGCGACGACCGGGCCGTGATTGGCCAGGAGCACCGCGTGGTGCATGCCGGCAAAGCCGCGCACCGCCTCGGCGAGCGCGAGGTCGCCCGGCTTGAAATAGGGGACGAGCGGCAGCCGGCCGACCCGCATCACATAGTACGCGGTGATCGGCGGCAGCACGTCGTGCGGGTCGACCTCGGCGAGGCACGACACCGCGACCGAATGGGTCGAATGGAGGTGCACGACGGCGCCCGTATCGCCGCGCTCCTCGTACATCACCCGGTGCAGGAAGCTCTCCTTGGTCGGCGCGTCGCCGCCGACGAGGCGGCCGCCATCGTCGAGCTTCGAGAGCCGCGCCGGGTCGAGCCGGCCCAACGAGGCGTTGGTCGGCGTCATCAGCCAGCCGCCCTCGACCCGCAGGCTGATGTTGCCCGAGGAGCCGGCGGTCAGGCCGCGGTTGAAGATCGAGGCGCCCAACTCGCAGATCGCCTCTCGGGCCTTGGCTTCATTCATGGTCCGGCTCCCGCGTTACCAAACGTCTGTCATTGCGAGCAATGACAGGGGACTTGCGATGACAAGGGAATCGCGTCACCGGGCATCTCCTGAAAGCACCGTGAAGGCGCGCAGAAAGAAATCGGGGGCGCCGAAATTGCCGGATTTGAGGGCGAGGGCGAGCGGCGGATTGTTGTTCAGTGTCATCGTCCACGGCACTCCGGGGTCGATCTGGCGGCCGATGCGCAGCCCCTTGACGCCGAGCGCCTGCACGACCGCGCCGGCGGTCTCGCCGCCGGCAACAACGAGGCGCCGCACGCCGCGCTCGACGAGCCCCTTCGCCAACGTCGCGAAAATCCCCTCGACCAGCGCCCCGGCCCGCTCGCGGCCGAGCTGTTCTTGAATCTGCGCGACGATATCGGGCGCGGCGGTGGCCGAGATCAGCAGCGGCGCGCTGCCGAGCCGCTGCTCCGCCCAGGCGAGCGCTTCCGCGGCAATGTCGCGGCCCGCGGCGGCGGCGAGCGGGTCGAGGGTGAAGACCGGTGCGCGCTCGGCCATGCGGGCGACTTGCGCGCGGGTCGCCTCCGAGCACGAACCCGACAGCACCGCCGCGGCGCCGCCGATCTTCGGCAACGCATCCGCGCCGGAGCCTTCGCCAAGCAGCCCGAGACGGCGGAAATTCGCCGGCAGCCCGAGCGCGACGCCCGAGCCGCCGGTAATGAGGGCGAGGTCGGCTGCGGCATCACCGATGGTCTCGAGGTCGCGGTCGGCGATCGCGTCGACGATTGCGTGCCGGAAGCCCTCCTGCCGCAATGCCGCGAAGGCGGCATGCACCGAAGCCGGGCCCTCGGCCACCGTCGCATGCGGCACAAGGCCGACCCGGCCCTTGGTCTGGCGTTGCAGCACGCGCACCAGCGAGGGGTCGCGCATCGGGGTCAGCGGATGGTCGCGCATCCCCGATTCCGACAACAGCACATCGCCGACAAAGAGGTAGCCCTTGAAGATCGTCCGGCCGTTTTCCGGGAAGGCCGGGCAGAAGATCGTGAAGCCCGCCCCGTGCCGCGACACGGGGTCGGCGCCGAGCGCGTCAAGCAGCGCGTCGGCCACCGGGCCGATATTGCCGGCATCGGTCGAATCGAAGGTCGAGCAGTATTTGAAGAGGATCTGCCGCGCCCCGGCCCGCCGCAGCCACCCCAACGCGGCGAGACTCATCGCCACGGCGGCGGCGGCGGGAATCGTGCGGCTCTTCAGCGCGATGACGACCGCCTCGGCATCGGGCGCCGGCGCATCGGCCGCCGGCACGTCGATCAGCTGCACGCTGCGCATGCCGCGCCGCACCAGCGTGTTGCAAAGGTCGGTCGCGCCGGTGAAATCGTCGGCGATCGCCCCCAGCAGCACGCTCATCCGAGCCTCCGACGCTACCCGGTCTTGCGTTCAGCGGACCGGGGAGGGAAGAGTAGTCGTCCGCCGCGCCACGGGTAAACAGAGGAGCATCGCCGATGCCTCGCTTCGCCGCCAATCTCAGCATGATGTTCCAGGATCTGGGCTTTCTCGAGCGGTTCGACGCGGCGGCGCGAGCCGGGTTCAAGGGGGTCGAGTTCCTCTTTCCCTACGACCACCCGCCCGAAATCATCGCCGAGCGGCTCGAACGCAACCGCCTCAGCCTCGCCCTCTTTAACACCGTGCCGGGCGACTGGAATGGCGGCGAGCGCGGCCTCGCGGCATTGCCCGGCCGCGAGCAGGAATTCCGCGACGGGGTCGAGAAGGCGATCCTCTACGCAAAGGCGGCGAAATGCCCGCTACTGCACACGATGGCCGGGCGGTGGCCGGAGGGGCGCGACAAGGCAGCGGGCGAGCGCGTCTACATCGACAATCTGCGCTGGGCCGCCGACCGCGCCGCGGCCGCTGGCCTCACCGCGATCATCGAGCCGATCAACACCCGCGACATCCCGGGCTATTTCCTCAACTACACCGGCCAGGCGATGCGCATCATCGCGGCGGTCGGCAAGCCCAGCCTCAAGCTCCAGCTCGACCTCTATCACGTGCAGATCATGGAGGGCGACCTCGCGACCAAAATCCGCGCGCTCGCCGGCCACTACCCGCACGTCCAGATCGCCGGCAACCCCGGCCGCCACGAGCCGGATGTCGGCGAGATAAACTACCCCTATCTGTTCGATCTCTTCGACGAGATCGGCTACCAGGGCTGGATCGGCTGCGAATACCGCCCCAAGGGCGACACCGTGTCGGGTCTCGGCTGGGCCAAGCGCTACGGCATCGGATGAGGCGGCCGGGGAGAACAAGCCGAGGAGAACAACACGCGCACCGCCTATCTCGCGCCGCAGGGTTTCGTCGGCGAATTGGAGCGCGAACTCGGCGCCGTCGAGCTGGTCCACGAGCGGCTGCTGGTCGCGGCGGGGCCGCCGCGCTCCGTGGCGTGGGCGCAGAACATCTGGCGCGACCCGCAAGAAATCAAGATCGCCTCGATCGCCGACGCGGCGCGCCAGTTGCGTGCGGTCCAGCGCAACTGGGCGGTCTACGGCCCGCACCATCACCGCCGCGCGACACTGATCCAGGAAAAATTGCCGGTGGTCTCGGCCAAGCCGCTCAATTTCGGCGACGCGCCGCGGAGCGCGCCCCTCGGGTCGTGGACGCTGCTCGACGCCGAAACAATGCTCGCCGCGCCCCGTTGCACGAGCGCGTTCCCCAACGGCGAAGTACATTTTGTCGAGGACCGCACCGGCCCGCCGAGCCGCGCCTACCTGAAGCTATGGGAGGCCCTGACGCTCGCCGGCCAGAGGCCCCAGCCGGCCGACATCTGCCTTGACCTCGGCAGCAGCCCGGGCGGCTGGAGCTGGGCCTTGGCGCAGTTGGGCGCGCATGTCATCAGCGTCGACAAGGCGCCGCTCGCCCCCGAAATCGCCCGGCTCCCTGGCATCGACTACCGCGCCGAAAGCGCCTTCGCGCTCGACCCCGCCACGATCGGCCCGATTGATTGGCTGTTCTCCGACGTCGTGTCCTACCCTGCGCGGCTCCTGGCGTTGGTCGAACGTTGGCTCGCCGCCGGCACCTGCCGCAATTTCGTGTGCACGTTGAAGTTCCAGGGCGAGACCGACCACGCGACGGCCGCGCGCTTCGCCGCGATCCCCGGCTCGACTCTGCGCCACCTCTTCCACAACAAGCACGAGCTGACCTGGATCAAGCTGGATTAAGCTGCCATCCTCGGACATTCGGGGAGGACGAGATGGATCTGGGTTTGCGGGGACGGAAGGCGCTGGTGACGGGCGCCTCGAAGGGGATCGGGCGGGCCTGCGCCGAGGCGCTGGCCGAGGAAGGCTGCGACGTCGTCCTGGTGTCGCGCACCGCCGCCGACCTCGAAGCGGTACGCGCCAAGATCGCCGGCGAGCACAATGTCGCGGTGCGCTACTACGCGCTCGATCTCGCCGACAGCCGCAACGTCGACAAGCTGGCGGCCGAATGCCCGGACATCGACATCCTCGTCAACAACGCCGGCGCCATCCCCGGCGGCAACATCGCCCAGATCGACGAAGCGCGCTGGCGCGAGGCGTGGGATCTGAAGGTTTTCGGCTACATCAACATGACGCGGCGCTTTTATGCGCTGATGGCGGCGCGGCGCAGCGGCGTCATTGTCAACATCCTGGGTGCCGCCGGCCAGAACCCCGATTTCGAGTACATCGCCGGCTCGTCGGGCAATGCCTCCCTGATGGCGTTCACCCTCGCGATGGGCGGCGCCGCGCCGCGCGACAATTTGCGGGTCGTCGGCATCAACCCGGGGCCCGTAATGACCGAGCGCCTCGTCACGCTGATGAAGACGCGCGCCCAGACCCAATTCGGCGACCCCGAGAAATGGACCGAGCTGATGCAGCCGCTTGCCTTCGGCCGCGCCGCCAAGCCCGAGGAGATCGGCCATATGACCGCCTTCCTCGCCTCCGACCGCTCGGCCTACACCACCGGCACAATCGTCACGATCGACGGCGGCGGATCGAGCCGCAGGAGCGCGCTATAGGCGCAGCGCAGCCCCCGCGCGGACATCGATGGCCTTGGCATCGGTGACCGAGCGGCGCCTGCTGCAGATCGCCGTCGTGATCGCCTCGCTGGTGCCGCTTGCCGCCGGGACGACCGGGGTACTGCTCGGCCCGGCAATGGTCCATGTCGCCAGTGCGCCGATCGCTGCCGACAGCCATTACCGCTATCTTTCGGGATTGCTCCTGGGGATCGGTTGCGCATTCGTCACCACGGTGCCGCGGATCGAACGCCACGGCGCGCGCTTTCGGATATTGACCGCGATCGTCGTCATCGGCGGCCTCGGCCGATTGCTGTCGCTCGCGCTCAATGGCTACCCGGGCGGGCCGATGCTGTTCGGGCTGGTCATGGAATTGGGCGTGACGCCGGCGCTGGCCCTCTGGCAGCGGCGCATCGCGCACGCGCGCTCAGGGTGAGGCGATTTCCTCGGTCCATACCGTAAAGCCGCTGAGCGTATTGGGACCAAACGTCGTGCTGATCGCGACGTCGGCCGCGTCGCGGCCGCGCGCCATCAGGACCCGGCCGATCCGCGGGGTGTTGTTGCGCGCGTCGAAGGCATACCACGTGCCGCCGAGATAGACCTCGAACCAGGCCGAGAAATCCATCGGCGCGTCCGAGGGCGGCACCCCGATATCGCCCAGATAGCCGGTGCAGTAGCGCGCCGGAATGTTCATGCAGCGGCAGAACGCGATCGCGAGGTGGGCAAAATCGCGGCAGACCCCGGTGCGGTCGCAATAGGCCTCCCACGCGGTTCGCCCGGCGCGCGCGTGCTCATAGCCGAACGCGATGTGCCGGTGGACAAAGTCGCAGATCGCCTGGACTCGGCCCCAGCCGGGCGGCGTCATCGCGAACAGCGACCACGCGATCTCTGAGAGGCGCTCGGTCTCGCAATAGCGGCTGCCGAGGAGGTACACCAGGGCGTCGTCGGGCAGATCCTGCACCGCGTGCTGTGGCGCCGCGAGCGCCACCGCATCCGGCTCGCCGCTGTCGTTGACGATCGCGTTGGCGGAGAGGCGGGTGCGTCCCGCCGGCGCGACGATCCGGCTGCACCAGTTGCCGAAGCCGTCGCGGTAGCCGTGGATCGGGATTGCCGGGCTGGCGACGAGGTGGTCGGGCTCAACCAGGTCCGAGACGCGGGTGTAATGGACGTTCAGCACCAGCAGCATCGGCGTCGGCTGCGGGCAATCGTAAATCAATTCGTAGCCGAGCCGGATCTGCATGCCGAGGTTTTCCCGCGGGGACCAAGTGGAGTGCCCATCCCTTAACACGGCGCACGCAAGAACCATTCCGCCGGCTTCCCGGCGGTTCTGCGGGTCACCCGGCCTTGAGCCGCCGGGCGGCGTCGACCGCGAAATAGGTGAGGATTCCGTCGGCGCCGGCGCGCTTGAAACAGAGGAGACTTTCCAGCATCGCGCGCTCGCCGTCGAGCCAGCCGCGCTCGGCGGCGGCCTTGATCATCGAGTATTCGCCCGAGACCTGATAGGCGAAGGTCGGCATCCGGAAGGCTTCCTTCACCCGCCGCACGATGTCGAGATAGGGCAGCCCCGGCTTCACCATCACCATGTCGGCGCCCTCGGCGATGTCGAGCGCGACCTCGCGCAGCGCTTCGTCGCCGTTCGCGGGGTCCATCTGGTAGGTGCGCTTGTCGGCGCTGCCGAGCGAGGAGGCGGAGCCGATCGCGTCGCGGAACGGCGCGAAGAAGCAGGAGGCGTATTTGGCGGCATACGACATGATGCGCACCCGCTCGTAGCCGGCTTCATCGAGCGCCCGGCGCACCGCGCCGACCCGCCCGTCCATCATGTCCGAAGGGGCGATGATGTCGCAACCGGCCTCGGCCTGGACGATCGCCTGGCGCCCTAATATCGCGACGGTCTCGTCGTTGGCGACGTAGCCGTCGCGGATCACGCCGTCATGGCCGTGCGAGGTAAAGGGGTCGAGCGCCACGTCGCACAAGACGCCGAGATCGGGCAGCGCCTTTTTGAGGGCGCTGACGGCGCGGCACACGAGGTTCTCGGGGTTGAGCGCCTCGCGCCCTTCCGGGTCCTTCAGCGCCGGGTCGACCGCCGGAAACACCGCGATCGTCGGAATGCCGAGCGCGGCTGCTTCGCCCGCAGCGTCGACCAAGGCCGGGATCGACAGGCGGAATGCGTCGGGCATCGCATCGACCGGCTGGCGCCCGTCTTCGTCGTGCACAAACACCGGCCAGATCAGATCACCCGGGGTCAAGACGCTTTCGGCGACGAGCCTCCGCGACCACGGATCGCGGCGGTTGCGCCGCAGCCGGCTGGTCGGGTAGGGCGGCAGCGGCGGCAGAAAGGATTGGCTCACGCGAAGGTCCCTGCGAAAAAGGGCCGGTTTTCGGCAAAATAGGCCGCTTTATCCGGCGTTACAACGCGCCGCGCCGCGCATCGCCGGAACCCGCCTGCCCGCACCCTTCCGCCCTTGCGATTCTCACTTCGTTTCGAGGGCCCAGACGCCGCTCCAGTTGTCGGCCGGCGGGCGCTTGCGAAAACCGGCGATGCGGTCGAGGAAAACCGCGCTCGGCCGATCGTCGGGGGCGATCCTGAGGCAGCTCTCGAAGGCGCTCAGCGCCCTCTCCCAGGCGCCGGCGCGATAGGCGTCGAGGCCGTCGGCGAACATGTCGCGCAATTCGAGGCGCTCGGCGCCGACTTCGCCCCGGCGGCCGAGCAGTTCGAAGATGCGCTCGGGCTCGCTCTTGCCGACGACGAGCACCGCATCGATCTCGCGCGTTTCGATCGCGGCGCCGGCGAGCCGCCGTGTCGCGGCGTTGATCAGCACCCGTGTGCCGTAGGCCTTGGAGGCTCCCTCAAGCCGCGAAGCGACGTTGACGGTATCGCCGATGACCGTATAGCTGCGGGTGTGCTCGGAACCGATGTTGCCGACGACAACCTCGCCGGTGGCGATGCCGATGCGCACCTCGACCTGCGGCACGCCGCGGCGGATTCCCATTAGCTCGGGCAATTCGGCCTGGAACGCGGCGAGGCCCTCGAGTTGTTCGAGCGCCGCCATGGCGGCGAGCCGCGCGTGCTCGGCGTTGCCGGTGAACGGCGGGCCCCAGAACCCCATGACGGCGTCGCCGATATATTTGTCGATGATGCCGTTGTTGCGCCGGATCGGCTCCGACATCACGGTCAGATAGCGGTTGAGCACGGTGACCAGCCCGGTCGGCGTCATGCCCTCGCTGAAGCTGGTAAACCCGTGCATGTCGCAAAAGAGGATCGTCATCTCGCGCCGCGAGCCTTGCGGGTCGGCCAGTTCCGGCTGATCGAGCAATGACGCGACAATGCGCGGATCGACATATTTGCCAAAGGTTTCGCGGATCTGCGCCTTGACCCGCAACTCGCCGACCATCGTATTGAAGGATCGGGTAAGCCGGCCGATCTCGTCGCGCGAGGTTACCGGGACCACCGTGTCGAGCGCGCCGTGCTCGACCGCGGCGGTGCCGTCGACCAGCCGGTGCACCGGGCGCACCAGGCCCCGGGTGACGATCGCGGCGATGACCAGCCCGAGCAGCCCGGCCATTGCCAAGAGGAAGAGGCCGACCCCGACAATCCGCTGCTGGTAGGCCTGGGTGTCGCGGATCGCGTGCTCGAAGATCTGGTGCATCTCCTCGCGCGCCGCGTTCATCTGGCGGTCCCACTCGTCGCGCCGCTGATCGACGTCGCGCAGCAGGCGGTCCGCTTCCGCCGGGTCGCCGTTTGCGGCGGCGAGCAACTGGGCGAACAGCGCTTCGTTGCGCTGCTGCTCCCGCTGGAGAAACTCGATGCGCGTATCGAGCCGCCCGAGCGCGACATCGTCGCCGAAATCCAGCGGGTTGACGATCTGGTCGTTGATGCTGCGGCGAGCCGCGACGAGCCCCTCCGCGCTCGCCTTCGCGGCATCGGCGAACCGCTGGCGCGGGCCCGCGACCTCCTTCGGATCGGCCGCCGGGCCTTCTTGCAACGCCCGCAACAGCCGGCGCGACGTCGACGACTGCTCGAGTTTGCGAATGTGGGCCTGCTCGAGATCGGCGAAACCCGGGAAGTAGTTCTGGTTCACCACCTCGAGCTGCGCGTCGACGATCCTGGTCATCCGCGTGTTGAGCAGCGCAACCGCGCTCATCAGCAGCAGCAAGCCGACCGCTATGCCAAAGATCTTGAAGCCGATGGTGAACCGCATGCTGCCCCCTGCCGCACCGCGCTGCGGCAGAGCATAGGTAGCAAATTTCCTGGCATCCGGTTAACGTCCCGGCGCGCTGGCACAAAGCTTTGGCGGGATGGGTGCGATGCTGGTGTTTCGGCAGCTGTTCGATCCGCAATCCTCGACCTACACCTATCTTCTGGGCGACCGCGCCAGCGGCCAGGCGGTGCTGATCGATTCGGTGTTCGAGCAGGTGCGGCGCGACACGGCGCTGTTGGGCGAACTCGGCCTCAGCCTCGTCGCGACGCTGGAAACCCATGTCCATGCCGACCACGTCACCGGCGCCTCGCTGCTGAAGCGGCGCACCGGCAGCAAGATCATGCTGTCGGCGGCGAGCGGCGCCGCGGGCGCCGACCGTTATCTGGCACAGGACGACGTCGTCGCGTTCGGCGGCCGCCGCCTCCTGGTTCGCCCGACGCCCGGCCATACCAGCGGCTGCCTGACCTACGTGCTCGACGACCGCAGCATGGCGTTCACCGGCGACTGCCTGCTGATCCGCGGCGCCGGCCGCACCGATTTCCAGGAGGGCGACACGGCGGCGATGTACCGCTCGATCCACGAGCAGATCTTCACGCTGCCCGACGACTGCCTGCTCTATCCGGCGCACGATTACCGCGGCCTCACCGTGACGAGCGTCGCCGAGGAGCGCCGCTTCAACCCGCGCATCGGCGGCGAGATCAGCATCGGCGACTTCACCGGCTACATGAAAAACCTGCGGCTTGCCCACCCGAAGATGCTCGATGTCGCGGTGCCGGCCAATCTGCGCTGCGGCCGGCCGCAGGGCGAGGAAGGCGCCGCCGCGCCGCTCGCCGACCCGAGCTGGGCGCCGTTGCGCTACAGCTTTGCCGGGGTGTGGGAGATCGATCCGCACGGCCTCGAGGAGCATCAGGGCGCGGTGCAGATCCTCGACGTCCGCGAAGTTAGCGAGTTCACCGGGCCCTTAGGCCACATCAGGGGCGCGGTGCTGATCCCACTGGGCGAACTGGCCGAGCGCACCGGCGAATTGCAGCCGGATCGACCGATCGTTGCGGTGTGCCGCGCCGGCGGCCGCTCGGCGCAGGCCACCAACATCCTGCAGCAGGCCGGCTTCAACGACGTCGCCAACCTCACCGGCGGCATGCTGCGCTGGCGCGCCGAAGGCCACCCGATCGAAGGCGGCAGCGGGTAGCAGCGCTCAATCGCCGGCTTCGGCCTCGCTCGCGCCGGGCAGCGCGACGATGGCGGCGGCCGGCGCCAGAAATTCGCTGCCCGGGCGCAGGCGCCGCGCTTCGATCTCGATCGGCTTCAGCTCCGCCAGCGGCTCGGCCGCGCCGTCGACCTTAAGTTCGGTAAACTTCCGCGCTTGCGGCATCACCCGGCCTTCAAGGCTGCCGACAAACGCGTTGTAGTGCCGCACCGCGCCGTCGAGGCCCTTGCCGAGATCGGCGACATGCCGGCCCATCGCGGCGAGGCGGCGGTAGAGGTCGCGCCCGAGTTCTTCGATCTTTTTCGCGTCTTCGGCGATGGTTTCCTGCTTCCAGCCAAACGCGATCGCCTTGGCCAGCGCGATCAGCGTCGTCGGGGTGACGATCAGCACCCGCGCGGCGACCCCGTCCTCGAACAGCTGCGGGTCGCGTTCGACCGCGGCCGCGAAGAAATTCTCGCCCGGGATGAACATCACGACGAAGTCCGGCGTGAACGGCAGCGCGTCCCAGTAGCTCTTTCCGGCCAGTTGCTTCATGTGGGTGCGCAGCTGCCGGGCATGGCGATCGAGATGCCCCTGGCGCTCGCCGTCGTCGCTCGCGTCGACCGCGTCGAGATAGGCGGCCATCGAGGTTTTCGCGTCGACGATGATGCGGCGCTCGCCCGGCAGCCTGATGATGATGTCCGGGCGCAGCCTGGTGTCGTCGAGGTCGAGCGTCCGCTCCGACTCGAAATCAATGTAGGGCGTCATGCCCGACAGCTCCATGACGTTGTGGAGCTGCTGTTCGCCCCAGCGGCCGCGGGTCTTCGGCGCCGCTTGCAGCGCGGTTACCAGCTTGCGCGTCTCGCGGCTGACGTCGCCCTGGGCGCGCGCGACCTCCTGCAAGTGCGCGCTGAGCCCGCCATAGGCGGCCTCCCGGGCCTTTTCGATGTCCGAAAGTCCCTTGCGGTACTGCTCGAGGCTGGCGTTGATCGGCGCAAGCAGCCCTTCGATCGCCTTCTCCTTGTCGCCGAGCATCGCGGCTGCGGCCTGCCGGTGCTTATCGAACACCTCGCCGGCGAGGGAGAGGAAGGATTGCTGGCTGCCGTGCAAGGCCTCGACGGCGAGCGCCTTCAGCGTCGTCTCGATATCGGACCGCATCGTCGACAGCGTCACCATGTTCTTGTCGTGGGCGCGCTCTTCGGCGCCGTGCTGCGCGGCAAGCGTGGCGCGCGCCAGCTTTTCCTCCTGCAGCTCAAGAGAGAGCGAATCGCCGCGCCGCGCGGCCTCCGCCAGCGCCGTTTCAGCGCTGCGAATTTGGCCGTTGAGCCGCGCTACGTCGCGCCCGCGCGCCAGCCAGGCCGCGGCGAAACCGAGGGTCAGCCCGATCAGCAGCGTCAGGGACGAGGCGTAGGCGCCCATCCGGCATCGACCTTCCGGTTGCTCGATGCCACAGCATACGCGGCGGCCGCGTCGCTGTCATGTTCTCTCTATGTTCGTACACGCTGGCTCGATAAGCGTCAGCCGAGCGGGCGGCCGTGGCGGGCGATGAATTCAGGGAAGGCGTCCTCGGCCTTGGCGCCCTTGACCACGTGCGTCGTGAAATGGCGCTCCTCGGCCCATTGTTCCTCGACGCTCTCGGTCATCTGCTTCAAGAGCAGCGCCTTGATGCCGATGACCGCGGCGCGGTTGTTGCCGGCGATCGTTTTCGCCAGTTCCATCGTCTTGGCGCGCAGGTGCTCGCGCGGCACGAGGTGATTGAGAAGGCCGATGCGGTAGGCCTCCTCGGCCTCGACCACCCGCGCCGAGAACAACAGCTCCTTGGCGATCGGCCAGCCGACCTGGTTGGGCAATGTCCAGGTGCTGTTGATGCGGCCGTAAGCGGCGGCGAGGAAACGGAACTTGGTATCCTCGCAGCCCACTCGCATGTCGAGCGAGGAGGCGAGCACCGCCGCGCCGCCAAAGGCGAGCCCGTTCATCATGCCGATCGTCGGCTTTTTGCAGATGCCGATGTCGAGGCTGAAGCGGCCGCCGCGCAGCCGGGAGAGCTCTTCGTCGGTGTGGCGGCGGTCGTCCTCGCGCTGCTCGTGGATGTCGCCGCCGGCCGAAAAGGCGCGCCCCGCGCCGGTCAAGACGATGCAGCCGATCGCATCATCGGCTTCGAAGCCCTGCACCGCCTCGTGCAGTTCGCGCGACAAGAGGCGGTTCATCGCGTTGAGCTTGTCCGGCCGGTTCAGCGTGATGATGCCGACGCCGTCCTCTGCCTCGACCAGGATCGTCTCGTAACTCATCGTCATCTCCTTTAGCGCGGCAGATCGCCCCACGCGACATAGCGCTGGCGGCGCGCCCGCTGCTCGCCCTGCGCCGCCATGCGCTGTTCGTGCGCCGCGATCAAATCGGCGAGCGGATCGCTCGCGACGTTCTTGAGGCCGTGCGCCCGCAGCAACGGCTCGATCTCCTCGCGCGGCCGGCCGCCGTAGAACGGCAGCTGGCCCTCGATCGCGGCGTATTCGGCGCTGGTGCGGGCGTTCTCGCGCTGCGGCGGCGCCGCGGCTTCGTCGTAGCGCGCGCCGTCGATGATCGCCAGCCTGCCGCCGGGGCGCAGCACGCGGATCCATTCGTCGATCGCCGCCTCGGGGTGCGGCAGCGTCCACAGCACATGCCGGCTGATCGCGAGATCGAAGCTGCCCGGCGGGAACGGCAAATTCTCGGCGTCGGCTTCCTCGAAATCGACCGTTAGGCCCTGCGCCGCCGCCTTGCGGCGTGCTGCGGCGATCATCGCCGGCGCAAAATCGACGCCGGTGACGCGGTGGCCGCGCCCGGCCAGTTCGAGGCTGAGAAACCCGGTGCCGCAGCCGGCGTCGAGCGCCGCGAGCGGGCGGCCGGCGGGAAGCACGAGGTCGATGATGCGGTCCCAGGCGGCGCGCTCGGCGGGGCTGCCGATGCTGTGGCCGAAATCCTCGTCGAAATGCGCCGCGCGGCGGTCCCAATGCGCCGCGACCTGCTGCTTTACCGGGTCGGTTTGAATCGTGTTCATTTCAACCCCACTACTTCGGCCAGCGCCTCGACCTGTTCGGCGTGCCGGCTGACCGGGTTTAACAACAGATGGTTGGCGCCCATCGCGACGACCTCCTCCAGGCGCTCGCGCACCTGCTCGGGCGTGCCGTGGATGCCGCACAGATCGACGCCGGGCGGGTTGCGGTAGACCTCGGTGAACCAGCGCAACAGCATCGCGCGCGCCACCTCGGGGCGCTCGTCGACCGCGATGAAAATGCGCTTCGAGATCGGGAAGGCGCCGGGGTCGCGGCCGCGTTCTTCCAATGCCTGCTTCAGGATCGGCACCGAGGCGGCGAAATCGGCGATGCGCGAACCGCCCGAGCCCATCCAGCCGTCGGCGAGGCGGGCGGCGCGCCTAACCGCGTTCGGGTGCCCGACCCCCATCCAGATCGGCAGGTGCGGCCGCTGCACCGGCTTCGGCGCCATCGTCTCACCCTCGAGGTGGTAGAAGCGGCCCTGGTAGGTGACCTTCTCCTCGCTCCACAATGCCCGGATCACCGCGAGTTCCTCCTCGAAGCGCGCGACGCGCGCCTCCGGCGACACCTCGAACTGGCGGTAATGGTGCTCGCGGCCGATGCCGACCCCGAGGATCGCCCGGCCGCCGCTAACATAATCGAGGCAGGCCCATTGATGCGCCACCATCAAGGGGCTGTGGATCTGCAATACGACGACCGATGCGCCGAGGCGGATTTTCGTCGTGACGGCCGCCGCATAGGTCAAGACGACGATCGGATCGAAGCAGAATACGTGGTCGAGCGTGTTCTCGGTGACCCAGAGGTCGGAAAACCCGAGCTGTTCGGCCCGCGTCGCGACCTGCCGCACCGCATCCATCCCGATCGGGTCGGGCGAGCGGTGCGGCAATGACATGCCGAAGCGGATCTTGTCCTTCAGCGCCATGACGGGGTTCCTTCACCAACGCCGTCATTCCCGCGCAAGCGGGAATCCAGAGCGAGCGCTTGAGCCGTTGCCCCGGACCCCCGCTTTCGCGGGGGTGACCAAAAGGGGTGCTACACCTTCTCGATCAGCTCCATCTGGGCGCCGTCAGGGGCCTCGATAAAGGCGACGTGGCGGCCGTTGTTGAACTGCTCCAGCATGACGTGCGCGCCGTTCTGCTTCAGCTTGGCGATTGCGCTCGCATAGTCGTCGGTCTGCACCGCGATGTGCTCGATCCCCATCATCTGCTTGCGGTT
>DATGFP010000155.1:0-87791 GCA_035309005.1 Allostellaceae bacterium | reverse complement strand
CTTCGGCAGCGGCTTTATCGTCTCGGCCGTCGGCGTCCAGCTGCACAATATCTGGGTCGTCTATCTCGGCTATGGCGTCATCGGCGGGATCGGGCTGGGGCTCGGCTACATCTCGCCGGTTTCGACCCTGATCAAATGGTTTCCCGACCGCCCCGGCATGGCCACCGGCATGGCGATCATGGGGTTTGGCGGCGGCGCCTTTATTGCCTCGCCCTTGTCGGTATGGCTGATGAAGGAGTTTACCACGCCCACGCATATCGGCGTCGCCGAGGCCTTCGTCTGCCTCGGCGTGATCTATCTGTGCTTCATGATGGTCGGGGCGTGGATCGTGCGCATCCCGGCGCCGGGCTGGGCGCCCGCGGGCTACCTCGCGCCCTCCCAGCCGAAGCCGCTCGTGACCAATCGCGACGTCTACGTCTACGAGGCGCTGAAGACGCCGCAATTCTGGCTGATCTGGTGGGTGCTGTGCCTCAACGTCACGGCCGGCATCGGGGTTATCGGGCAGGCCTCGGCGATGAGCCAGGAGATGTTTCCGGGCCGCGTCACGGCGCTCGCCGCGGCCGGCTTTGTCGGGCTGATGAGCCTCTTCAACATGGTCGGGCGGTTTTTCTGGGCCTCGACCTCCGATTTGATCGGCAGAAAGAACACCTATTTCGCGTTCTTCCTGCTCGGCATGCTGCTCTACGCCGCGGTGCCGACGACCGGCCGGATCGGCAGCGTCACGCTGTTCGTGCTGTGCTTTCTCGTGATCATCAGCATGTATGGCGGCGGTTTCGCGACCGTGCCGGCCTATCTGCGCGACATGTTCGGCACGCGCTATGTCGGCGCCATCCACGGCATGCTGATCACCGCCTGGTCGATGGCCGGCATCTTCGGCCCGGTCATCGTCAACTACATGCGCGAGTACCAGATCGACCACGGCGTGCCGAAGGCGCAGGCCTACAATGTCACGATGTATGTGATGGCGGGACTGCTGCTGGTCGGCTTCTTCTGCAATCTCCTGATCCGGGCGGTCGACGAGCGCCACTACATGCGCCAGGACGCGGCCGACGCGATGGGCCTGGCGGACTGAGGGAGCAAACCATGGCCGAAAACATGACGCTGAAGCTGGTGCTCGCCTGGGGCTTTGTCGGGATTCCGCTCACCTGGGGGGTCGTCGAGACGTGCATCAACGCGCTGAAGCTGTTCCAGTAGCCACCGACACCGACAGCATTGCCGCGGCGCGGTCGAGATCCTCGGGGCGGTTGGCGTTGAAAAACGGATCGATCGGTTCGAGCGCGAAATCAATCGTCGCGAAAGGGTAGCGCGCGGTCCAGACGTCGACCTTGCGGACACCCTCCTCGTTGAGCGCGCGGCGCAGCGCCTCGCGCAAGCGCACCGGCCACAGCCCGACCACCGGATGCGGCTGACCGCCCGAGGCGGCGCAGGCCAGTTCGGCGCCGGCCGCCTCCAGCCCCGCCACGAGACGTGCCACCAGATCGGTCGGCAAAAACGGCGCGTCGGTCGCGACGCTGAGGACCAGCGGGCAATCGGGCAAATTGGCGGCGGCCCAATCGAGCCCGGCGAGGATGCCGGCCAAGGGCCCGGCGAAATCGGCGACGCTGTCCGCCACCACCGGCAGCCCGAAGCGGGCGAACCGCGCGGGGTCGCCGTTGGCGTTGAGGACCAGCGCGGCGACCTGCGGCCGCAGCCGCGCGATCACATGGTCGAGCAGCGTCTGCCCGGCGAGCGGGCGCAAACATTTGTCGCCGCCGCCCATGCGGCGCGACTGGCCGCCGGCGAGCAACAGGCCGAGGATTTTCATGCCTCTCCTTCGGCGAGGCTCGCCTTGCGCGCGGCGCGCGACGGTTCGTCCTGGGCCGCGCGCGGATCGCCGTCGAAGACGATGCGGGATTCGCCGGCCAGCGCCACAAAGCGCCGCCCCTTG
This sequence comes from Allostellaceae bacterium, assembly GCA_035309005.1. GTDB lineage: Bacteria > Pseudomonadota > Alphaproteobacteria > ATCC43930 > CGMCC-115725 > DATARH01. Next base: position 85,864 of record DATGFP010000155.1, on the reverse strand, counting down.
GCGCGGCCGATCAGGGTGAGGCCAGCCTGCCGCGCCAATTCGACCCCCCAGGCGGTGAAGCCCGAGCGCGAGACCAGGATCGGGATCCGCATCTGCACCGTCTTGATCACCATCTCCGAGGTCAGCCGGCCGGTCGTGTAGAAGATCTTGCCGACCGGCGAGACGCCGCTCATGTGCATGTAGCCGGCGATCTTGTCGACCGCGTTGTGGCGGCCGACATCCTCCATGTAGAGGAGCGGGCGGTCTTCTTCGCACAAGACGCAGCCGTGGATCGCACCGGCCGCGAGATAGAGGCTGGGCATGGTGTTGATCTTGCGGGTTAAGGCGTAGAGCCACGAGGTGCGCAATACCGCGGCGGGATCGAGCCGCACCTCGTCGAACTTCTCCATCAAATCGCCGAACACGGTGCCCTGGGCGCAGCCCGAGGTCAGCGTCTTCTTTTTCAGCTTGTCCTCGAAATCGGTTTCGCGGTCGGTGCGCACGACGACGGTCTCGATGTCGTCTTCGTAATCGACCGCGATGATGCGGTCCTCGGGGCGCAGCATGTTCTGGTTCAACAGATAGCCGACCGCGAGGTATTCCGGGTGGTCGCCGATCGTCATCATCGTGACGATCTCGCGGCCGTTGAGATAAAGCGTCAGCGGCCGCTCGGTGACGACCGCGGTCTCGATCCTGCGGCCCTCCTGGTCGATGCCCCAGACCCGGCGGGTGAGCCGCGGATCGTCGGGGTCGGGCCGGACCGTAAACTCCTGCATGCCTACGATGATGGGCCGCGCGGGCTTTCGCTGCAAGGCGGTGCACACCATTTCGTGCTACGCTGACCGCTGGCGCGGAGACCGCGATGTCGGATGTAACGTCTCTCTACGACGAGGATTTCTTTCTGTGGTCGAAAGCGCAGGCGGACGCGCTGCGCTCGGCCGCACGCGGCGCCACCAACCAGCCGATCGACTGGGACAACCTGGCCGAGGAGATCGAAAGTTTGGGCCGGTCCGACAAGCGCGAATTGAGCAGCCAGATCCGCCGGGTCATCGAGCACCTGCTCAAGCTCGAACATTCCCGCGCGACAGACCCGCGCCCGGGATGGATCGACTCGATCGTCGATGCCAGAAACCAAATCGAAGTCGTGCTCGACGACAGCCCCAGCCTGCGGCATCAAATCGAGGCCATCCTCGTCGCGGAGCATAAGCGCGCCGCGCGCAAAGCAATCAGCGACCTCGGGAAATACCGTGAGAGCGATCAGGCGAGCCAGGTGCGGATCAACGCGGCGGCCTATACCGCGGACCAGGTTCTCGCCGACTGGTTCCCGCCGGAGCCGCGGCCCGACGGCGAATAGCCATGACGAGATCGGGGGCGACAGCGGGCCTGCGCAGTCCTATATAGTTTGCCATCATGATCGACCCGTTTGGACGAACCATCAGCTACCTGCGCGTATCGGTCACCGACCGCTGCGACTTCCGCTGCGTCTATTGCATGGCGGAAGAGATGAATTTCCTGCCGAAGAAGGAGCTGCTGACCCTCGAAGAGCTCGACCGGGTGTGCAGCGCCTTCATCCGCATGGGGGTGCGCAAATTGCGCCTGACCGGCGGCGAGCCGTTGGTGCGGCGCGGCATCATGACCCTGTTCCGCGGCCTGGGGCGCCACCTCAAATCCGGCGCGCTCGACGAATTGACGCTGACCACCAACGGCAGCCAGCTCGCCAAATATGCCGACGAGCTGCGCGAATGCGGGGTGCGCCGGGTCAATGTCTCGGTCGACACGCTGGACCCGGCGAAATTCACCGAGATCACCCGGCGCGGCCGGCTCGACCAGGTGCTGGAAGGCCTCGAAGCGGCGAAGCGCGCCGGGCTCGCGGTCAAGATCAACACGGTGGCGCTACGCGGCGTCAACGAGGACGAGCTCGACGAGCTGGTCGCCTGGGTCGGCGCCGAAGGCTTCGACCTCGTCATCATCGAAGTCATGCCGATGGGCGACATCGGCGGCGAGAACCGGCTCGACCAGTACCTGCCGCTGTCCCTGGTGCGGGCGCGCCTGCAGCAGTGCTGGACGCTGGACGAGAGCGACTATCGCACCGGCGGGCCGGCGCGCTATGTGACGGTGCGCGAGACCGGCAGCCGGCTCGGCTTTATCACGCCGCTGACGCATAATTTCTGCGAGAGCTGCAACCGGGTGCGGCTCACCTGCACGGGCACGCTTTATATGTGCCTCGGGCAGGAGGACGCCGCCGATCTGCGCACGCCGCTCAGGCAATCGGAAAGCGACGCGCCGCTCGAAGCGGCGATCCGCGAGGCGATCGATCGCAAGCCCAAGGGTCACGATTTCATCATCGACCGCCGCCACAACCGGCCCGCCGTCTCCCGGCATATGAGCGTCACCGGCGGGTGACCGCCGCACCGCACAGCCATAAGGCGCCGCGCGTCGCATTCGCCGCCTCCGAGGCCGAGGCGGCGCAGGCCGCGCTGCGCGAACTGCGCCAGCGTTACGGCGTGGTCGCCGAGGCCGAGGCCGATGTCATCGTGCCGTTGGGCGGCGACGGCTTCATGCTCGAAACGCTGCACCGCTTTGTCGCGAGCCGGAAGCCGATTTTCGGCATGCATCGCGGCAGCGTCGGGTTTCTGATGAACCCCTACCGGCTGGACGATCTCTACGAGCGCCTCGCGGCGGCGCAGCCGGTCGAACTGCACCCCCTCGAGATGACCGCGATCTGCGAACAAGGCATCGCCCGCCAGGCGATCGCCTTCAACGAAGTCTCGCTACTGCGCGAGAGCCGCCAGGCCGCCAAGTTGCAGGTCAGCGTGGACGGCGTCGTGCGCCTGGAAGAGCTGATGGCCGACGGCATCCTGCTGTCGACCCCGGTAGGCAGCACCGCCTACAACCTCTCGGCGCACGGCCCGATCGTCCCACTGGGCGCCGGCATCATGGCCTTGACCCCGATCAGCGCGTTCCGTCCGCGGCGCTGGCGCGGCGCCCTCCTGCCGCATGGCGCGCGGGTCAAGATCGCGGCGCTCGAAACCGACAAGCGGCCGGTCAGCGCGGTCGCCGATTTCACCGAGGTGCGCGACATCACCTCGGTCGAGATCCACGAAAACCGCGACATCGCGATGACCGTGCTGTTCGACCGAGACGCCAACCTCGAGGAACGCGTGCTGAAGGAGCAGTTCCTTAGCTGAATTCCCTCTCCCGCAATGCGGGAGAGGAATTTTCACGAGCGATGGATTTTTAAGCCGGGGTCAGCGGCTCACCGGCGAGATCTTCGGCGCGCTCGACCGCGATCAGCACGGCATAGCCCTTCTTGTCCGGGTCGCGCTCCTTTTCCGGGGCGATCAGGCGCTGCCAGACCGCATCGTAGATGGGGCCCGATTTATGGATCTTGGCGGTGCCGTAAAAGCGGGCGATGCCGCCGCGCGGCAGCACCCCCTCCTCGCGCAACGAAGGCTTGCGGAAATAGATCGTCAGCTTGCTGCCGTCGCGCATCGCCTCGGCGCTGCTGCCGCTGCCGCGCTCCCATAGCGCCAGGTGCTCGTCGTCGAACACCATCGTGCCGCCGCGCGGCGTGATCTGCGCGTAACCGTTCGGCAGGGCCGAGCCGAGGAGGCACACATTGGCCGGAAACGCGGTGTTGATGTGCGACTGCAGAACCTTCGGAATTTTAGCCATTTAGTTTCCTCCTGTTAAAGTGAGACATGAAGTTTGGGGCAGGCGGCCGCGTTAAAGGCGACCGCGCACAAAACCGGCGACGCCCGCGACGAGCGCCGCCAGGTCGGCCTGCAATTGGTCGAAGCCGGGCAGTTTTTCCAGGGTCTTCTGGTCCATGTAGAGCGAGCGGTCGACCTCGATCTGCAGGCTGTGGCGGCGCTCGGCCGGGCGGCCGTGGCGGCGCACGATCTCAACCCCTTTATAGCCGTCGTTGAGCCGCACCTCATAGCCGAGGTCGCGCAGGAAGCCGGCGACGAAATCGGTGAATTCGGCGTCGCAGGTCGTGCCGTCGCGGTCGCCCAGCACAAAATCGCCATGCTCGCCCTTGGCTCCGTCGCGGCGGTTGCCGTAGGACGGCATCGAGTGGCAGTTGATATGCCACACCGCGCCGAATTCGCCGTGCAGCTTGTCGCAGCACTCGCCGAGCACCCGGTGATAGGGCTCGTGATAGCGCTCGATCCGGGCCATGACATCGTCGGGGCTGAGCTTGTCGTCGTAGATCGGCACGCCGGGCTGCGCATGGCGGCGCACCAGCCCCACTCGCGTCGCCGGGCGCGGCACCAGCACCGGCGGCAAGGCGCTCGCCAGCAGCCCCGGATCGAGATCGTCGGCGGCGCGGTTGACATCGATATAGCTGCGCGGAAAGAGCGCGCCGATCAGCGTCGCACCATGCGCCGGCGCCGCCGCGTAGAGTTCGTCGACATAGGCGTCCTCGGCGCGGCGCAGCACCGCCAGCGGACAGCGATAGGCGAATTCCTCGGGATAGAGCGCTCCGCTATGCGGCGAATCGAGGACCAGCGGCACGGCGGCGGCGTGCGGGTCGCGACGCCAGACGACGCCCGGAATTTCCAGCCCCGTTGCGCCCTGTCGCATCGCGTTCATGCAAGCCGCCGCGGCGAATCCAATGCCGCGCCTGTCATCGCACAGCCGCGCAACGTGGAAAAGGAATTAAGCGGCCGGCTTCGGCCGCAGCTCCGGCGCTGGCCCTGGGGCGGCGACGCCGATAAGCGTCAGTGCTGCGCCACCCGGATCAGGCGGGCGAGGCCGAGAAACTTTTCCGGGTCTTGCGGCTCGCCATTGACCAAGACCTCGTAATGCACGTGCGGGCCGGTGGCGCGGCCGGTGCTGCCGAGAAAGCCGATCTGCTGGCGCGCCGCGACATGCTCGCCGACCGAGACGACGAAGCGGTGGAGATGCGCGTAGCGCGTCGCGATGCCGTGGCCGTGGTCGATCTCGACGATCTTGCCGTAATCGTCGCGGTAGCCGGCGAAGGTGACGACGCCCGGCGCGGTCGCGTAGACCGGCGATTCGTAGGGCGCCAGCAGGTCGAGCCCGGTGTGGAACTCGCGGTCGCCGTTCATCGGGTCCCCGCGCACCCCGAATGGGCTGCCGACGCGGTAGGTGGCGAGCGGCGCGGACACCGGCAGCACGTTGACGAGACGCGACAGCGCGGCGAGCTTTTCCGCGCTCAGCGTCGGCACGCCGCCCGGCGGCACCGGCACCATCGGTCCGCCGAGGCCACCGCTGACCCCGAGCTGGGCAAACAAATGACGGACATCGACACCGGTCGAGGCAAGAACCCGCTCGACTTGCGCGAACGCGCCGCGGTCGACGGTAGCAACCGCTACCGGCGCGGTGGCGTGCGCCGGGGCCGGGGCGATCGCCGCGGTGGCGGGCGCGGCAGCCGGGGCAACGGCGGCTGTGGCCGGGGGCGCGGCGACTTGGCGCGCGGTCGCAGCCGGGGCGGCGGTGGGCGGCGCCGCCATGGCGAGCGGCCGCGGCGCCTGGGCCGGCTGGGACGAGAGTTTCTGCTCGAGCTTGCCGAGCCGGGCGCGCAGCTGATCGCGCTCGCCGGTCAGCTGCTCGACCTTTTTCTGCCATTGCTGGATGCCGGCCTCGACCTGCTGCTGGCGCGCCCGCCGGTCGGCGGCGTCGCTCTCCGATTTGCTGAGGCGCGCCATCAGCGTGACGCGCTGTGCCTCGGCCAGGTGCAATTCCCGTTGGGCCTGTTCGAGGGTGCGGGTCAGAAGCGCGACGCGGTCGGCCTTCGAGCTCGCGGCCTCTTCGGACACCGAGGCGCGATGGGCCGCATCGCTCAACGCGGCGATCCGGCTCTGGGTTGTCGTCAGCGTCTGGTTGGCGGCGCCGAGCTGGTCGCGCAGCCGGGCCAGCGCGTCCTGCAGATCGGCGTTGGCGCTCTGGGCGCGCCTGACCGCCAGCTCCTGCGCGGTCGCGAGGCGCTCGTAGCGCAAATAGCCGAGCGCCAGGACGCCCGAGACGGCAAGGCTCAGCGCCGCCGCGCCGAGCGCGATCAGGCTGCCGTGGCGGCGCGCGACAAGCGCAAGCCGGCTACCGGCGTCGTTCCACAATGGTTCTTTGTGCGGGAAGCCAGAGCCTCCCCAGCGCGCCAGATCCGTCACCCTCGTCCCCCGCGCTGGCTAGCCGTGGATGTCGGTTGGAACCCGACCAGGCTGCGTCGCGCACTTGTTTTGGGAGCCGCCGCCGCAATGCTCGTGAAAACGCCGTTCCCGATGCAAGCCCGAGACCAACGCTTCCCCACCCGGCATTGAGGCGGGCGGCATCCCCCAAACAAATTCAGCCTAACCGTTCAATCTGGGGGGTGCAACAGCAAATCCCCATTTTCGCGAATAGGCCGACCTGTATATCTGCACAAGCTTCAGAGCGGCGCCGGGACGAATCAGTCAAGCGATAATCCAGCCGCCAGCATAGACGCGACGGCGCGGCGCGGCGATTGGCGTTATCCGAATCGTGTGACAGTCAGATGGCGAATTGTACTGGCGCTCGTGCAACACGACTGCACCGGGCCGGCGAAGTCCGGCGGAATACCAGGAAACTCTGTTTGCAATTTAGCCACAACGCGTGTGGCACATCGGCAACGCCGAGGCCCAGGCCGGTTCAGGCCGGCATCGCCAGGATCGGCGGCGCGGCGCGCGGCGGGGCGAATTGCGTGCGGTAGTACTCGGCAAAGAGACCTTCCTGTCGCAGCAGCTCGGCAAAGCTGCCCTGTTCGGCAATCCCGCCGTCGCGCAGCACAATGATTCGCTCGCAGCGCCGCACCGTCGACAGCCGGTGCGCGATGATGAAGGTCGTGCGGCCGCGCATCAGCGCTTCCAGCGCCTCCATCACCAGCGCCTCGGTCGCGACGTCGAGCGCCGAGGTCGGCTCGTCGAGAATGAGGATGGGCGCGTCGCGCAACAGCGCGCGGGCGATCGTGACGCGCTGCTTCTCGCCTTCCGACAACGGCACCCCACCCTCGCCAAGCAGCGTCTGGTAGCCCTCGGGCATCTGCGCGATCGTGTCGTGGATGCGCGCGAGCCGGGCGGCGTTCTCGATCGCGGCATGGTCGGCGCCGGGCCGGCCGTAGGCGATGTTGTCGGCGGCCGAGAGCGGGAAGATCAGCGGCGGCTGCAACACCATCGCGATCCGGCAGCGCAGCGAGTGCAGCGAATATTCGCGGAGGTCGACGCCGTCGATCGCGACGCTGCCGCGCGAGGGATCGAAAAACCGCGGCAAGAGCCCGAGCAGCGTCGACTTGCCGGCGCCGGTCGGACCGACGATCGCGACGGTCGAGCCGGCCGCGACATTGAGCTCGATATCCTCCAGCACCGGCGTTTCGGGGCGGTAGCGAAAGCCGACGCCGCGCCACGCGATGCTGGCGCGCGGCCCCGCCGCCGGGAATTCGCGGGCGCCGCTCTTGAGGTCGGCCTCGGTCTCTAGCACTTCGAACACCCGCGCCGCCCCGACCCGTGCCCCGGCGATGAGGCCCCAGCTCTGGGTGATCTGGTTGATCGGCGCATAAAGCTGCGCCAGGTAGGCGATGAAGACGATCAGCTGGCCGAGCGTCAGGCTGCCCGACATGACGGCGCGCGCCCCGGCATACACGACGATCGCGGTGCCCAGCGCGATCACCACGTTGACCGCGCCCGAATAGAGCGTCTGCCAATTATAAAGCCGCAAGGTGGCGCGCAGGCTGTCGCGGCTGGCGCCCATGAAGCGGCGGTGCTCCTCCTCCTCCTTGGTGAAGGCCTGCACCGCCTTGATCGCCGCCATGCCCCACTGGACCAGCGAATAGACCCGACTGTCGAGGTCGCGCACCACGGTCGCGACGCCGACGATTTTGCGGTTGAAACCGGCAATCAGCACGAAGAGCGGCGGCACGATGGTCAGCGCCAGGAGACTCAACAGCGGGTCGATCGGGAACAGCACCAGCAGCATGCCGGCCAAGAGGATCAGCGCCGAGAGGATCGGCAAGACCCCGTTCATGATCATCGTCTGCACCGCGAAGCTGTCGGCGGTGACCCGGTACATCAAATCGCCGACCCGCTGGCGGCCGTGATAGGCGAGCGACAGACGTTGCAGATGTGCATAAAGATCGCCGCGCAAGTCATTGACCATACTCTGTCCGACGCGGATCGCGGTGTAATTGTGCCACAGGGTCAGCGCGCCGGCGCCGAGGTTGACGACGACCATGCCCAAGCAGGCGAGAAGGAGGAGCCAGGCTTTCGGCAGCGCCAAGAGATCGCCGAACGGGCCGCCCGGCGGCGGCGGCTTGCCGGCGAGCACATAGTCGATGACGATCTGCAACGGCCACGGCTTCAGCAGTTCGAACCCGGCGATCAGAAAAACCTGCGCCAGCGCCCACAGCACCTGCCAGCGATGCTGCCGCAGATAGGGCAGGAACTTCGCGATCATCGCCGCACCCAGCGCCGGCGGCTCGCGCGCACCGGCGTCAAACGGTCTGCGGCTCGCCGATCGCCGCCGCGCTGGTCGCCTCCGGGATGGCGCTCGGCGGGGTGGCGATCGGCGCGGCGGCGGCCAGCCCGGCGGCGGAGAGCCCGGCGTGGCGCGCCACCGCCTCGATGATCCGATGCATCAGGCGGCCGAAGGCCGCGAGCTGCCAGCCGATCACGGCGAAATTAATCAGCGCCAGCGTAAAGACAAATACCGAGGCCACCGGCGCCCCGAGTATCAGGCAGCCCGCCCCGAGCGCCGCATAAGAGCGCATCAGCACACGCGCGAGACTGGACGATCGCATCGCGCAGCGCACCCGCAAGAGGCGCTTGTCGCCGCCATGGTTCTCGGCGCAGACGGTGACCAGCGCGCGGCTCCACAAACCGCGCGCGATCTTCAAATCCCATTTGCTCCAGCCGGTGTCGGCGACCACGAAATATTTCTGCGGCAGCAGGAAATCCATCAGGCCCCGCAGCAATACTTCCTTCTCGGCGGCGCTTTCGTTCCAGTATGACAACACGAAGGCGCGCTCGCGCCAGGCGATGCGGGCGCGCTGTTCGATCGCCGTCGGAGCGATGTGGTCGTGCGTCTGCATCGTTCTGCAGCGCCATTTGAGGCGCTCCCAGCCGCGCAGCAGCGGTCCGAGATAGATCAGAAGCGCAACCAGCGCGCGCGCCTTCAGGCCGGTAAAGCGTGGGTCGATCGGCGCCTTCAAGGCGCCGATGACGCACATCGCCCAGGTCGTCAGGAGCGGCACCGCGAGGAGCCACAGCCAGCCGCCGCCGACGATACCGGCGAGCGCCAGCACGATCGCGAGGACGCTCCACTCGAAGGTCAAGGGCAGGAGCGAGGTCAGGGACGACGGCGGCTCGTACATCGTCTGGAAGAGGCCCCGCCCGAAGACCCCGGCGTAGATCACCGGCCTCCTCGACAACAGCAGCGCCGCCGAGAGATCGCCGTAGATCCGCCCGAGCCATTTCGCCTGGCCGAACAGGTTGAAGCGAAATGGATGCTTGGCATAGACCAGCGCCTCGGCCTTGCCGTAGCCCTTCTGCTGGTTGAGGTAGGCCTTCACCGTATTGCGGCGGAAATGCCAGACGATCGCCGCCGCGCTGAAGCCGATCGTGTGGCCGGCGTCCTGGAAGCGCCAGCAGATGTCGACATCGTCGCCGGCGGCGCGGTATTGCGGGTCGAAGCCGCCGAGCGCCAGCAGCGCGTCGCGGCGGAAAGCCATGTTGCAGCCGGCGATGTGCTCGGCTACCTCGTCGCCGAGCAGGACATGCGTCGGGCCGCCCGGCGACACCGCGACGGCGGCCGGCACGAGACTGTCTTCGGGCGGCGGGAAATTGGGGCCGCCGCAGGCCGCGAGCCCGCCCTCCTCCATCTTCGCGACGAGGTAAGTGAGCCAATCCGGGTCGGCGACGCAATCGCTGTCGGTATAGGCGATTATCTCGCCGCTCGCCGCCTCGGCGCCGACATTGCGGGCGACCGAAAGCCCGCGGTTTTCCTGGCTGATGATGCGGCAATAGGGAAAGCCCTCGCTGATCTCGAGGGTGCGGTCCCGTGAGCCGTCATTGACGACGACGACCTCGTAATCCGGGTAATTCAATACTTCGAGCGAGGCGAGGCAGGCTTCCATCGTGCGCTCGGCATTATAGGCGCACACCACCACCGAAACCCGCGGATAGCGCGGCAAGGCCGGCGGCAGCGGGCCCTGGTAGCGCCGCGCCACCTGCGTCAGCGCGGCCTTCGGCTGGCGGTCGCGGTCGACCAGCCCGAATGCCCAATTTTCGATCAGATGACCGCCGGTGAACCATTCGTCGGTCCACGCGAAGACAAACGTGCCGGCCACGCCGGCGGCAAACGCGGCGCCGACCTGCCAATCGAGGATGGCGGCCTGCTCGGCTTCGCCGTTGCGCATCGAATCGACGCCGAACTCGGTCAGCACCAGCGGCTTGTCGACCGCCAGATTGTGCAGCCGGGCGATATAGCGGCGAAATGCCCCCTCCTCGTGGAGATAGACGTTGAAGCACAGGAAATCGGTGAAATCGACTGTCAGGTATTCGCTGGACGGAAAGTTGGCATAGCTGACCAGCGCTCCCGGGTGCTCCTCGCGCACCAGCCCGACCAGCTCCTTCAAGAAGGCGCGCACCGCGTCGGCGCCGTGCCAGCGGATCATGTCGGGCGGGATCTCGTTGCCGACGAGGTAGGCGAAAACGGCCGGATGGCGGCCGCAGGCGCGCACCCCGGCGACGATCGCGGCGCGGATCTCGGCCTTGACCGCGGCGCTGTCGAGAAACGCGACGTGCTGCGTCCACGGCAGCCCGACCAAAACCCTGAGCCCGGCCGCCGCGGCCGCGTCGAGCAGCCAAAGCGGCGGCACCGTGAAGACCCGCACGGTATTGACGCCGGCCTCGGCCATCAGCGCGAAATCGCGCGCGGCGAGCGGGCTCTCGGGGAATTGCGCGCCGTGGCTGCCGACGGCGAAGGGGCCGTAGGTGACGCCCTTAACGAAATGCTTGGCGGCGCCGGCGAAAAAGAACTTGCCGCTGACGCGGATCGGCTCGGCGCCTGCTTCCGGCGGGCGCGGCAGCTCGTCGAATTCCGCCGAATACGGCCGGACGCCGTCGTGTTCCAAGGTGCTCACTTCGGCGGCTCCGAGAATTGTCGCCCCGGCGCTCGATCCGAGACCGGGTTCCGCTCGCGTCATTGGCGAAAATGCATCCATTTCTTATCCATTACCAAGCAATTGGTGGACCATCAGGCGGTGGTGGTCGCGGTGGTGGTCGCGATGGCGGTCGCACTGTCGCGCGCCGGCACGGCGGACGGCGCGCGGCGGAGTTCCCAGGCGAGGGCGGTGCGGATGATCGTGTCGAGGTCGGAGCGGCGCGGCCGCCAGCCGAGGGCGGCGCCGGCGCGCGCCGCGTCGGCGACCAGCTGCGGCGGGTCGCCCGGCCGCCGCGCGACGAGACGCTGCGGCACTTTGCGGCCACTCACCCGCTCGACCGCGGCGATCACCTCGCGCACCGAGGCGCCGCTGCCGGTGCCGAGATTGAGCGCCACGCTGTCGCCGCCGGCGGCGAGGCGGGCCAGCGCGCTGACATGCGCGTCGGCGAGGTCGCTGACATGGATGTAGTCGCGGATCGCGGTGCCGTCCGGCGTCGGGTAATCGCCGCCGAAGATCTGAACCGGCCCGGCGCGGCCGAGCGCGGCGCGCAGGACCAGTGGAATCAGATGGGTCTCGGGCTCGTGGTCCTCGCCGATCTCGCCGTCGGGATCGGCCCCGGCGGCGTTGAAATAGCGCAGCGCCGTGTAGCGCATCCCGTAGGCGGCGCCATACCAATTCAGCGCCCGCTCGATCGCCAGCTTGGTGTCGCCATAGGGGTTGAGCGGCGCCGTCGCGGCTGTTTCGTCGATCGGCAATCGCTCCGGGATGCCGTAGACCGCGCAGGTCGAGGAGAAGACGATGTGCGGCACTCGCGCTTCTCGCATCGCGCCAAGCAACGCGATCGTGCCGCCGACGTTATTCCAGTAGTAGTTTTCCGGGTCGGCCACCGACTCTCCGACATAGGCAAAGGCGGCGAAATGCATGATGGCGGCGATGCGATGCTCGGCGAACGTCGCGGCGAGCCGCGCCGAATCGTGCAGGTCGCCGTGGACGAAGGGGCCCCACTTCACCGCCGCGCGGTGGCCGCGCGACAGGTTGTCGTAGACGACCGGCCGGTAGCCCGCCGCGGCAAGCGCCTTGCAGGCATGGCTCCCGACATAGCCGGCGCCGCCGGTGACGAGGATCGATTGCGACATCAGGCGGTGACCGGCTACGGTTGGCCCAGCACTGTGACAACGGCGGATGCGGCGGTTCTCTTCCCGCGCCGCGGGGGTGCGTCCTCTCGCCGCGCCGCCGCGCCGTGGAATAACCCCCCGGATTTCGCGTTCTGGGCTCTGTCGATCCGGGCTCTGTCGAGGGCTCTGGCGACCAGCACGACAACAGGGAGTTCGCTTCCATGCGCATCGCGATGATCGGGACAGGGTATGTCGGCCTCGTCTCGGGCGCGTGCTTTTCCGAGTTCGGCGTCTCGGTCGCCTGCGTCGACAAGGACGCCGACAAGATCGCGCGCCTGCAGCGGGGCGAATTGCCGATCTACGAGCCCGGCCTCGACCAATTGGTGGCGAGCAACGCGGCCGCCGGCCGCCTGACCTTCACGACCGACCTCAAGGCCGCGGTCGCCGGCGCCGACGCCGTTTTCATCGCGGTCGGCACGCCGTCCCGACGCGGCGACGGCCACGCCGATCTCTCCTATGTCTTCGCCGCGGCCGGCGAGATCGCCGAGGCGCTGGCGCTGCGTCCGGGTGAGCGCGCCGTCGTCGTGACCAAGTCGACCGTGCCGGTCGGCACCGGGCGACGGGTCGAGCGCATCCTCAAAAACATCCTGCCGGCTTCCCGCTTCGACATCGCTTCCAACCCGGAATTCCTGCGCGAGGGCTCGGCGATCGAGGATTTCATGCGGCCCGACCGCGTCGTCATCGGCACCGACAGCGAGCATGCACGGGGCGTCATGCGGGCGCTCTACCGGCCGCTCTATCTGATGGAAACGCCGATGGTCTTCACCACGCTGGAGACCGCCGAACTGATCAAATACGCCGCCAACGCGTTTCTCGCGACCAAGATCACCTTTATCAACGAGGTCGCCGACCTGTGCGAGGCGGTCGGTGCCGACGTCCAGGACGTCGCGCACGGCATCGGCCTCGACGGCCGCATCGGGCGCAAATTCCTGCATGCCGGCCCGGGTTTCGGCGGCTCGTGCTTTCCGAAGGACTGCCAGGCGCTGATCCGCTCGGCCGAGATGGCGGAAAGCCCGTTGTCGATCGTCGAGACCGTGCTGCGGGCCAACGATGCGCGCAAGCGCCGGATGGCCCGCCGCATCGTCGCGGCCTGCGGCGGCGATGTCGCCGGGCTGACGATCGCCGCGCTCGGCCTGACCTTCAAGCCCAACACCGACGACATGCGCGACAGCCCGTCTCTGGCGATCCTGCCGGCGCTGCACGAGGCCGGCGCCCGGGTCCGCGCCTTCGACCCCGAGGGCGTCGAGGAGGCGAAGAAGCTGATGCCGGAACTCGACTATTGCGCCGACGCCTACGAGGCGATGGAGGGCGCCGACGCGCTCGTCCTCATTACCGAATGGAACGAGTTCCGCGGCCTCGATTTGGCGCGGGTCAAGGCGCTGCTGCGCCGACCGCTCGTCATCGATCTGCGCAACATCTATAAGCCCGACGAGATGGCGGCGGCCGGCCTCGCCTACCACAGCATCGGCCGGCCGCCGGCCAGCCAGTCGGTGAGCGATCCGCCGGGCGAGGAACCAGCCGCCGGCAAGCCCGGCCATCTGCGGGTCATCGCCTGACCCCGCCGCCAGCCCACTGCGAGGACTTTACATGCGCACCGTGATGAAACGCATCCTGGTGACCGGCGGCGCCGGATTTCTCGGTTCGCACCTGTGCGAGCGGCTGCGCGCCGAGGGCCACGACGTGCTCTGCGTCGACAATTATTTCACCGGCCGCAAGGACAACATCGCCGGCCTGTTGCGCGACCCGCATTTCGAGGCGATGCGCCACGACGTGACGCATCCCCTCTTCGTCGAGGTCGACGAAATCTACAACCTCGCCTGCCCGGCTTCCCCCATCCACTACCAGTTCGACCCGGTGCAGACGACCAAGACCAGCGTCATCGGCGCGATCAACATGCTCGGGTTGGCGAAGCGGCTGAAGGCCAAGATCCTGCAGACCTCGACCTCCGAGGTTTACGGCGACCCGACGCTCCACCCGCAGCCCGAAAGCTACCGCGGCAACGTCAACCCGATCGGCCCCAGGGCCTGCTACGACGAGGGCAAGCGCTGCGCAGAGACGCTGTTTTTCGACTATTACCGGCAGCACAAGGTGCGCATCCGGGTGGTGCGCATCTTCAATACCTACGGGCCGCGCATGCACCCCAATGACGGCCGCGTCGTCTCCAACTTCATCGTCCAAGCGCTGAAGGGCGAGGCGATCACGCTCTATGGCGACGGCTCGCAGACCCGCGCCTTCTGCTACGTCGACGACATGATCGACGGCTTCGTGCGGATGATGGCGGCGCCGGACACGGTGATCGGCCCGATCAATCTCGGCAACCCGGTCGAGACCTCGGTCAGGGAACTCGCGGAGTTTGTCATCGCGCTGACCGGGTCGCGCTCCAAGATCGTGCACCAGCCGTTGCCGGTCGACGACCCGACCCAGCGCTGCCCCGACATCTCCCAGGCGAAGGCGCTGCTCGACTGGCAGCCGCGCACCCAGCTGCGCCCCGGCCTCGAAAAAACCATCGCCTATTTCGACGCGCTGCTCGGCGCGGGCGGCGGCACCCGCAAGCGCAAGGCGGCAGCCTAGCTGCGCGGAGCCTTCAGGGGCCGTAGAGCGGGATGTGGGACTGGCAGCGGCCGCGGGCCTGCACGAGGCGCCCGGGCGAGGCGCCGAGGGTCTTGGCGTCGAGCGGCTCGTAGGGCGTCGCGCAGATCTGCTCGGCCAGCAGGTTGTTGACCGCCGGGTTATAGGCGTTGAACTCGGCGAACCCGGGCGGGATCTCGGCGCGGTCCTTGCCGTTGGGCGGCGGCTGGGTCAGCGCGCTGGTGCCGAAATCGTCCTTCACCGCGATGTAGGGCGTGCAGCCCCCCGCGAGGGCACCCAGGAGGACGACAGCAAAGAAGGCGCGCATGAGGACCCGCGAGAGGCAATGGCCGCGCGAGTGTGCCCGCGCCGGCCGCCCGACGCAACCCACGGTGCACTCACGCCGGCTCACGGCGCGACACGGGCGAGCGCCGCCGGCAATTCGGCCATCCCGGCGATGACCAGCGCCGCGCCTGCTTCTCTGAGGCGCGCGGCGTCCTCCGGGCGGCAATGGCCGCCGCCGGTGAAGCCGATCGCGGTCATCCCGGCGGCGATCGCGGCGGCGATTCCGGGCCGGCTGTCTTCGATAACGACGCAGCGCCGGGGCGCGGCGCCCATCCGATTCGCCGCATGGAGAAAGAGATCGGGCGCCGGCTTGCCGCGCGCCACCATCGCGGCGCTGAAGAGATCGGGCTCGAAGCGCTCAAGGAGCCCCGTCACGGCGAGGGCGTGACGCACCCGCTCGGGCGTGCCGCTCGAGGCGACGCATCGCCGTGCCCCGAGCGAATCGAGCGCCGCCGCGACCCCAGGGATGGGACGCAGGCGAGCGTCGAAGAGCGGCCGCAGCAGCGCCTGGTGGCGCGCCGCGAAACCCGGCAGCGCGCGGCCGAAGCGCACTTCGAGGTCGGCCAGCATCGCGGCGAGGCTGATCCCGGTGTAGCGCTCGACGATCTCCTCGGCCGAGAGTTCGATGCCGTATTCGCCAAAGCATTCGATGTCGGCCTCGACCGACAGCAATTCGCTGTCGACCAGCACCCCGTCGCAATCGAAGATGACGAGCTCCGCAGCCATCTCCGGGGCCCGGCCAAGCGCTATTTCGCGCCCTTGACCGCGCCCAGGTACTGGACGATCGCGGGGACGTCCTTGTCGTCGACCGGCGCCTTATAGACGGTGCGCATCTTGGCGACTTCGGCTTGCCAGGCGGCCGGCGGCAGCGCCGGCTGGTTGAGGATCATGCCGGCCGAGTGGCAGGCGAGGCAGTTGTTGGTGACCGCGGCGACCCCCG
The DNA here is from genome assembly GCA_035309005.1 of Allostellaceae bacterium. GTDB lineage: Bacteria > Pseudomonadota > Alphaproteobacteria > ATCC43930 > CGMCC-115725 > DATARH01. Next base: position 69,723 of record DATGFP010000155.1, on the reverse strand, counting down.
GCCCGTCCGGCAGCTTGCGGTCGCTGTCGGGCAGCGTGAGCGTTACCGATTTGAGGCGGATCGCCTGCGCCTGCGCCGCCGGCGCGCTCGCCACAAGCGCCACGGCGGCGGTCGCCAGCGCGAGGTTACGGTAGTTCATGCGGCCCTCCCCGCTCATGCCGCCGACACCGGCGTTACCTCGATGACGTTGCGCATGAACCCGGCGGGGTTCCAGTTGGCTTCCTCCGGCTGCGCCTCGCCGCTCGCGTTGGTGCAGCGCGCCATCAGCGCGTAGCTGCCCTTCTCGGGCGGGGTGAAGCGCGCTTCCCACAGGCGGAAGGCGTATTTGCCCTCGTCCTTGCCGAGCTGCGCCGGCTGCCAGCTCTTGCCGCCGTCGGCCGAGAAATCAACCGCCTTGACCGCGGCGGCGCCGCCGAAGGCGATGCCGCGCACCGCCGCCGGCTTGCCCACCGGCAGGGTCGCGCCGAGGAGCGGGTTGGTGATAAACGAGCGCGGGTTCATCGCGCTGATCGGCACCGTCTTGACGCCGGTTTGTCCGGGCTTCATGTCGGCGCGCGGCGTATCGGGAATTGTATAGGCCGTCTTCATCCAGAAATTGTCGTCCGGCGCGTCGAGGATTTCGATGTCGCTCAGCATCTTGACCCAATAGGTCGCATACCAGCCGGGCACCACCAGGCGCAGCGGAAAACCGTTGAGAAGCGGCAGCTGCTCGCCGTTCATCGCGTAGGCGATCATGACCTCGCCGTCGCGCGCATGGTCGACGCCCAGCGACTTCATGAAGTCCGGGCCATCGGCGACGACCGGCTTGTCGAGCCCGTTGAACCTGACCGCGACCGCCCCCGCCTTGACCCCGGCGCGGTCGAGCACATCCTTCAGGCGCACGCCGGTCCAGGTGGCGTTGCCCATCGCGCCGTTGCCCCACTCGCCGCCGGCGACGCGCGGCTGGAAAAAGCCGCGCGAATTGCCCGAGCACTGGTTGACCGCGGCGAGTTCGACGCGCGGCAGCGCCAGCACCTCGCGCAGCGTCAACGATAGGGGCCGGTTGACCTGGCCGCGCACGCCGAGGCGGAAGCTCGCAATGTCGATGCTGGTCGGGATCACCGCCCAGTGCCAGCGCACGAAAAACCGGTCGTTGGGCGTGAAGGCGCCCTGGTCGTAGACCTCGAACGGGGTTTCCAGCAGCGGCGGGCGAGTGCGCTGCAGGATCATCGCGCCTTTCTGCGGAAAGGCGGTGGTGATCGCCCGCTCGTCGGGTCCGCCGGGCAGCCCGAGCTGGACGCTGTCGGCCGCCCAGCCCGGCCGGGTGAGGCCGGCCAGCCCGGCGATACCGGTCGCGACTCCGGTGGCGACGCCGGCCTGGCGCAAGAGATCGCGGCGGGTCGGCCGCTCGGCGATGTTCATCGCATTCCTCCTCCCCCTGTCCTCCCCGGGCCTCCCCGGCGCCGCCCCGCGTTCTTACCCCTGATTTGCGGCGACGACGACCAGCGAGACGTTGTCGACCGCGCCGCGCGCCAGCACCACATCGACGAGCTGGCGGGCGGCGTCGCCCGGCGCGGCGGCTGCGGCGAGAGTTTGCGCGATTTCGTCGTCGCCGACCATCGCCGTCAGCCCGTCGCTGCATAAGAGGAAGCGGTCGCCGGGCCGGGCGATCCCGGTGCGGGTGCCGAAGGTGAGCCGGCCGGCGCCGATCGCCTGGGTCACGACATGCATTTCCGGATGGAACGCGGCGTCCTCGGCCTTCAGGAGCCCGGCGCCGACCAGTTCCTGGACCCGGCTGTGGTCGGTCGAGAGCCGCTGCAATTCGCCCGCGCGCAGCAGGTAAACGCGGCTGTCGCCGGCCCAGATACAGGCGAAATCGTCGCCGTAGGCCAAGAGCGTCACGACCGTGCTGGCGATCACCGCGCCCGGCCCCAGCGCCCGGGCGCGCCGCCGCAGCGCGCGGTCGACCAACAGGAGCTGCGTCTTGACGTCGTCGACATAGTCTTCGAGGTCGGCCGGCGGCTTCAGCGCCGCCAGCGCCGCGACAACTTGCGCGCTGGCGTAATCGCCGGCCTGGTGGCCGCCCATGCCGTCGGCAACCGCCCAGAGGCCAAAGCCCGGGCCGGCTTGCGGCCGGTCGAGAAAGGCGTCCTCGTTGCGCTCGCGCACCAGCCCCCGATCGGTGAGGCCGTGCGACAGGAAGCTGACCGACGCCACCCCCCGTCCCCTCAGGCGGCTTGCGGCGGCACGCCGGCCGCGTCCACCGCGTCGCGCTGACGGCGGGCGAGGGCGGTTTCGTCGAAATCGTCGATCAGCTCATGGAACAGGCGGTGCCAGTTGATCTTGGCCTTGAGGTGGAGGAAGACCGAGCCGAGCCCGACCGCGGCGCGGTCCATGAAGACAAAGGCGCGCGGCGGCGCGATGCCGCCCAATCGCCTGATGTCGCGGTGGACGTCGTCGACGAGGCTGCGGCCGTCGCGGCCGGGCGTCGCCTTTTCCTGGATCATTCGGGCGCGGTCGTCGAGCAGCGGGCCGTAGACGAAGGCGGCCCAGCGGTTCAACACCGCGATCATCTCGTGCGACAATTCCCCGAACCCCCAGCTGCGATAGGCCGCCACCGCGAGCTCGCGGTCGTCCCGCTCCAGCGCATGGTAAAGGTCGATGACGCCCTTGACGAAGCTCGCCGGAAACACCCGGACGCAGCCGAAATCCAACAGGTTGACGGCGTTATCGGCCGCCACCGTGTAGTTGCCGAGATGCGGGTCGCCGTGGATCACGCCGTAATAATAGAACGGCACATACCAGATGCGGAACATGCGAAGCGCGATTTCGTTGCGCACCGCCAGCGGCGCCTCGGCCGCGAATTCGAGGATCGGGCGGCCGTCGAGCCAGGTCATCGTCAAGAGCCGGCGGGTCGAGAGTTCGGGGATCGGCCGCGGCACCGCGACCCCCGCTTCGTCCTTCAAAATCGCGCCATAGAGCCGCATATGCGCGGCTTCGCGCAGGTAATCCAGTTCCTCGCGCAGCCGGTCGGCGATCTCGGCGTGGATGTCGCCGGTGGTGACGGTGCGGTCGTAGCGTTCGTAGAGCCCCATCGCGAGGCGCAATTGCCGCAGATCGGCTTCGACCGCCGAGGCCATTTCGGGGTATTGCAGCTTGCAGGCGAGCCTTGTCCCATCCAATGCGGTGGCGCGGTGCACCTGGCCCAGTGAGGCGGCGCGCGCCGCCTCATGCGCGAAATCCTTGAAGCGGGAATGCCAGTCCGGCCCCAATTCGCCCTGCATGCGGCGGCGCACGAAGGGCCAGCCCATCGCCGGCGCGTTCGACTGCAGCTGGATCAGTTCGCGGACATATTCCTCGGGCAGCGCGTCGGGGATCGTGGCGAGGAGCTGCGCCACCTTCATCAACGGGCCCTTGATGCCGCCCAGCGCCGCCTTCAGATCGGCCGCGTGGCGCTCGCGGTCGATCGGCAATCCGAGATAGCGCTCGCCGGCGAGCCGCGCCGCCAGCCCGCCCATCGCGCCGCCAACCCGCGCATAGCGCCGAAAGCGCCCGCCAAAACTGTCCTCGTCGCTCATGCGATTACGCCCGCCGCCTCACAGCCACGGATTTATGATCGTCAAGCCACAATCCGCGAAATCCGCTGTGTTGCGCGTCGCTAGAGCGGCGCCCCGCGAGCGGGTGATTGCAGCGATTCGGGCGTCGGGCTCGGAAATGGGTTTACCGGCGTGGCGGCGCATCGCGGCGATCCCGGCGAATTCGCGAGCGGCGCTGCTGTCGAACGGCAAGATTCGCCCGCCCAGATCCTCGTCGAGGATGGCGGTGATGACGGCCTCCAGCTCGCGTTGCCGCCGGCCCTCCGCCATCAGCGCGAGACCGTAGCGCAGTTCGCCTTCGGTGATCGCCGTCGTAAACAGCGCCGTCAGCGGCTCGGACCTCATCCAATCGAGCACCCGCGCCGACGGCCGCGGCCGCGACACTTCCGAAATCACGTTGGTATCGAGGACAATCACCCGAAGTCAGGAGGATCTCGGAGCGGGCCGCGCGGCGGCAAGTCCAACTCGATCCCTCCCAGAGGCTCGACGCGCCGCCGAATCCGATCCGCCAGATTGCCGGCCGCCCCGGGCTCTTCGGCGAGGGCGCGCCGCAGGATGTCCCTCACTTCCTCCTCCATCGACCGGTTTCGCTCGGCCGCGCGTATCCGCAGCTTGCGCTTGAGCGTGTCGTCGAGGTTGCGGATCGTGATGCTGGTCATCGCTTCCAATGCTCACATCAATGATGCGAAATTAAAGCACTGCTGAGCCTGCCTGCAAGCGGCGCCGGCACAACCTGTGGTTAGGGCTCGATCTCGCGTTTGCTGCTTCTGCAGCGGATTTACAGCCAGCTCGCGCGCCGGTTGTACCCTTCAAGCGCCCACTCATCAGAACAAATAAGGAACCTGCGGCCGCATTCAAGGGTGCCCTGGCGCCGCCCTCACTCGCCCCACAGGTGCCGGCGCAGCGCCGCGTTGATGCGCGACTGCCAGCCCGGGCCACCGGCGCGGAATTCTTCGATTACGTCGCGGTCGAGCCGCAGCGACACGAGCTTTTTCGGCGCCTCGAGCGGCGGCCGCCCGCGCCCACGTCGAATTAATTGGTCGCCAATGTAAAAATCGGCCTTGTCGAAAAACTCATCGGTCAACTCCGGGATGTCTTCGTACTCTTCCGGCTGAATCTCGTGAGCATCGAGCTTAGCCAAGTCGGTGTGAATAACGCGCTTGTTCTCGGTCATTGGCCTTCCTCATTGAAATGATGCGGCGCGCGTCGGCAACCGGTGTCCATATGACGATGACCATTCGGCCCGACAGCCGCCCGACGGTGAGGAACCGTTCTTCAGGATACGGCAGGCGCTCGTCGGGGATCGTGTATGTCGGCCCGGCGAAAACGATTTCTGCATCGCGGAAATCAACACGCCGTTTCTCCAGCGTCGCCGCTCGCTTCCTCGGATCGAAGATGATCTTCATGCCCGCGGAATTTCACGTAGCTACGATAACGCGAACAGTCAAGGCCTTCATGTAGCTACAGAGGCGGGAGCTAACCAACCAGCCCGAATTTACTCGGTGAATTGTGCAGGCTAACCGAGCCCCTCCAATTCGTCGATGAAGCGGCTGATCACCCCGAGGCCCTTCGACCAGAAGGCGGGGTCGGCGGCGTCGAGGGCGAAGGGGGCGAGGAGTTCCCTGTGGCGCAGGGTGCCGCCGGCGCGCAGGAGGGTCAGGTAGCGCTCGGCGAAGCCCGCATGGGCGTCCTCGTAGGCGGCGTAGAGCGAATTCACCAGGCAGTCGCCAAAAGCATAGGCGTAGACATAAAACGGCGAATGGATGAAATGCGGGATGTAGCTCCAGTAATAGCGGTATTCGTCGTCGAGGCGCAGCGCCGGCCCGAGGCTTTCCTTCTGCACCTCGATCCAGATGTCGCAGAGGCGCTCGGGCGTCAGCTCCGCCTCGCGCCGCTCGTCGTGGACCCGCGTCTCGAAGGTCACGAAGGCAATCTGGCGCACGACCGTGTTCAGCATGTCCTCGACCTTGCCGGCGATCATGAAGCGGCGCCGCGCGGGGTCCCTTTCCTGCGCCAATAAGGCGCGGAAGGTCAGCATCTCGCCGAAGACCGAGGCGGTCTCGGCCAAGGTCAGCGGCGTGTCGGCCATCAAGGCGCCTTGGCGCGCCGCCAAGACCTGGTGGACGCCGTGGCCTAGTTCGTGCGCGAGCGTCATCACGTCGCGCAGGCGGCCCTGGTAATTCAGCAGGAGATAGGGGTGGGCGCTCGGCACGGTCGGGTGGGCGAAGGCGCCGGGCGCCTTCCCCGGGCGCGCCGGGGCATCGATCCAGCGCGACTTGAAAAAGCGCTCGCCGACCGCCGCCAGCTCGGGCGAAAACGCGCGGTAGGCCCCGAGCACGGTGGTTTCGGCTTCGGCCCAGGAGAGAGTGCGGTCGGCATCGCCGGGGAGCGGCGCGTTCCTGTCCCAGAACGGCATTTCTTCGACGCCGAACCATTTCGCCTTCAGCCGGTAATAGCGGTGCGACAATTGCGGATAGCTGGCCCGCACCGCCGCGATCAGCGCGTCGACCACCTCGTCCTCGACGAAGTTCGACAGGTTGCGGGCCGAGATCGGCCGGGGGAATTTGCGCCAGCGGTCCTCGACCTCCTTATCCTTGGCGAGGGTGTTGGTGATCAGCGCGAAGAGCCGGCCGTTGCGCCCGAGCACCTCGGCGATCGAGAGCGCCGCCTCGCGCCGCACCGCGCCGTCGGGGTCGGACAGGAGGTGCATCGCCTCGGCTTCGGTCAATTCCTGGCCGCGATAGGGGAAGCGCAGCGCGTCGACCGTCTCGTCGAAGAGCCGCGTCCAGGCGGCGCGGCCGGCGACCGATTTCTCGTGCAGCAGCTTTTCTAAGTCGTCCGAGAGCTGGTGCGGGCGCTGGGCGCGCAGGTCGCGCAGCCAGGGCGCGTAGTGCGCCAGCGCCGGATCGGCGAGTTTCGCGGCGAGCGCGGCCTCCTCGATGCGGTTGATTTCGAGCGTGAAAAATAAGAGGTCGGTCGAGATCGCGTTGATCCGCTCGTGCATCGTTTGCGCGAAGCGGCCGATCTCGGGGTCGGCGACATTGCCGGCGCGCAGCAGTTCGGCGTAGCTGATGACGCGGCCGGCGACCTCCTGCAGCGCTTCGTACCGCGCCACCGCGGCGCCCAATTCGGCGCCCGAGAGCAGGGCGAGGCGGCCCTGGTAGCGCTCGGCGAAGGCCGTCGCGTCGGCCGCGAGGCGCGTGAGATCGCGCGCGAGCTCGGGGCTGTCGCGCCCGGGGTAGAGGTCGGCCAGATCCCATTCCGGCAGCGCGCCTAGCGCTGGCTGCCCCGTCGCTTGGTTCGCGCTCATCTCGTCCCTCCGCTCGTCATTCCCGCGACAGCGGGGATCCGGGGCCACAGGCGGGATCGGTTGCCCCTCTGTGCCCGCTTTCGCGGGCATGACGACCGTTGATTGGGCGTAACCATCGCTGCCTCGGCCTGTCGATTTCCGCTATGATCCTGCCGATATGGGGCGCGGCGCGCCGGGCGCCAACGGCGCCAGGTCACTCACCGGAAGCTTTGGGGACGCAATGGATTACGCCAGTTGCCGCAGCCTGCCGGCGATGTTTTTCGAGGTGGCGCGGGGGCGCGCGGCGCGGCCGTTTTTGTGGGCCAAGGCGGGCGGCGCCTACCAGCCGATGAGCTGGTCGGAGGCGGCGCATGCGGTGCGGGGGCTGGCGGGCGGCCTCGTCGCGCTCGGAATCCAGCCCGGCGACCGGGTGGCGCTGGTCGCCGAAAACCGCCCGGAGTGGGTGATCGCCGATCTGGGAATCATGTGCGCCGGTGCGATCACCGTCCCGGCCTATGTCACCAACACGCAGGAGGACCACCGCCACATCCTCGGCAACAGCGGGGCGCGCGCTGCGATCGTCTCAACGGCGGCGCTGGCGGCGCGCGTGCTCCCGGCCGCAGCGCAGGTGCCGAGCGTCGGCGCGATCGTCGCGATCGAGCCGCCGGGCGCTAGTGCGGCGAGCCTGCCAGTGCATGGCTGGCACGACATGCTGGCGGATCGCGGTGCCGAGAGTGAGATCGACGCGCGGCTCGCGGCGCTCGCGCCCGACGACACCGCCTGCATCATCTATACCTCGGGAACCGGCGGGGTCCCGAAGGGCGTCATGTTGAGCCACCGCAACATCCTCGCCAACTGCCATGGCGCCCACCTTCTCCTCGAAATGCTCGGCCTGGAGGACGAAAAATTCCTCAGCTTCCTGCCGCTGTCGCATTCCTACGAGCACACCGCCGGCATGCTGTTTCCGATCTCGATCGGCGCCGAAATCTATTTCGCCGAGGGCGCCGACACGCTGGCGCACAACCTCCTCGAGGTCCGCCCGACCCTGATGACCGCGGTGCCGCGGCTCTACGAGACGATGCACCAGCGCATCCGCCTCGGGATCGAGCGCGAGCGCGGGCTGAAGCGGCGGCTGTTCGAGCGCGCCGTCGCAATCGGCAGGAAGCGCCTGGCGGGGGAACCCCTGTCCCTCGGCGACAAGCTGCTCGATCCGGTGCTCGACCGCCTCGTGCGCGACAAGGTGCGGGCGCGCTTTGGCGGGCGATTGAAGGCGATGATCTCGGGCGGCGCGCCGCTCGACCCCGAAATCGGCGGGTTTTTCGTCGCGCTCGGGGTCGAGCTGTTGCAGGGCTACGGCCAGACCGAGGCGGCGCCGGTGGTGTGCTGCAATCCGCCCGGGCACATCAGTATCAGGACGGTCGGGCCGCCGCTCGACGGGGTCCGCGTCCGGATCGCCGAGGATGGCGAGATACTGGTCAATGGCGACAACGTCATGCAGGGCTATTGGAACGACCCCGAGGCGAGCGCCCGCACCCTGGTCGAGGGCTGGCTGCACACCGGCGACATCGGCCAGCTCGACGACGAGGGCTATCTGCGGATCACCGATAGGAAGCGCGACTTCATCAAGAATTCGGGCGGCGAGATGATTGCGCCGGCGCGGGTCGAGGGCGCCTTTACGCTGGCCCGCGAAATCGCCCAGGCGATGGTGTTTGGCGACCAGCGGCCCTATCTCGTCGCGGTCCTGGTGCCCGACCCGGACTTCGCCGCCGCCTACGCCGCCGCCCACGGCGTGCCGGTGGAGCTCGCGGCATTGGCGCGCGACGCAGGCTTCCACAAAGCGCTCGGCGAGGTTGTCGCGCGGGTCAACCAATCCCTCGCGGCGGCCGAGCGGGTGCGCCGCTTTGTCATCGCCGAGGAAGCCTTCAGCCTCGCCAACGCCCAGCTGACACCGACCCTGAAAATCCGCCGCCACGCGATCCGCGCCGCCTACCACGCCGCCTTCGAGAACCTATACGACGGCAAGGGCCTGGCCGCCTGAGCTACGCGCGGCCGTACTCCTAAAAGGCTGGCACGCAAACGTGTGGTCGAGGTCGGCTCGGGATGGCAACCGGTCTTCGCCGATGCCTGAGCCAGCGCGCGGTTGCTCCGGGAGCCATCAATAGTCGTACCGTTCGTCCGCCCGCATCAGGGTAGTCATTCGCATATTAAAACCGAGAAGTGCCTGGCCGACCAACTCGTAATTCGGATAGGCGACAGCGATGTGGGTGCCGGCCGCGCGCACATCGCGCTGGCATCGCTCTAATTTGGAATTGGTGTAGAGCGAGGCCGAGCCGGCGGCGCGGCAGGCCAGATCGACCGCCTCGATGGCGCTGCTCGTTGCATGCGTCGCCGCAAGGGACAGCATCGCGCGATCCCCGACTGCGAGCTGTTTTCCGGCGGTCACGATCTGCCAAGCTTCATCAATCGTCTGGTGGAGTAGGGCGCGCCCGGAGCGCAATAGGCCTTCGGCCCGTCCCAGATCAATCTGCACAACCGAGCCTTGGCTGAGGGCCTGCTGCGAGCGCATTGCGACTTTGCTCTGCGACACTTTGGTCAGGATGTCGAGCGCATGGCGCGCGATGCCAAGCGAGACCGCGGCGATCGAGGTCCATGACAGCACGATTATTGGGAACGCGTAGAGCGGTCCCTTTTCGACCGGCGGCTCGTGGAACGACACTGTGTGATCGGTCGGGACGAAGACATCCTGCGCGGTAAAGTCGTGGCTTCCCGTGCCGCGCAGCCCGGACGTGTCCCAAGTATCAAGGATTTCGCACGACGAAGCCGGAAGATACAGTATTCGGACAACCGGGCTGCCATTGGCCTCCAAACGGGGTGTGCCGTCCTCGATGATCCGACATCCGGCCTCCAACCACCTTGTGTGGTGACAGCCGCTTGCGAACGGCCATCTTCCGGTCACACGGTAACCGCCATTCACCGCGACAGCCTGACCGAGCGGTGGCCAGGTTCCGCCCGTAACCAAAAGTGGATCGTCCCCGTAGATATGCCGCGCGGCAGCCGACGGTAGATAGCCAGCCGGCAAACTGCTGTTGCTGGCGATCGTTACGCACCACCCGGCGGCTCCGTCGATCCGCGATATGGCCTCGACAATCCGGACCAACGTGGCGGCGTCTACCTCGGCGCCACCCAGCGATCGAGGTACCCACAGGCGGAACAGACCGGCATGCGACAAGGTCTCGACTGCGGCGGGCGCCAGCCGGCGCAAGCGCTCACTTTCGTCCGCCGAGGCGGCGATGACCGGCGCCAGTTTGTCGACCCTGGCGAAGAGCTCCTCTGCCGGGAGGGCTTCGGTCAACCGCTCTCTCCTGACAGCCGACGGACCCGCACGCCATTGTTTGGGCATCGTTATCCTCCCTGGATCGCCTCTGAGATGGGCTTGACCCGAGCATAGGCCGGCAATCGTGAAAACCTCAAGTTATAGTGGGGGGCGGGGGCAACACGCGCCGGAGACGTTAGGACCGGCGAACGCCTGCTGTGGGTCCGATCGCGGCTGTTGCCGCTGATCAGTACACGAGCTAAGCGCGGATTTCCTGGCGCTGGAAGGCGATGTAGGCGATGATGAAGATGACGATCGTCAGCGCGATGAGGCCGGTCAGCTGCGGCCAGATCAGGATGAAGCTCTGCGCCGCCGGCAAGGGCGCGCCAAGGAGCGCGCCTTCGAGCTGGCTGATCAATACCGGCCCCAGGGCGCGCGTCGCCGGGTGCAGCAGCGCCAGCGCGGTTTCGCCGTAGAGCGTGTTGGGCGACAGGCGGTCGATCACGGTCTGGGTCTGCAGAAAGGCGAGGCGCGGCCCGAACACCCCCTCGGGCGGCCCGGCGAGCAGATTGGCCACCAACGGCGTCAGCACCGACCAGAACAGCGCGAAGAGCAGCCACACCCCGAGCGCCGCCAGAGCCGCGGTCGCCGGCGCGCGGAACAGCACCGAAAAGAGTAGCGCCACCGCGATCCACACCCCGCCATAGGCGATCGTCGCGACCAGAAAGCCGAGCATCCGCACGGTCTCTTCCGTGCTCGGCGGCAGGCCGAAGAGGAGGAGCCCGAGGCCGAGCACGAGGAGCCAAAGCGAGACGAGGCCGATCGTCAGCGCCAGCAGCGCGGCGAAGAATTTCCCCAAGAGCAGCGCGTCGCGGTAGATCGGCTGGGCCAGGATGCGGCTCATCGTGCGGCGGTTGAATTCGCCGTTGATCGCATCGAACGCCAGCGCGATCGCGACCAGCGGAATGAGAAAGCCCAGGAGCGCGATAAACGACGGCAGCGGCTCCTGCGACAGCGTCAGGAGGCGCAGGAAGAGGAACGGGCTCTCGCCGATCGTCGCGCGGATCGTGCGGATCGCCTGGTAGGCGGCGGCGAGCGCGGTCAGGAACACCAGAGCTTCGAGGATGCGCATGCGCGCGCTCGACAGATGGTCGGCGGTTTCCTTGGCGACGACCGCGCCGAGCCCGGTCCACGGCGAGCCGCGGCGCCTCGCTCCCTCCGCTCTACTGGGCGGCATCGCGCGCCTCCTCGAAATAGCGGGCATAGACTTCGTTGAGGCTCGGGGCGGCGAACTGGATGCCGACGAGATCGGCCGCCGGCGCGAGGCGGCGCGCCAGCTCGGCGCGCAATTCGTGCCGGCAATCGACCCGGTAGCGCTCCCCGCCCAAGGGCTGCACTCGCACGACGCCGGGCACCGCGGCGAGCAGCGCGGCGATGTCCCCGGCGCCCTCGGCCCCGCGCGCCTCGACGTCGATGACATGGCCGCCGCCGAGGACGCGCCCGGCCAGTTCGGTGACGGTGCCGGCGAGCGCGATGCGGCCGCGGTTGAAGAGGGCGACGCGGTCGCAGACGCTCTGCACCTGGTCGAGATGGTGCGACGACAGCAGGACCGCGGTGCCGTCGGCCCGGAGGCCGCGGATCATCGCGAGAAATTCCTGCGTCGAATGCGGGTCGAGCGCGGTGGTCGGCTCGTCGAGGATCGCGACGCTCGGGCGCTTCATCAGGATTTCGGCGAGGCCGAGGCGCTGGCGCATGCCCTGCGAGAAGGTGCCGACGCGGGCGCGCCCGAGGCCGGCCAGGCCGACGCGCTCGATCGCGGCGGCGAAACGCACGTCGATCACGCTGCGCGACAGCCCGGCGAGGCGCCCGGTATAGGTCAGATTGTCCTGCGCCGAGAGGCCGTCGTAAAAGCCGACCTGGTCGGGCAGGTAGCCGACCCGGCGCTTGACTTCGAGCGGCTCGCGCAACGGGTCGAAGCCGGCGACCTCGGCGCGGCCTTCGGTGGGCTCGGTCAGCCCCAGAAGCATCAGGATCGTCGTCGTCTTGCCCGAGCCGTTGGGCCCGAGGATGCCGACGATCTCGCCGGCGCCGACCTCCAGATCGATATGGTCGACCGCGACGGTCGCGCCATAGCGCTTGGTCAGCCCCTCCGCGCGGATCACCACTTCGCCCGCCACCGGCGTCGTCCTAGCGGCGGCCGAAGCGGGCGACCGCGAAGACGACGACGAGGAGCGCGATCGCGATGATCGCGATGCCGACCGCGCCCCACAGGGTGGAGGTCAAGACGGTGATGCGGAAATTGGCCGATTCGGAGAGCCCGTCGGCGGCGCTGGCGCGGATCGTCGTCTGGTAGTCGCCGGCGATCGCCTTGTCGGACGGGGTCAGCGTCGCCTTGACCTCCTGGCGCGCGCCGGCCGCGAGCTGCGCCAGCCGCTTGGGCTCGAAGCTCGATTTCCAGCCCTCCGGGGTCGACGCCGAGAGTTCGATGTCGCGCGCCGCCTCGCTGCCGTCGTTGCGCAGCACGACCGTCAGCTGGCTCGCCTGCCCGGCATAGGCCTCCCCCGAGAGCCGCCCGCCCTCGCCCGACACCGAGAGCTGCGGCTGGCCGACGATCGTCAGGCTGACCGGGAGGCTGGCGCTGGCGGCGGCGGTCTTAGCGTCCAGCACCAGCTTATAGTCGCCGGCCTTGACCGCGTGCGGGATGGTCAGGGTGGCGTCGACGTCCTTTGACTTGCCGGCCTCGATCGGGATCGAGGTGATCTGCTGGGTGCCGTAGGCCTCGGTGAAGCTGACCTGGAAATTCTTCGGCGCGTCGGCCCCGAGATTGACCGTCGCGTCGCGGCCGCTGTCGTTGTCGACCGTCATCTTGTACTTGAAGGAAGTCGTCGCGGTGCCGCGCAGCGCCGGGAAATTGGTGGTCAGCTTGAGCTTGGCCGGCACCTCGGCGCCGATCGTCAGGGCGATCGGCAGCTTTTCGTCGTATTTGGCGTTCTTCGCCTCAACGGTGAATTGATAGTCGCCGTGGCCGAGCCCGGCCGGCGGTTCGAGGCGTAGCTGCAGCCGCTCCTCGGCGTCGGGCGCGACCTCGACCGCGGCGACCGGCTGGCCGCCGCCGAGGATCGTTGCCTTCCAGCCCGCCGCCGCCTGCGCCACGCTGAGCGCCAGCGCCTGCGGCGGCAGCTTGAAGTTGCGCACCGAGAAATCGATGGTCGCGGTCTCGCCGGCACGCACCGTCATCGCCGGGTATTTGGTCGTGACGAAGAGGCCGGCGATGCCGCCTGGCTGGTCGGCCGCGCCCGCCGCCGCCGACAGCCCGAGCAGTAGAGTGACGATAAGCACCCGGCGCCACATGCCTCGGACCCTCCCCCCGCTTGTTCCGCCGCCGCGCCCCGCCGCACTCCCGCCCGATAGGCGGGCGCGGGACAGCGGACGGCCGCAGACGCGCTGACATAGAGCAGCGGGCCGGCAAGCTGAAATTAAGTTTTTTTAATGTGCCGGCTTCAAAAGACCCCGCCGACCAGGTGGCCGAACCACCCCTCGCTGGCGGTCGCCGGCAGCGCGCCGCCGGTCACCAGCGCGTAGGCGTCGGTATACCAGTGGCTGCCGGGGTAGTTGTAACCGAGCACCGCGGCGTTTTCCTTGGCCTCCTTGGTGAGGCCGAGCGCCAGGTCGCACTCGACGAGCCGCTCCAGGGCTTCCGGCACGTGCGTCGTCGTCTGGTAGTTGTCGATCACCCGCTTGAAGCGGTTCATCGCGGCGAGGTATTCGCTGCGCCCCAGATAGTATCGGCCGATCTCCATTTCCTTGCCGGCCAGATGGTCGCGGGTGAAGTCGAGCTTGAGTTTGGCGTCGCGCGCATATTTGCTGTCGGGAAAGCGGCGCACCACTTCGTCGAGCGCGTGCAGCGCCTGCTCGGTCAGCTTCTGGTCGCGCCCGACATCGACGATCTGCATGTAATAGCAGATCGCCTTCAGGTAATAGGCGTAGGCGACGTCGCGGTGGCCGGGGTGCAGCTGGATGAAGCGATCGGCCGCGATGATCGCGTCGTCGTAATTGCCGTTTTGGAATTGCGCGTAGACTTCCATCAGCTGGCTTTTCGTCGCCCACACCGAATAGGGGTGCTGGCTCTCGACCTGGTCGAAGGTTTTGGTCGCGGTGGCGTAATTCTCGTCGACCATGGCGTCCATGGCCTTGTTGTAGAGATCGTCGACCGGCTTCTCGATGTAGACTTGGTCTTTCGCGCCGCCGCAGGCCGCCAGCGCCAAGAGACACCCGACCGCGAGCAGTCGCGGCGGCGACAACAACCCACGCATGCCCTCTGGATCCCCGCCCAATTTCACCTCGCCCCCGGCGGCGCGGCCGAGGGCGGAGGCGCTTATAGCACGGATTGCGGCAGCCGCGGCAGATCGCCGGCGCGGCCGACGGCGCCGAGCCCCTGTTCCTCGACGAGGATCGTCTCGCACCACGCCGCCTCATCGGCGAAGAGCGCGGCGAGCAGCTTGCGGGTCAGCGCGTGGCCCGAGCGCACCCCGCGGAATGCCCCGATGATCGGGCCGCCGGCGAGGTAGAGGTCGCCCAGCGCGTCGAGCAGCTTGTGGCGCACGAACTCGTCGGCGAAGCGCAGCCCGCCGTCGTTGAGGACGCGGCTGCCGCTGATCACCACCGCGTTGTCGAGCGAGCCGCCGCGCGCCAGCCCGGCCGCCTTGAGGCGCGGCCAGTCGTCGAGCAGGCCGAAGGTGCGCGCCGCGGCGAGTTCGGCGGTGAAGGTGCCGGGCTCGAAGGCGAGCGCGATCTCCTGCCGGCGAATGAGCGGATTGTCGAAATCGATCTCGAAGCTCATCGAGAAGCCGTCTTCCGGCACCAGCGCCGCCGAGCCCGCCGCGTCGCTGACGCTGACCGGCTTCAGGATCTTCAGGGCGCGGCGCGCGACGTCCTGCTCCAGGGTCCCGGCGCGCTCGATCAGGTGCGCGAACGGCGCCGCGCTGCCGTCCATGATCGGCACCTCCGGCCCGTCGAGCTCGACGAGCGCGTTGTCGATGCGGCAGCCGGCCAACGCCGCCATCAGGTGCTCGACGGTGCCGATCTGGATGCCCTCGCGGTTGGACAGCACGGTCGAGAGCGCCGATTCGGCGGTGTTTGTCCAATGGGCGCGGATTTCGGCGCCGGCGTCGAGCCGGCGGAACACGATGCCGCTATCGGGCGGCGCCGGGTGCAGCCGCATCGCGACCGGCTGGCCGCAGTGCAGCCCGATGCCGCGGCAACCCGCGACGCTCGCCAAGGTTCGTTGCAGCGCAGCCCCCATGTCCCCCAACATGCGACAAACTTCCCCCAATGACACGACCCCGGTGCGCAAGCTATCGCGGGCCGCGCCAGCGTCACAAATCAATCATTGTTGCCGATTGTTGCAGCGCAGCGTTTCGCCGGGCGCGCGCCGCCCAACCTGCCGGTGCGGCTTGCGGCGCGCTTTCTCCACACGACGAATCAGTTGGCCTGGCGGCGCAGGAAGGCCGGGATGTCGAGGAGTTCGTCCTCCTTGCTCGCCGCCAGCCGCTCGTCGGGTTCGAGCGGCGCGAGGCGCGGCTGCTGCGCCGGTTGGGCCGGCGCGGCGGGCGGGGCCGGATGTTGGGCCGCTGGGCGGGGCGGCTGGGCCGGCGCGGCCGCCGCCGGGCGCGGCGCGGCGGGCGGCGGCGCGGCGGGCGGGGTCGGCCGGGCGCGGCCGACGCCGGTGACGCGCTCGATCAGGCTCGGCACGCGCCCCTTCGGCCGTGCGTCGCGCGCCGCCGTGACGGCGGGGGGCGCCACCGGTAGCGGCCGCGCCGGCCCCGATTCGACCGGGCGCGGCGCGATGAAGGCGCCGCTTTTGACCGCCGCCTCTTCGGCCGCCTCGGCGACCGGCGGCAGCGGCTCGGCGGCGGCATCGCCGCGCGGCTCGCCACCCCGTGCAGCCGGGCCGCCGGCGTTCTGCGTCAGGATCGGCTGGGTGTAGCCCGAGCCCGAATCGCGCAGGCCAGCCTCGCCCGGCGCGCCGCGCGCGTCGAGCACCGGCCGCGCCTCGCCCTGCAATTCCGCTTCGATGCCGGTGGCGACCACCGAGATGCGCATCTTCCCGGCGAGCTTTTCGTCGAAGGTCGAGCCGAAGATGATGTTGGCCTCGGGGTCGACCTCCTCGCGAATCCGGTTGGCCGCCTCGTCGACCTCGAAGAGGGTCATGTCGGTGCCGCCGGTGATGTTGATGAGGACGCCGCGCGCCCCCTTCATCGAGACGTCTTCAAGGAGCGGGTTGTTGATCGCGGCCTCGGCGGCGTCGACCGCGCGGCGCTCGCCCTCGGCTTCGCCGGTGCCCATCATCGCCTTGCCCATCTCGCTCATCACGGTGCGGATGTCGGCGAAATCGAGGTTGATGAGGCCCGGCATCACCATGAGGTCGGTGACGCCGCGCACCCCGGCGTGCAGCACGTCGTCGGCCATCTTGAAGGCGCCTTCCAGCGTGGTGCGCTCGTTGGCGATGCGGAACAGGTTTTGGTTGGGGATGATGATCAGCGTATCGACGTAGCGCTGCAGTTCTTCGATCCCCTGCTCGGCGACGCGCATCCGCTTCGGGCCCTCGAAATGAAACGGCTTCGTCACCACGCCGACCGTGAGGATCCCCGATTCGCGGGCGCTGCGGGCGATGACCGGCGCGGCGCCGGTGCCGGTGCCGCCGCCCATGCCACCCGTAATGAACACCATGTTGGAGCCCTGCATCGCCTCGACGATGTCGTCGATCGCCTCCTCGGCGGCGGCGCGCCCGACATCGGGGCGCGCGCCGGCGCCGAGCCCGCGGGTGACGCCGATGCCCAATTGGATCTTGCGCGGCGCCGCCGACAGCTGGAGGGCCTGCGCGTCGGTGTTGCAGACGATGAACTCGCAGCCGATCAGGTTCGACCGGATCATGTTGTTGACGGCGTTGCCCCCGGCGCCGCCGACCCCGACCACGGTGATGCGCGGCTTCAGCTCCTGCTCGTCCTTCGGGATGCTGAGATTGATCATGCTGTCTCCCTCCACGCCTCGCCTCTGTGATTGCGCCGGCCCCCCTGTTCCCCCGGGCCGGCTCCCCCCTCGTGCCGATCGCCGCTTGAGCGATGCGAGATGCCGCCTACGAGTACAAGCAGCTACGCAAAAATCCAAGCAGACTCATAAGTTCTCGCGCAACCATTGCCCCATCCGCCCGAAAATCCCGCGCTGCGCGACGCCAGCGGCGCGCGGCGCCTCGGCGCGCTCGGATATCGCGAAATGCAAGAGCCCTGCCGCGGTCGAGAAGGCCGGGCCGTGCGTCGACTCGGCGAGGCCGTTGATCCGCATCGGGCGGCCGATCCGGACCTGCTTATCGAGGATCAGGCCGGCCAGTTCGCGCGCCCCGTGCAGCTGGCAGGCGCCGCCGGTCAGGACGATGCGGCGGCCGGCGATCTTGTCGCAGCCGCTGGCGTCGAGCCGGTTGCGCACCAGCTCGAAAGTCTCCTCGACCCGCGGCGCGATGATCCGCACCAGCATCGATTTCGGCACGTGGTTGACGTGCCCGTCCTCTTCCTCGCCGACCTGCGGCACCGCGATCGTCTCGCGCTCGTCGAGGGTCGAGGAGATCGCGCTGCCAAACAGCGCCTTCATCCGCTCGGCATGCGCCACGGGCGTGCCGAGGCCGCGGGCGATGTCGTTGGTGACGTGCATGCCGCCGACCGCGACCGCGTCGGCGAACACCAGATTGCCGCCGAAGAAGACGCCGATCGTCGTCGTGCCACCGCCCATGTCGATGACCGTGACGCCGAGCTCCATCTCATCTTCGGCCAGGCACGCGAGGCCGGCGGCGTAGGGGCTGACGACCAGCGCGTCGACCACCAGGTGCGCCCGGCCGATCGCGGCGGCGTGGTTGCGCACGCTGGCCGCGGTCGCCGTCACGATGTGCATGTTGACGCCGAGCCGCTCGCCGACCATGCCTCGCGGGTCGAGGATGCCGTGGCTGTCGTCGATCGAGAACCCGACCGGGATCGAGTGGATCACCTGCCGGTCGGCGGCGCCGCGCATCGCGTAGCCGCGCTCCAGCACCTGGCGCATCGCATGGTCGGTGATCTCGCGCCGGCCGGCGTCGATCTCGGCCTTGACGATGCGCGAGCCGGCATAGCCGCCCGACAGGTTGACAACGGCGCGCTCGATCGTTTCGCCGGCCATCTCCTCGGCGGCGTGCACCGCGCCGCGGATCGAATGACCGGCGGCGTCGAGGTCGACGATCGTGCCGCCCTTGACGCCGTGCGCGACCTGGTGGCCGATGCCGAGGATGCGCGGCCGCGCCTCGACCCGCGCGATGAAGCAGCAGATCTTGGCGGTGCCGATATCGATGGCCGCGACGATGCTGCCGCGCGGCCGCACCGGGGCATGACGCTGGCTGGGCCGCGCCGACGCATCGCCGTTGGCGTTGGGCGCGCCGTTGGGTGGGCCGGCGCCGTTGGGCACGGCATGGCCGTTCGCTTTGGCGGAGGGCGCGGCGCCGTTCTTCACGTGCTCTTCCCCGGCGGATGCGGCGGGTGCGCCTTTTTTGCCGGCGCGCTGGCGCCGGGCAGCGGCTCGGCGACCCGCAGCACCAGGCGGTCGGGCAGCCGCATGTCGATCGTGCGCAGGTCGCGCTGCAGGAGGCCGTCGCTGCGTTCGAGCGCCGCGAGGCGCGCCCAGGCGGCGGCCGGGTCGTCCTCGGGCAGCAGCACGTCGGTGGCGTTGTCGATCCGCAAATTCCAGCGGCGGTCGTCGACCCGGACCGCGGCGGTGACCCGGGCGGCGAGCTGCGGCTCGCGCGCGAGGATCGCGAGGAGCGCGGTGGCATGCGCCGGCGCGTCGGCCCCGACCACGGTCGGCAGGCGCGCGAAGCGGCCGAGATCGCCGACCGGGATGACTTCGCCGCCGCGGTCGATCAGCTCCTGCTTGCCGTCGTGCTGCCAGACCGCCAGCGGATGGCGCTCGACCAGGCGAACGTAAAGCGTGCCGGGCAGCCGGCGCTCGATCGAGGCCGAGCGCACCCAGGGCAGGCGCTCCAGCTGCTCTTTGGCGCGCTCGGGGCTGACCCCGAGGATCGGCGCGCCGCGCGCCGCGCCGAGCGCGGCGATGATCGTCGCCCGGTCGGTGGTCTCGCGGCCCTCGACCTCGATGTCGCCGACGACAAGGCCGAGCCGGGCGCTGGCGGCGAGCGCCGCCTCGCCGGCCGCTGCCACCAGCGCCTGACCCTGCGGCAGCCGGCTCAGCATCACCGCGCCATAGCAGCCAGCGACCAGCACCGGCAGCAGCGCCCACAAGAGCGCACGGCGCAATTTGGGCGCGAGGCGGCGGCGGCGCGGCGGTTTATTGCGCGGCGGGGCGGCGCGGCCGGGGCGCGCCCTCATGCCGCCCTGCCGTCGAGCTGGCGCGCCGGGAGCGGCTCGCCGATGCGGCGGATCTCCCATTCGAGGCGGACGCCGCAGCGCTCGTAAACCCGGCGCCGCACCTCTTCGCCAAGGCCCTCGATATCGGCGGCGGTGGCGTTGCCGGTGTTGATCAGGAAATTGGCGTGCTGTTGCGACACCATCGCGCCGCCGCGGGTAAGGCCGCGGCAGGCGGCCCGGTCGATCAGCTGCCACGCCTGGTGGCCCGGCGGGTTGGCGAAGGTCGAGCCGCCGGTGCGGGCGCGGACCGGCTGCGAGGCTTCGCGCGCCGCCTGGATTTCCGCGATGCGTTGCTTGATCTCGACAGGGTCGCCACTGCTGCCGCGAAAGAGCGCGCCGGTAAAGATCCAGTCAGCCGGGATTTGCGCATGCCGGTAGGACAGCCCGAGCGCGGCGGCCTCGACCCGATGCATCGCACCGCCGCGGTCGACCGCGTCGGCCGACACCAGCACGTCCTTGAATTCGCTGCCGTAGGAGCCGGCATTGGTGCGGAAGCCGCCGCCGATTGTTCCGGGGATGCCGGAGAGGAATTCGAGCCCGGCGATGCCGGCTTGCGCCGCGGCGCGAGCGACGGTGCGGTCGAGCGCGCCGGCGCCGGCGCGGACTTCGCAGGCAACGGGCTGCGGGCGGATGTCGCCGAACCCCGGCACCAGCCGGACCGTGACGCCGGCGATGCCGCCGTCGCGCACCAGGAGGTTGGAGCCGACGCCGATCACCGTCAGCGCAATGTCGCCCGGCAGCGCGCGCAGGAAATCGGCAAGGTCGGCTTCGTCGGCCGGGCGGAACAGCGCCTCGGCCGGACCGCCGACGCGAAACCACGTCAGGGGCGCGAGCGGCGCGCCCGCGACGAGCCGGCCACGCACCTTCGGCAGCCGCCGCAAGAGATCGCTCACGCGACGCGGCTCCGGGCGTCGAGCGCCGCGAGTTCATCGGGCAGGCTGTTGGCCCAGTTGGTGATCGAGCCGGCGCCGAGGCAGATCACGAGATCGCCGGGCCGGGTCATCTCGCGCAGCAGCGGCGCCAGCTCCTCGGGCGCGGCGAGCGGCTGGACGTTGCGGTGGCCGTGCGCCGCGAGCCCGGCCACCAGGGCTTCGCGCGAGACGCCGTCGAGCGGCGCCTCGCCGGCGGCGTAAACCTCGGCGACCAGCACCTGGTCGGCGTCGTTGAAGCAGGTGCAGAACCCGTCGAAGAGATGCGCCAGGCGGCTGTAGCGGTGCGGCTGCACGACCGCGATGACCCGGCCGCCGACGATCGCGCGCGCCGCCTTCAAGACCGCCGCGATCTCGACCGGGTGATGGCCGTAATCGTCGATGATCGTGACGCCGTTCCACACGCCGGTGCGGGTAAAGCGCCGGCGCACCCCCTTGAAGTTGCGCAACGACGCGCGCACCACCTCGTCGCCGAGCCCCATCTCCTCGGCAATCGCCACCACGGTCAGCGCGTTCTGCACGTTGTGCTCGCCGAACATCGGCAGGAAGAGATCGGCGATGATCCGCTCGTCGCCGGTGGCGCGGTCGGCGACCATCGCGTCGAAATGGCTGCCGTCGCCGCCGAGCCGCAGGTTCGTCGCGCGGATATCGGCCTGCGGGCTGAAGCCGTAGGTCAGGATGCGGCGCTCGGGCAGCCGGGCGATCATCCCCTGCACCACCGGATGGTCGATGCACAAGACCGCGAAGCCGTAGAACGGGATGTTGCCGACAAAGCTCTCGAAGGCCTGCTGCAGCGTCGCGAAATCGCCGTAGAAATCGAGGTGCTCGGCGTCGATGTTGGTGACGACCGCGATCGTCGCCGGCAGGCGGGTGAAGGTGCCGTCGCTTTCGTCGGCCTCGACCACCATCCAGTCGCCGGCGCCGAGCCTGGTATTGGTGCCGTAGGCGTTGATGATGCCGCCGTTGATCACGGTCGGGTCGAGCCCGCCGGCTTCGAGGAGCGCGCCGACGAGCGAGGTCGTCGTCGTCTTGCCGTGGGTCCCGGCGATCGCGATCGACCAGCGCAACCGCATCAATTCGCCGAGCATCTCGGCCCGCCGCACCACCGGCAGCCGGCGCGCCCGCGCCGCGACGATCTCCGGGTTGTCGGGCTTGACCGCCGAGGAGACGACGACGATTTCGGCGGCGTCGAGGTTGTCGGCCGCGTGGCCGATCATGACCCGGATGCCGAGCCCCTCGAGGCGGCGCGTGTTGGCGCTGTCGGCGAGGTCGCTGCCCTGCACGCGGTAGCCGAGATTGTGCAGCACCTCGGCGATGCCGCTCATGCCGATGCCGCCGATCCCGACGAAATGCAGGGGGCCGATCGTCAAGGGGAGCGTTCTCATGCGGCGCGCTCCGCGGCGCCCGGTGCCAGCGCGAGGACGAGCGCGGCGAGCCGCTCGGCCGCATCGTCCGGGGCGAAGCGACGGGCGGCCGCCGCCGCAGCGGCAAGGCCCGCGGGGTCGGCGAGGCGCTCGGCGAGGAGCCCGGCTAGGATCGGCGCGGTCAGCGCCCCCTGCGCGACGCTCCAGCCGGCGCGGGCAGCGGCGAAGGCGGCGGCGTTGGCCGATTGGTGGTCGGCGGTGGCGTAGGGGTAGGGCACCAAGAGCGCCGGGCGGCCGGCGGCGGCAAGTTCCGCGACGGTCGAGGCGCCGGCCCGGCAGATCGCCAGCTGGGCGCGCCCCAGCCGCTCCGGCACATCCTTGAAGAAGCTGCTGATTTCGGCGGCGATGCCGGCGGCGGCGAAGTGCGCCGAGACGCGCTCGCAATCCTCCGGGCGGGCCTGCTGGCTGACCCTCAGCGCGGCGCGCAGCTCGGACGGCAGCGCCGCCAGCGCCGGCGGCACCAGATCGGCGAAGATGCGCGCGCCCTGGCTGCCGCCGAAGACCAGGAGCTCGACCGGTCGGCCCGCTTCGGGCGGCCGGTAGGGGATCCGCGCGACGCCGCGGATCGCCGGCCGCACCGGGTTGCCGGTATAGACCGCGCGGGCGCGGTCGGCCGGTCGCAAGCCGGCGGTTTCGGCAAAGCCGGTGGCGATGCGGCCGACGCGGCGCGCCAGCAGGCGGTTGGCGCGGCCGAGCACCGCGTTCTGCTCGTGGATCATCGTCGGCAAGCCGAGCTGCGTCGCCGCCAGCATCGTCGGCAGCGAGGGATAGCCGCCAAAGCCGACGACCGCGGCCGGGGCGAGCCGGCGCAGCAGGCGGCGTGCCTGGACGATGCCGAGCGCGATCCCGGCGACGCCGCAGGCGCTGTGCAGCGCGCCGCCGCCGAGCTGGCCGGCCCAGATCTGGGTCACCGCGACGCCCGGCACCGCGGCGGCGAAGGCGTCGCCGCGGCGGTCGGTGGCGAGCGTCACGCGGGCGCCGCGCCCCACCAGGATGGCGGAGAGCGCCTCGGCCGGGAAGAGGTGCCCGCCGGTGCCGCCGGCCGCCAGCACGAAGGTGGCGCCGGGCGCGCCGCTCACAATTCGCTCCCGCCGAGGCGGCGCCTGGTCAGCGCCAGCAGCATCCCCATGCCGAGCGCCAGCGCCAGCATCGATGAGCCGCCATAGGAGACAAACGGCAAGGTCATGCCTTTGGTCGGGATCAGGTGCAAGGTCGACGCCATGTTGATGACCGCCTGCAGCCCGAACTGAATGAGCAGCCCGGTCGCCGACAGCAATACGAACAGATTGCCCTCCTGCAGCAGCCGCGAAAAGCCGCGCAGCACGATAAAGGCAAAGACCCCGACGATCAGCACGCAGACGATGAGGCCAAACTCCTCGCCCGCGACCGCGAAGACGAAATCGGCGTGTGCGTCGGGCAGGACGTCCTTGACGGTGCCCTCGCCGGGCCCCCTGCCCCACATCCCGCCATTGGCGAAGGCTTCGAGCGAGCGGTTGATCTGGTAGTTCTCGCCGGCGACCGGATCGAGGAAGCGGTTGATCCGGCTGGTGACGTGCGGCAGCCAGAGATAGGCGCCGACCAGCCCGCCGAGCCCGGCCAGCGCGCCGCTGCCGACCCAGTAGAGCCGCAGCCCGGCCAGGAAGAACTGCGCGAACCACACCGCGCCGACCACCACCGCCATGCCGAAATCGGGCTGCTTCAACAGCATCGCGACGAGCAGCACAAAGAGGCCGATCGAGATCGCGTTGCCGGGAAAGCGCGGGCGCTCCTTCTGCTCGGCAAAGAGCCACGCGGCGACGACGGCAAAGGTCGGCTTGACGAATTCCGAGGGCTGCAGCGCGCCGCCCGGAAAATCGATCCAGCGCCGCGCGCCCTTGACCTCGACGCCGATCAGGAAGGTCAAGGCGAGCAGCGCCAGCGCGACCGCAAAGCCGATGAAGGCGACCCGCCGCACCGTCTTCGGCTGCAGCAGCGAGACCCCGAACATCACCAGGAGCGCGAGCGGCACCGCCATCAGCTGGCGGTCGACAAAATGCAAGGGCGCGTAGCCCAGCCGCACCGCGACGGCCGGGCTCGCCGCCATGCTCATCACCGAGCCGAAGCCGATCAACAGAATGAGCGCGCCGAGGCTCCAGCGGTCGACCGTCCACCACCAGCGGGCGACCGGCCTCTGGTCGATCCGCGCGAACATCATCGCGGCGGCCCCTTGCCGAGCTCGGCGACGAGAGTGCGGAAGCAGTCGCCGCGTTCCTCGAAATTGGCGAACTGGTCGTAGGAGGCGCAGGCCGGCGACAGCAGCACGACCGCGCCCGGGACGCCGTCGCGGCGCGCGTCGTGGGCGGCGGCCGCCACCGCGGCGGGCAAGTCGCCGCACCGCGAATATGGAACCGAGCTGCCGAGCGTCGCTGCAAACTCCTCCGTTGCGGCGCCGATCAGGTAGGCGTGCCGCAGGCGCCGGAAATACGGCGCGAGCGACGCAATCCCCCCAGATTTCGGCAGCCCGCCGGCGATCCAATAGATTGCCTCATAGCATGCGAGCGCCTTTTCGGCCGCATCGGCGTTGGTCGCCTTCGAATCGTTGATGAAGCGCACCCCGGCGATCGTCGCCACCAGCTCCTGGCGGTGCGCGAGCCCGGGGAACGCGCGAATCGCCTGCGCCGCCTGTTCGCTGGCGACCCCGAGCGCGCGTGCAGCCGCATAGGCGGCGGCGGCGTTCTGCCAGTTGTGCGCGCCCGGCAGCCGCTCGGCCTGGGCGAGGTCGAGGACGCGCACCGGCTCGGGCCCGGTGGCATCGATGAGGCCCCCCGCCGCGACATAGACGCCGCCCGGCGCCGCCTCGCGCACCGAGATCGGCACCACGCGCCCCGGCGCGTTGCGCAATTCCGCGGCGATGCCGCGGCAGATTTCGTCGTCGACGCCGATGATCGCGGTCGCCCCCGCGCGCTGGCCGGCGAAGATGCGGCGCTTGGCGGCGATGTAGCCCGCCATGTCGCCGTGCCGGTCGAGGTGGTCGGGGGTGATGTTGAGCAGCACCGCGACATCGAAGGCGAGGTTCGCGAGCAGCTCGAGCTGGAACGAGCTCAATTCGAGGACGTAGGTGCCGCCGGCTCCGAGCGGCTCGAACGACAAGGCGGCCGTCCCGAGATTGCCGCCGACTGCGACGCGCGCGCCGGCGGCGGCGAGGATGTGGCCGATGAGCGCGGTCGTCGTCGATTTGCCGTTGGTGCCGGTGATGCCGACAAAGCGCGACGCGGGCTGCGCCCGGCCGAGGAGCTCGATGTCGCCGATGATCTCGACGCCGGCGGCGCGCGCCAGCGCAACCGCGGGATGCGGCGCCGGGTGGGTGTGCGGGATGCCGGGCGACAGCACGAGGGCCGCGATGTCGCGCCAGTCGGCCGCCGCGAGGTCGCCGAGCGGGGTGTCGCCAGCGGCGGCGCGCGCGCGTGGGTCGTCGTCCCAGGCGACGATTGCGGCGCCGCCCAGCGCCAGCGCCTGGGCGGCGGCGCGGCCCGAGCGCGCCAGCCCGAGCACCGCGACGCGCCTTCCCCTGAAGCTGTCGACGACGATCATTCCCGCGCTACCGCAGCTTCAGCGTCGCCAGCCCGACGATCGCCAGGATCACCGCGATGATCCAGAAGCGGATCACGATCTTCGATTCCTCCCAGCCCATCTGCTCGAAATGATGATGGATCGGCGCCATGCGGAACACCCGCCGGCCGGTCAATTTGAAGCTCGCGACCTGGACGATCACCGAGACCGCCTCCAAAACAAAGAGGCCGCCGATGATCGCCAGCACCAGTTCGTGCTTGGTCACGATGCTGATCGTGCCGAGCGCGGCGCCGATCGCGAGCGAGCCGGTGTCGCCCATGAAGACGCTGGCGGGCGGCGCATTGAACCACAGGAAGCCGAGGCTGGCGCCGACCATCGCGGCGCAAAACACCATCAATTCGTCGGCTCGCGGCACGTGGTGCAGCTGGAGGTAATTGGCGTAGACCGCGTTGCCGACGAGGTAGGCGATGATCGCGAACGAGGCGGCCGCGATCATCGCCGGCCCGATCGCCAGGCCGTCGAGCCCGTCGGTCAGGTTGACCGCGTTCGAGGCGCCGGTGACGACAACGAGGCCGAACGGCAGGAAGAACCAGCCGAGGTTGAGGAGCACATTCTTGAAAAACGGCACCGCCAGCGTGTTGGCCAGGGGCGGCGGCATCAGGTGGGCGAGCGCGAGACACGCGAGCGCCGCGAGCAGCGCCTCGCCGAGCAGCTTCACGCGGCCCGGGACGCCGTGATGCGAGCGCCGCGTCAGCTTGCGGTAGTCGTCGAGAAAGCCGATCAGCCCGAAGCTGACGGTCATCGCCAGCACGATCCACACATAGGGGTTGGCGAGGTCGGCCCACAGCAGCACCGACACGGTCAGCGCGATCAGGATCAGAAAGCCGCCCATCGTCGGCGTGCCCTTCTTGCGCAACAGATGGCCCTCGGGGCCGTCGGTGCGGATCGGCTGACCCTCGCCCTGCTTCGATTTGAGCCAGGCGATCAGGGGCGAGCCGAAGACAAAGCTAATGAAGAGCGCGGTCACCACCGCCCCGCCGGAGCGGAAGGTGATGTAGCGCAATACGTTGAGCGCGTGAAACTGATCGGACAGCGAAAACAGCAGATAAAGCATGGGGTCACGCGCCGCAGGGCGTCGAAGGCGGGCACAGCCGCTCGACGAAAGGCGCGAGGCGACCGAGAGGGTTACGCATAGCCCGCCCGGCGGCGGGCGACAACAGGAGGCGGCGGATCACCGGCCGGCCGCCGCCGCGAGCGCGTCCCGCGCCACCGCCACATCGTCGAACGGCAGAATCTCGGCGCCGACGATCTGGCCGCTCTCGTGGCCCTTGCCGGCGATCACCACGACATCGCCCGGGCGCGATTCGGCGATCGCGGCGGCGATCGCGGCGCGGCGGTCGGCGATCTCGGTGGCGCGCGGCGCCGCCGCGAGGATCGCGCGGCGGATCAGGGCCGGGTCCTCGCCGCGCGGGTTGTCGTCGGTGACGTAGAGGCGGTCGGCCAATTCGCGCGCCACCCGGCCCATCAGCGGGCGCTTGCCGCGGTCGCGGTCGCCGCCAGCGCCGAAGACGATCGCGAGGCGGCCGCGCGCGTGCGGCCGCAGCGCCCCCAGCACCGTCGCCAGCGCGTCGGGGGTATGGGCGTAGTCGACGAAGACCGCGCCGCCGCCGGCGCTCTCGCCGACGAATTGCACCCGCCCGGGCACCCCGCTCAATCCCGGCAGCGCCGCCAGCGCCGCTTGCGGCGCGACCCCGGTCGCCACCGCCAGCCCCAGGGCCGCCAGCACGTTCATCGCCTGGAAGGCGCCGACCAGCGGCAGCTCAACCTCCCAGCGCTCGCCGAAGATTTCGAGGGCGAGGCGCTGGCCGGCGGGGCGCGGCGCGCGATCCGTGATGCGCAGCGCCGCTCCGGCGGCCTCGCCGTAGCTGGTGATGTGGTGGCCGCGCTCGCCGCACAGCGCCGCCAGGCGGGGGAATTCCGGGCTGTCGGCATTGAGGACCGCGGCGCCGCCCGGCGCCAGGAGGTCGCCGAAGAGGCGCTCCTTGGCGGCACGGTAACTCGCCATGTCGCCGTGGTAGTCGAGGTGGTCGCGGGTCAGGTTGGTGAAGGCCGCCACCGCCACCCTGACGCCGTCGAGGCGGTATTGCGCGAGGCCGTGGCTCGATGCTTCGAGCGCGGCATGCTCGATCCCGGCAGCGGCCAGCGCCGCGAGTTCGCGGTGCAGCGCGACGGGGTCCGGGGTTGTCAGCGCGCCGGCGCGCCGCCCCGATGGCGCGACGATGCCGAGCGTCCCGAGGCTCGCCGCCCGATGCCCGGCGGCGGCCCAGATCTCGCGGGTGAAATGCGCCACCGACGTCTTGCCGTTGGTGCCGGTGACCGCGGCGATGGTGCGCGGCTGGCGGCGGTAAAAGTTCGCCGCCAGCAGCGCCACGCGGCGCGGCGGGTTGGGGTCGGCGATGATCGCGAGCCCCGGGGTCTGGGTCGGGTCGAGCGCGAGGGCGGCCGGATCGTCGGTCAGGATCGCGACGGCGCCGTTGGCGACCGCTTCGCCGGCGAACGCGCGGCCGTCGCGCAGCGCGCCGCGCAGCGCGGCAAAGAGAAACCCGGGCTTGACCTGGCGCGAATCGGCAGTAAGGCCGACGATCTCGGGATCGGGAGGCGGCGTCTGGGGGGAGACGGGTCGAAGGGAGGGGCCCGTCAGATCAGTAAGCCTCAATCTTTTTGCCTTGCAAGCTTTTGACCGCCAAAGCCTGAACGATTGCGGGCGCGGTTTCGTCCACCGGCTCGACCCCGAGGATCGGCGCAATGCGCTGGATGATGCGGCTGGTCGCCGGCACCACCGTCCAGCCGGCCGTAGCATAGCCGTGGCTGGCCTTCGTGCCATGCGGTTCGTCGACCAGCGTCAGAACCGCATAGCGCGGCGCGTTCATCGGGAAGACGCCGAGGAACGAGGACACCAGCTTTTTCAATTCGTACCGCCCGTGCAGGTTTTTCTCGGCCGTGCCGGTCTTGCCACCGACCACGTAGCCCGGCGTCTCGGCGAAGCGGGCGGTGCCGTATTCGACAACCAGCCGCAACAGCTTGCGCATCTCCTCCGAGGTCTTTGGCGAGATCACCTGCTCGCCCGGCGGCGCGGCGCCCTCGGGCACCTTGAGCAGGGTCGCCGGCCGCAGCACCCCGCCGTTGACCGCGGCCGAGGCCGCGCTGATGACGTTGAGCGGGCTCAGCGAGATGCCGTGCCCGAAGGCGATCGTCATTACGTTGACCTCGCGCCACGGGTGCGGGAAATGGGGCTTTGCCACCTCGTCGAGCTCGATCGGCGCCGGCGACAAGAGGCCGAAGCGCGCGAGGTAATCCTTCTGCCGCGCCGCGCCGGCGTCGAGCGCCATGCGGGCCGAGGCGATGTTGGAGGAATACATGAACAGCTCGGGCACCGACAGCCAGCGGTGCTTGCCGTGATAATCCTCGATCGTGAAGCGGCCGATATGGATGTTGTGGCTGGCGTCGTATTGCTTCGCCATCGTCGCGACGCCGGAATCGAGGGCCATCGCGGTATTAAAGATCTTCATCACCGAGCCCATCTCGTAGTCGCCCAGGGTGACCTTGTTGAAGGTCCGCTCCTTGGCGTCGCCCGGCGGCTGGCCGGGGTCGCCGCGACCGGGATGGTTGGGATCGAAATCGGGCAGCGACACCATCGCGATGACTTCGCCGGTGCGCACGTCCATGACGATGCCGGCGGCGCCCTTGGCGCTGAAATCGCTTACCACCTTGGCGAGTTCGTCGTGCAGGATGAACTGCACGCGGGCGTCGAGCGACAGCTGGATCGGCCCTGGGCTGTCCTTGACCCGCTTGTCCAGCGCGCGCTCGAGCCCGGCGAGGCCGTTATTGTCGATGCCGCAAAACCCGACGACGTGCGCCGCGAGGTCGCCCAGCGGGTAGACCCGGCGCTCCTCGTGCTCGAATTGCAGCCCCGGGATGCCGAGGCGGTTGAGTTCGTATTGCTGGTGCGGCGTCAGGTGGCGGCGCAGCCAGACAAAGCTCTTGCCCGAGGCGAGCTTGGCGTAGACCTCGCCGGCGTCGAGCTGCGGCAAGACCGAGAGGATGGCGCGGGTCGCGGCCCTGGGATCGATGATCTGGCGCGGATCGGCGTAGAGCGAGGGGCTGTCGAGCGTCGTCGCCAGGAGCTTGCCGTTGCGATCGAGGATGTCGGCGCGCACCGGCAGCGCGGCGGCCCGCCGCGGGTGCTCGGCGCGCGGCTCGGCGGCCGCCCCCGGCAGCAGCACGACCTCGACGAGGCGCAGCGCGACGACCATGAAAACCAGCGCGAACAGCGCCGCGGTCGCCACCAGCCGGCTGCGGCTGGTCTCGATCAGCGCGGCGTGGCGCTCGTCGGTGACGACCGGGGCGCACGGCGGCGGGCGGAAATGCCGCGGCCGGCAGGGGCTCTCCTCGAGGCGCTGCAAGGACAACATCAGCGCGCCTCGGCGATCTGCGCGATCAGCGCGTCGAGCGGGTCGGGCGCGGCGCCGGGAGTTGCCTTCACCAGCTGCACCGGGAGGCCCGGCGACGGCGTCGTTGGGGTCGCCGGCGGGGTGGCCGGGGCCGCCGCGACCACCACGTCAGGCGCAGCAGGCTCGGCCGCGGGCGGCGGGCGCAGCGCGATGTCGGCGATTTTCTGCTGCAGTTGATGGGCGGTGATCGGCACCAGGCCGAGGAAGCGGCGGTTGAGGTCGGCCAGCCGCTCGGGCTGGTTCAGATAGGCCCAGTCGGCGTTGAGGACGCGGATCTCGTGCTGCTCGGCAACCGTCTGCTTGCGCACGTGGTTGAGCTGGTCCTCGATGTCCTGCACCGCGTACTTGACCTTGAAGGTCGCGAACCCGGCCGCCAGCACCAAGACGAACCAGACGAGCGCGCCGACCCGGGTCACCGCGCGCCCCCTTCGGCAATGGCCCAGGGCGGCGCCGCGGTGCGCTCGGCGGCGCGCAAGCGGGCCGAGCGGGCGCGCGGGTTGCGCGCCGCCTCGGCGGCGGCCGGCATCACCGCGCGGCGCGCCAAGAGGCGAAAGCTCGGGGCAGGCGCGCCGGGCGGCGGCGGGGCGTGCCGCGAGGTCGCCGCGGCGTCGCTGCGCTGCCGCAGGAAGCGCTTGACGCGCGCGTCCTCCAGCGAATGAAACGCGACGACCGCGAGCCGGCCGCCCGGCATCAATACGCGCTCGGCGCCGGCCAGACCGCGATCCAATTCGCCGAGCTCGTCGTTGACCGCGATGCGCAGCGCCTGGAAGGTGCGGGTCGCCGCGTCGAGGCCGGGTTCGCGCGTCGGCACCGCGGCGCGCACGATCTCGGCGAGTTCGCCGGTGCGCCGGATCGGTGCGGCCTGGCGCGCCGCGACGATCGCGCGGGCGACGCGGCGAGCGAAGCGCTCTTCGCCGAGCGTGCGGATAAGCCCCGCCAATTCGGCTTCGGTGAGGCGCGCGACGAGCTCGGCGGCGCTCTCGCCGCCCTCCCCCATGCGCATGTCGAGCGGGCCGTCGAGGCGGAACGAAAAGCCGCGCTCGGCGCTGTCGAGCTGGGTCGAGGAAACCCCGAGGTCGAGCGCCACGCCGGCGATCGGCTCCGAAGAAGCGGCGCCGACCAGCCGCGCCATGTCGCCGAAGCGGCCCTCGATCAACAACAGGCGCCCGGGATGCTTCGCCGCCAGCGCCGCGCCGCGCCGCACCGCCTCGGGATCGCGGTCGATCCCGAGCACCCGGCAGCGCGCCGCGGCGAGCAGCGCCGCGCTGTAGCCGCCGGCGCCGAAGGTGCCGTCGACATAGGTCGCGCCGTCCCGCGGCGCCAGCGCCGCCAGCACCGCGTCGAGCAGCACCGGCACATGATCTTGGGCGGGGTCTTGGGCGGGGTCTTGCGCGGGAGCGGCGGCGCCCTCGCGCGCCGGCCGGCGGCGCGCCTCGGGGCGATCCGGCCGCGCCCGTTTCATGTCGGCCGCCGCACCGCGCCGCCGCGCGGCGGCAGGGTCGTGCCCTGCAGGCGCGAGCGCTCGCGCACCGCGGCGCTATGCGTTTCGTAGCGACCCGGGTGCCACATCTGGAATGTCGCGCCGCGCCCGACGAACGCGACCTCCTCGGCAATGTAGACCTGCTCCTTGAGCTTTTCCGGCAGGGTGATGCGGCCGTCGCCGTCGATCACCAGCTGGTGCGCGTCGGCAAACAGCTGCGACAGGTTGTCGTGCTCGTCGGAGAATTGCTCGAGCGTCTCGATGCGCTCCTGCATCTCCTCGATCCGGTCGCTGCCGGTGCATTCGAGCGCCGCCAGCCGGATCGAGGGAAACACCACCAACAGGTTCGGTTGACGATTGGTCGCGAGAGAGGAGCGAAAGGTCGCCGGCACAGAAACTCGCCCCTTGCGGTCGACCTTGTTCACATAAGTGGAAATGAACAATTCCACTTGCTTCCCCCAACGCTCCCCCACAGGCGTCCGGCAAGGGGCGGGCCCGGTAGATGCACCATCCTGTTCCCCCCAGAACGATGGTGCTCGCCCATGGGTAGATGTGGGATATCATGGGTGATCGTGGGGCGTCAATATCTTTTTCAATAAAAAGCGAAGATTTCGCGTGTCGGGTCTTGGTCGCCTTGCGACCGTGCCGGGGCTTCGCGGCACAATCATTGAAGACCGGCAATGAAGCAAAAGTTCTCATTATGTTCTATGAGGACAACGCCTAGTCAAACCGCAAGGCCGCCCCGCACAAGGCAACGCGCTCGCCTCGCCCATCCGTCACGAAGCTGCAACACTTCGGTATTAGTGGTATCCCTCCGGTGGTGCAATCACCAAATATAGGGAAGGCGCGGCGCCAGCGCCGGCGGTGCCAGACGGTCTGTAAGCCGGGTTCTGTCCCGCCCCGGCGGCCCGCCGAATGAGCGAATCGCCGGGGCGGGGATGGCCATTCATCTGGGACGCCCGTCTCCGAACGCCTCCTGCGACCGACCCGAGCGGCGGCGCGAAAGGCCCGCCCGGTGGCGCCGGCGCTGCCGACGCCGCCTGCCGCTCCTACTTGGTCTTGCTCCCGGTGGGGTTTTCCCTGCCACCGCCGTTACCGGCGGCGCGGTGCGCTCTTACCGCACCATTTCACCCTTGCCGCCCATGCCGTCCCATGACGGGACGGCGTGGGCTCGGCGGTATGTTTTCTGTGGCACTTTCCCTGGGGTCGCCCCCGCCGGGCGTTACCCGGCACCGTGCCTCCGTGGAGCCCGGACTTTCCTCTCCCCGCCGAAGCACTAACTCCGGCGAAGAGCGGCCATCCGACCGTCTGGCATGGGATGATGTGGGATCGCGGGTCGCGCTTGTCAAAAACCCGCGGTGACTAAATCGTTTGCGGACTTGCGGATTTATCCGAAGAATTTCGCGGCGAGCGGGATACCGGTCGCGACGATGATCATCCCGCCGAGGCGGACCGTCATGTCGCGGCGGAGCAGCTCGAGCTGAGTTTCGAGCTTGGCCTCGAGGCGCCCGACGTCAGTCCCAACCTTCGCTTCCAGCCGTTCGATATCGGCCTTGGTGGCGAGCGGGGCGAGGTCGGCCTCGCGGACGTCGCGCAACACCGTAGTGACGGCCTCAGCCTGCACCTCGCTGAAGCCGGCTTCCTTGAGCCGTTTGGATATGTCGAGCGTGTCCAACGACGAGATTGCCATCTCCAGACCTGCGCAGTCGGCGCGCGCTATTGTAGCAGATCATCGGCCAAAGAATGCGGCGGCGAAATCAATGGCTGCGCCTCGTCCTGCCGCGCCAGCGCGATGAAGCGGCGCGCTGCGGGAGCGCTTTCGCCGCGGCGATAGGCGAGGTTGAGCGGCGCGACGAGGCCGGCGCTGCCGTCGAGCGGCCGGTAGCGGACGCCGTGGACGCGCAGCCGGCGCATCGATTGCGGCACCAGGGTGACGCCGAGCCCGGCCGCGACGAGGCTCAGCGTCGCCAGCATGCGCGGCGCCTCCTGGCCGATCTGCGGGCTGAAGCCGGCGCGCTGGCAGGCCGCGATGATCGCGTCGTAGAGCCCCGGTCCCAAGGGCCGGCGGTAGAGGATGAAGGTTTCGGCCGCCAGGGCCGCGAGGGCGAGCGCCCCGCGCCCGGCGCGCGCCAGCGCGTGCCCCGCCGGCAGCGCCGCCACCATCGGCTCCTCCAGCACCGAATGGACCGCGATCCCGGCCGCTGGCCCGCCGGCGCCGAAACTGATCGGCGAGCGCACGAAGGCGGCGTCGAGCCGCTCGGCCAGCAGCGCCTCGACCAGTTCGCCGGTGCCGCTCTCTTCCAGGCTCAGCGCGACCAGCGGATGGGCCGCGCGGTAGCGGCGGATCGCGTGCGGCACGAAGGGGTGGAAGGAGGCCGAGCTGGTAAAGCCGAGCCCGATCCGGCCAGCCTCGCCCCGGCCGGTGCGCCGGGTCGCCGCGACCGCGCGGTCGAGCTGTTGCAGGATGCCGCGCGCTTCGGCCAGCAGCGCCTCGCCCGCCTGGGTCAGCTCGACGCCGCGCGGCTTCCGGCGCAACAGCTGGACCTGCAATTCGGCTTCGAGCGCCTTGATCTGCTGCGACAGCGGCGGCTGCTGGATGCCGAGCCGAGCCGCCGCCCGGGTGATGTGCCCCTCTTCGGCGACCGCGACGAAGTAGCGGAGATGGCGCAGTTCCATATGTGAAACATATCTATGTTGTCCGATCGATATATTGGACACGCGTCACCATGGCAAATAGGTTGTCATCCCGGCGCAGGCCGCGACCCATGGATCGGCCGCCGCGACAGTTGCAGGGTGGGTCCCGGCCTTCGCCGGGATGACGGAAAGGTGGGATGACGGAGAGGTGGCGATGGCGAGCGAAGCGAAGCTGCTGAGCGTGCAATTCCTGCGCTGGGTCGCGGCGCGGCCGCGGCGCTACGGCGAGATGCGCGAGGCGTGGGGCAGCACCTGCCCGCTCAACTGCGCCTGGGAGGACGCGATCGCCGAGGATTTGGTGCGCCATCAGGCCGACGGCCACGTCGCGCTGACCGAGCGGGGCCGCGCGCGGCTCGACGCGGCCGACGCGGCGGCCTTGCTTGATGGGGAAGGCAGAGTATCGTAGCGCCAGCCTATCGTAGCGCCCTGCCCCGCGGCCCCGAGCCCCCCGATTTACTAGAGGAGAATCCCCGTGAGCGTCACCGGTCACGACAGCCTGAAGGCCCGCCGCACCCTCGCCGTCGACGGCAAGAATTACGATTACTTCAGCCTCGATGCGGCGGCGCGCGCGGCCGGGCTCGGCGACATGTCGCGGCTGCCGTTCTCGATGAAGATCCTCCTGGAAAACCTGGTGCGCCTGGAAAACGGCCGCACCGTCACGGTCGACGACATCAAGTCATTGGGCGCCTGGCTGGCGACCAAGAGTTCGGACCGCGAGATCGCCTTTCGCCCGGCCCGCGTCTTGATGCAGGATTTGACCGGGGTGCCCGCCGTCGTCGATCTCGCGGCGATGCGCCAGGCGATGATCGCGCTGGGCGGCGACCCCAACAAGATCAACCCCTTGTCGCCCGTTGATCTGGTCATCGACCACTCGGTGCAGATCGACAATTTCGGCACGCCGCAATCCTTCGCCGCCAACGTCAAGCTCGAGTTCGAGCGCAACGGCGAGCGCTACCGCTTTCTGCGCTGGGGCCAGGACGCCTTCGACAATTTCCGCCTGGTGCCGCCCGGCACCGGCATCTGCCACCAGGTCAACCTCGAATACCTGTCGCAGGTGGTGTGGACGACCGACGAGGGCGGCAAAACGATCGCCTATCCCGATACGCTCGTCGGCACCGACAGCCACACGACGATGGTCAACGGCCTCAGCGTTTTGGGCTGGGGCGTCGGCGGCATCGAAGCCGAGGCCGCCATGCTCGGCCAACCGCTCTCGATGCTGATCCCCGAAGTTGTCGGGGTGCGCCTCAGCGGGCGGCTGCGCGAGGGCGCGACCGCGACCGACCTCGTACTGACGATCACCCAGATGCTGCGGCGCCATGGCGTCGTCGGCCGCTTTGTCGAATATTGCGGCCCCGGCGTCGCCGAATTGGCGCTGGCCGACCGCGCGACGATCGGCAACATGTCGCCGGAATATGGCGCGACCTGCGGCTTTTTCCCGATCGACGCCGAGACGATCCGCTATCTGACGCTGACCGCGCGCGACCCGGCGCGGGTCAAGCTCGTCGAGGCCTATGCCAAGGCGCAAGGCCTGTGGCGCGATGCCAACACCCCCGATCCGGCGTTCACCGACCTGTTGGAGCTCGACCTCGCCAGCGTCGAGCCGTCACTGGCGGGCCCGCGCCGGCCGCAGGACCGCGTCGCGTTGTCCGGCGTCGCGGCGGCGTTCGACGGCGAGCTGACCCGGCTGGCCGGCCGGGCGAAGCCGCAGCGCGTCCCCGTGCCGGGCGAGAATTACGACCTCGGCGACGGCGACGTGGTGATCGCCGCGATCACCAGCTGCACCAATACCTCCAACCCCAGCGTAATGCTTGGCGCCGGCCTCCTCGCAAAGAAGGCGGTCGAGAAGGGCCTCAAGGTCAAGCCGTGGGTCAAGACCAGCCTCGCGCCGGGCAGCCAGGTGGTCAGCGATTACTACGCCAAGGCGGGCCTGCAGCAATATCTCGACAAGCTCGGCTTCGACCTGGTCGGCTACGGCTGCACCACCTGCATCGGCAATTCGGGGCCGCTGCCCGAGCCGGTTTCGGAGGCGATCGACGAGGGCGACCTCGCGGTGACGGCGGTCCTCTCGGGCAACCGCAATTTCGAGGGCCGCATCCACGCGCAGGTGCGCGCCAACTATCTCGCCTCGCCGCCGCTCGTCGTCGCCTACGCGCTGGCGGGCTCGGTGCGGCAGAACCTCGTCAGCGAGCCGCTCGGCGAAGGGAGCGACGGCAAGCCGGTCTACCTCAAGGACATCTGGCCGTCCAACCAGGAGGTCGCCGATACGGTCGCCAGCGCGGTCACGCGCGAAGCCTTCGCGCAGCGCTACGGCAATGTCTTCGAGGGGCCGCCCGAGTGGCGCGCGGTGCCGTCGACCGGGGGCCTGACCTACGATTTCGCCGACCGCTCGACCTATCTCGCATTGCCGCCCTATTTCGAGAACATGCCGCGGGAGCCGGGGGCGCTCAGCGACGTCAAGGGCGCGCGCGAGCTGGCGATCTTCGGCGACAGCATCACCACCGACCACATCTCCCCGGCCGGCAGCATCAAAACGGACGGCCCGGCCGGCGAATATTTGATCAGCTACCAGGTGCGCCCCTCGGAGTTCAACACCTACGGCGCGCGGCGCGGCAACCACAACGTGATGATGCGCGGCACCTTCGCCAATATCCGCATCAGGAACGAGATGGTGCCCGGGGTCGAGGGCGGCATGACGAAATTGATGCCGGACGGCACGGTCATGGCGATCTACGACGCGGCGATGGAATATAAGAAGCGCGGCGTGCCGCTCGTCATCTTCGGCGGCAAGGAATACGGCACCGGCTCGTCGCGCGACTGGGCCGCCAAGGGCACCCTGTTATTGGGGGTGAAGGCGGTCATCGTCGAGAGCTTCGAGCGCATCCACCGCTCGAATTTGGTCGGCATGGGGGTGTTGCCGCTGCAATTCCGCGAGGGTGTCAGCCGGCAGAGCCTGAAATTGACCGGCGCCGAGACGCTCGACGTCGTCGGGGTCGAAGCGGGGTTGAAGCCGCGGATGAACCTCACGCTACGCATCCACGACGAAGCCGGGGTGCGCGAGGAGCCGGTGATCTGCCGCATCGACACGCTCGACGAGGTCGAATACTTCCGCCACGGCGGCATCCTGCAATACGTCCTCCGGAGCCTCCTCAAGGCGGCCTAGGAATTTCGCGGCGACAAACCCCCACCCCTGCCCTCCCCCGCTTGCGGGGGAGGGAGAAGCACACCGCCGCCGAATCCTTCCCCCGCTCGTCTAATGCCCCTCCCCCGCAAGCGGGGGAGGGAGGGACCCGCGCCGCAGGCGTGGGAGGGTGGGGGCCGCCAGCGCCGCCGGCTGGCGCGCCAGCGCGTGCGTCAGGATGCCGGCGACGATCAGGGCGCCGCCTAGGGCGCGGCCCGGGGTCATCCGCTCGCCCAATACCAGGGTGCCGAGGAGGACCACGGTGACCAGTTCGGCGTTGGCGAGGACCGCAAACCCGCTCGCCCCGAGGCGCGTCACGCTATAGGAAAACAGCGTCATGGTCAGCGCGCCGGGGCCGAGCGCGATGAACAGCACGAGGAGCCACCCCGTCGCGCTCGCCGGCACCTCGAGCCCGAGAAAGAGCGCCGCCGCGGCAAAGCTCAACGCCATCCCGAGGAAGAGGGCGCCGGCGCCAACGAGCGGCGGGTGGTGGCGCAACAGCCGGGCGTTGATCGCCAGATAGCACGCGTAGACGATCGGC
The DNA here is from genome assembly GCA_035309005.1 of Allostellaceae bacterium. Classification (GTDB taxonomy): domain Bacteria; phylum Pseudomonadota; class Alphaproteobacteria; order ATCC43930; family CGMCC-115725; genus DATARH01. The sequence continues at coordinate 31,800 of DATGFP010000155.1, read as the reverse complement.
GACGGCACCGCCCAGGCGAGGCCGCGCCAGTCGATCGTGCCGCCGCGCAAGCCCGGCGCGGTGATCAGCCCGGCGCCCACCAGGATGACCGCGATGCAGAACACCGCGCGCCGGCGGATCGGCCGCTTGAAAACCAGCCGGTCGATAATCAGCGTCAGCGCCGGGTAGGTATAGAAGAGGAGGACCGCGATGCTGGTCTCCAGCCACTTGAGGCTCTCCCAGAAGCACAGCGTCTGGGCGGTGCCCAGCGTCGCGCCGACCAGCACGATGCGCCAGACGCCGGCGCGCGCCGCCTGCCGCAAATCGAGGCGCAGCGCGCGGGCCGCGACCGCCAGCGCCACCAGCGCCAGAACGTAGCGCCAGAACAGCATCGATGGCGCGCCGAGCCCGTCGGCGTAGAGCCGGCGCGCGACCAGCGGCATCGTGCCGACCATTGTGCTGCCCGCCAGCGCGGCCAGCGCCGCCGGCCACACCCGGCCGACGCCCGAGTTCATCGCGCTAATTCACCCAAGTCGGCCCAAGCCTATCCTTGACGGATTCGGTATCTAGGTAGATTCCGAGGTTAGCATTATTATGACACCAGTCACATCTTTCCCCTACGGTCCTACAATTTACACGGTGGAGACGGTTATGGAACTCTTGCTGATCATCCTCGTGCTGTTCTTTTTGTTTGGCGGCGGCGGCTATTACGGCTACCGGCGCTGGCGCTAGCACCTGATCAGTCGGGCGGCCGCTCGTAGGTGACGCGGCCGTCCTTCAGCGTCATGCGGGCGAGGAGGCGTTCCTTCGCGGTGACGGTCTGGCCGTCGCTGTCGGTCATCGCGAAATTGCCGTTGCGGCGTTCGAGCAGCGCGATGTCGGCGTTGGCGCCCGGCTTCAATGTGCCGACGGTGCCGGCGACCCCCATGATGCGGGCCGGCGCGGCGGTCGCGCGCGCGATCAGATCGTCGAGCGACATGCCGAAATAGAGCAGCTTCGACATCGTCGTCGCGAGGTCCCACACCGGACCTTGCGTCGCGCTGGTAAAGGTCAAATCGGTCGAGATCGTGTCCGGCAGAAAGCCCTGGTCGAGCGCCTTCTCGATCATCGCAAAGCTGAAATGGTTGCGCCCGTGGGCGCAGTCGAAGACGATGCCGTGGCGCTGCGCCTCGACCACCTCCTTCAACAACAACTGCTTTTCCTGGCCCATGATGCCGTGGGCGCGGCCGTGGTAGCAGTGGGTGACGATGTCGCCGGGGATCATCTCGGCGAGGATGTCGGGGAGCGGTATCGGCGAATCGGTGATGTGGATCATCAAGGGCACCCCGGCCATCGCCGCGGTCTGGCGCGCCAGCTTGACGGGCGCCGTGGTGTATTCCCAGACGATGCCGGGGCCGTAGCGCAGTTTGACGCCGATCGCCAGGTCCGGGTTCTCGGCGATCGTCCGGGCGCAGCCCTCGGGGTCGGCATAGGGGAAATGCGACAGCTCGCCGCCGCGCGAGGTGCCGACGATGCCGATCGCCGACAGATTGACAAAGGCGCGCACCCGCGTTTTGACCTGATGGTCGAGCACATGGCGCAGCCCGGCGAAGGTCGCCGAGCCGGCGCTGCCGGCGTCGCACAAGGTGGTGACGCCGCTCGCCCGGCAGAAGCGGTCGGTGTGGCCGCCCATGTCGTGCGCGTTGACGAAGACGTGGGCGTGGATGTCGATCAGGCCCGGCGTGACGTAGAGGCCGCGCGCGCTGATGGTGCGGTGCGCCTCGTTCGCGGCGAGCGACGGCGCGACCTCGACGATCTTGCCGCCGGCGACGCCGACATCGAGCATGCCCTTGAGGCCGGCGCCGGGGTCGAGGACCTCGCCGTGCTGGATCAAGAGGTCGTATTTCATGCGTCCCCCCGCCCCGGTCCGTCGCCCGGTCGTCACCCCCGCATCATCGGGGGTCCCATTCTCGCCCGCAACCCCAGCCCAATCCAGGTGCCGAACAAAACGATCGCGACAGTACACGGCGCGATGACCTTCCACGCCATCAGGCGGATCAGAAAGGTCGCCGGCTCCGGCGTCAGCGACGAATAGGGATGCATCACGTAGGCGACGGTCCAGAAGATGAACCACATCGTCACGGCGGCGATGGCAAGCCGCGTCAAGCCTCGCTTCAGATCCATCGCGGTGCGCCCCGTTCGGTCATCATCGCCTCGCCTTTCATCATTTGTCAGTCGGGGAAACTCCCGACACTCTAGCCGCAGAGGCGCGGGCAGAGGCGCAACGCGTTGTCGCCGAACAGCTTTTTCCTAGCGCTTTTTAGTCGAGGCGCGCGCGGCTTCGGGCCGAGTGCTGGGCGGCGCGGCCGGTCGAATCAAGCAACCACACACTTCTCCCAATTGGTTAACACAGAATTCGCGCGATCGTTCCCGGTTCCTCGCTCGATGCTTCGTCATTGCGAGCCCACCGGATTGCTTCGTCGCGCCGCTCCTCGCAATGACAGCCTCAATAACGGCGATGCCGAGGCGGCTCAGCCGCCGATCCAGCGGCCGAGGATCGCCAGGAGCAGGAGGGCGACGATGTTGGTGATCTTGATCATCGGGTTGACCGCCGGGCCCGCAGTGTCCTTGTAGGGGTCGCCGACCGTGTCGCCGGTGACGGCGGCCTTGTGCGCCTCCGAGCCCTTGCCGCCGTGGTGGCCCTCCTCGATGTATTTCTTGGCGTTGTCCCAGGCGCCGCCGCCGGAAGTCATCGAGATCGCGACAAAGAGCCCGGTGACGATCGTGCCGAGCAGCATCGCGCCGAGCGAGGCAAACCCGGCGGCCAGTCCGGCGATCGCGGCGACGATCGCCCACAGCACGATCGGCGCCAGCACCGGCAGGAGCGAGGGGACGATCATCTCGCGGATCGCCGCCTTGGTCAGCAGATCGACGGCGAGGCTGTAATCGGGCTTGGCGGTGCCTTCCATGATGCCAGGGATTTCGCGGAATTGGCGGCGCACCTCGACGACGATCGCGCCGGCCGAGCGGCCGACCGCCTGCATGCCGAGCGAGCCGAAGAGATAGGGCAGGAGGCCGCCGATGAAGAGGCCGATCACGACGTAGGGGTCCTGCAGCGTGAAATGCACATCGAGCTTCGGGAAATAATGCTTCAGATCCTCGGTGTAGGCGGCGAAGAGGACGAGCGAGGCAAGCGCGGCGGAGCCGATCGCGTAGCCCTTGGTCACCGCCTTGGTGGTGTTGCCGACCGCGTCGAGCGCGTCGGTGGTGCGGCGCACCTCCGGGGGCAGGTCGGCCATCTCGGCGATGCCGCCGGCGTTGTCGGTCACCGGGCCATAGGCGTCGAGCGCGACGATCATGCCGGCCAGGGCCAGCATCGTCGTCGCGGCGATCGCGATGCCGAAGAGACCGGCCAGGATAAAGGACGCGACGATGCCGACGCAGATCACGATGACCGGCAGCGCGGTCGCCTCCATCGATACCGCCAAGCCCTGGATCACGTTGGTGCCGTGGCCGGTGGTCGACGACAGCGCGATGCTGCGCACCGGGCGGTATTCGGTCGCGGTGTAGAATTCGGTGATCCACACGATCGCGCCGGTCACCGCCAGGCCGACGACCGCGCACCACAAAAGGCGGGTGCCGTTTATCGTCGCGCCGCCGACCACCGCCAGCGGGTCGGCGAGCCCGACCAGCAGATGGATCACGAGCGCGATCGCCAATACCGACAGCACGCCGGTCGCGATCAGCCCCTTGTAGAGCGCCCGCATGATGCCGTTATCGGCGCCGAGCCGGACGAAATAGGTGCCGATGACCGAAGTCACGATGCACACCGCGCCGATCGCCAGCGGCATGACGAGGAGCTTGTCGCGCAACGGCGGGGCGAAAAAGATCGCGGCCAACAGCATCGTCGCGACGATCGTCACGACGTAGGTCTCGAAGAGGTCAGCCGCCATCCCGGCGCAGTCGCCGACATTGTCGCCGACATTGTCGGCGATGACCGCGGGGTTGCGCGGATCGTCCTCGGGGATGCCGGCCTCGACCTTTCCGACGAGGTCGGCCCCGACATCGGCGCCCTTGGTGAAGATGCCGCCGCCCAATCGAGCGAAGATCGAGATCAGCGAGGCGCCGAAGCCGAGCGCCACCATCGGCTCCAAGACCGGGCGCAGATCGTCGCCGGGAAAGATGCCGCGCAGGATGAAGTAATAGCAGCCGGCGCCGAGGAGGCCGAGGCCGACCACCAGCATGCCCGTCACCGCGCCGGCCTTGAAGGCGATGTCGAGCCCGGCGGCGAGCCCGCTGCGGGCCGCCTGCGCGGTGCGCACGTTGGCCCGCACCGAGACGTTCATCCCGATATAGCCGGTCGCGCCGGACAACACCGATCCGATCAGGTAGCCGAGCGCCACCCACTTCCCGAGAGTGACGCCGAGGATGATCAGGATCACGACGCCGACGATCGCGATCGTGCGGTATTGCCGGTTGAGATAAGCGCTGGCGCCGACCTGCACCGCGCCCGAAATCTCCTGCATGCGGGCGTTGCCGGCGTTGGCCGCCAAGACGCTGCGGCTGGTCAGCACGCCATAGGCCAGCGCCAGCAAGCCGCAGGCAATGACAAGAATGTAGGCTGGCGCCATCGGTCAGTTCCTTCGCGACGATCGGGGACAAACGCCCTCGCCCCGCGCCCGCGGGGGTTGGTCAGGGCAGCGGCACCATGCCAGAAGACTAATTTTGAGGCAACCGCAGGATCGCCGCTTCGCCCGGGCGCGCCAGCGTTCGGCGGGGCCTACAAATCGGCGCCGCGCAGGGCGCGGGCGAGCCGGTCGAGCACGCCATTGGCGAGGCCCGGCTCCTTGCCGTCGAAGAAGGCGTAGGCGATCGCGATATATTCGCTGAGCGTGACGCGCGGCGGGATGTCGGGCCGGTGCACCAGTTCGAAGGCGCCCGCTTCGAGGATCAGCCGCAGCAGGGTTTCGAGGCGGGAAAGCGGCCACTCCTCGCTGAGCGCCGCCGAGAGCGTCTCGTCGAGCCGCTCGCGGTCGCCGGCGACGCCGCGCACGAGCTCGGCGAAGAGGGCCTCGTCGGCTTCGCCGTAGACGTCGCCGTCGATCTCGCGGCCGAGCCGGTGGCGGACGAATTCGCGGATCACCCCCTCGGCCCCGAGCCCCGGGTTGAGCTCCAGCTGGTAGAGCGCCTGCACCGCGCCGAGCCGGGCATTGCTGCGCCGCCGCGCGCCGCCGCCATGGCGCGGGGCGCCCTCGGCTTCCGGGGCCGGGTTCATTGTTCGCTGCCCTGGAAGCGCCGCCGCAGCTCGACGAGCGCGAGGCAGGCGCGGGTCGCCTCGCCGCCCTTGTCGCGGCCGTCGACCGCGGCGCGCACCAGGGCCTGCGCCTCGTTCTCGACGGTCAGGATGCCGTAGCCGATGGCGAGGCCGTCGCGCACCGCGAGGTCCTGCAGCGAGCGCGCGGTCTCGGCGCAGATATGGTCGTAATGCGTTGTCTCGCCGCGAATGACGCAGCCCAGCGCGACATAGCCGTCGAAGCGCTCGGCCGCCTTGGCCGCCAGCGCGATCGCCGGCGGGATCTCGAAGGCGCCCGGCACCGCGACGACCTCGCAGGTCGCGCCGGCCGCGGCGACCGCGCGCTCGGCGCCCTCGCGCAGCAGCGCCGCGAGGTGCCGGTAATAGGGCGCCTCGATCAGCAGCAGATGCGGCGGCCGCGTCATGACGCGCCCCCCTGCGGGCTGGCCGCGCCGGTCGCCAGCAGTCGGGCGACATAGCGCGCCAAGGGGTCGATTTCGAGGTTCATCCGCTGGCCGGGACGCGCCGCGCTGAAGGCGGTGTGAAACAGCGTATAGGGAATGAGGTTGACCCCGAAACGGTCGCCCGCGATCTCGTTGACGGTCAGGCTGACGCCGTCGAGCGCGACCGACCCCTTGGTCGCGATCAACGGCATCAGCGCCGCCGGCGCCGCGATGACGAGCCGCACCGACTCGCCTTCCGGGCGGCGCTCGACGAGTTCGGCGACGCCGTCGACATGGCCCGAGACGATGTGGCCGCCCAATTCGTCGCCGGCCCGCAGCGCGCGTTCGAGGTTGACTTGGGTGCCCTCGGTCCAATCGCCCAGCGTCGAGCATGCCAGCGTCTCGGCCGAGGCGTCGGCCGAAAAAGCGCCCGCCTCGACCCTGGTGACGGTCAGGCACACCCCCGAGCAGGCGATCGAGGCGCCCAACGCGATGTCGGCGCTGGCGTAGGCGGTGGCGATCGTCAGCGCCAGGCCGCCGCCCGCCCCCTCCTCGCGGCTCAGCCGGCGCACCCGCCCAACATCGGTGATGATCCCGGTGAACATGCCCCTAGGCTAGGGGCCTCGCGGGCGATTGGCCAGCGCGTTTCGCGCATGCCCCGGGGGCGGCGGCGGGCCCGGCACGATCGCCGCTGGCGGCTAGGGCCGCCGGCGGAAGGTCGACAGCGCGTCGTCGCCCAGCCGTTCGCTGGCGAGCGGCTCGAAGGCGGGCGCGTCGGCGAGGGCATCGAGGCCGAGCGCGGCGATCGCCGGGACCGCGTCGCCGCCAAGCAGCAGCGGCGCGTGAAACCATAGGAGGCGGTCGACCAGCCCGCTTCGCAGCAGCGCGGCGGCGAGCCGGCCGCCGCCCTCGACCAGGAGCCGCGTCAGGCCGCGCTCGGCGAGCCGCCCGAGCGCCGCAGCCAGATCGATGTCGCCCGCCGCGTCGAGCTCGACCGCGACGATTTCGACCCCGGAATCCCGCAACGCCTGCTGGCGGGCGGCGTCAGCCGTAGCCGGGGTCAGCACCCAGGTCGGCACGTCGCGCGCGGTGGTGAAGAGGCGCGAGGCGGAGGGGATGCGCAGCTGGCGGTCGAGGACGATGCGCAGCGGCGAGCGACCCGCGAGCCCCGGCAGGCGGCAGGTCAGCTCGGGGTCGTCGGCGATCGCCGTGCCGGTGCCGACGAGCACCGCGTCATGCATCGCGCGCAGCAGGTGCGCCCGCTCGCGCGACGCGGCGCCGGTGATCCAGCGGCTCTCGCCGCTGGCGGTCGCGATGCGGCCGTCGAGCGAGGTCGCGAGCTTCAGCGTCACCAGCGGGCGTCCCAGCCGCACCCGCATGAAAAAGCCGGCGTTGAGTTCGGCGGCTTCGGCTTCGCAGAGGCCCGTTTCGACCGCGAGCCCGGCCTCGCGCAGGCGCGCGATGCCGCCGCCGGCGACCCGCGGATCGGGATCCTCGACCGCGACGACGACGCGGCGCACCCCGGCCGCGATCAGCGCGTCGGCGCAGGGCGGCGTCTTGCCCCAATGGCAGCACGGTTCGAGCGTGACGTAGGCGGTAGCGCCCCGCGCGCCCTCGCCGGCGCGGGCCAGCGCCTCGGCTTCGGCATGCGGCCGGCCGCCCGGCTGTGTCCAGCCGCGCCCGACGACCCGCCCGTCGCGAACGATGACGCAACCCACCGCCGGGTTCGGCCACACATTGCCGAGCCCGCGCCGCGCCAGCGAGAGCGCCCCCCGCATCGCCATCAGATCAATAGAGGCTGCTGTCATTGCGAGCGAAGCGAAGCAATCTCATGGAGCTGAATACGCTCGGGACGAGATTGCTTCGTCGCTCCGCTCCTCGCAATGACGGTGAAACGAACCGGGTCAGTCGCCGTCGGCGGCGATGCGGCCGACGAACTCGCCGAAATCCTTGGCCTCGCGGAAATTGCGGTAGACCGAGGCGAACCGGATATAGGCGACCTGGTCGAGGCTGGCGAGCGCCTCCATCACCAGTTCGCCGACCATGTCGCTGGGAATCTCGGTCTCGCCCGAGCTTTCGAGCTGGCGCACCAGCGAATTGATGATGCGCTCGACCCGCTCGGGCTCAACGGGCCGCTTGCGCAGCGCGACATAGATCGAGCGCGCCAGCTTGTCGCGGTCGAACGGCTCGCGCTGGTTGTTCTTTTTCAATACGGTCAGTTCGCGCAGCTGCACCCGCTCGAAGGTCGTGAAGCGCGCCGCGCAATTGGCGCAAAAGCGCCGCCGGCGGATCGCGCCGCGATCGTCGGTCGGCCGCGAATCCTTGACCTGGGTGTCATCGGCGCCGCAGAACGGGCAACGCATGTCGTCCTCCGTCTAGATCGGGCCAGGGTAGATCGGGCCAGAATAAATCGGGAAGCGGGCGCACAGCGCCGCTACCGCCGCGCGCACCTGCGCCTCGGTCTGGGCATTTGCGTCCGGCGCCTTCGCCAGGCCGCGCAGCACTTCGGCGATCCACTCGCCGATCTGGCGGAATTCGGCGACGCCAAAGCCGCGCGTCGTCGCCGCCGGCGAGCCGAGCCGGATGCCCGAGGTGATGGTCGGGCGCTGCGGGTCGAACGGGATGCCGTTTTTGTTGCAGGTGATGCCGGCGCGCTCCAATGCCTGTTCGGCGTCGCGGCCGGTGAGCCCCATCGGGCGCAGATCGACCAGCATGAGATGCGTGTCGGTGCCGCCGGAGACGATCGCGAGGCCCTGCGCCGCGAGCGTCGCGGCCAGCGTCTGCGCGTTGGCGACGACGGCCCGCGCGTAGGCCGCGAAGCTCGGCTGCAGGGCTTCGCCGAGCGCCACCGCCTTGGCCGCGATGACATGCATCAAGGGGCCGCCCTGGAGGCCCGGGAAGATCGCCGAGTCGATGCGCTTGGCGATCTCCGCGTCGTTGGTCAGGATCATCCCGCCGCGCGGGCCGCGCAGCGTCTTGTGGGTCGTCGTCGTGACGACGTGGGCATGCGGCAAGGGGCTCGGATGCGCCCCGCCCGCGACGAGTCCGGCGAAATGCGCCATGTCGACCATCAGATAGGCGCCGACCCGGTCGGCGATTTCGCGGAACCGCGCGAAATCGATGATCCGCGCATAGGCGCTGCCGCCGGCGATGATCAGTTTCGGCCGCTGCGTCTCGGCCTGGCGCTCGACCTCGGCGAAGTCGATCCGCCCGTCCTCGGCGCGCACCCCGTAGGTGTGGGCATGAAACCACTTGCCCGAGATGTTGGGCGGCGCGCCGTGCGTCAGGTGGCCGCCGGCCGCCAGCGACATGCCCAGAATGGCGTCGCCGGGCTTGAGCAGCGCGAGATAGACCGCCTCGTTGGCCGGCGCCCCGGCATGCGGCTGCACATTGGCGAAGCCGCAGTGAAACAACTCCTTGGCGCGGGCGATCGCCAGCCGCTCGGCGACGTCGACAAACTCGCAGCCGCCGTAATAGCGCCGCCCGGGATAGCCTTCGGCGTATTTGTTGGTCAGCACCGAGCCCTGCGCCTCGAGGACCGCGCGCGAGACGATGTTTTCGCTGGCGATCAGCTCGATTTGGCTTTGCTGGCGGTGCAGTTCGCCGGCGATCGCGGCGGCCAGTTCCGGGTCGCAATCGGCCAGAGTGTCGTCAAAGAAGCCGGGCGCCGGCGCGGCCGACAACGGCAAAGCAGTAGAGATCGCCAGGACAGCACCTCATGCGCGAGGGGGAAGCGAGCGCGGCGGCGTGCCGCCGGGTCACATCTACCATATCTCGGGTGGCGATGTCAGCCGCCTACCAGACATCGCGTCGCGCCGACGACGAGCCGGCCGGAGCCGCATCGCCCCCGCCGCGCGCCCGGGAAAACATCAATGAAAAGCTGAAACAATTGATTAGAAGCTGCCGCAAGCCGGCGCATACAAAGGCGGGCGGCGCAAAACTTTGGGCGCGGGCAAGTCGTGGCCGGGCCGGCTGTTGCCCATTACTGTTCTCACCCGGGAGTTTTGGTTGACAGGAACAAATCGATCTGCGATTGTGGCCATTCGATCAGCGCAAAGCATGATTGGGGGAGAACATGGCAGAAGCGGCGGCGCCCAAGATGGCCGAAGAAGAACTGTTGCGGATGACCGCCGAGGTCGTCTCGGCCTATGTCAGCAACAACAGTCTGCCGACCGGGCAGCTCGCCGATGTTATTCAGGCGGTCTACAATTCGCTGCGCGGCCTTGAAGGACAGTTGGCGGAAGCGCCGGCCGAGCCGCAGAAGCCGGCCGTGCCGATCCGCAAATCGGTCACCGCCGAATATTTGATCTGCCTGGAGGACGGCAAACGGCTGAAGATGCTGAAGCGGCATCTGCGCTCGACCTACGCGATGACGCCCGACGAATACCGCGCGAAGTGGGGCCTGGCGCCGGATTATCCGATGGTGGCGCCGAAATACGCCGAGCAGCGCTCCGAATTCGCCAAGAAAATCGGCCTCGGCCGCGGCACCGGGCGCAGTTCCGGCCGTGGCGCCGCCAAGAAATAGCGCGGCTCGCCGAGCCCGCCGGAAAGGGCGCCCCGCGGCGCCCTTTTTCGTGGCAGCACCCGGTCGGGCAAAACGCTCGCGCCGCGCGGACAAGCGTTATTATAGCGGATGTCGAACTCCCGAGGATTGCCATGAGCGGTAGCGACAGACACGACCAGCCCGCCGCGTTCGACTGGGCCGACCCGCTGTTTTTCGACGATGAACTGAGCGAGGACGAGCGCCTGGTGCGCGACAGCGCCCGCGCCTATTGCCAGGACAAGCTGATGCCGCGGGTCTTGACCGCCAACCGCGAGGAGCGCTTCGACCGCGAGATCATGAACGAGATGGGCGAATTGGGCTTTCTCGGCTCGACCATCGAGGGCTATGGCTGCGCCGGCGCCAATTACGTCTCCTATGGCCTGATTGCGCGCGAGGTCGAGCGCGTCGACAGCGGCTACCGTTCGGCAATGAGCGTGCAGTCGAGCCTCGTCATGTACCCGATCTGGGATTTCGGCAGCGAGGAACAGCGCCGGAAATACCTGCCGAAGCTGGCGAGCGGCGAATGGGTCGGCTGCTTCGGGCTGACCGAGCCCAACCACGGCTCCGACCCCGGCAGCATGGAAACCCGCGCCAAGGCGGTGCCCGGCGGCTACCGCCTCAACGGCGCCAAGATGTGGATCACCAACGCGCCGATCGCCGATGTCTTCGTCGTGTGGGCCAAGACCGAGGACGGAATCATCCGCGGCTTCATCCTGGAAAAGGGCATGCAGGGGCTCACGGCGCCGAAGATCCACGGCAAGTTCAGCCTGCGCGCCTCGGCGACCGGCGAAATCGTGATGGACGACGTGTTCGTGCCGGAGGAAAACCTGCTGCCCGGGGTCAGCGGGCTGCGCGGCCCCTTCTCCTGCCTCAACGGGGCGCGCTACGGCATCGCCTGGGGGGCGCTGGGCGCGGCCGAATTCTGCTGGCACGCGGCGCGCAATTACACGCTGGAGCGCAAGCAGTTCGGCCGGCCGCTCGCCGCCAACCAGCTGATCCAGAAAAAGCTCGTCGACATGCAGACCGAGATTACCCTCGGGCTGACCGCCTGCCTGCGGCTGGGCCGCCTGAAGGACGCAAACCGCTGCCCGGCCGAGGCGATCTCAATGCTGAAGCGCAACAATTGCGGCAAGGCTTTGGAGGTCGCCCGCCTCGCCCGCGACATGCATGGCGGCAACGGCATCCACGACGAATTCCACGTCATCCGCCATGTCATGAACCTCGAAACCGTCAACACCTACGAGGGCACCCACGACATCCACGCCCTGATCCTCGGGCGCGCCCAAACCGGCATCGCCGCCTTCGGCGGCTAGGGTTCAATCGTCATTCCCGCGCACGCGGGAATCCAGGGGCAACCAACCGTCGCCAGCTCTGGACCCCCGCTTGCGCGGGGGTGACCGGGCGTTTCAGTCTCATCGGCGGCGGCCGGGCGGGTCGGTCAGCCGGGCTTGGTCGGCATTTCCAGGTTGAGGAGGCGGGCGGCGTTGCGGCCGAGGATGGCGCGGCGCTCGACATCGTCGAGGCCGGGGCAGCCCTCGATAAAGCCGATCGGGTCAACTTCGCCCATGTCGGCCGGATAGTCGGTGCCAACGAGGATATGGTCGGCGCCATACTGGTCGACGAGGTATTGCAGCTGGTGGTGGGTATAAACGAGCGCGTCGAAATGCAGCCGCTTCAGGTAGGTCGTCGGCATGTGGCGCAGATGCTCGCAGGTGTCGGGGCGGGCCGAAGCGGCGTGGTCGATCCGCCCGGAATAGGCCGGCAAGTAGCCGCCGCCATGCGCCACGACGATCTTCAGGTTGGGGTGGTCCTGCAGCACGCCGCCGAAGATCAGGTGATGCACCGCGACCGTTGAATCGAGCGGGTTGCCGATCACGTTGGCGAAATAATGCTCGTTGAACCGGCGCGCCTCGGTGAAGCCGTCGGGATGCATGAAGACGAGCAATCCCAATTCCTCGATGCGGGCCCAGATCTTGCGGAAGCGCGGCTCGGACAGATCCTCGCCGGCGACATGCGTCATGATCTCGATGCCGCGGAACCCGAGCGATTTGTGCAGCCGTTCCAATTCGGCGATCGCGAGCTCCGGCGCCTGCAGCGGCACCGTGCCGAGGCCGATGAAGCGGTCGGGGTAGCGCCCGCAGATCTCGGCGATCTCGTCGTTCTGGAGGCGCGCCAGCTCGCGCCCGAGATCGGGCTCGGCGCCGTAATAGGTCTGCCGCGGCGCCGGCGAGATCGCCTGGATGTCGATCCCCATGTGGTCCATGTCGGCGATGCGCTGCTCGGCCGAATGGCCCTGGAACTGGGTGCGCTGGGAGTTGCCGCGGTTGATCGCCTGGCTCTTGTCGTTCGCCGCCTTTTCGAGAAACCAGCGCGTCACCTCGTCGTGGCTCTCGGCCAGTTCGGCCGCCTTGGCGCTGCGCACGTGGCAGTGGATGTCGAGGGTGAACCATTTGCCGCGGGCATGCGCCGGCCCCGGAAAACGCCCCGGGATGCGCGCGCCGGGCGGTCGGCAGGTAAACAGCATTTTCCCTCACTCCCCTCGATTTCGATAACGGCCTTGACGCGCCGGGTGCCGATCTCTACCTCGCACCCACCGCCACAGCCCGCGAAAATAGCCCGATGCCAGCCTACCAGTACATCTATGTGATGAAGGGATTGGGCAAGAATTATCCCGGCGGGCGCGAGGTGTTGCGCGACATCTGGCTGTCGTTCCTGCCGGGCGCCAAGATCGGGGTGCTCGGGCTCAACGGCGCCGGCAAATCGACCCTGTTGCGCATCATGGCCGGCGAGGAAACGGAATTTTCCGGCGAGGCGTGGGCGGCGGAAGGCGTCAAGGTGGGGTTTCTGCCGCAGGAGCCGGCGCTCGATGCGGCGAAGGACGTCGCCGGCAATGTCATGGAGGGGCTGGCCGAGACCAAGGCCCTGCTCGACCGCTTCGAGGCGGTCAACGCCCGTTTCGGCGAGGAATTGTCGCCCGAGGAGATGGATGCCCTCATCGCCGAACAGGGCGAGTTGCAGGAAAAGATCGACCACGCCGACGCCTGGGACCTCGACCGCACGGTCGAGATCGCGATGGACGCGCTGCGCTGCCCGCCGGGCGAAGCCTCGGTCGCGACGCTCTCGGGCGGCGAGCGGCGCCGCGTCGCGCTGTGCCGGCTATTGCTGCAGCGCCCCGATCTGTTGTTGCTCGACGAGCCGACCAACCACCTCGACGCCGAGTCGGTGGCGTGGCTGCAGCGGTTCCTCAAGGACTATCCCGGCACCGTCGTCACGGTCACCCATGACCGCTATTTCCTCGACGAGGTGGCGGGCTGGATCCTTGAACTCGACCGCGGCCACGGCATCCCCTTCGAGGGCAATTACACCGGCTGGCTCGAACAGAAGCAGGCGCGCCTGGTGCAGGAGGGCCGCCAGGAAGAGGCGCGCCAGCGCACCCTGGAGCGCGAACTCGAATGGGTGCGGCAAAGCCCGCGCGCCCGCCAGGCGAAATCGAAGGCGCGCGTCTCGGCCTACGAGGCCTTGGTCGCGCAAAGCCGCGAGAAGGCGCCCGAGACGGCGCAGATCGTATTGCCGCCCGGGCCGCGGCTCGGCGACCTGGTGGTCGAGGCCGAGCACGTGCGCAAAGGCTTCGGCAACCATCTCCTGATCGAGGAACTGAGCTTCCGCCTGCCGCCCGGCGGCATTGTCGGGGTGATCGGGCCGAACGGCGCCGGCAAGACGACGCTCTTTCGCATGGTGACAGAGCAGGAAAAGCCCGATAGCGGCCGCTTCCGCATCGGCGATACGGTCAAGCTCGGCTATGTCGACCAGTCGCGCGATACGCTCGGCGCCGACAACACGGTGTGGCAGGAAATTTCCGGCGGGGCCGACGAGATCGACCTCGGCCGCCGCAAGATCGCCAGCCGGGCCTATTGCTCGCTCTTCAACTTCCGCGGCACCGACCAGCAAAAAAAGGTCGGGCAACTGTCGGGCGGCGAGCGCAACCGGGTGCACCTGGCGAAAATGCTGAAGGAGGGCGCCAACCTGCTGCTGCTCGACGAGCCGACCAACGACCTCGACGTCGACACCTTGCGCGCGCTCGAAGAGGCATTGCTCGACTTTCCTGGCTGCGCCGTCATCATCACCCACGACCGCTGGTTCCTCGACCGCGTCGCGACCCACATCCTCGCTTTCGAGGGCGACAGCCAGGTCGAGTGGTTCGAGGGCAATTACGCCGATTACGAAGCGGACCGCCGCCGCCGCCTCGGCGCCGAAGCCCTCCAGCCCCACCGCATCAAATACAAGCCCCTGGTGCGCGCCTGACGCAGATCAGCGCGATATTCTGGTGGGAGTTTAGAGATGGACAAGGAGGCTTGGTGGCAGAAGGTTGCCAATAACCCGCACATGATGTGGTGCCTTCAGGTCGCCAGCATGGGCGTGGATGAGTTGGCGAGAGCCGGCTTAATTCCATGGAGTGAGTATGATCGCGCCACAAAGATTATCGCCGAGGAAATCTTCATTCGCATGGTCGCTAACGATTTGCCACCTCCTGGCAGGCCCTAATCCGAGTCATGGCCGGGCTTGTCCCGGCCATCCACGTGGATCCCCGGGACAAGCCCGGGGATGACGATTAAAAATTACGAGCGGAGTGTAGGAGGATTGTCATGCGGCTCGCGGACAAGGTTGCGCTAATTACTGGCGGGGCTTCGGGGATGGGGGCCAGCATGGCGCGGATTTTCGCCCGCGAGGGGGCGAAGGTCGTGGTCGCCGACATGCTGGCGGACGAGGGCCGAAAAATCGTCGACGAGATCACCCGGGCCAATGGCGCGGCGATGTTCCAGCGGCTCGACGTCAGCAGCGACGCCGAGTGGCGGGCCGCCGTCGATGCCACCGTCGCGGCGTACGGCAGGCTCGACATCCTCGTCAACGACGCCGGGATCAGCGGCAGCGCGGTCGAGGACCTGTTCGACAGCGCGGCCTGGGACAAGATCATGGCGGTCAACGCGACCGGCACCTTCCTCGGCATGAAGCACGCGATCCCGCTGATGAAACAGGCCGGCGGCGGCTCGATCGTCAACATCTCGTCGATCTCGGGGGTCACCGGCCAGCGCGGCATCCACGTCGCGTACAACGCCTCGAAAGGCGCGGTGCGCACGCTGACGAAGGCCGCCGCGGTGCAGCACGGGCGCGACAACATCCGGGTCAATTCGGTACATCCGGGCCTGATGCCGCCGATGCGCACGTCGGGCCGCACCGCCGACCCGGCGCTGCGCGCGCGGTGGATCGAGACGTCGGTGCCGTTAGGCCGCGCGGGCGAGGCGCACGAGGTCGCCAACGCGGTCCTCTTCCTCGCTTCCGACGATGCTTCCTATATCACCGGCGCCGAGCTTTACGTCGACGGCGGCTTTCTCGCGGTCTGAGCCGCGTCAGTTCGGGACCCACGCGAGGCCGCGGATCTCGGTGAACTCGCGCGGCAGCTTGCCCCAGCGCTCGCCGGCGTCGCGGCTGGCGTAGATTTCGCCGTAATGGCTGCACGCCAGCACGAGGCCGGAATCGGCGCCGTGCGTCGCGAACTGCCAGATCGGCGAATTGGGTTCGTCGGGCAGGGTCGCGACCTGCCAGCTCTTGCCGCCATTGGTCGAGCGCTGGATCGCGCCCTTGTCGCCGGCGGCGCCGTTGCCGGTCGCGACAAAGAGCGTCGCCGGGTCGTCGGCCTTCTGCGCCAGATGGCGGCAATAGCCGAGCTTGAACTGCTCGCGCACCATCAGCGGATACCAGCTCGCGCCGCGATCGCCGCTGGCGAAGATTTCGCGCGGCGTGCTGGTCAATACGGTCGTCTTGCCGTTGACCGCGACCGCGATGTCGTGGATGTCGGGGTCGGGGATGCCGGAAGTCGGGATGCGCGCCCAGCTGTCGCCGCCATCGGTGCTGCGCAAGACGCCGTCGACCTCGAGCCCGGCCCAGACCACCCGGTGGTCGGACGGATCGACGGTCAGCGCCGTCACGCGCGGGATCCGCACGTTGGCGCATTCCTCGGCGATCTCGGCTTCGAGTTTCTGCCAGTGGGCGCCGCCGTCCACCGAGCGGAACAGCGCCGCAGGCCGCGTCCCGGCGAAGATGATGTCGGGGTCGACCGGGTCGACCGCGATGCGCCAGACATCGAGCTCGTTCATCGGCGAGTCGAGCCGCGCGAAAGTCATCCCGCCGTCGCGGCTTTTATAGACGCCGTCATTGGCGCCGGCAAAGACCGTGCGCGGCTCGTGCGGGTGCACGGTGAGCCCGTACACCCGGCTCTCGTTCCACAGATCGCCGCCGGCGCGCTTCCAGCTCTCGCCGCCATCGGGGCTCAGCCACACTCCGGTGCCAACCGTCCCGGCCAGAATCGTGAAATTGCCCGCCATCGCCCGTCTCCTCCCGTTCACGTCCCTAAATTCCGCATTCCCGGCGCAAGCCGGGACCCATCCGTCAGCCGTCTCGGGCGCGTACAAATGGGTCCCGGCTTGCGCCGGGAATGCGGTTTGAGTTTATCGCCGCCTCCTCGTGCGTGCCTTCCCAGCCGGTGTGCGAGACGTCAAAGACGACGCCGTCGGGGCCCGACCATTTCTGCTCGAAATTGCTGTGCACGCCGTCCCGCATTTCGGCGTCGCTGACCTCTTTCGCGGTCAGCCGCTGGCCGTGCGCGTCCTCGATCTTGCGGCCGGCCTCGCCCAGATCGTCGACCTCAAAGCCGAAATGATGGATGCCGGTGAAGTGCGGGCCGTGCGCGCCCATGTCGGGCGCCGCCTCGCCCTTGGTGTTGAGGATTGCGACGTGGATGTAGCCATCGGTCAGGAACACCGCGCCGTTCGGGCTGCGCCGCAATTCCTTGAGGCCGAAGGCCGCCTTGTAGAACTCGGCGACCTTGGCCGGCTCTTTCGTCGTCAACGCGATATGCTTGATGCGCGCCATGGTCATTCCTCCGGTTCGCTCACTCGGTGCCTTCCCAGCCGGTGTGCGAGATGTCGATCACGACGCCGTCGGGGCCCGACCATTTCATCTCGAAATTGGCATGCCCGCCGCCCGCCATCGCGGCGTCGACGCCATCTTTCGCCGAGAGGCGCCGCCCCTTCGCGCCCTCGAGCTTGTCGCAGGCCGCGTCGAGGTCGTCGACCTCGAAGCCGAAATGGTGGATGCCGGTGAAGTGCGCGCCGTGCGCCCCCATGTCGAGCGACTCTTCGCCCTTGGTATTGAGGATCGCCAAGTTGATGTGGCCGTCCGACAGGAAGACGGCGCCATTCGGGCTGCGCCGCAATTCCTTGAGCCCGAAGGCCGATTTATAGAACTCGGCGACCTTCGCCGGCTCCTTCGTCGTCAACGCGATATGCCTGATGCGTGCCATGGTGGTATCTCCCCGGTGCCCAGATGAGACTGCGGCAATTTAACCACCTAATCGCCGTCATTGCGAGCGCAGCGAAGCAATCCCGGTCGGCAGAGCGCGGACGGCTCTGGATTGCTTCGTCGCGATGCTCCTCGCAATGACGAGCGCTATGGTGCCCGGGCATCCCGGATCGCGCGCCATACCCGTTCCGGCATTGCCGGCATTTCGACATGGGTGACCCCGAAATCCGCCAGCGCGTCGACGATGGCGTTGATGACGACGCCCAGTGCCGGGGTCGTGCCACCCTCGCCGGCCGGGCGGATGCCCAGGGGATGCGTCGGGCTCGGCACTTCGGAGAGTTCGGTCGTAAAGAACGGCAAGGTGTCGGCGCGCGGCATCGTGTAGTCCATGAAGGAGCCCGTCAGGAGCTGCCCGCTGGTGCGATCATACACGATTTCTTCGCCCATCGCCTGCCCGACGCCCTG
Organism: Allostellaceae bacterium; assembly: GCA_035309005.1. Taxonomy (GTDB): domain Bacteria; phylum Pseudomonadota; class Alphaproteobacteria; order ATCC43930; family CGMCC-115725; genus DATARH01. The sequence continues at coordinate 13,742 of DATGFP010000155.1, read as the reverse complement.
GACGATGCCGCCATGCACCTGGCCGTGCACGATCATCGGGTTGACCGCGCGGCCGCAATCGTCGACCGCGGTGTAGCGCACGATCTCGACGGCGCCGGTCTCCGGGTCGACCTCGACTTCGCAGACGTGGCAGCCATAGGGGAAGGCGGCGAGGTTGACGGTCTCGTCGCTCTCGGCGCCGAGCTTGCCGCGCAGATCCTCGGGCAGGTCGGCGCGGTCGAGAGCGGCGCGCGCCACCTCGAAGATGCCGACCGCCCGGTCGGTGCCCTTGACGCGGAACTGGCCGGCGGTGAATTCGAGGTCGGCGGCCGCGGCTTCCAAGAGGTGGCTGGCGATGCGGGTGCCCTTCTCGATGATGATGTTCGAGGCGTTCAGCATGACGATGCTGCCGAGCCTGAGCGCGCGCCCCGAATGCGCCCCGCCGCCGACCGAGACGCGGTCGGTGTCGCCGGTGACGAGGCGCACGCTGTCCAACGGCACGCCGAGCCATTCGGTGACCAGCTGGGCGAAGCTGGTTTCATGGCCCTGGCCTTGCGACACGGTGCCGATGACCACCTCGACCGTACCCTCCGGCAGCACCGTCACCTCGGCCTTCTCGCGCGGCGCGCCGGTCGCGGTGTCGACGTAATTGGCGACGCCGATGCCGCGGTATTTGCCGCGCCCGCGCGCCGCGGCGCGGCGCTGCGGCAGCCCCGACCAATCGGCCAGCGCCAGCACCCGTTCCATCACTTCGTGGTAGTGGCCGCTGTCGTAGACCATGCCGAACGGGTTGGTGTAGGGCATCATCTGTTCGGGGATCAGGTTGCGCCGGCGCAATTCGATGCGCTCGATCCCGGTCTGCCGCGCCGCCAGGTCGATGAGGCGCTCCATGACGAACATGACCTCGGGGCGGCCGGAGCTGCGGTAGGGCCGGGTCGGCGCGGTGTTGGTCAAGGCGGCGCGGGCGCGAAAATGCACCGCCGGCACGTGGTAGATGCTCGACATGATCTCGACCCCCTTGTTGAGGGAGCCGAAGGCGAGGGCGTAGGCGCCCTGGTTGACGAGGTTCGAGCCGCGCATCGCGAGGAATTTCCCCGCCGCGTCGAGCGCCAGTTCGGCGGTGACCGCAAGGTCGCGCGCCTGGTGGTCGGAGGAAAAATATTCGCTGCGGTCGCCGGTCCATTTGACCGGCCGGCCGACGCGGCGCGCCGCCCAGGTCACGATCGCGAACTCGGGGTTGAAGCCGCCGCGCGTGCCGAAATTGCCGCCGACATCGTGCATCACGACGCGCGCCTCTTCGACCGGCACGCCCAACACCATCGCCAGGTCGCGCCGCGGGCTGACCGCACCGCCGGCGCCGGCATGCAAGGTGTAGCGGCCGCTCGCGCGGTCGTATTCGCCGATTGCGGCGCGCGGCTCCATCGGCACCCCGGCGACGCGCTGCACCCAGGTGTCGAAGCGCACGACATGCGCGGCCCGGGCGAAGGCGGCGGCGGTCGCCGCCGCGTCGCCGACCTCGCCGTCGAGGATGATATTGGCGCTATCCCGCCGCGCCCGCGGCGCCCCCGGCGCGGCGGCGAGGAGGCTGTGGCTGACCGCCGGCAGCACCTCGTAATCGACCGCGACAAGCTCGGCCGCATCCTTCGCCAGCGCCGGGGTTTCGGCGATGACAGCAGCGACGATCTCGCCGACATGGCAGACCTCCGGGCCGATGATCGCGGTCTGCAGCGGCCGCACGACCGGCGAGCCGTCCTTGTTCTCGATGCTGATGTCGGCCGGGTGGCTGTTGGCGACGTTGGGCAGCGGGTTGAGCCCGTCGCGCCGCACATCCTCGGCGGTCAGGATGGCGAGCACGCCCGGCATGGCGCCGGCTGCCGCGGTGTCGATGCCGCGGATCACGGCGTGCGCGTGCGGCGAGCGCACCATCACGGCATAGGCCTGGCCGGGCAGGTTGGCGTCGTCGCTGTAGCGCCCGTGACCGGTCAGAAGGCGCAGATCCTCCCGCCGCCGCACCGGCTGCCCGATCCCGGTGCCCGCAGGTCCCCCGTCCATTATGGTCCCGGCGCCGAAATGCCCCTCACCCCAGCCCTCTCCCCGCAAGCGGGGAGAGGGAGGGACCCGCCGCGAAGCGGTGGGAGGGTGAGGGGCGATGCGGCAACAGCGGCGCTAGGCCGGGAATGACAGGAAGCATTTGTCGGACGCGAGGATGTAGGTCTCCATGTAGTCCTGGATCACCGGCTTCTTCCTGTCGAGCGCTTCCATCGCGCCGATCAGCGCCATCCAGTTCAGCATCTCGTGCTGCCCGGAAAATTCCATGTCGGCGAGCGAGCGCTTGCGCCAAGTGGCGTAATCGGCACGGCTGACCGCGTCGAACAGGATGCGGTCGCCCTCGTGGTCGGGCCACAGATAGCCGTTTTTCGGGCTGAGGAAGCAGTGCGACCACGAGGAGGAGGCGACCAGCGCCACCCGGTAGGGCGAGGCTGCCAGCACCTCGGCCACCGCGGCGCCGACATCCATGCAGCGCCACGGTTGCGGCGACGGCGGGTCGCCGGCCTCGCCCTCCGGCGGCGGCGGCGCGAACAGGTGGCCCAATCCGCCATGCGCCTGGATCAGGTTGCGCCCATAGCAGTTGATCGCGAACGGGATCACCGGATAGGGGAAGCCCTGCCGGTCCCAGTCGAGGTAGAGGAAGGTGTTGGTGAAGGCGTGCGCCATCGGGTGGTGCAGCGGCTTATAGGCGTAGGCGAGGTCGATGCCCTTCTCGATGAGGCCGGTGGCGAGGTATTTCGCGGCCTCGCGATGGCCCTTCATGCGCAATGTCCAGTCGCCCGGCTCGTCCCAGCGGTTGGGCTTGCCGCCGTTTCCATTTTGCCAGGGCTGCAAGTTGATCTCGGGGTCGTAGCCGAGGACGCAGAACGGCGGGACGATGTCTTCCTTGAAGTTCTCGTATTGGTCGTCGCCCCAGACAAGCACGAAATCCGGATTGAAATCGTCGAGGATCTTGCGGATCGCGCGGAAATCGTTGCCGAAGCGCTCGCCGCAGCGATTGGCGGCCGAAAGCCCGTCATCGTTGCCGAGCTCCTCCATCAATTCCTTCGGCCAGTTGCGCGGATCCTTGTAAGCCGGATCGACATTGGGGGCGCTCAGCACCCGCTTGAAGACGCCGGTCAGCGTCTCGTTGTGGCCGCACAAGGTCGGCCAGTGGGTGCAGCCAAGCCCGAGAATTTCCGCCATCTCTTTCCTCCTGTTCGCTAAAGCAATTCCGTCACTCCCGCGAAAGCGGGAGTCCAGGGCCGGCGGCAGGTCGCTTGCCCTGGATGCCCGCTTGGGCGGGCATGACGGAACGAAGGTTATTCGCCATCAATACTGACCCTTCGGCTCGAGGCCGAAGGCGTGCTGGCCGTACATCGTGCCGACCGCGTCCCAGTTAAGGCTGACGTGGCGGGCGACGGCATTGGCGTCGCGCCAGGCGCGCTGCACCGGGTTTTCGAGATGCAGCCCGTAGCCGCCGGTCGAGGCGTTGAGCGCTTCGACCGCCTGCACCGCGAGCCGCGTTGCATAGGCCTGGTTGCGCCGGGCGCGGATGCGGTCGGCGATGGTGATCTCATCGCCGCGGCGCAGCTTTTCCATCGCGCCCCGCATATCGGTGAGGAGGATCAATTCGGCCGCCTCGACCGAGGCCGCCGCCTCGGCGAGGCGCAGCTGCACGGTGGCGAACTCGACCATGCGCAGCCCGCCGCCGGCCAGCGCGCCGCGCGTCGTGCGCCCGCTCGTCATCTCCAGAAAGGCGTCGAGCGCGCCCTTCGCGGCGCCGATCGCGGTCGAGGCCAGCATCGAGGCGCCGAGCATCAATAACGGGATGCGGTAGATCGGGTTGTCGTGGTGGCGCGCGCCGGGTGAGGTGCCGGACCGCGTCTCGGAAAAGCGCAAGACCCGGTGCTGCGGGATGAACAGATCCTCGACCGCGATGTCCTTGCTGCCGGTGCCCGAAAGGCCGCAGACGAACCAGTTGTCGATGATCTTGCAATCCTCGACCGGCAAGAGGAAGAAGGCTCCGTCGTAAGGCGGCTCGGCGCCCGGCGGCTTGATCATCGCGCCGAGCTTGCCCCAGGCCGAGATGTCGCAACCGCTGGCGAACGACCAGCGGCCACTGAGCCGATAGCCGCCGGGCGCCGGGACCGCGGTGCCGGTCGGCGCGAAGCAGGCGAAGGTGAAGGGGTCGGTGTCGCCGGCCCACACTTCGCGCTGCGCCGCGATCGGCCAATGCGCCAGCGAGAGCCCGTTGGAGACCGCGCCGTTGACCGTCCAGCCGGTCGAGGCGCAGGCCGCCGAGATCGTCAGCGCGATCCTGAGCGCGGTCTCGCCGTCATATTCAAAGCCGCCGAATTCCTTCGGCCGGCAGGTGCGCAGCAACTCGGCGGCCCGAATCTTGGCGACAATGTGCGGGGCGAGGCCGCGGTTGCGCTCGGTTTCCTCGGCCAGCGCGCGGATCTCGGGGACCATCGCCTTGGCGCGCGCGATCAATTCGTCCGGGGTGGGCACGACGAGGTGGCGGATCGCGGCGGTGGTCATTGCGGCATATCCCTCGCTCTCAGCGATTGTAACGCGCCGCAAAGCGTTGCGGCAACGGGCTTAGCCGAAGAGCTCGGCGGCGCTGCGCACGACGATGCGGGCTTCGCCGACCCGCCGGGTGAGGCCGATCTTGTCGAGGTATTCGAGGACCTCGATCGTCAGGTTGCGGCCGATGCCGGAGCGGTCCTTGAAGAGGGCTGCGGAGAAAGTGCGTTCCGGTGACTGTGCGGCGAGGTCGGCCGCGAGGTCGGCGAGGCGGGCGACCGAAGCAGGCAGGAAGAAGCGGTTGGGGGCGACCGGCGCGACCCGGCCGAAACGCTCGACCCGCTTCAGAAAGCGCGCCATCGGCTCCGGTTCGAGCCCGAGCTCGGCGGCCAGCTCGCGCACCCGGGGCGGCCGCAAATCGCCCTTTTCGAGGAGCGGCCGCACCCGCTCCCACAGCCGCTCGTCGTCGCGGTTGAGCCGCGGCGCGTGGCTCGGCAGCCGCAACACCGCGCCGTCGCGCACCACGCGCGCGGCCTCAACCAATAGGCCGAGCGCGGCGTCTAGCGCCGCCGTCGGCGCCTGGCCGCGCAGCCGGGCGAGGAGCGCGCCGCGCGCCGGCCCCAGCGCGTCCGGCTGGGCGCGGTGCCATTCCGCGAGGGCCGCGGCGATCGCGTCGCCCAGCGCTCCCAGCTTTTCGGCGCTGATCGCGAAGGCGCCGGCGCGGTGCGAGTCGCCGAGTTCGGCAAGCGCCTCGATTTCGCCGAGCGGCAGGTTGCGGGCCCGCGCGAACGGCGCCAGCTCGACGATCCCGGCGGCCGCGATCAGGCTTTCGAGCGCGTCGCCGGCATCGGGCGCGGCGAGCGCGGCGAGCGCCGCGAGGCGCTCGGGGCGCGCCCGGCCGCGGCGCGGCGGTCCAGGGTCGAGCACCCGGCCGCCGGCCAGCGTATGCAGCGCGCCGTGGTCGCGGATGATCGCGCGGTCGCCCCAGAGCGCGCCGATCGGCCGCCCGACATCGATTTGCACGAAGCCCGTCTCGCCCGGCGCGATGGCGCGGGCACCAAGCACCGCGACGCGCGCCACGGCGTCCTCGGTGCCAAGGTGGAAATGCACCGGCAGCCCGTCGCGCAGCGGACCGGGGGCGGCGCGCGACACGGTGACGGCGAGGTCGACCCGGCTGACCGGGTGGTGCAGCGCGGGGTCGACGACCCAATCGCCGCGGCGCGGCTCGCCGCCCTCGGGGATGCTGCCGGCGAGGTTGAGGGCGCAGCGTTCGCCGGCGCGGGCGCGCTCGACGGCGCGGTTATGGGCGTGGACGCCGCGCACCCGCAATTCGACGCCGCGCGGGCTGAGCAGGAGGCGGTCGCCGATTGCGACCTCGCCGGCCGCCGCCGTGCCAGTCACCACCAGGCCGATGCCGGGCAGCGAAAAGGCGCGGTCGATCGCCAGGCGGAAACCGCCGGAAGGGGGTTTTGCGGCGCGCGCCAGGGCGGCGGCGCGGGCGCTGTCGCGCAGATGCTCGGCCAGCGCCGCGATGCCGTCGCCGGCGAGGCTCGACACCGGATAGATCGGGCTGTCGGCGAAGCCTGCGTCGGCCAGCAGCGCCGCCACCTCGGCCTCGACCGCTTCGAGGCGCTCCGGCGGCACCCGGTCGATCTTGGTTACGACCCCCGTCACCTCGGCGACGCCGATCAGTTCGAGGATGTCGAGGTGTTCGAGGGTCTGCGGTCGCGGCCCGTCATCGGCGGCGACGATCAACAGCACGCGGTCGATCGAGAGGATTCCCGCCAGCATGTTGGGCAGGAAGCGCTCGTGGCCGGGGACATCGACAAAGCCGAGTTCGGTGCCGTCGGGCAAGGTCGTGTAGGCGAAGCCGAGGTCGATCGTCAGGCCGCGGCGCTTTTCCTCCGGCAGGCGGTCGGCGTCGACCCCGGTCAGCGCCCGCACCAGCGCCGTCTTGCCGTGGTCGATATGCCCCGCCGTCGCCAGGATCATGCCGGCACCGTGGCCAGCCGGGCGAGTTGCGCGACAAACTCCGCCTCATCTTCGAGGCAGCGCAGGTCGAGGATGACGCGGCCTCCTTCGATGCGGCCGATCACCGGCACCGGCAGCGCGCGCAGCCGGCGCGCCAGCGCGTCGAGCGCGCCGCCCGAGGGCGCCAGCGGCGCCAGCGCGAGGCCGGCGCTCGGCAACAGCGACACCGGCAAGGCGCCGCTGCCGATCTGGCTTTTGGTTTCGCCCAGCGCGACGCTGGCGCTGCCGTCGAGCGCCAGCGCGAGCGCCGGCAGCACGCGCTGCGCCAGCGCTGCGATCTCGGCCCGCGGCCGGGTCAGGAGGCGCAGGGCCGGGAGGCGCTGGGCGAGGCGGTCGGGGTCGGCGTAGAGCCGCAGCACCGCTTCCAGCGCGGCGAGGCGAATCTTGTCGAGGCGCAGGGCGCGTTTGAGCGGGTTTCGCGCGAGGGCCGCGATCAGATCGGCGCGACCGACGACCAGCCCAACCTGCGGCCCGCCCAGCAATTTGTCGCCGCTGAAGGTCACCAGATCGGCGCCGGCCTTCAGGGATTCGGCGACGGTCGGCTCGTGCGGTAGGCCCCAGCGGTCAAGATCGACAAGGGTGCCGCTGCCGAGATCCTCGACCAGCGGCAGTCCGTGCTGGTGGGCGAGCTCGGCGAGCCGCGCCGCCGGCACCGCGGCGGTGAAGCCCTGGATCTCGTAGTTGCTGGTGTGGACCTTGAGGATCAGCCCACTCGCCGGGCCGATCGCGTCGGCGAAATCGCGCAGATGGGTACGGTTGGTGGTGCCAACCTCGCGCAGCGTCGTGCCGGCGCGCTGCATGATGTCGGGCAGGCGAAAGGCGCCGCCGATCTCAATGAGCTCGCCGCGCGAGACGATTGTTTCGCGCCCCGCCGCCAGCGCGTTCAGCGCGAGCAGCAAGGCGCCGGCGTTGTTGTTGACGGCGAGCGCCGCCTCGGCGCCGGTCAGGCGGATGAGCCAGCCGGCGATGTGGTCGTCGCGCTCGCCGCGCCTTCCGCTCGCGAGGTCGTATTCCAGCGTCGTCGGCGCGCGCATCGCCTCGGTCGCGGCGGCGACCGCCTCCTCGGGCAATGGCGCGCGGCCGAGATTGGTGTGCAGCACCGTGCCGGTCAGGTTGAAGACGCGGCGCTGCGAGGGGCGCATCAGCCGCTCCAGCGCTTGCGCGACGCTCGCGACGATCGTGTCAACCGTGGCCGGCTCTCCGGCCTCCCGTCGCGCGGCAAGCGCATCGCGAACCGCGCCGACGACGAGGTCGCGGCCGTAGCGCTCGACCAGCGCCACGGCGGTGGGGTCGCGCAGCACGCGGTCGACGGCCGGGAGCGCCGCGCGACGGTCGCGCGTGGCCGCGCTCATTTGGCGGCCGCCGCGGCGCTCCGCGGCGCCGCTTCGCGCAGGCAATCCGGGTCGAGGCGGACCAGGGGGCGGTCGCCCTCCCGGGCGATAGCGACGCCGATTTCGGCGGCGCGGTAGCCGAGGCGGTGGAGTTCGGCGAGGCAGGCGGCGGCGCGCTCGGCCGGGACGCCGGCGAGGAGGCCGCCGGCGGTCTGCGGGTCGATCAGCAGGCCGGCAAGCGGCGAATTCGGGTGCGCGTCGGCGAGCGCCGCCAGCGCCGCAAGGTTGGCGGCGTGCAGCGAACTGGCGAGCCCGTCGGCGAGGAGGTGCAGCGCGCCGTCGAGCGCCGGGATCGCCTCGGGGTCGAGCCGCGCGTCGACCCCCGAGGCGGCCAGCATCTCGGTGAGGTGCCCCAAAAGGCCAAAGCCGGTGACATCGGTGCAGGCGGTGGCGCCGTGCGCGACGAACGAGGCGGAGGCCACCGCGGCCGGCTGCAGCATCGCCGCGACCGCGGCCTCGTAGCAGCGCGCGCCGGCGCGGCCGCGCATCTCGGCGGCGAGGATCACGCCGGTGCCGAGCGGCTTCGTCAGGATCAGGCGGTCGCCGGGGCGGAGGCCGCCCTTGCGCAGCAGGCGGCCGGGACGGGTGCGGCCGGTGACCGCGAAGCCGAGCGCCAACTCGGCGCCCTCGGCGCTGTGGCCGCCGATCAGCGACGCGCCGGCGGCTTCGAGCACCTGGGTCCCGCCCTTCAGCAGGTGGAAGAGGTCGGCTTCGACGATTGCCGGGCGCGACGGCGGCAGCGTGGCGATCGCCAGCGCGGTTTCGGGCAGGCCGCCCATCGCGTAGATGTCGCCCAGCGCGTGGTTGGCGGCGATGCGGCCGAAGAGGTAGGGGTCGCTGACCATCGCGCGGAAGAAATCGACGGTCTGCAACAACGGCGGCGCGCCGGGAAACGTTATGAGCGCGGCGTCGTCGGGGATGGCGAGGCCGATCGCCACCGCCGCGCTCGTAGCGGGGTCGAGCCGCGCCATCACCCGCCCCAGCACTTCGGCCGGCACCTTGGCGGCGCACCCGCCGCAGCGCATCGCCTCGTCACCCGCATCGACCGCCATTTCGGGCAGTTCGGTGTAGCGCCGCATCCAGCGCCGGTCGATCCATTCCTTGAGCCGCCACAGGCTCCGGCCGGAGGCGGCGAAAGGCCCGCGCGAGGCGACCGCACGGCCGTCGCCGGTCCCGATCAGCGCCAGCGCGCGCTTCTGTGGTACCGCGCGGCGCAACGGGCGGCCGGCCAGCGCGCGGCGCAGATTGTCGGCCAGCGGCGGCCCGGCGCGCACCGCGTAGACCCCGGCCTTGTCGCGCGGATGGGCCGGTATCGTCGCGACGTCGCCCGCGGCGAATAGGGCGCCGTCGGCCGGCGAGCGCAGGGTTTCGTCGATCACCACAAAGCCGCGCTCGTCGAGCGGCAGCCCGGTGTCGCCGAGCCACGCCGCGCCGGCCGCCTCGGTGACCCACAGCGCCTCGTCGAACGGAATCGCGCTGCCGTCGGCGGCGATCAGCCGGCCCGGCTCGACCCGCACGATCGGATCGTTGGCGAGCACCCGGATGCCGCGCTCGCGGAAAATCCTCTCGAAGCGGCGGCGGACCGCTGCGTTGTGCGACGGCAGCAGCCCCTCGCGAGTGACGAGGGTGACCTCGACCGCGCCAACGAGCAGTTCGGCGAGGCGGTGCTGCGCCGCCAGCGCCAGTTCGACGCCGCCGGCGCCGCCGCCGACCACCGCGAGGCGCAGCCGCCCCCCGGCGCGGGCGCGTTCGAGAAGCGCCTCCCAGCGCGCCGCGAACTGGGCGATCGGCTTGACCGGGGTGGTGTATTCGGCGGCCCCCGGCACGTCACCCAGGCGCGGCGTCGACCCGATATCGAGCGATACGACATCGTAGCGGATCGCCGGATGATCGGCGCACAGCACCTGCCGCGCCTCGCGGTCGAGCCCGGTCGCCCGGTCATGGATCAGCCGCGCGCCGGCGAAGCGCGCGAGGCGCACCAGGTCGATGTGGCACTGGGCGATGCGGTAGTGCCCGGCGACGTAGCCAGGCAGCATGCCCGAATAGGGGGTCTCGAGGTCGCGCGCGATCAGCGTCAGGCGCACCCCGGCCGGCGCCCGCATGCCGAAGCTTTTCAGCACATGGACATGCGCGTGGCCGCCGCCGACGAGAACGAGGTCCTGGGCGATCGGAACCGATTGTTGCATCGCCCGCCGCTTTGTCCCTTCGCCCGGCGGCCTACTCGCGGAAGAGGAAGCGGTAGGCCGGGCCGTGGCGGCGGATCCAGCCGGCGGTCGGGTCGGGGAAATGCGCCGGCATCATCAGGGTGCCGCTGTCGGCGTGCTCCTCGATGAGGCGGGTGCGGCTGACGCGCGAGCCCGCCGCGTCGGTGCAGGCAAAGGTCGACCATTCGGGCTTCAGGCATTGCAGCGGGTGGTGCAATACATCGCCGATGAAGACGCCCTTGTCGCCGCCCGAGCGCGCGTGGATCACGACATTGCCCGGCGTGTGGCCGGGGTAGGGCTCGAACCACAGCCCGTCGTCGAGCGCGTAATCGTCGCCGACCAGGAGCGCCTGGTTGCTCTTTATGACCGGCAGGACGCTGTCCTCGTAGGCGAGCGCATGAGGCGAGTCGGCGCCGCTGGCGTGAAATTGCTGCCAGTGGTCGTGCTCGCGCCGGGCCATCACGTATTTGGCGTTGGGGAAGGTCGGGACCCAGCGCCCGTCCTGGAGCCGGGTGTTCCAGCCGACATGGTCCCAGTGCAGATGCGTGCACATCACGTAGTCGACCTCCTCGGGCTTGACCCCGAGCCCTGCCAGATCGTCGATGAACGAGGTTTTCATGCGGTGGAATTGCGGCCGGCTCGGGCGCTCCTTGTCGTTGCCGATGCAGGAATCGATCAGGATCGTGTGGCGCCCGGTGCGCACGACAAAGCTGTGAAAGCTAAACATCAATTTCCCGGTGCCGGGCTCGAGGAGGCGGGGGCCGAGGAGCGCCTCATGTTCCTTGACCACGGCGGGGTCGAAATCCGGGAAGAAATCGGGCGGGTCGAAAAACGGACCCTGGTAATCGCCGATGCGGTCGATCTCGAACGTGCCGATGCGGATGGGCTGCATCTGTCCTCGCGGGCTGGAGCCGATGAAGGAAGGACTGTAGCGCCGCCGCCGCATCGATTCCTAGCGCGATTGCCCGCGCGAGGATTGCCCCGTCGCGGCAGGTTGGCTAGGCTGTCCGGCACCGCCACGTATCGGGGGAACGCCGCTATGCGCGCCCTTCTCGCCCTCAGCCTGCTGGCCCTCTTCTATCCCGCCGCCGCCCTGGCGCAGCAGCCGGCCGCCGCGCCGCCAAGCGCAGCGCCGAGTGCAGCGCCGAGCGCGCCAAACGCATCGGCCGAACCGGCGAAGAAGGCGACCGGGGCCGCGGCAAAGCGCGGCGGCGACATCACGCGCGAGGAATATGTCGAGCGCGCCAAAGCGAACGCCGAGAAGCGCTTCGACAAGATGGACGCCGATCACGACGGCGTCTTGACCGCAGACGAGCGGCACGCCTATCGCGAGGGGCACACGCGGCACCGGGCAGCGCCGGCGCCGGCCTCGCACTGAAGGAGGAGGAACAGCCATGCCGGATGACGCAACTCTCGCCGCCCGCCCCGCCGCCGCCCTGCGGGTGCGCGGTCTCGACCATGTCGTGTTGCGGGTCGCCGACATCGACCGGGCGATCGCGTTTTATGGCGACGTGCTGGGCTGCCGGGTCGAGCGCCGGCTGCCCGAGATCGGCCTCGTGCAACTGCGCGCCGGCGCCGCGATGATCGACCTCGTGCCGCGCGGCGACGACGCGGATAGGGGCCGCAACATGGACCATTTCGCGGTGCGCATCGAGGAATTGGACGTGGCGGCGCTGAGCGCGCACCTGCAGCGGCACGGCATCGACCCTGGCGAAGTGCGCCGGCGCTACGGCGCCGAAGGCTACGGCTCCTCCCTCTACATCACCGACCCCGACGGCAACACGGTTGAACTGAAGGGCCCGCCCGAAACCGCGACCTAGCGTCTAGACTCCAACGCCTGTTCTCTTCCGTCATGCCCGCGCGAGCGGGCATCCAGGGCGGCGCGCGTTATGCCTGCCGCTCCTGGACCCCCGCTTTCGCGGGGGTGACGAATGTAGCAGCGGCCTCATCTGTTTGAGGCTGGACCACTAGCGCCCTGCCCTAGCGCCGCTGCCCTAGCGCCGGCGGGGGCGAGTGCCGATATCTTGTGTCGTTGGTTGACGGCGGCGACACGGGGATTAGCGATGAGCCTGAGGAAGTCCACCCTTATCGCGGCGGCCCTGCTGCTCGGGGCGAGCGTTGTCGCCCGGGCGCAGCCGCAATACCAGCCCTACCCTTACAGTCCGGCGCAGCTGTCGCCGCCGGCCTGGAGCTACGATCCCTACACCAGCGGCCTGGCGCCCTGTCCGCAGTGGTTTCCGGGCGAGCCGCGCGGCTGCCGCGATGATATGCCGCCGACCTATGGCCAGCCCAACTTCCGCTCGCCCCCCTAGGGTTTTTCGCGCGGCTTCGCGTGCAGCGCAACGAGGCGAGGAGCGGCGGTGGACGAGGTTGAGGCGGTCGTCATCGGCGCCGGGGTCGTCGGGCTGGCGGCGGCGCGCGCCCTGGCGCTCGCTGGCCACGAGGTGGTCGTCCTGGAGCGCGCCTACGGAATCGGGTTCGAGACCTCCTCGCGCAACAGCGAAGTCATCCACGGCGGGCTCTATTACCCGCAGGGCAGCCTGAAGGCGACCACCTGCGTCGCCGGGCGCGAGCGGCTCTACCCCTATTGCCAGGAGCACGGCGTGCCGCACGCGCAACTCGGCAAGCTGATCGTCGCGACCTGCGAGGAAGAAATCCCCGGGGTCGAGAAAATCGCGGCCGCGGCGCGCGCCAACGGCGTCGACAACCTCGAATGGCTGAGCGCGTCGGAGGCGCAGCGCCTCGAGCCCGAGCTCAATTGCGTCGCGGCGGTGATTTCGCCCTCGACCGGCATCATCGACAGCCACGCGCTGATGCTGGCCTATCAGGGCGAGGCGGAGGCCAACGGCGCCGCGGTCGCGTTCCTGTCGCCGGTGCTGTCGGGCCGGGTGCGCCACGACGGGTTCGAGCTCGCGGTCGGCGGCGACGAACCGACGACGATCCGCTGCCACATGCTGGTCAACGCCGCCGGCCTGCACGCGCCGGCCCTGGCGCGCGCGATCGAGGGGGTGCCGCTCGACACGATCCCGCCGGCCTATTTCTGCCGCGGCGTCTATTTCACGCTGAGCGGCAAGACGCCGTTCCGCCGGTTGATCTATCCGGTGCCGGTGCCGGGCGGGCTCGGCGTCCACATCACGCTCGACCTCGCGGGCCAAGCGCGCTTCGGCCCCGATGTCGAGTGGATCGAGGGGGTCGACTACGCGGTCGACCCGCGCCGCGGCGACGCGTTCTATGCCGCGGTGCGGCGCTACTGGCCGGGCCTCAAGGACGGCGCCCTGATGCCGGGCTACGCCGGCATCCGCCCGAAGATCAGCGGCCCCAACGAGGCGGCCGCCGATTTCCTCGTGCAGGGGCCCGAGGAACACGGCATCCCCGGCCTCGTCAACCTTTACGGCATCGAATCGCCGGGCCTCACCGCCTCGTTGCCGCTCGCCGACACGGTCCTGCAGCGCCTCGGCCTCACCCCTAGGGTCGAAACCCAATCAGACGATTGACGCAAGGAAGGAGGCGTGATTCAAGCTGGAAACTTCGGGAGCTTGGATCATGGCGGGGGAATTCTGGCTCGACGATCGGCAGTGGA
>DATGFP010000154.1:0-33370 GCA_035309005.1 Allostellaceae bacterium | reverse complement strand
CATTCGTAGCGGCCGGGCGGCAGCCGGCGGCTGGTGCCCTCCTCGGTGATCAGCACCAGCAGGTAGGCGCTCGCCCGGGCCCGGTTGCCCGCGGGATCGACTTCGGCGGCGATGTTGGTGACCATGTGGCGGAACTGGGTGCCCGCCGCGCGCTGCGCCGCGAAGCGCTCGGCGAAGGCGCGGATCGCCGCGCTGCCGGCGATGCGTCCGATGACCGGGCTTTCGAGCACCGCGTCGGCGGTGAAGCAATCGACGACAGTCGCGACATCGCCGGCGTCGAGCGCCCCGACATAGCGCACCAACAGTTCGCCGATCGCCAGCCGGTCCTCGATCGAGCCGCCGGCCATCGCCTCACTCGATCGGGATGAACAGCGAGTGGCGGATCTTGTTTTCGATGTGGTCGGAGAGGTGGCCCTTGCCGTGGGTGTCCTCGACCAGGATCACGTCGCCGGCGGCGATGAAACGTGCCTCGCCGTCGCTCGCGGTGATCTTTACCCCGGCGTCGAGGTTGACGATGTATTGCCGGCGCGGCGCCGGGTGCCAGTCCACGTTATGCTCGGCCGCGGTCTCGCGAAAGATCACGCCGGTCGCGGGCAATTTCTTCGACAATTTGCTGCCGCGCCGCGTTTCGATCCATTCCACCTCGATGTCGCGGAAATGCGATTCGCCCTGCGCGTCGGTATAGAGATTGTGGATTTTCATCGCGTTCTCCCTATTCGGCGGCCTGTTTGGCCGGCTCCTCGTCGATAAAATGCGGCATCACCTCGGCGGCGAAGCGGCGCAGGCTGGCTCTCCCGCGCGCGCCTCCCCCCGACCCGCCGCCGTTGATCAGCACATAGCCGACGCCGGCAGCGCGTAGTTCCTTGAGCTTTTGCGCGATGTCGTCGGGGCTGCCGTACATCGCGCTGTTGCGGTTGACCGCGTCGGGGTCACCGGTGGCGCGGTCGGGCCCGCCATGCACGGTGCCGTCGGGCTGGGTCGCGAGCTTCAACTGGCGCACCCGGTTGGCGAGCCGGCGTTCGAGCGCCGCTTCCTTTTCGGCCGCGCTATCTGCGACGAAGAAGGCGCGGGTGACGCCGACCGAGAGCGGGTCGAAGCGCCGCCCGCTCGCTTCGACCGCGGCCTTGTAGGCGGCGATCGAGCGCCCGACATCGGCGGGCGAGGCATATTGCCCGAGCAAGAGGTTGTAGCCCTTCTCGGCGCAGCGGCGCACCGAGCTTTCGCCGCCGGCGCCCATCCAGATCGGCGGATGCGGCCGCTGCGCGGTCGGCGGCTCGACGACCACCTCGTCGAATTGCCAATAGTGCCCGCGGTGAGAAAATTTCTCGTTCGAGGTCCACGCCTTGACGATGACCCCGAGGCATTCGTCGAAGCGCGCGTCGGCCTCCGCCATCGGCACGCAGAACCCCGCGAACTCGTTGTAGCGGTAGCCCTTGCCGATGCCGAAATCGAGCCGGCCGCCCGAGAGGAGGTCCAAGGTCGCGGCCTGTTCGGCGAGCAATACGGGGTTGTGCCATGGCAGCACGATGACCGCGGTGCCGAGGCGCAAATTCGTGGTGCGGGCGCCGAGCCAGGTCAACAGGTTGAGCGTCGCCGACACCTGGCCGTAGCCGGTGAAATGATGCTCGACGACAAAGGTGCCGCGAAACCCCAAGGCCTCGGCTTCGACATTGTAGTCGATGAAGTCGCGAAACCCCTCGCTGCTGTCGAACTCGCCCGATTCCGCGCTGGTGGGCCGCCGCGCTGCCGCGCTGCCGAACAAACCAAACTGCATGCTGCCGCTCCTCTGCGCCTTGTGCGAGGAAGGTAGGCGCGGATGTGCGATGTTCAAAATACCGGTTGTTTATCCCCGTCATAAGCTGTTGGCATGATGACAACCTCCGGCCGCCTTAACTTCTGTCATCCCGGCGCAGGCCGGGCCCCACCCTTCAACGTCTCGGGCGCCGATCAGTGGGTCCCGGCCTTCGCCTTCGCCGGGATGACGGTTAGAGTGGCCGCAACAGCGCCGAGCCGGCTCCGGCGGGCGGGGGAGCGGTTGCGCGGGGTGAGCGCGAGGCGGTCGCCCTGTTCCATATCGGCGACGACTTGCGCGATCGTGCGCACCACCGCCTCGCGCGCCAGCGAGGCGGCGCGGCTGGCGCGCACGCCCAGGGCGAGCGTGCGGAAGATGCCGTCGTCGGTGATGCGGTGCGCTTCGAGGAGGCCACCGGCGCATTCGCGCGCGACCGACGAATAGGGCAGGATCGAAGCGGCGGCGCCCTGTTGCACCATCAGGCGGATCGTCTCGTCGTCATTGACCTCGATCGCGACGTGCAGGTCGATGCCGCGCCCGGCGAGCAGCGCATGCATCGCCGCCCTGAGGCCATCGCCGAGGACGAGCGGGGTGCGGCCGAGTTCGTCGCCACCAACGATGCCGGGCGGCCGGGCGCCGGGCCGCGTTACCAGCACCATCTCCTCCTGCGCGAGGCGGGTCGAGACGACGAGGCGGCTGCGCGAAAGCTCGGACAGCAGCGCGACATCGGCCCGCCCGTCGATGACGAATTCCTCCAATCGCACCATGCCGGCATGCATGACTTTCAATTCGACCCGCGGGAAATCGCGCCGTAGCCGGGCGAAGAGCTCGGGCACCAGCACCGGGCACAGGGTCGCGGTGATGCCGAGGATGATGCGGCCGCTCGGCTGCGCGTCCTGCGCGCGGATCTCGTCGCCGGTGCGCTCGACGTCGCGCAGGATGCGGGTCGCGCTGTCCAATAGCTTCTGGCCGGCCTCGGTCAGCCGCACGCCGCGGTTGGCGCGCGTGAAGAGGGCCACCCCCAATTCCTCTTCGAGCCGCTGGACGTGGCGGGTCAGCGCCGGCTGGGCGAGGTGCAGGTGGGCCGCGGCGCGGGTGATGCTGCCGAGTTCGGCGATGCGGACGAAATAGTGGAGGCTGCGCAGTTCCATGGCCCCAAGCATACACGAAGCCCGCAGCCATGCCGATCCGTTATAGCCTGGATCGTCGATCGGCATTTGCGCGATGTCCGCGGCGCGCCTAGCCTAAAGGATAGGTCATTCCCGTTCGTCGAGGAAATCCGTCATGGAATTCGGCTGGTATCACGAATTTCACCGCCAGGTGGCAGGCCAGGGCGACGCCGAGGCGTTCGAGCAGGGCTTTCAGCAGGTCGACGCCGCCGAACGCTGGGGCCTCGACGTGTTCTGGCTGGCGGAAATCCACCAGCAGGCGCGGCGCTCGGTGTTGTCGGCGCCGATGAACGTCGCGGGCCAGATCGCCGCGCGCACCAAGCGCATCAAGATCGGGACCGCGGTGCACGTGCTGCCGCTGACCCACCCGCTGCGCCTGGCCGAGGAGACCGCGACGGTCGACGTCGTCAGCCGCGGGCGCTTCATCCTGGGCGCCGGGCGCAGCGGCAATCCGCGCGGCTATGCGGCTTATGGGGTGCCCTATTCGGAAAGCCGCGAGCGGTTTTTCGACACGCTGGACATCCTGAAGAAGGCGTGGACGCAGGAGAGTTTTTCGCACGACGGCAAGTTCTACAGCTTTGACGAGGCACGCGCGGTGCCGCGGCCCTACCAGAAGCCGCATCCGCCGATCCGCATCGCCGGCGCCAGCGAGGACACCTTTCCGCATTTGGGCAAGCTCGGCTACCCGCTCTTCGTCTCGGTGCGCAGCGCCTCCTTGTCCGGCCTCGCGCCGGACCTCAAGGCCTATCGCCAGGCCTATGTCGAAGCGGGGCATCCCGGCCACGGCGAAGTGTATCTCAGGCTCTCGATGCATGTCGGCGACAACGACAAGCAGGCGATCGAGGAGGGCGAGCCGAGCATCATGGCCGGCTACCGCTCGCTGATCACCCGGCTCGAAGGCTCGCCGAACGTGCGGCGCCGCGCCGAACTCGAAGAAATCCGCACGGTCAGCTACGAAACCGTGCTGCGCGACAAGGTGGTAGTCGGCGGCCCGGAGCGGGTGACCGACCGCTTGAAGCAGCTCGAGGATGAACTCGGCATCGACGGCATCCTGTTCGAACTCAATTTCGGCGCGGCGATCCCGGCCGAAATGATGATGCGCTCGCTGCAGCTGATCTGCGAGAAGGTGATGCCTCACTTCAAGTAGGCTGGGAGGCTGGCGCTGCTGCGCCGGCCGCCATCAGCTTTCAGACGGCGGAAGCTGGGGCGGCGTCCCGGTGGGCCGGCAGCGGCGCGCCAGAGCAAAGGCCAATTGGTCCAGATCATTCGCCAATCGCCACAGTTCATCGGCTATCCCGGCATCGATTACCGCTAGCGCTCGCAATCGAATCGCCATGTCGTGCAGAATTTCAAGATCTTCCATCATGTGGGTATTAACGGGTATCCACGAAGATATGGTTCCCCGCGTAACCTAATCTTGACAATACGCGTGAATATATCGAACTTACGTACGAAGTTGTCTGCTTGTGACATCGCCTGTTGCACGGCGCAACAATTGGCGACAGTGGGGCGCCGGTGCACAGCATTCCGGATTCATCGGGATTCGGTTCGCGCACTCGGCCTATTAGCGTCAGCAGGGGTCCGGGACCCTCGCGCTTGCCGGGATTGCCGAGGCTCGACGGGTCGTGCCAATCTCCGGGCGATAATTGAGATCGGGAGGAACGCGATGCGCTACACGGCCCCGCTTGTGTTGCTGCTTGGGTTGGCGACGCTCGGCTCGCCGGTCTGGGCGCAGGCGCCGATGCCGGCCCCCGGCCCGGCCCCACCCGCCGCAGGCCCCGCCTATGTCGTGACCTTTCTCGAAACCGGCGCTCCGTCGGCGGCAAAAGCCGCGGCGCAGCTGCATAAGCTCGCCGCCGCCAGCCGCGGCGAAGACGGCAACGTCGGTTTCGTCGCGCTGCGCGAAAGCGGGCGGCCGGGGCGGTTTGCCCTCATCGAGGCGTGGCGCGACAAGGCCGCGCTTAGCGCCCACGATGCGGCGGCCAAGGCGATCGATGCAAAGTTGCGGCCGCTGCTGGTCAGCCCGCCCGACCGGCGTCCCTGTGTCGGGCTCGACGTCGCGGCGCCGGCGGCCGGCGCCGCCGCGTCGGTATACGTCGTGACCCATGTCGATGTGATCCCGCCGGCCAAGGACGAGGCGATCGGCCTCGTCAAGCAGCTTGCCGCGGACAGCCGCAAGGACAGCGGGGTCGGGCGCTTCGACGTGTTGCAGCAAGCCAGCCGGGCCAATCACCTCTTTCTCGTCGAGGCATGGCGCGACCGCACCGCCCGTGACAGCCATGTGATGGCCGATCACAGCCGCGCCTTCCGCGCCAAGCTGCTGCCGCTACAGGGCGCGCTCTACGACGAGCGGGTCTACGAGTCGGTCCGCTAGCTCCTAATCGACGACCGCGATCATCTCGATCTCGACCATCGCCTCGGGTTGCGCCAGGCCGCTGATCTGGATCGTCGTGCTGGTCGGGGAGGCGACCCCGATATAGCGCATCCGCACGTCGGAGCATTTGGAGAACGCCGCGTAGTCGGTGACGAAGGTGTTGGTCTTGACGACATCCGCCCAGCTCGCGCCGGCTTCCTTCAGGCAGAGCTCGAGGTTTTTGAAGGTCTGCTCGAGCTGCGCCCGCATGTCGCCCGGGCCGACGATGTTGCCGGCGACGTCACGCGCCAATTGCCCGGCGATGTAGATCGTCTTGCCCGGCCCGGTGACCGTGACGACGTGGGAATAGGCGGCCTTACCCTGCTGCATCCTGACGTTCATGCCCTCGGGCTGCCGGCGTTCGATCTTCACGGCCATCGCTCGCTCTCCCTCGCGTGGGTTTTCGCCGGGCCATGCGGTAGCATCGCGGCGGGCGAAAGGGAAGTCGGAGGGCGCAGACATGAGGGCGGACACATGACAGCAGCAAACCCGGTCGCGCGGCATTACGGCAGCGCCGGCATCGCGGGACGCGTGCTCGCCGCGTTGCGGGCGGCCAACGGTGCCGACGCGCCGGTGACGCCCGAGGCGCTGGCGCCGATGGATCATTTCCACGGGCGCGGCGTCGTCGCGACGGCGGAACTGGTCGCCCGGCTCGATCCGCTTCCCGGCGAGCGCATCCTCGACATCGGCTCGGGCATCGGCGGGCCGGCGCGCTGGATCGCGGCACGCTGCGGCTGCCACGTGACAGGTGTCGATCTGACGCCGGAATTCTGCGCCGCGGCCGTGGCGCTGACCGCCGCGTGCGGGATGGCGGACCGGGTCAGAATCATCGAGGGCAGCGCGCTCGACCTGCCTCTGCCCGACGCCGCCTTCGATCGCGCCTATTCGCAGAACGTCATCATGAACATCGCCGACAAGCAGCGCTTTTACCGCGAGGCGTTCCGGGTGTTGCGTCCGGGCAGCCGGCTCGCCCTCGCCAATCTGTGCGCCGGCGAGGCGGGGCCGCCGTATTTCCCGGTGCCGTGGGCGGCGACCCCGGCGACCAGCTTTCTTGCGACCCCGGCCGAGATGCGCGCCGACCTCGTCGCCGCCGGGTTCGAGATCGTCAGCTTCGAGGACACGACCGACGCGCTACGCCCGGCGCAACTGCGCGAAAGCGAGCGGCTGCGCCGCGAAGAGCCGGCGCCGCTCGGCCTCCATGTCGTGCTCGGCGAGCGGATCCGCGAGATGCGCATCAACTCGGCGCGCAGCGCCGGCGAGGGGCGCACCCGCACCGTCGAGGCGCTGGTCCGGAAGCCGGTCTAGAGCCTAGAGCGGGCGGCGCACCGGCGGCCGGCGCAATGCCCAGAAGGCGGCGATGCCGCAGACGTAGGAGGCGATCGACAGCATGAAAGCGACCCGGTAGCTGCCGCTGACATCGAAAATCCACCCGGCCGCCCACGAGCCGAGCGCGGCGCCGAGCCCGCTGCCGATCGTGATGACGCCGAGGATCGTGCCGAGCTGCGGCCCGGGAAAGAGGTCGGCGGTCTTGGCGGTGATCGCCGGGCCGCGCGCCCCCCAGGTCAGCCCGAAAAAGCAGGCATGCAGCCACAGCAGCAGGTGCTGGTCGGGCCGGGTGATCAGCAGCGCGCAGATGACGCCGACGATCGAAAACCCGTAGGCCATGATCGCCGAGACTTCGCGGCCGACGTAATCCGACGCGGTGCCGGTGACGATCGTGCCGAACACCGCGAGGAGCGCGCCCATGCCGAGCACCTCGGCGGCGTAGATGCGGTCGAAGCCGACATCGATCGCGAAGGCGAGCTGGTGCAGCGAGACAAAAAAGCTGCCGAGCCCGGTGAACAGGTAGACCGCGAAGAGCAGCCAGAAATGCGGCGTTCGCGCCGCCTCGCCAAGGGTCCAGCCCGGGCGCGGCGCGGCGGCCGGCGACGCCGACCCGCCATCGTCCTCCGGGTTGCGCTCGGCGGCGGGGGGCGCTGCACCGAGGTCGGCGCGGCGGAAGAGGCGTGCCAACGGCAGCGCCACCACCGCCATCATCACCGCCTGCAGGAGGTAGGTCTGGCGCCAGCCGACGGTTGAAATCGCCAGCTGGACGAGTGGCGCCGAGACCGCGCGGGCGAAACCATTGGCCGATTGCACGATCGAGATCGCCATGCCGCGCCGGCGGACGAATTGGCGCGACAGCAACGGCACGAAAACCACCAGCCCGAGGCAGTTCGCCCCGGTCGTCATCACCACCCCGTACAGCACGACGAGCTGCCACAGCGCCGTCACAAACGAGCTGCCGACAAGGCCGACGACCAATAGCCCGGTGCCGAGCAGCAAAAGGCGGCGCGGCCCGAGGCGATCGACCAGCGCCCCGACAAACGGCGAACTGCCGCCGGCGACCAGCTGTGACATCGAGTAGGCGACCGAAGTCTCGCCGCGTCCCCAGCCGAACGCCTCGATAAAGGCGACGAGAAAGACCGTGTAGGAATGCATCAGCCCGGCGCCGATGGTGAACGCGGCGAAGGCGCCGCCGAGCATCAGCCAGGGGGTCGGCAGCCTCGGTCGCAGCGGGATCGCGCGGGCGCGGTTCATTGCAGCAAACTGCGCGAAGTCGGGACGCGCGTCATCCGCGAATCGCGGCAGCGCAGGCCTGCGTCCGGGCGGTGGGTGAGGGTCGGCGGCGCCGGTTGCCGGTGAGGGAGGGGCCTGCTATCAGCGTCTGGGAAACGCCGGCCGCAGACCCCGAGGTGACGCCATGGCCCAATTTTATCGCCCGCCGCTCGACGGCTTGGAAGAAGACCCGTTCGCCCGCGACGGCGACGACAAGCTGATCCGCCGCGCCTATTGGCTAGGGCTCAGCGACCGCTCGCTGGTGATGCTGATGGTGCAAGGCATCGGCACCCGCCTCACCGCCGACGAAAAGCGCGCCCACCTCGCCGACATCCGCCGCGAGCACCTGATCGACCAGATCCTCGCCCCCGAGATCCTGCCGCCCGAGCGCCGGCTGTAACCCTCCCCCGCAAGCGGGGGAGGGCAGGGTGAGGGCAATTGCGGGTTGCCGGTCCGCCGCGCCGTGCTACGGTTCCTCCGCTTCAGCCAATCCCAAACTCCTGCGGAGGAAACCATGGCCCAATCAGCGAACCCGTCGCGCGACGCCGTCCGCGATGTCGTGCCCGACCTGATCAAGTACAGCGAAACCGTGCTGTTCGGCGAGGTATGGGAGCGGCCCGGCCTGAAGAAGCGCGACCGCAGCCTCATTGTCGTCGCGACGCTGATCGCCCTGGGGCGCGAGCGGCAGCTGGTCGGCCACCTGCAGCGCGCCCTCGACAACGGCGTCACCAAGGCCGAGATCAGCGAGATCATCACTCACCTCGCGTTCTACGTCGGCTGGCCCGCCGCGATGACCGCGGCACAGATCGCCAAGGACGTCTTCGCGAAGAACCCCTGAGCCGCTGAGAACCCCTCTCCCGCATCGCGGGAGAGGGAGGGACCCGGCGCGAAGCGCTGGGAGGGTGAGGGTCTTTCGGTTGCAGACGCCCTCACCCGGCTCGCTCCACTCGCCACCCTCTCCCGCATTGCGGGAGAGGGGCAATTGAAACGCCGGGAGAAAATCCATGAAGGTTGGTTTCATCGGGCTCGGCACGATGGGTGCCAGCATGGCGGCGAACCTGCAGAAGGCGGGGCACGACCTCGTCGTCCACGACGTGCGCCGCGCCGCCGCCGAGCGCCATCTGGCGGCGGGCGCGGTGTGGGCCGACACGCCGAAGGCCTTGGCCGAGCAGTGCGAGGTGATCTTTACATCGCTCCCCGGCCCGCCCGAGGTCGAGGCGGTGGCGCTGGGCGACAACGGCCTCCTCGCCGGTATGAAGGACGGCAGCGCGTATTTCGACCTGTCGACCAACTCGCCGACCCTGGTGCGCGAGATCAACCGGCGCTTTTCCGAAAAGCACGTCTACATGCTCGACGCGCCGGTTTCGGGAGGTCCGAAGGGCGCCGCCTCCGGGCGCCTGGCATTGTGGGTCGGCGGCGACGAGCAGATCTTCAACCGTCATAAGAAGGTGCTCGACGCGATCGGCGATCAGGCGCGCTATATCGGCCCCATCGGCGCCGGTTCGGTCGCGAAGCTGGTGCACAACTGCGCCGGCTATGCGGTGCAATGCGTGATGGCCGAAGTCTTCACGATGGGGGTCAAGGCCGGCGTCGAACCCTTGGCGTTGTGGGAGGCGGTGCGCCAGGGGGCGGGCGGCAGGCGGCGCACCTTCGAGGGGCTGGCCGACCATTTCCTGCCCAACAAATACGACCCGCCCGATTTCGCGCTGCGCCTCGCCCACAAGGACGTGACGCTGGCGACCCAGCTCGGGCGCGAGATGAAGGTGCCGATGCACATGGCCAATCTCGCACTCGACGAATTGACTGCGGCCCTCAACCGCGGCTGGGAAAACCGCGACTCGCGGGTCGCGATGCTGCTGCAGCAGGAGCGCGCCGGGGTCAAGATCGAGGTCGCCGAGGCCGAACTGAAGGCCGCGATCGAGCGCGACGGCAAATAAGCCGCCTGGATTAGCGCAGCGCGAGCAGGGCGAGCAGCAGCACCAGGCCGGCGACGGCGAGGCTGGCGTGGGTCCCGACGAGGATCGCGGGTGGCCGGCGCCCGCGCCAGGCGACGTGCGCCAGCACCAGCCCGAGCGCCAGCGCGAGCGAAATGAGAGCGGCGGCACCTGGACCGAACCCCTCGGTGCCCATCCCTCCTTGCGGCAAGCCGCGGCGCAGCGTCAGCAGCAAGGCCAGAAGGCTTGCCGCGCCGAGCCCGGCGTGCAGCGCCGCGATGCCGGCGGGCAGCGGCCGTGCCGCCGGACCTCGCATATAGCGGACAGCAAGACCGCCTCCGATCGCCGTCGCCGCGCACAGGAGGCCGAACGCGAGCCTCAGCATCGGTGGCGGTCGGAACAATCAGTTGGCAGCTTGTGGTCCCTGTCTCAGCCGAGCCAGCGCGCCGCCGCGGCGTAGCCGGCACGCGCGCTTGGCGGCACCTCGCGGGTCGCCGCCTCGTGCGCGATCATCTCGCCGACGAGGTCGCGGCTGCCGGCCTGCATCGCGGCATCGACCAGCATCTGGGTGAAGAGGTCGCGCTGCGCGTTGCTGCCGCCCAAAAGACGGATCTGTTCGCGCCGCGGCGCCAGCAGGTCGACCACGCGGGCGTAATGGCCCTGCCGGTGCGCCACCGCTGCTTCGCACACCGGAATGACCGCGTTGGTGAGCGAGGCCGCGGCAAACTGCGCCTCATCGGCGGCGCGCTCGCACAGCGCGGCGATGAAGCGGTCGGCCGCCGCAAACCGGCCGCTTGCCGCCAGCGCCATCACCAGATGCGGCAGCATCAACAGGTGGCCGGTCTCGCCGATCCGCGCCTCCGCCTTGTCCGCCAGCTCCTGCCAGCGGTCGCCGACCTGGACCCCCATCCGTTCCAGCCGCCACAATATCGCCGGCGCGTTCTGCAGGTCGATGAAATGGTCGGGCGTCGCCCGGGTCATCGGTTCGTCGAGGTTGCGGATGTTGCGATCGTAGCTGTCGAGCACCGCGCCCGCTTCGCCGAGCTCCAATTCCATCAGCGCGCGATGCCACCACAGATGATGGATCAGCTGCGCGCCCCGCCCCCAGGTGCCCGCCTGGCTCGCCAGCCAGTCGCGGCCCTCGCGCGGCCGGCACTCCATCTCCATGACATGCGCCTTGACGTGCTGCGCGAAGTAGTTGGTGCGGTCCTGCGCCAATGCCTCGTCGACCGCGCGTTCGGCGCCGGCGGTGTCGCCGGCTTCCTCGTGCGCGAAGGCCCAGATCGTCTGGAAGCAATCGTAGCCCGGCAGCCCCGGCGACCAGTGCGGCGCCAGGCGATCGGCCTGTTCGAGGATCGTCGCGGTCTGGCCGTAGCGGAACCAGGTCGTGTCGCAGATGCGCGCGGCCAGGAGGTCGGTCGGGTGGTCGTCGAGGATCTGCCGCCAGATCGCGAACGAACGGCCGAGATCGCCGCTCGCCCAGGCCGAGAAGGCGGCAGCATGGCAGCGCTCGCGCTCGGTCGCCGCCGCGGCGCCGGCCTCGGCCGCCTGCAATGTCGCCGCGATCGCCGGCACGTGCGCCGGGTTGGCGGCGCTGAGCAGCAGGTAGCCCTTCAGGCAATGGCCGAGGGCAAAATCGGGGTCGGCCGCGGCGATCTGGCCGACCAGCGCCATCGTGTCGGCGTGAACCTTGAGAAAATGCTCGACCGCACGGTCGAACAATGCCGCGGCGTCGCTACTGTCGGTCGACAGCGGCAGGCCGCGTTCGTCACGGATCATCGAAAATCCTCCCCTTATACGACGACGCGGAAACGCTGGTCGTCGTCGCTCGCCATGTCGTGGACGAGGTTTATTTCCCAGGTCAGGTATTCGCGCATCGCCGCCTCGCGGTCCTGGCCGCGCTCGCGCGCCGACAGCACCACGTCGTCCGGCTCGCTCGCCATGTGCGTCGCTCCGGTTTCGAGCTTGAAGCCGGCGCGCACCCACGCCGTAGTGCCGCCCGCCAGCGCGATGACCGGGGAGGGCGCCTTGTTCGTCAGCTCGGCCGCGGCGAGCCGTGCCAGCGCGCCGTCCGGCGAGGTCAGCACGATCGCCTCGGCTTTCGGCAGCTTGGCCAACGCGTCGGCGAGGTGCGAGCGGATCGCGAACCAGGCGCCGGGAATATGGCCCTGGCCGTAGTTTCGGCTGGTGTCGACGTCGACGACCACTGCCGTGCCCGGGGCGAGGCGCTCGCGCAGCGCGGCCGGCTCGATGGTCGAGACGGCGAGGTTGTCGAGCCCAAGCACGTGCGGCACATGCGGACCGGTGACCCAATCGCCGTCCGCCGGGCGGGCGACCAGCACCGCGACCTCGTCCCACCCCATCTGCTTCAGCCACGAGGCGGTCATCGTCGCGCGCACCCCGTTGTCGTCGACCAGCACGACGCGCGCACCCCAGGTCGCGACGTGCGCGTCGGTTTCCTGCACCAGCTGGCCGCCCGGCGCCGAGCGCGCGCCCTGGAGGTGCCCGGCCGCGTATTCCTCGGGGGTGCGCACGTCGAGCACGTAGAGGCTGCGGCGCTCGGCCTCGCCGCGCCACAGGGCGAGCGTCGCCCGGTCGATGCGGCGGACCTCGCCGCGCGCCGCGACCCGCGCCGCCGCCTCGCTCGCCACCTTGAGCCCCGCCGCCGAGACCGCGGGCGGCCGGGCGGTCGCGCCCTGCACGACATCGAGCCCGGCGAGGTGCCAGGCCATCGTGCCGTCCTTCAATGACATGATCTTGTTGGCGAAGCCGGCGTTGATCAGCGCCTGGGCGCCGATGATGCTTCGGGTGCGGCCGCCGCAATTGACGATGATCGTGGTGTCGGGCGACGGCGTCAGGTCGGCGAAGCGATAGACCAGCTCGGCGCCGGGGACGCTGATCGCGGTCGGAATGCTGTTGTTGTGGTATTCCTCATAAGAGCGGCTGTCGTAGATCGCGATGTCGGCGCCGCTGGCGATCAGCTTTTGCAGGTCGGGCGCCGAAATCCATGGCGTGCCGGCCTCGTGCTCGACGACTTCGGCGAACGCCTTGCTCGGCACGTGGACGCCGCTGTAGACGCGAAATCCGGCCGCTTCCCAGGCGGCAATACCGCCGCCCAGCACCGCCACATCCCGGTAGCCGAGGCTGCTCATCCGCGTTGCGGCGCGTGACGCCGAGCCGTCGCCGTCGTCGCACCAGACGACGCGCGCCGAGCGGCGCGGCACCAGATCGTCGACCATCAGTTCGAGCCGGCTCAGCGGCACGCACGACGCCAGCAGCAGGTGTCGCCGATTGAAGACGCCCTCCTCGCGGGCGTCGAGCAGCGCGATCTCGCCGCCATCGTGCAGCGCGCTTTTCAGCTCGCTCGCGCTGATCTGTTTGAGGTCGGCGGTCATCGGCGGCCCTCCTTCGCGGTGAAAAAACGGTTGTCCGGGCGCGGCAGGCCGAGATTTTCGCGCAAGGTGCGGCCCTCGTATTCGCGGCGGAAGAGGCCGCGGTGCTGCAGTTCCGGCACGACGCGGTCGACAAACTCATCGAGCCCGCCCGGGACCCACGGGAACATGATGTTGAACCCGTCGCAGGCGTTGCCGAAGAAGAATTCCTCCATCTGGTCGACGATCGTCTTGGGGGTCCCGACCATCGCCAGCCCGCCATAGCCGCCGGCGATCTGCGCCAGCTGGCGCACCGTCAGATTGTCGCGCCGGGCGCGCGCGATGACGCGCTCGCGGCCGCTCTTCGAGGCGTTGCTTTCCGGGATGTCGTCGGGAAGCGGCCCGTCGAGATCGAATCGCGAGGCGTCGCAGCCGAGCGCGATCGACAGCGCGGCGATGCCGCTGTCCGGATGCACCAGGCTGTCGAGCAATGCCCGCTTCTTTTGCGCCTCCTCGACCGTGTCGCCGATGACGACAAGGCAGCCGGGCAGGATCTTGATGTGGTCGGGATCGCGGCCGCAGCGCACCGCGCGCCCCTTGATGTCGGCGTAGTTTCTTTGTGCGTCGGCGAGCGGGCCACCGGCGGCGAACACCATCTCGGCGGTTTCGGCGGCGAGCTGGCGGCCGGCGTCCGATGCGCCGGCCTGGACGATGACCGGCCAGCCCTGCACCGGACGCGCGATGTTGAGGGGGCCGCGCACCGACAGGAACTCGCCCTGGTGGTCGAGCACGTGCATGCGGTCGGGATTGAAATAGATGCCCTCCTCGACGTCGCGGACAAAGGCGTCCTCGGCCCAGCTGTCCCACAGCCCGGTCACGACGTCGAAGAACTCGCGGGCGCGGCGGTAGCGCTCGCCGTGCTCCATGTGCTCGGTCAGCCCGAAATTCAGCGCCGCGTCGGGATTGGAGGTGGTGACGAGGTTCCACCCGGCGCGACCGTTGCTGATGTGGTCGAGCGACGCAAACCGGCGGGCGATCATGTAGGCCGGCTCGAAGGTCGTCGAGGCGGTCGCGATGAGGCCGAGATGCTCGGTCGCCATTGCCAGCACCGGCAGCAGGGTCAGGGGGTCGAACGAGGTCACCGTCGCGCTGCGTTTGAGCGCCGCCATCGGCATGTTGAGGACGGCCAGGTGATCGGCCATGAACCACGCGTCGAAGCGGCCCTCTTCCAGCTTTTGCGCGAAGCGGATCAGGTGCTGGAGATTGAAGTTGGCGTCCGGGTAGGCGCCGGGATAGCGCCACCACGCGGTGTGGATCCCGACGGGGCGCATGAACGCCCCCAGCCGCATGTGTCGCGTCGCCGTCATTCCCTCTTGCTCCTGCCTCAGGTGTCATTGCGAGCGTAGCGAAGCAATCTCCGTCCGGCGAGCCTCTGGCGGCGCCAGATTGCTTCGTCGCTGCGCTCCTCGCAATGACGCGACGTCGATATTAAACTCCCCCGGCGACAACGAGGGTGAAACGAAATGAGTGCTCAGCAGCGGCAGATGCATATGGGCGTGTTCGTGCTGGGCACCGGCAACCATTCGGCCGGGTGGCGCTACGAGGGCGCTGCCGTCAGCAACAACGACCTCGCGGTGACGCGCGAGATCGCGCGCATCGCCGAGCGTGGCAAGTTCGACCTGTTGTTCGTCTCCGATGGGCTCGTGATGGACCCGGGCGACCACCCGTCGTTCCTCTGCCGCTTCGAGCCGACGACATTGATCTCGGTGCTCGCCGGCTGCACGACGCATCTCGGGCTCGGCGCGACGGTCTCGACCAGCTTTTCCGAGCCTTACAACGTCGCCCGCATCTTTTCTTCGATCGACCATTTGAGTAGCGGCCGCGCCGCGTGGAATGTCGTCACCAGCTCGCTCCCGAAGGCCGCGCTCAATTTCAGCCGCGACCACCACATGGAGCACGAGCTGCGCTACGAGCGCGCCCAGGAGTTCGTCGATGTCGTCAAGGGCCTGTGGGATTGCTGGGAGGAGGGCGCGATCGTCGCCGACAAGGCGAGCGGGCAATACGTCGATGCCGCGAAGGTCCGCTCGCTCGACCACAAGGGCCGCTTTTTCCAGGTCAAGGGCCCGATCAACATGGCGCGCGCGCCGCAGGGCCACCCGGTCATCATCCAGGCCGGCGGCTCGCCCTCCGGCCTCGATCTCGCGGCGCGCACCGCCGACGTCGTCTTCTCGGTGGTACAGGAATTGGAAAGCGCCAGGAAGGCCTATGCCGACCTGAAGGGCCGGCTCGCGAAATTCGGCCGCACCCCGGACCAGCTGGCGATCCTGCCCGGGGTGATGCCGATCATCGGCCGCACGGAAACCGAGGCAAGGGACAAGCTCTCGCTGCTGCAAAGCTGGCTGACGCCGACCAACGCGCTGACCCTCGTCACCGGCCGGATCGGCTATGACGTCTCGGGTTATCCGCTCGACGGGCCGGTGCCGGCGCCGCCGCCCGGCGAGACCGGCAGCCAGACCTTCCACAAGGTGCTCTACGAGATGGCGCGGCGCCAGAACATGACCCTGCGCGACCTCTACAACCTGACCGCGGCGGCGCGCGGCCACTGGGTCGTCTGCGGCACGCCGGTGCAGATCGCCGACACGCTGGAGGAATGGTTCGTCGCGGGCGCCGCCGACGGCTACAACATCCTGCCGCCCTATTTCCCTGGCGCCTTCGCTGATTTCGTCGACCTCGTGGTTCCCGAATTGCAGCGCCGCGGTCTCTACCGGCGCGAATACCACGGAACGACGCTGCGTGACCATTTCGGGCTGGCGCGCATCCCCGCGCCGCCGGCGCGGCGCGCGGCGGTCGGCGCCGAGTGACAAGAAGGAGCCGCGGTGATGGCTGATGCCGTTCGCCTCTTGATGATCGTCGGCGCGGCGACGCCGCCCGGTCGCCTCGCCGCCGCGGTCGACGTGGCGGCGGAGAGCGCGCGAGCGGCGCGCGACATCGCGGTCGACGTCCTCAACCTCGCCGAGACCGCGGTCGAAATCTGCGACGGAAGACCGCTCGACGCCTATGGCGCCGCGACCCGCCACGCCGTCGCGCGCATCGCCGGAGCGACCGCGGTGCTGATCGCCGCGCCGGTTTATCGCGCGAGCTATCCCGGCGTCCTCAAAAACCTTCTCGACATCGCGCCGGTCGAGGCGTTGCAGGCAAAGCCGGTCGGCATCGTCGCGATGGGTGGCTCGCCGCATCATTACCTCGCCGTCGATACCCAGCTGTGCGGCGTATTGGCGTGGTTCGGAGCGCTCGTCGCGCCGACCGCAATCTATCTGACCGGCGGCGACTTCCGCGACGGCAAGCTCGCCTCCGACGCGGCTCGCGCCGATCTCGCGGCGCTGACCGCCACGCTGATCACGCTGGCGCGGCGCCTCGACCCGGCGACACTCGGACCGCCGCCGCTCGCCGCCAAGTTCGCTTGAAGGAGCCGGCGCAAGTGGCCACCCTGACCGCGGTTCCTGCCCGCAAGGGCAAGGCGGCGTACCTCGCGGCGGGCGAGCGGCTGCGCCTCGTCAACACGCACGGCCAGCAGGTCGTCGACACCTGGGCGTTCAACCGCGACGATCTCGGCGAATTCCTGTCGATGGCGCACAGCCACGCGCATCTGTCGAAGATCCTGCCGACGACCGGCGACACGCTGGTGTCGAACCGGCGGCGCCCGATGCTGACCTTTATCGAGGATAATTCGGGCGGCATCCACGACACCTTGATCGCGGCCTGCGACCGCTGGCGCTACGAACAGCTTGGCGTCGCCGGGCATCACGACAACTGCGCCGATAATCTGCGCGCGGCGCTCGCCGAGTTCGGGCTCGATCCGCCGGTGATCCCGGCGCCGCTCAACATGTTCATGAACATCCCGGTCGGGCGGAACGGCGCGGTCTCGTGGGAGCCGGCGATCGCCCCGGTCGGCAGCCACGTCGTGCTGCGCGCCGAGATGGATCTGGTCATCGCGTTTTCGGCCTGTCCGCAGGATATCGTGCCGATCAACGGCGCCGACTGCGTGCCCAGGGATGTGCATTTCGAAATCATCCCCGCTTGACCGAAGCGGCGGGAGGCTCGGGCAGTGAAGCCGCCGCCGTTCGAGTATTATCGCCCCGGCAGCGTCGCGGAGGCCGTCGCGCTACTGGCAACCCACGGCGACGACGCGAAGCTCCTCGCCGGCGGCCAGAGCCTGGTGCCGCTGTTGAATTTCCGCATGCTGCGGCCCGGCGTCCTCGTCGACATCAACCGGGTAGCCGCGCTCGATTTCGTGGCGGATCACGACGGCCGGTTGCGGATCGGCGCGCTGACCCGCCATCATACGCTGGAAATGTCGCCGCTGGTGCGGGTGCGGTTTCCGGTGCTCGCCGCGGCGATGACGCATGTGGCGCACCTGGCGATCCGCAACCGCGGCACGCTCGGCGGTAGCCTTGCGCATGCCGACCCGGCTGCCGAACTGCCGATGCTCGCGCTATTGCTCGACGCCGCGATCCATACTAGCTCGGCGCGCGGCGCCCGGATCCACGCGGCGGGCGATTTCTTCCTCGGCCCGCTGACGACGGCGCTCGCCGCGGACGAGATGGTGACCGAGGTCGCCCTTCCCGCCTTGCCGCCCAACACCGGCTGGGGCTTTGAGGAAGTCGCCCTGCGCGACGGCGACTTCGCGATCGCCGCGGCCGCGGCGACGATGACCCCGTCCGGTTCGACGATCACCGGAGCGCGGCTCGCCGTCATGGGCGTCGATGCGACGCCGCTCAGGCTGCGCGGTGTCGAGGCTGCGCTGGCCGGCCAACACTTCGCACCGGAACTGGTGGCGGCGGCAGCGCAGCAGGTGCGCGACACAGTGCAGCCCAACAGCGATCTGCGCGGGTCGGCGGACTATCGCCGCCATCTCGTCGCGGTGCTGACCGAGCGGGTGCTGACTGCCGCCTGGAGCAGCGCCGCATGAGCCGGGCGCATGCCATCACCGTCCGCGTCAACGGTACGACCTATCAGCGCTCGGTTGAGCCACGGCTGCTGTTGAGCGACTTCCTGCGGTATCGGCTGGGCCTCACCGGCACCCACGTCGGCTGCGAGCACGGCGTTTGCGGCGCCTGCACCGTACTGATCGACGGGCACAGCGCCCGCGCTTGCCTCATGTTCGCGGTGCAGGCCGACGGCGCCCAAATCGAGACGGTCGAGAGCCTCGGCACGGTCGACAATCTCTCGCCGCTGCAGGAAGCCTTCCG
This sequence comes from Allostellaceae bacterium, assembly GCA_035309005.1. Lineage (GTDB taxonomy): Bacteria > Pseudomonadota > Alphaproteobacteria > ATCC43930 > CGMCC-115725 > DATARH01. The sequence continues at coordinate 14,844 of DATGFP010000154.1, read as the reverse complement.
CGAGCACCACGCGCTGCAATGCGGCTTCTGCACGCCCGGCATGCTGATGACCTGTGTGGACCTCCTCCGCAAATACCCGCTCGCCAGCGACGCCGAAATCCGCGCGGGCCTCTCCGGCAATCTGTGCCGCTGCACCGGCTACGAGCACATTGTCCGAGCGGTGCGCTCGGTGGTGGCGAAGGGCCGCCGATGAGCGACACTCACGTGCTGCGTCCGAAAAACATCGGCGCAAGGGTCAAGCGCGTCGAGGACCCACGGCTTCTGACCGGCCAGGGCGCCTTCACCGATGACCGTACGGTGCCCGGCGCGCTGCAAGTCGCGTTCCGCCGCAGCGACCACGCGCACGCGCTGATCTCGCATATCGACACAGAAGCCGCCGCCGCGCTGCCCGGCGTTTTTGCCATCTACACCGCGCCAAACCTGCCCGGATTGGTCGGCCCGCTGCGCGCGACCTCACGGATGCCGGACTATCATCCGACCGAATTCTATCCGCTGGCGCGCGGCACGGTGCGCTACGTCGGCGAACCGGTGGTGGCCGTGTTGGCCGAGGACCGCTACCTCGCCGAAGACGCGCTCGAACTGGTCGACATCGAGTATCAGCCGTTGCCGGCCGTCAGCGATCCCGAAACGGCGGCGCGGCCGGAGGCGACGCTGCTGCACGCCGAGGCGGGAACCAATGTGCTGGCGACGCGGAGTTTCGCGCGCGGCGATGCGCCGGCGGCAATCGCGGCGGCGCCGCTCAAGGTCGGCGGCCGCTTCCGCTTTCGCCGCAAGACCCCGGCGGCCATCGAAAACCGCGCCTGCCTCGCCGAATACGATTGCGGGCGGCGCGCGCTGACCCTGACGCTCTCGACCCAGATCCCGGGCGTCGTCCGCGATGTCCTCGCCGATCTCCTCGGCCTGCCGGGGCATCGCATCCGTGTCGTCGCGCCCGACGTCGGCGGCGGCTTCGGCGGCAAGGCGTCGCTCTACCCGGAGGAAATTCTGGTCGCGGTGCTGGCGCGGTATCTCGGACGCGCGGTACGCTGGACCGGCGACCGGCTGGAGGATTTGCTGTCGACCAGCCAGGGCTTCGACGAGATCGTCGACGCCGAACTCGGCCTCGACGCTGAGGGGCATATCCTCGCGCTCGCGGCCGACGTGGTCGGCGATGTCGGGGCCTATTCGATCTACCCGTGGACGGCGGCGCTCGAGCCGGTGCAGGTCGTCAGCTTCATGCCCGGCCCCTACCGCGTGCCGGCCTATCACGGCCGAGTGCGCGCGGTCGCGACCAACAAGGCGCCGATGGGACCCTATCGCGGCGTCGGCCGGCCGATCTCGACCTTTGTCATGGAGCGCCTCGTCGACATGGCGGCGCGCCGCCTCGGGGTCGACCCGGTCGAGCTGCGCCGGCGCAACCTAGTGCGCGAAGACGAATTTCCGTACCGCACCGCGTCGGGCATCGTGTGGGACCGCTCGGCCTTTCTCGGCACGCTCGAAGGAGCCTGCGCCGCCGCCGACTACGCGAAGCTGCGCGAAGGGCAGGCGAAGGCGCGCGCCGCGGGCCGACTTTACGGCATAGGCGTCGCGACCTATGCCGAATTGACCGGCATCGGCTCGCGCATTTCCGCGGCGCCCGGCATGCCGATCAACACCGGCACCGAAACCGCGTCGATCCGTCTCGACTCAACGGGGGCGGTCAGCGCCGCCTTCGGCATCGCGTCGCACGGCCAGGGGCTGGAGACGACACTGGCGCAGGTCATCGCCGACGAACTCGGCGCCCGCATCGACGACATCGAAATTCAGCACGGCGACAGCGCCCTCGTGGCGCACGGCACCGGCACCTATGCGAGCCGCAGCGCGGTGCTCGCCGGTGGCGCCGCGACACTGGCGGCGCGGCTCCTCAAGGAGAGGGTGATCCGCGCCGCCTCGCACCTGCTGGAGGCGGCGGTCGCCGACATTGACGCGGCGGACGGGCGGGTGTTCGTCGTCGGGACCGACCGCTCGCTGACGTTCCGCGAGATCGCCAAGGCGGTCTATTCCGAGATGGGCCGCCTGCCGCCGGACGCCCGCGAAGAACTCGAAGTCACCAAGGTCTACGACCCCGTTTTCGGCACGACGACCTCGGCGACGCATCTCGTGGCGCTGGAGATCGACCCCCGGACCTGCCAGGTCCGGATCGAGCGCTATGTCGTCGCCGAGGATTGCGGTCGGGTCATCAACCCGCTGATAGTCGATGGGCAGGTGTATGGCGCCGTCGCCCAGGGGATCGGCGCGGCGCTTTACGAGGAAATCGTCTATGACGCCAACGGGCAATTGTTGACCGCTAGCCTGGTCGATTACGTGATCCCCGCGGCGGGCGAGGTGCCGGCGATCGAGACCGCGCATATCGAAACGGAATCGCCAACGACTGTCGGCGGCTTCCGCGGCATGGGCGAGGGCGGCACGATCGGCGCGCCGGCGGCGATCGCCAACGCGCTGGCCGACGCGCTGGCGCCGCTCGGCGCCGAGATTTTCGAATTACCGATGACCCCGGAGCGCCTCTTCCGCCTGATCGAAAAGGCCAAGGCGGGCGGGCGAGGAGAATAGCAATGGATCTGGGCCTGGAGGGCAGGCTGGCGCTGGTCACCGGCGGCACCAATGCTGTCGGGCGCGAAATTTCGGCCTGATGAAGTCGCTGGCGCGCGAATACGGCCGCTTTGGCGCCACCGCCAACGTCGTCTCGCTCGGGCTGGTCGAAACCGATCACGACCGCGGCTGGGTCGAAACCAACCGCGACCGGCTGGTGCGGCTCTACCCGCTGCGCCGGCTCGGCCGGCCCGCCGACGTCGCGCCGCTGGTGGCGCTGCTCGCCTCCGATCGGGGTAGCTGGATCACCGGCCAGGTGATCAGCATCAGCGGCAGCTACAGCATGGTTTAAGCCCGATCCCAGCGTGCAAGGGTCGCGCGGGGCCCGAACGGCGATTGATTTCGCGCGCGGGTGCCGCTAGACCCATCGCGCCGCGGCCGCCGACGTCCCCATCGTCTAGAGGCCTAGGACACCGCCCTTTCACGGCGGCAACACCGGTTCGAATCCGGTTGGGGACGCCAATCATTTCAATAGTTTAGGGTTTACGGCGACTGCTGGTGTCCCGGATGTGTCCCGTCATCTTATGAGGTAAGCCGTGAGCGCGGACGCAACAGAACACCCAAAAGCCGATGTCCGCCCGGTTTTTGAGTTTACTGATCGTCAAATCCGACTGATATCGCAGTCCTTGCCGGCCGAGACCGACCCGGAGCGTAGGCAGCAATTGGAGGAGACCCTTCGGGACTGGGGAAAACGCAACGTACCCATATTCTTGCTCTACCTCGAGTTGAGACTAGAGACCAAGCATCGGCGTAAAGCGACAGCGGTTGCAAAACACTCTGCTGCGCTCGCGAAAGCGATTGCTGTGCTTGATCCGGTAACGCGAAAGCGGATTGGGATGATGCTCGCGAAGCCTGACGGCGAGCGTCGGTCGTGGTGGTGGTTGAACGAAGAGGTGATTTCCACCGGATTGCGTCGTTTCCATCAGTTTTTCGACAGCCTAACTGAACTGCACCACGCCGCCGTCGACGTCGCGGAAGGCGGCGCGATTCAGGAGGTCAAGGGCGGCGAGGAAGCCAAAGAGGGTGGAGTAACCAATCGTCGTCGTAAAATGGCCGGCCGCCATCGCGAGATTATGTCGACCTTCCTGCTCAACGACCTGTCCGACATGTGCGAGCTTGCGACCGGGCTGAAAGCTACCCGCCGTGTCGATCGCGAAGCCCCGGAGGGCGGGCCGTACGACGTTGGACCTTTTTATGAATTTTCGGCCGCGATTTGGCCGGTCGTTTTCCGCAATGGCGACGCCGGCCTGTCGGCGGCCTTGAAGAATTGGGCCATGGCCTTTCCCAATGGTGGAACGGAGTTGGCCCGGGAATTCGGGCCGGCCTTCATGGCCGATGCATTTCCTGAAAGGAGAGCAAGGGTTTATCGGCCCAAGCAGGGGCAATAATGCTCAGTTGATGGGGGGAATCGTCTATTCCGGGTACGATTTCCCCCTTGTGACGGCAGCGGCACGAGCTGCGACATCATCCACACGAACCCAAGCGGAGAAAGGTGGATGAGCCCTATCGCAGACATGCCGATTACGGTGACCGTCGCCGATTTTTGCCGGCTCACCGGGATCGGCCGCAGCACGACGTATGAGTTACTCGCCGATGGCGCGCTCAACTCGCTGAAGATCGGCAAGCGGCGCCTGATAATTGTCGATAGCTACCGTAAGCTGATCGAGCGGCGGCAGGCCGCGTCAAATCCCAACAGCCAGGTCGGGCGCGATTGGCTCGACCCCAAGCACTATCTGCACGATTTGTCGTCGACCGACCGGCGCAACCCGACAGTCAACGCCTATGGCCTCATCTATGGCGACACCGAGCTCAGCACCAGCCTGCAGCCGGTGCTCGATCCGGTGCACAATACCAAGACAACCCTTCAGCCGCCGGTGCGCAACGGGACGCCGAGCTCGGCGCTGGCCAACGAGGTCGTCGTCGCCTCGGCCTATTTGGGCATGGAGCAGACCTGGGACAGCAAGGTCAACGCGCACACGTCGGTGATGGACCAAGACGGCCGCGTCTATTGGGCGGCGCAGAACCGCTCGCCGAAGGCGGTCCCCGACTATTGCAAGAAGGGCTCGTCGCTAGCCTCGGCGCAGGCCTATCCGCTCGACGTGCCGCATGACGGGTTCTTCCAGAATTCGCGCCAGGTCACGGTCTACGATCCGAAGGCGAAACAGTTCACGACGATCGATACCTGCTTCGGCACGCATCACCTGAACTTCGCCGAAGACGCCAACAACACGCTGTGGCTCAGCAACAATACCGGTCTCGGCGGCGCGCCCGTGCCGCAGGCGGCGGTCGTCGGCTGGATCGACACCAAGCTGTTCTGGCAGACCCATGACGCAGTGAAATCGCAGGGCTGGACGCCGTATATCGTCGACACCGTCGGCAACGGCAAGCGCACCAAGGAATGGAACGAGCCCGGCCAGCCGATCGACCCGACGAAGGACACGCGCATTCCCTATGCCATGTACGCGATCTCGTATTCGCCGGCCGATGGCGCGATCTGGGGGTCGAGCCTCGCCCATCCCGGCTACATCATGCGCGTCGCGCCGGGAGCGAACCCGTCCGAGACGGCCTTGACCGAGCTCTACAAGATCCCGCTGCCCGGCTTCGGCATCCGCGGCATGGATGTCGACCGCAACGGCATCGCTTGGCTGCCGCTCGACAGCGGTCACATCGCCAGCTTCGACCGGCGTAAATGCAAGGGGCCGCTCAACGGGCCTGGTGCGGAAAAGGGTGAGAAATGCCCCGAGGGTTTTTCGTTCTATGCACTGCCGGGACCAGGCTTCCAGGGCGATCCGGGCGCCGAGGAAAACCCGTATTTCGTCTGGGTCGACCAGCACGATATTCTGGGGCTCGGCGCCAATGTGCCGATCGCCACCGGCAACCAGTCGGATTCGCTTCATGCGCTGGTCGGCGGCGAGGTTATCGAGCTGCGTGTGCCCTATCCGATGGGCTTTTTCGCCAAGGGCCTGGAGGGCCGTATCGACGACGCGCAAGCGGGCTGGAAGGGCCGCGAATTGTGGGTGACGTCGGGCAACCGCACGCCTTTCCATATCGAGGGCATTGATGCACCGGCGCCCGGCGCCCCGGGCGCTACACCCGAGACGCGCTCGAGCCCGCTCGTCGTCGAGTTCCAACTGCGCCCCGACCCGCTTGCGGATTAGATTAAGGTGCGGCCATCCAAGCTCCCGGAACCATTCGGCGAAGACCCTTGAGCGCCGATTCCGTTCGGCGAGATACGCCAGATTAACGGGTCAGTTCGCCGCTGCCGCCGTCTTGGCCGCGTGCCGCAGCACGACTTCGTGCGTCAGCAGCTGCGCACGTCATCCTATGTCAGGCGGATTGGAGAGTGCGCAGCACGGCGATTCCCTCCGGCGACAGCGACACCCATTGCCCTAGCTTGCGCGTCAGGGGGTCGACGAGGCTGGGCGTCGGCGTACCCGGCGGTTGTGGCCCCATATGCCCAATCAGCGACTGTTTCGCCTCGATTTCACGAGGCTACGGGGCGCCTTGCCGCTCTCGTCGTTCGAGCGGGGCCGGCGAGCCGACCTCCGCGGCAGGATTTTCATCGGGTCGATTTGTCATTACAGCAACCTCTCCGGTGTCGCGATCCAGGACCAGCGCGATTTGCGTACGGTGCGGCATTGCGTTTCCTATAACATGTATCTAAACTGACTCTTATAGGATCAAGCAGGTGATGCGACGCGCCGGCGCGGGAGAAAAACAGGCCATGCGTCTGACCTTGGGGACCGATTATGCGCTGCGCACGCTGATCTATGTCGGCGCTGCGGGCGGTCGGCTTGCGACGATTGCCGAGATTGCCGAAAGCTTCAGGATCTCGAAGACCCACCTGATGAAGGTCGTCAACAAGCTTGGCCAGCAAGGCTATCTCGATACGATCCGCGGCAAGGGGGGCGGGATCAGACTGGCGCGTTCGCCTGGAGAGATCGGGGTCGGGGCGGTAGTGCGCGAGACCGAAGAGGACCTCGCCGTGGTCGGGTGCCTTGCCGCGACAGAGTTCTGCCGGATCGAGGGATGCTGCGTTCTGCGTCACGCGCTGCGTGAAGCGACGCTGGCGTTCTTGCGGACGCTCGACCGCTATACGCTCGCCGATCTGCTGGCGCCGGGCGCCGCGCTCGTCCACAGCCTGGGCCTCGCGCCCGGGATGCGGCCCGCGGAATGAGCCGAGGCGAGGGCGGCCATGGATGATGTGGTTCTCGCCCGCGCGCTGCATGTCCTCGCCGTGGTGATCTGGATCGGCGGCGTCGCGATGGTGACCACCATCGTGCTGCCGGCGGTCCGGCGCGGCGATCTCGGCGCTGACCGGCTTGCGGCATTCCAGGCGATCGAGCGCCGTTTCGTGTGGCAGGCGCGGTCCGCGATCATCGTCGTCGGGGCGAGCGGCTTTTACATGGTGGTCCGGGCCGATCTCTGGGGCCGGTTCCGCTCCGCCGAGTTCTGGTGGATGCACGCGATGGTTTGCCTGTGGGCACTGTTCGCGCTCGGCCTGTTCGTGATCGAGCCCTTCATCCTCGACCGCCGGCTCCGCCACTGGGCAACCGCCCGGCCGGACCGCACCTTTGCCTGGTTGCAAACGGCCCATTGGGTGCTGCTCGCGCTCAGCATCATCACCGTATACGGCGCGGTGACCGGCAGCCAGGGATGGTCGGCGTTCTGAGCTGTGCCTGATCGAGTCGCGGAGGATGCCGTTTCGAGGGAAATAGCCATGACGACGACAGATGCTCGGATGACGGATCGGCCGATCGCGGATCCCGTCAGCAATGTCTTGAAATGGGTCCTGCTCGCGGTTGCCGTGGCGAGCTTTGCAATCCTCGGCTGGACGACCGAGCTCACATACAAAGAGGCGCCCCCGTTTCCGGATCGCTTTGTCACCACGGACGGCACCCTTCTGATGTCGGCTGGCGACATCCTGGCGGGGAAGGCTGGCTTCCAGAAGGCCGACCTGATGGATTACGGCAGCCTCTACGGCATGGGGGCATACTTTGGCGAGGATTACACGGCCGCTAACCTTGTCCGCCTCGCCCAGTTCACCGAAGAAGGCATCGCCAAGGCAAAGACCGGCAAAGCGTTCGCGGATTTGCCGGCGGAGGACCGCGCCGCGGTTCGGGCGGCGATGCAGAGCGAGCTTCAAGGCGTCGATTTGACCAAGGCGGTTGCGACCCTCCCGCAGGCCTTGGCCGACGCCGTCTCGACGGTGCGCACCGAAATCGCCCAATCGCTGCTGCGCCACGACTTCGCCCGAGGATGGACGCAGGCCTACAGCCTCGACGCGGACAGCGCGGCGCAGACAGCGGATTTCCTGATCTATTCGTCGTTGACCACGGTCGCACGACGCCCGAGTACCAATGTGTCGTGGACACAGAACTGGCCGTTCGAGCCGCTCGTCGGCAACACCCCGACTCCCAGCACCTTCATTTGGACCTGGATCAGCTTCTGCTTCACGTTCTTCGCCTTCGGCGCGGTGATGTTCATCTACGAGCGCTTTCTGAACGATCCCGACCAGGCGCCGATGGATCCGGTGCTGACGAATTTCGGCGCGCTGACCCCCAGCCAGCGGCGCATCGGCAAGTATTTTCTCATGGTCGCTGCCGTCCTGCTGCTGCAGATTCTGGTCGGGTCGATCATGGCGCATTACTACACGGACCGGACGAGCTTTTACGGCATCGAGGTCGACCGCTTCCTGCCGTTCAATTTCCTGCGCGACGTGCATATCCAGACGCCGATCGTGTGGATCGGGTTGTCGTGGATCGGCGCGGCATTGTTCCTGGCGCCGGCAATCGGCGGCGGCGAGCCGCGGGGACAAGGGTTCCTTGTCGATCTGCTGTTCTGGGTCACGCTGGCGATCGTCGTCGGTGCCCTCGCCGGCAATTATCTCGGCATCATGGGCTATATCCAGCAAGGATGGTTCTGGTTCGGCAATCAGGGGCTTTCCTACATCCAGCTCGGGCGCGCCTGGCAGATCGGCTTTTTGGCGGGTCTGATGATCTGGAGTGTGCTGGTGTTCCGGGCGCTGTGGCCGACCCGCGCGCAACTGGCGGCGGCGACGCGCCAGTTCTGGTCGGGGCACATTCGGCTGGAGAACCTGCTCTGGGCCTCGACCATCAACATCGCACTGCTTTACGCCTTTGGCATGATCCCGCTGACCGGGATCGAAAAATCCTTCACGATCGCCGATTTCTGGCGCTGGTGGGTGGTCCACCTCTGGGTCGAGCAGTCGTTCGAGTTTTTCGCCGCGGCGATCAGCGCCTATCTGTTGATGGCGGTCGGCCTGGTCTCGCGCCGGCTCGCCGAGCGCTCGGTATATTTCGAGCTGATCCTGATTTTCCTCGGCGGCGTGCTCGGCACCGGCCATCACCTCTACTGGGCGGGCGAGCCGGCTCTGTGGGTGCCGCTCGGCTCGATGTTCTCGTTCATTGAGGTGTTGCCGCTGGTGCTCTTGGTCATCGAGGCGATCCGCCATCGCCGGTTGATCAAGGCCGACCAGCAATTCAAGTACCGCCTCGCCTACACCTACATCATCGGCGCGGCGTTCTGGAACTTCGTCGGCGCCGGCGTCTTTGGCGGCGGCACGCTGAATGCGCCGCTGGTCAAATATTACGAGCACGGCACCTTCCTGACCCTCAACCATGCCCATACCGCGCTGTTCGGCGCCTTCGGCCTGCTGGGGATCGGGCTGATCTATTTCTGCCTGCGCTATGCCGCCGCCGAGCGGTATCTGTTCGGCGAGCGGCTCGGGCAGTGGGCGTTCTGGCTCTACAATGGCGGGCTGGTGATGTGGATCCTCTTCAATTTCTTCCCGATCGGCTGGCCGCAGCTCGACGCCGTCTATCAGCATGGCCTCGCCTATGCGCGCAGCCAGGAATTCTATGACATGACCTTATTCTGGCAGTGGATGCGCCTGCCCGGCGACGTGGTTTTTGCCCTTGGCGCCCTGCTGATGGCGTGGGACTTCATGATCAAGTCGCGGCCGATCCTGCCGCGCTTTGTCGGGCGCTTGATCCCGCGCTCGCAGGCGCTGGCGCGCTCGACCGGCCAGCGAGCATGACGACGCTCGCCGCCGGCAGGCGCCCCGCAACGGCTTTCCTCACGCACGGCTTTCGACCGTTCTTCCTCGCGGCAGGAAGCTGGGCGGTTATCGCGCTCGCGCTGTGGCTCGCAATGTTCTTCGGGTATGTGCAGTTGCCAACCCGGTTCGATCCGCTCGCCTGGCACGTACATGAAATGCTGTTCGGCTTGGTGATGGCGGCGGTGGCCGGCTTTTTGCTGACCGCAATTCCGAATTGGACCGGCCGGCCGCCGGTTCGCGGCTATCCGCTCGCCGGGCTCGCTTGCCTCTGGCTGGTGGGGCGTCTTGCCTGCCTGATTTCGGCGGACCTGCCGGCGTGGCTTGCCGTCCTCGCCGATCTCGCGTTTCCCACCTGCCTTCTCGCGGTTGCCGCCCGTGAGATCGTCACCGGGCGCAACTGGCGCAACCTGCCGATGATCGCGCCTCTGGCGCTCTTCGTCGTCGCCGACCTGCTGATGCACCTCGAATCCCTTGGCGTATCCGTACCCGCAGGCCTCGGCTGGCGGCTCGCCCTCGGCGCGCCCATCCTGCTGATCTCGGTCGTCGGCGGGCGCATCATTCCGAGCTTCACGCGCAACTGGCTGCTCAAGGTGAAGAGCCCGCGCCTCCCTTCACCTCCTAGCCTGGTCGATACCGCCGCGATTGGTGTGCTTGCCGCCGCGCTGATCCTTTGGGCGTTTCGCCCCGACCATCGCGTGACCGGGGCGCTCCTCATCGCGGCCGCCATCGCTAACGCATGGCGGCTCAGCCGGTGGGTGGGCTTTTCCACCTGGGGCGAAAAGCTGCTGTTCATCCTGCATCTCGGCTACGCCTGGCTGGTACTCGGCGTCGCTCTTCTTGGACTCTCGATCTTTGACATCGGCGTTCCGGCCGCTGCAGCGATCCACGCGCTTTCGGCTGGCGCTATCGCCGTCATGATCCTCGCAGTCATGCCCCGGGTGACGCTCGGACATACCGAGCGCGCGCTGACAGCCAATCGGGCGACCGTTGCGATCTTTGTCCTCATCAACGCCGCTGCCCTCGCCCGAATCGTCGCCTCGTGGCATTCCGAATTCATGGCTCTCCTGCTCCTCGGGGCGGGGGTATGCTGGATCGCGGCGTTCGGCCTGTTCGAAATCGTTTATGGCCCGATGTTGCTGACGCGGCAGTCCGATCGGGGAAACGGGCCGGCATGAGCCAGCTTCCCGAGCCGCGGGGCGCTACGTGGCCCGAGGGCGCCATCTTCACCGTCGGGCATTCGACCCTGCCGATCGAGCGCTTCATCGCCTTGCTGCATATTTACGGCATCAAACGCCTGGCGGACATCCGCACCGTGCCGCGTTCGCGCCATAACCCGCAATTCAACAGCGACGCGCTCGGCCATGCCTTGAAATCGGAGAATATAGACTACGTTCCGCTGTCGGCGCTGGGCGGCTTGCGGCATGCGCGCAAGGACTCAGCCAACACCGGCTGGCGCAACACGAGCTTTCGCGGCTTCGCGGACTACATGCAGACCGAGGCGTTCGAGGCGGGGCTCGCGAAGCTGATTGGCATGAGCCGCCAGACACCTTCCGCCATGATGTGCGCCGAAGCGGTGCCGTGGCGCTGCCACCGGACCCTGGTGGCCGATGCGCTCGGCGTGCGCGGCATCCCGGTGGTCGAGATTTTATCGGAGAGCAGCTACCGCATGCACACGCTCACACTTTTCGCGCGAGTGGAAGGAGTGCAGATTACCTACCCGCCAGAGCAAGCTACACTGCTGTTGTAATGCAGAGGCGCAGACGCACCCAGGGTCAACCGGTCTTCGGGTGCTGCAGGTGCCGAACGAGACTACAACGAAATGCGTCCGCATAGCGCGATCGGCAACCAAGGGCCACAGTGCGTCACCGATCCGGCCACCCAGCTCTCCGATGAACCCGAGGATTTTCCGGCCCGCAGTGGTCCAAGGTTGGGGTCAAGTCCAATGATCGCCGCCCTTGCACCATGCGACGATCCGCACGCGCAGCAGTACTCGCTTGGCCAGAGCACTCTGGATCAGTCGGCCGGGAACAGATCGTGATTATTTGCTACCCAGTTTGCTACGAACTCGGTAGCACGGCTCGGGACACTTGGTGCAGATGCCGCTGTTGCCGGTCAAGCAGGCAGATTGCAAAGGCCGTTGCGATACGATCGGAGACCGATCGGGCCAGCTGCCACCGAATTAGAAGGCAGGTGCTCTATCCAGCTGAACTACGGGGTCGCGAGAGCGGCACGGCGTTGTTTCGGGCGCGGACGCCAGCTCTCAGCCGCGCACCCGGTCGTAGCGGAAATTGTCTGCGTAGCTTTTCGTTTTCGGGGTGCGGGCGTGCGGTTCGATCAGCGTGTAGTCGAGCCGGCGCTTTTGCGCGAACGCGACCGCCTCCTCCAGCGTGTCAAAGCGCAGCCGCACCTCGTTCAAGGTATCGTGCGCGCTCGACCAGCCCATCAAGGGGTCGGGGTCGCGGCGACTCGCCGGCTCGTATTCGAGCAGCCATTTGTGGGTTTGCCCGCGGCCCGATTGCATCGCGGTTTTGGCCGGCCGATAGATGCGTGCCAGCGCCATTGCGTCGCTGCCTCCTGGTGATGCCGATAACGCCCGCCAACAACGACACTTGCCGAATGGTCGGGGCGAGAGGATTCGAACCTCCGACATCCTGCTCCCAAAGCAGGCGCTCTACCAGGCTGAGCCACGCCCCGAAGCCAGGATTTCCGAGGTGGTCTAGCGGATGCCGCGGCATCCCGCAACCGGCAAAAAACGCCGCCGCGGAACGGAAAATACCGGGCGGTTGGCGGGACGCCGCGTCAGCCGGCGCGGCGCTCGCTCCACGCTTCGCTAAGCGGCGCCACCTCGCGGTGCAGCAGTTCGAAGACGCAGCCGAGGAAATCGCGGCGGCGGAACGGCGACGGGATGAACTCGTCGCGGTCGCGGCCGCGCAGGAACGGCCGCTGCACGACAGTGCCGGTGAAGAGCGCCTTGAGCAGCGGCTGCGCGGCGCGGATCCGGCGGATTGTCGCTGGGCCGTCAAGGGTGCCGGGCAAAACCATCGCGATGACGGCCAGCGCGAAGCGGCAGCTCGAGGCGGCGCGGATCGCGGAGATGCTGTCCGCCACCGCGGTGACCGCAAAGCCGGCGTCGAGCAAAATTTCTTCGCACAGTTGCCGCCGCTCTGCGTCGTTGTCGATCAGGAGAAGATGCTGTCCCTCCGGGTACATCGGCCGCTCTTTCGTCTCTGCAACTAACACGCGACCGGTTATCGCCCAAAAGTCTTGCCGATTTGGTTAACAGCGGCCGATTTCGTCTCGCAAATCGCGGAATTTTAGCGAATTTTTGCAGTGAATATTTTTGCTTTAATTTTACTGAAATAGCGCGGCCCGGCGCGACGCCGCCATCGATCGTCGGGCCGCGAGACCGATCGAGACGCCGGCGGCCGGTCATCCGGCGAGCAGGAGCCGCGTCAGTTCTTCCGGCATGCTCAGCATCGGGTAGTGGCCGGTGTCGAGTTCGGCCCATTTGGCGCCGAGCTTGTCGGCGCAGCGGCGCTGGTGCGCCTCGCCCGGGTTCTGCGCCCGGCGGCACCAGACGACCAGCGTCCCCGGCCATGGCTGCGACCAGAACGAGCCGAGCTTGACCGGCTGGTCGTAGATGCCGATCGGGTGCTGCGTGTAGCGATCGAGCGCCCAGGCGCGGGTCGCCGGTTCGAGGTCGGCGAAGAGACGGGTGGCGGCATCCTCGCGCGATGGGCCGGCGGTCAGCCCGCCGGCGCTTGCGGTCGCGGTCGAGCGGGTGACGATGTCGCGGATCTTTTCGCCGTCGAACAATGCCAGCGCGTCGACAAAGGCAAGGCGGCCGACCCGCTCGCGCATCAATTCGGCGACCCGGCACACCACCATGCCGCCCGAACTGGTGCCGACCAGCGCGACGTCCTGCAAATCCTCATAGAACAGCAGCTGCGCGACTTCGTCGGCCTGGGTTTCGGTGGTGATGCCGGGGCGCACTGTGCCCTTGCGTTCGCCGCAGCCGTCGAGGGAGGGCGCGTAGACCTGATGCCCGGCGGCGCGCAGCCGGGTTGCCACGGGCTGCCAGATCCAGCCGCCCTGATAGGAGCCATGCACCAATACGAATGTCGCCATTTGTTTTTCTCCTTGCCTTCTTCTTCGTCATACCGGCGAAGGCCGGTATCTATTCGTCCGCCTTCTGTGCTTTCGATGGGTGGATCCCGGCCTGCGCCGGGATGACCTCTTCGACGAGGTCGAAAGCGCCACCTTGCCCTGAAAGCGCATCCTTCCCCCTTTTCATGCCGTGCCGCGGGCATGCATGCTGCGGCAAGACCAGCACGGGAGCCAGGGGAGTGCAACAGGCGATGCAACTCGGGATTCATCTGCCGCATGCCGGCCGCCAGGCGACGCCGCAGCTAATCAAGCGGCATGCGCGGCGCGCCGAGGATCTGGGGCTGAGCGACGTCTGGGTCAGCGAGCACATCATCGTGCCGCGCGCGCGATTTCCACGCTCGCCGCTGTTCTACGATCCGGTTCTCACCCTGACCTGGGTGGCGGCGGTCACCGAGCGGGTGCGGCTCGGCACCAGCGTCATCGTCTTGCCGATGCGCCACCCGCTGCCGCTCGCGAAAGAGCTGTCGACGTTGCACAATTTGTCGGGCGGGCGGCTGATCCTCGGGGTCGGGGTCGGCTGGCTCGAAGCCGAGTTCGCCGCGCTCGGCGTGCCGTTCCACGAGCGCGGCCGGCGGATGGACGAGGGCATCGCGATGATGCGCGCGGTGTGGTCCAACGACCCCGTGTCGTTCGAGGCCAAGGTTATCGCCTCCGAGATCCGCGACATGACGATGCTGCCGCAGCCGGTGAGCCCGATACCGATGTGGCACGGCAGCCGCTCCGAGGCGGCGCACCGCCGCACCGTCCGGATCGGCGACGGCTGGCACGGCAGCCAGGTGACGCCTGAACAGGCCGGCGAAGTCGTAAAGCGCCTGCGCCGCGACCGCCCGGAGCCCGGATTCACCATCTCGGTGCGCTCGCACTGGGACGGCAAGGATGTCGGCATGATGAAGGAGCGGGTCGCCGCCTATGCCGATTCCGGCGTCCAGCACGTCATGGTCCACCCGCAAGACCGCGAAATCGACGACTGGGACACCGTCATCGAAGGC
>DATGFP010000153.1:0-2194 GCA_035309005.1 Allostellaceae bacterium | reverse complement strand
CGTGCGCGACGTCATCCGCGTCAAATCGGTGCGCTCGCACAACGAGGGCGAGGACGTCGGCTATATCCGCATCACCCAGTTCAACGAGCAGACCACCGACGGCCTCAAGCAGGCGATCAACGACCTCAACGGCCAGCTCGGTGCCGACAAGGTCAAAGGCTATGTGGTCGATCTGCGCAACAATCCGGGCGGCCTGCTCGACCAGGCGATCTCGGTGTCCGACACCTTCCTCGACAAGGGCGAGATCGTCTCCACCCGCGGCCGCAATGCCGAGGAGACCCAGCGCTTCAACGCCCGGCCGGGCGACATGACCAAGGGCAAGCCGGTGATCGTGCTGATCAACGGCGGCTCGGCGTCGGCGTCCGAAATCGTCGCCGGCGCGCTGCAGGATCACAAGCGGGCGACGCTGGTCGGCACCCGCTCGTTCGGCAAGGGCTCGGTGCAGACCATCATCCCGCTCGGCGCCGGCAATGGGGCGCTGCGGCTGACCACGGCGCGCTACTACACGCCGTCGGGCCGCTCGATCCAGGCCAAGGGCATCACGCCCGACATCGAGGTGCTGCAGGACGTGCCGGACGACCTCAAGGCGCGGACCGACACCAAGGGCGAGGCGTCGCTGCGCGGCCACCTCAAGGCCGAGGGCAGCGAAGAGTCCGGCTCGCAGTCCTACGTGCCGCCGGACGAGAAGGACGACGCCGCGCTGAAGATGGCGCTCGACCTCCTGCGCGGCACCACGACCAACGCCGCCTTCCCGCCGAATCCGAAGACGGCCGTGCCGAACTAAGTCGGCTGCTGAGGTTCATCAGGTTGAATTCGGGGCGGCTGATCACCGCCCCGAATTTTTTTGGTCTTGGCGTTCATGTTTCCCGGATGCGGTGCAGCGCGAAGCGTAGCGGTGCGCCCGGGAAACGGCTCCTTGGGGCCGTGATAGACTCCAGCGCATGATTCGCGAGCGATTGGCTCCTGAGAGCGGATTATGACCGCCGATGACCTGAACGCGCCGCTCGGCCAGCAGCTGCGCAAGCGACGGCTGTCGATCCCGATCACGACGTCTCAGGTCATGGCCGGCGTGCTGACGCTGTTCCTCGGCGTATTCGTGGTCTGGGCGGTGGTCGGGAACAATCCGTTCGGCGGCGAGCCGATCGTCGTCGTGCCGATCAACCTGCATCCCGGCCCGGCGGCGAAGACGGCCGAAGGGCAAGGGCCGCCGAAAGTCGTCGCCGTCAATCCCGACGCTGCCGCGGCGGTTCCGGCCGCTCCGGGACAAGCGGCAGCGCCTCAGGCCGCCACCAAGACCATCACCATCATCGACGGCAAGACCGGCGAGCGTAAGGAAGTCGCCATTCCGGCTCCGGCCAATGACGCGGCGCCCGCGCCAGACGCCGGCACGCTCGACCAGAAATTCCTCGAAATGTCGGCCCACGGCGCCATTCCCAAAATTGCCGCCGACGGCGTGCGGCCGGCCGACGCCTTCGCCCAGCCGGCAAAGGCGCTGCCGGGCAAGCCCGACGCACCGCGCATCGCCATCATCGTCAGCGGGCTCGGCGTCAGCGACAGCGCCACCGCCGACGCCATCGCCAAGCTGCCCGGAGCGGTGACGCTGGGCTTCATGCCCTACGGCAGTGACCTCGCGGCCCTGGCCGGGCGCGCCCGCGCCCGCGGCCACGAGGTTCTGCTGCAGGTTCCCATGGAGCCGTTCGACTACCCGGACAACGATCCGGGCCCGCAAACGCTGCTCACCTCGCTGACGCCGCAGCAAAACCTCGACCGGCTGTACTGGCTGATGAGCCGGTTCCAAGGCTATGTCGGCATCGTCGGCGCCATGGGCGGGCGCTTCACCGCCTCCGATCAGTCGTTCGCGCCGGTGCTGCGTGAAACCGCCAAGCGTGGACTGATCTTCGTCGACGACGGCGCCAATCCGCGCAGCCTCGCCGGCCGCATCGCCGGCGCCAACAACCTCCCCTTCGCCAAGGCCGACGTGACCATCGACGCGGTGCCGACGGCGGGCGAGATCGACCACGCACTGGGCCGCCTGGAAATGGCGGCGCGCGAGCGCGGCATCGCCGTCGGCTTATCGTCCGGGCTGCCGGTCGCGATCGATCACATCGCCAAATGGGCAAAGACGTTGGCTGACCACGGCGTTCAGCTGGTTCCGATTACGGCGGTGGCGCTGAAACCGAAGCAGACCTGATGA
>DATGFP010000152.1:0-7641 GCA_035309005.1 Allostellaceae bacterium | reverse complement strand
CAGCGTCGCGGCGAGGACGACAAGATACAGCGGCAAATCGACGACAAACGGCAGCGGCCACAGCCCAACCACCGCCGCCTCGCGGTTGGACGCGGCAAACAGCGCCAACACCGCCGCAATAAGCCCCACGCCAACCCAGCGCAGCGTCCTCATTCGGCGGGTCCTCTCGAGGATGGCCGTCTCAAGACCGCCGCGACAGCCTCGCCGCACCCCTCGCCCCGAAAATGTCCCGATTTCGATGACACGCCGCCGGGCGATCGAGAAGATCTACGCTTTTGGTCGCGGAAGCGTGCGGGACGCCGCAAACTGCGGGTCAAACAGCACCGCTCCGCGAAGCAGGGGGTGCTCGGCGGGGCTGGGCAAGTGCTGTGGGGAACGCGCCGCAACAAACCAGGTCGCTCCCGGATGATACCAAGGTATCTCCGTGCAGCAGAGACCGGCTTGTTGACAGAGCTCGGACATCTCTGCGCCTTGATAGCTGACACAATTCGGATAGGTCCAGCCGAAGGGTTGCGGCTTGCGAACGGCATCCTTTATGAAGGTAAATATAGCCTTGCCGCCTTCCTCTAGCGCGTCCCGCATGCTTTGTAGAAGCTGCCCGGCAAGATCAGGGCCGCAATGCGTTAGGATAGATTGAGCGACAATATAGTCGAATTTTGTGTCAAATACGTCGCAACAGAAGTCGCTGTTGAACCCGAACGTCGGGCGCTTGCAATCCAGAATGTCACGACCGAGCTCGTTAACGAGAGCATCCTCGATCAACCATTTGTTCGGATCGATGCCAAAGTATCGGTCTGGGCGGAGAAATGGTATCAGGAGTCTGCCGAGACGCAGGGATCCGCAGCCGAAATCAAGGACGCGCTGCTGCTCGCGTAGGCCGAGCGCAAACAACAGCGCAAATTGCGACGCGGACATGAAGTCGTAGCGGTCCGGCGGGCCGACATACGCGCGATAATGCGCCGCACCGGCAGGCAAGGATGCAGCACGCTCGATCTCGAGCGCGCGCGTTTTGGCGTTTGGCGCCTCTGCCATGTGATCTGGCGCACTGTGGCGTAACGATACCATCTGCTGGTCGCGCGGGTGACCCCACTCGCCGACCAGTTCCGGCCGCCATGGCAACCCGTCGCAGAGATGTCGAATTTGCCGAAGCCGGTGATGATAGGGGTCGTGATCATCGAAGGTGCGGATGCCACGCGGATGGGTGAACGGCGCTCCAATCGGGTGATCGTCCGGCACGATGAAAAACGTTGCGAACAAAACTCCGTCCGGCTGCATATGCGGCGCCAGCCGCGACAGGCAGAGCTCGATGACGTTCGCCGGAAGATGGGTAAAAAGCGACTGTGCGATCGCGACGTCGAAGGTTGTCGCAAACTCTGAAAAATCGAATTCGGCGTTGCAGATCAGATTGCTGCGCGGCAGCTTGTCGCACAGACCGCGACCGTTCAGTTCGATGTCGTAACCAGCCTGCAGCAGCTCTGCGCTCATATCGATCCCGAAATAATTGCCGGGATCGAGAAAATCGACGAAATGTACACCTCCACGCAAGCAACCACAGCCGACATCAACCAATCGCGACCTCTGGTCGAGTCCCATTTTCTTAAGAAAATCGAGCTGTAGTCTACCGATCTCGTCCCAAAGCCCGCCGATAATGCCGCGATGGCCGCCTTTGGCGACCGCACGCGAAATCGCGCTTTTATCGTAATAAAAACTGAATTCGCTCATCTCTTCGGCCCCGGAAAGATCAGCCGGTGACGCCGGCCGGCGTCATCCTCGACAGGCCGGTTCAGTGCGGGCGGCCGGGCTGGTTGAGGCGGTCGCGCAGCTGCTTGCCGGTCTTGAAGAACGGGATATGCTTCTGGGCGACCTGCACGCTGTCGCCGGTGCGCGGATTGCGCCCGATCCGGGCATCGCGGCGTTTCACCGAAAACGCGCCGAAGCCGCGCAGTTCGACGCGGTCGCCGCGCCCCAGCGCCGCCGCGATCTCGCCGAAGATGGCGGTAACGATCGCCTCGACGTCGCGCTGATAGAGATGCGGGTTGGCCTCCGAGAGCCGCTGAACGAGTTCAGACTTGGTCATGACGGCCGCGCCTGCTGGCGAGTGGAAAGGGCGGCTAACGTGCCAAACCCACCCGCCAGCGTCAACGCTCCTCGGTCGTGGCGCGATCTCAGGCCTTGTCCTCGGTCTCGGCCTCGCCCTGCCGCCGGCGGATCGCGGCGCCGAGGATATCGCCGAGGCTGGCGCCGGATTCGGCGGAGCCGAATTCCTGCATCGCGCGCTTCTCCTCGTCAACCTCGCGCGCCTTGATCGACAGCGTGACCCGGCGGGTGGCGCGGTCGATCGCGGTCACCTTGGCATCGACCCGCTCGCCGACCGCAAAGCGGTCGGGGCGCTGCTCGCTGCGGTCGCGCGACAGCTCGGACTTGCGGATGAAGCCCGGCACGTTGTCGGCGAGCGTGACCTCGATGCCGCCCTCGGTGATGCCGGAAATCGTGCCGGTGACGACCTCGCCCTTCTTCAGCTTGGTCATGCCCTGCTCGAACGGATCGGTCTCGAGCTGTTTGATGCCCAGGGAGATGCGCTCCTTTTCGACATCGACGTCGAGCACCTTGACGCGCACGAGTTCGCCCTTGTGGTAGTCCTTGACGGCATCCTCGCCGGCGCGGTTCCAGTCGATGTCGGAGAGGTGGACCATGCCGTCGATGTCGCCAGGAAGGCCGACGAAGAGGCCGAACTCGGTGATGTTGCGCACCTCGCCCTCGACCGTGCTGCCGACCACGTGGTCCTCGACAAAGGCTTCCCACGGGTTGGCCATGACCTGCTTCAGGCCGAGGCTGATGCGTCGCTTCTGCGGGTCGACGTCGAGCACCATGACCTCGACCTCCTGACTGGTCGAGACGATCTTGCCGGGGTGGACGTTCTTCTTGGTCCAGCTCATCTCGGAGACATGGACCAGCCCCTCGACCCCCGGCTCCAGTTCGACGAAGGCGCCGTAGTCGGTAATGTTGGTGACGCGGCCCTTGAACTTGGCGCCGGCCGGATATTTGAGCTCGACGCCCTCCCAGGGGTCGGCTTCGAGCTGCTTCATGCCCAAGGAAATGCGCTGCGTCTCCGGGTTGAAGCGGATCACCTGGACCTTGACGTTCTGACCGATATTGAGCGCCTCGGAGGGATGATTGATGCGCCGCCAGGCGATGTCCGTGACGTGCAGCAAGCCGTCGACCCCGCCCAAATCGACAAAGGCGCCGTAATCGGTGATGTTCTTGACGACGCCGTTGAGGATCTGGCCCTCCTTGAGGCTGGCGACCAATTCGGAGCGCTGCTCGGCGCGGCTCTCCTCGAGAACGGCGCGGCGCGATACGACGATGTTGCCGCGCGAGCGGTCCATCTTGAGGATTTGGAAGGGCTGCGGCGAACCCAGCAGCGGAGTGATGTCGCGCACCGGGCGGATGTCGACCTGGCTGCCCGGCAGGAAGGCGACAGCGCCGTTCAGGTCGACCGTGAAGCCGCCTTTGACGCGGCCGAAGATCGCGCCGGTCACCCGCTCGTTGGCCTGAAAACTCTTTTCCAAAAGGGTCCAGGCTTCCTCGCGCCGGGCTTTCTCGCGCGACAGCGAGGCTTCGCCGTTCTTGTCCTCCATGCGCTCGAGGAAGACTTCGACGACGTCGCCGACCTGGATCTCCGGCCCGGCGCCGCCGGCGGTGAATTCCTTCAGCGGGACGCGGCCTTCCGATTTGAGGCCGACATCGATGAGGGCGGCATCATTCTCGATCGAGATCACACGCCCCTTGACGACGGTGCCTTCGAGCCCGTTGGCGACGCCAAGCGACTCATCGAGCAGCGCGGCAAAGCTTTCCTTCCCAGCGACGGCGGTTTCTGCTGCTACGGCCATTCCTTCTCCTCGATCCCGTAAGAACGCGCAGCCCCGCCGGGATCACAGCGGAGTGGGCGGCCGGCGGGGAAAATCAGGCGCGGCCGCATCGACCCGGACCTGCGGACAGGAGGGGACAGGAAAGCGCCGCAGCGCCGCAGGCCGAAATCAGGGGCCTCGGGCGGCAAGAGCGCGCGCAATGAAATCGCAGGCCTGCTCGAACACCTCGTCGGCATCAAGCCCGGTCGTGTCGATAGTGACGGCGTCGGGTGCCGCCGCGAGCGGAGCGACCCGACGCTCGCTGTCGCGCGCGTCGCGTTCCTTCATGTCCTGCAGGACATCCTGGTATATAGCGGCCGCGCCGCGCGCCCGCAACTCCCGGAACCGACGCTCGGCACGCGCCTCGGGACTAGCTGTCACAAACAGCTTCACCGCGGCGCCGGGGCATACCGCGGTGCCGATGTCGCGGCCGTCGAGCACGGCGCCGCGGGCCCGGGGGCCGGAGGCCGCAACCGGCGGCCGCGCCGCGAAATTGCGCTGCGTTTCCAGCAAGGCCTGCCGCACCGCCGGCATCGCGGCGACGATCGAGGAGGCGCGCGCCACTGCCTCGCCGGACAGCCGCGGGTCGGCGAGGCGGCTCGGATCGACGCGCCGCGCGGCAGCGGAAGCGGCGGCGGGATCGGCCGGATCGCTGCCGCTCTCCAGCAGCAGGAAAGCCACCGCGCGGTAAAGCCTGCCGGTGTCGAGATGGGCGAGGCCGAAGCGCTCGGCGAGACGCCGCGCCAGTGTGCCCTTGCCCGCAGCGGCGGGGCCGTCTATCGCGACGACGAAAGCGCCGGCCGCGCTCACGCCGCCTCGGCAAACGCCGCGCCGAGCCTCGCCATCAGCGGTACGAAATCGGGAAAGCTCGTCGCAATCGGCCGGGCATCGTCGATTCGCACCGGCTCAGCCGCGGCAAGCCCGAGCACGAGAAAGGCCATCGCGATACGGTGGTCGAGCCTGGTCGCGATCAACGCCCCGCCCTTGGGCGGCATGCCGTCGCCCTCGACGATCAGATCGTCGCCGGCGATCGTCACGCGCACGCCGCAGCGCGCCAACCCTTCGGCGATCCCGGTGAGCCGGTCGCTTTCCTTGACCCTCAGTTCAGCGAGGCCGCGCATCACGGTGCGGCCGCGGGCGCAGGCGGCGGCCACGGCGAGGACTGGGTATTCGTCGATCATCGAAGGCGCGCGCGCCGGCGGAATGTCGGCGCCGGTAAGAGGGCCGGCCCGCACCTTGAGATCGGCGACCGGCTCGCCCCCCGCCTGACGCTGGTTTTCCAACGCGATGTCGGCGCCCATCTCGTGCAGGCACAGGAGGAGCCCGGTGCGCGACGGGTTGAGCCCGACATTGCGGATCGTGACTTCGGAGCCCGGCACGATCAGCGCCGCGACCAGCGGGAAGGCCGCCGAGGACGGATCGCCCGGCACCGTGATCGGCGCACCGACGAGTTCGGGCTGGCCCGCGATGGTGATCCGAAGGCCGCCGCTCGGCTGGGGCTCGATCGCGACCCGCGCGCCGAAATGAGCAAGCATGCGTTCGGTGTGGTCACGCGTCGCCTGCGGCTCGATGACCGTCGTCTCCCCCGGGGTGTTTAGCCCGGCAAGCAGGACTGCCGATTTGACCTGCGCCGACGGCATTGGCAGCGTGTAGACGAGTGGCGCCGGGTTTGCCGCGCCGCTGACCGCGAGCGGCAGTCGGCCGCCGTCGCGCGTCACGAATCGGGCTCCGAAGCGCGTCAGCGGCTCGACCACCCGGCGCATCGGCCGCCCGCGCAGCGA
Organism: Allostellaceae bacterium; assembly: GCA_035309005.1. Classification (GTDB taxonomy): domain Bacteria; phylum Pseudomonadota; class Alphaproteobacteria; order ATCC43930; family CGMCC-115725; genus DATARH01. Next base: position 1,952 of record DATGFP010000152.1, on the reverse strand, counting down.
GGCGTCGCCGGTGACGAAACTGGTGAAGGGATGGGTCGCGAGGATACCGAGCAGCAGGCGCGCCGAGGTTCCAGAATTGCCGAGATCGATTACGTCCTCGGGTTCCCCAAGGCCGCCGAGCCCGACCCCGTCGACCTGCCAGCGCCCATCGGAGATCCGCTCGATCGCCGCCCCCATCGCACGCAGCGCCGCCGCGGTGGCGAAAACGTCCTCGCCCTCCAGGAGGCCGCTGATCTCGGTGCGCCCGACGGCGAGCGCCCCAAACATCAAGGCGCGATGCGAGATCGACTTGTCGCCCGGCACCGCAACCTCGCCCGCGAGCGGCGCCGCGGGGCGTGTCGCGGTGAGCGGGGCCGGGTCGGGCGGCGTCGAATGGGGCGTCTGGTCGTCGGGCATGGCTCGCCTCTCGCTCCGATCGGGACTTGCCGGCGCGGCGCCGCCGGCCCATATGCCGCAGCCGAACGTTGGCCGCCCGCCTTTGCTGCACGCGTATTTGCTTTTGACAGGCGGCAGCGGCTATGGCAATGGCCCGCCTGGCAAATTGCCGACACCGTAGCAAAAACAACATCTGAGCCGATAAGGAGCCGCCCGTTGGCCAAACCCGAATGGGGCAACAAGCGCATCTGCCCGAGTTGCGGCACGCGCTACTACGATCTATTGCGCGAGCCCGTCATCTGCCCGAAATGTTCGACGCCGTTCGATCCCGAGGCGTTCCTGCGTGCGCGCCGGGCACGGCCGGCGGCGCCGGTCGAGAAGGAACTCGAGACGGCCGGTGCGGACGACATCGACGCCGAAGTCGAGGGCGAGGAACTGGAAGCGGTCTCGGACGAGGAAGAGGCGGCACCGCTTGAAGAGGGCGAGGAGGAAGAAGAAGAGCTGATCGAGGACGCCTCCGAACTCGGCGAGGACGAGGACGACATGGCCGAGGTCATCGACAATGTCGAGGAGGAGGAGCCCTGAGGCGGCTCCGCCGGCGTTTTTCCCTTGCTGCCGAAGCTCGCCGTTCCTAAGTTGCGAGCCGCTTCACAGCACCGCGCGGGGCCATAGCTCAGCTGGGAGAGCGCTACAATGGCATTGTAGAGGTCACCGGTTCGATCCCGGTTGGCTCCACCAACAACATCGAGGACTTGGCCGGAAGCGGCCAAGTCCTCGTTGCTTTTCGTGGCATTGAGAGAGAAGCGCGAGACCGTAATCACCCCATAACGAGTTGGCAAACCGAACCGTCCGCCGCCGAGAGGGCGGCGTCGCCGCGGTCGAGCCTACTCACCGCCGACCTGGAAGGTGAAGGTGCCCTCGGTCGGATGGGTGTCGACCGACACGACATGCCAGCTGACCGCGTAGGTGCCGGGCGCCAGCGCCTTCAACCCGACCTGAAGTTCGTCGGGATGGCCTTGCGGCACTTGGGCGTTGCCGAGATCGACACGCTGGCCGGCTTGGTTCGTCACCGTCACGGCGCTGAATGCCGGTTCGAGATCCTGCGTGAACCACAGGGTGATGGCCGGCGGCGCCGTCGGGATTGTGCTGCCGACAGCCGGGTTCGCATGGTCCAGAAAGGCATGCGCCCGGGCCGGCGAGATCGCGAGGCCGAGGGTCATGCTCGCGGCCAACGCCGCCGTGCCGAGACGGATCATCGTCGCCCGGGTCATTGCAACCACTCCGAAACCGGGCGGCCAAACCCGTGTGGGAACAAATCGTCAAGATAGAAGTGGAGCTGGACAAGCCCGCCGAGGCCCCTGCCCGAGGCGTGATTGACCGGGATGATCGCCTCCGCGCCGATCTGGAAATACTGGCCCGACCAGATGATCCCGGGTTGCACCGTGCCGGTTGTCGTGACCCCCGGCGTTATGCGGTTGATCGGCGTCGTAAAAGCCACCTCGACGAGCGGGATCAACTGGCTGAACGGCCGGCGCAGACCAAAATCCCGCACGCAGCACTGGAGATAGGGCAGGCTG
>DATGFP010000151.1:0-66428 GCA_035309005.1 Allostellaceae bacterium | reverse complement strand
ACCTGGCGCATAACGGGTTCGACGTGACGATCATCGATCCCTGGCCCGAGCATGTCGAGGCGATCCGCCGGGACGGCCTGTCGCTCGAAGGCATCACGCCGGAAGAATCGGTGGTGGCGCGACCGAACGTGCTGCACCTGACCGAGGTGCAGCACCTCGCCAAGGAGCGGCCGGTCGACATCGCCTTCATCTCGATGAAGTCCTACGACACCGAGTGGGCGACGACGATGATCCGGCAATACCTGGCGCCGACCGGCTATGTCGTGAGCCTGCAGAACTGCATCAACGAGGAGCGCATCGCCGGCATCGTCGGCTGGGGCCGGACGGTCGGCGCGATCGCCGCGATCCTGTCGGCCGAGCTCTACGCGCCCGGCAAGATCCGCCGCACCGGGGCCAAGAACCCGCCGGGCCACGAGGTCTACCGGGTCGGCGAGGTGCACGGGCGGATCACCAAGCGAATCGAGGAATTGGGCGCGATGATCGGCACCATCGACACCTGCAAGGTCACCGACAATCTGTGGGGCGAGCGCTGGTCGAAATTGTGCGTCAACGGCATGCACAACGGCGTCTCGGCGGCGAGCGGCCTTTCCGGCAACGCGATGCGGCAGGATGACAAGATCCGCCGCGTCATCGTCAAATTGGGCGGCGAGGCGGTGCGGATCGGCCAGGCGCTCGGCTACAAGCTCGAGGACATCGCGGGGCAAGATGCCGACACGCTGGCGCGCGCCTCCGAGGGCGACCGCGCCGCGTTGGACGAGGTCGAATCGCTGATGCTGGCACTCAGAAATTCGCAGCAGCGCAGCGAGGCGCAGCGGCCGTCGATGGGTCAGGATATGCAGAAAGGCCGCCGCACCGAGATCGATTTCATCAACGGGCTGATCGTCGAGAAGGGCCGTGAGATCGGCCGCGCCGCGCCGACCCACGAGAAGCTGATCGGGGCCGTGAAGCGGGTCGAACTCGGCCAGGCCGCGCCGTCGCCGGAACAGATCTACGCGATCGCCTGATCCGGCGCTCGCAGCGCTCCCGCCGGATCAGTATTTGTCGTTCGGCTTCGGGCCCTGCGGGCTGCCGCCGCCCCCGCCGCCGCCGCTCGAACTACTTTTGTTGAAGCGGCCGATATTGCCCAGGACTTGCTCGAGGAAGGTCAGCTCGCGGCCCGGCGCCGGCGTCGCGCCGGGCGCCGGCTGGATTTCGCGGCCGTCGTTCAAGCCCTTGTGGTCGACGCTTTTGACGACCCCGCTGCCGTCGAAATTGACGACATAAACCTGCTGATCGAGGACATCGGGGTTGAAGAAGGCGACCTGCTTTGTTTTGCGGCTGATGTAATACCAGCTGCGATCGTTGAAGACGCCGGTGCTCGATGGGGTACCGAGGATCTTGGTGACCTGGTCGCGAGTGGTGGTGCCAGGATGAATTTCCGCGAGCTTGTCCGGCTCGGGAAGATTGCCGCGCTGGTCGACGGTCGGCGCGCATGCCGCAAAGCTCGCCGCCGCTAGCGCGAGCGCGACCGACGACGGGAGGTTTCGGATGATGCGGCGAAGCACGAGATCGGACCGTCCAGCCTCGGTTGCAACAGAAGAGATTTCAGCGCATCTTTTTACGAGACTTTAGCCAAGGGAGGGCTGCTGTCAACGGCCGCCCGGCCTAATCTGACCGCAATCAGTCGCAATGTTCACGCTGTTCCGATCGAATTCAGTGCAACAGGCGGCCGAACTCGCCTACCAGCGTGTTGTCGAGCATGCGCGCCGACCGGGGTTTTACACCGATGGCGGCGTCCCCGATACGGTGGACGGACGGTTCGAGCTGATCTGTCTTCATGCCTTCCTTTATCTCCACCGGTTGCGCGGCGAACAGCCGCAGGCGGCGGCGCTGAGCCAGCACTTTTTCGATCGGATGTTCGCCGATTTCGACCGCTCGCTGCGCGAGATGGGAACCGGCGATCTCAGCGTCGGCCGCGAGATCAGGCGCATGGCCGAGGCCTTCTACGGCCGCGTCGCAGCCTATGAGCAGGGCTTGGCCGGCGACGACGCGGTGCTGCAGGCGGCGCTCGCGCGCAACCTGTTCGGCACCGCACCGCCGACCCCTTCCTGCCTCGCCGCGATGGCTGACTATCTGCGCCGCGAGACGGCCGGGCTCGATCGCCGGGGCGCACCCGAACTGCTGGCCGGCGATGTCGCGTTCGGCAGCCCGCCGTGGCCGGAAGCCGTCGCCGCCGCCGCTATTTGCCGATGAACAGCGATGCAACGCCGGAGTTTTCGCGCCTCATCCCGTTGGCGCGGCTCGGCGCGACACCTTATCGCCAGCAAATCACCGCGAGCGACGCTGAGCGCGCCGCGCTGACCCGGCGCTTCGACCTGGTCGCTCTCGACCGACTGTGCGCGACGGTCGAACTGGCTCGCCAAGGCGACGAACTCTTTCTGCTGCAGGCCGCCTTCGAAGCCGAATTCGTGCAGCGCTGCGTCGTGACCCTCGATCCGGTTGGCGGCGCGGTGGCGGCGCGGTTTACCCTCCTCTACGGGCCGCCCGAGGCCGAAGCCGCGGCAGAGGGCGGCGCCGCTGATGAAATCGCCTTCGAGCCGCTTGCCGCCGCGGCAATCGATGTCGGCGAGGCGGTGGCCCAGGAATTCTCGCTCCGCCTGCCGGCCTTCCCGCGCCGTGTCGACGCCGCTGTCGAGGTCGCGCCGCCGGCGCCCGAGGAAGGCGCCTTCGCCGCGTTGTCGCGCCTGGTCGAGCGGCGCGAGCGTTGAACGCGATCGGACAGTCGCCCCGACTGGAAGGGCGGTTGGCGGGCGCGCTTTCCATTGCTGTTGCCGCGGGGGCGGAATCTGACTAAGTAGCTGAATTCTCCACGCCGCCTCCGACGAGTTGATTATGGCCGTTCCCAAGAAGAAAACTTCGCCGTCGCGCCGCAACATGCGGCGCTCGCATCATGCGCTGCATGCGCCTGCCTATGCCGAGTGTCCGAATTGCGGCGAACTCAAGCGGCCGCATCATTTATGCGCCTCGTGCGGCCATTACGACGGGCGCGAGGTGGTGCCGCAGCCGTCGCCGACTTCGTAGTCACGGCAGGCCAAGGCGCGCGCGGTGACCGACAGCATCACCATCGCCCTCGACGCGATGGGCGGAGACCGCGCCCCGGCGATGGTGCTGCGCGGTGCGAGCATCGCGCTGGAACGCCACCCGGCGGCGCATTTCCTCCTGTTCGGCGACGAAGCCCAGATTGCCCCGCTGCTCGCCAAGCTGCCGCGCCTCGCCCAGGCGGCGACCCTGCACCATACCGAGGAAGCCGTCGCGGACGATGCCAAGCCGTCCAATGCCTTGCGCGGCGGGCGACGAACCAGCATGCGGCTGGCGATCGATGCAGTGGCCGACGGCAGAGCCGGTTGCGTCGTCTCCGCCGGCAACACCGGCGCGTTGATGGCGATCGCGAAATTCGTGCTGAAAACGCTGCCGGGCATCGATCGCCCGGCGATCGCGACGATGTTTCCGACCCGGCGCGGCGAGAGCGTGATGCTCGATCTTGGCGCCAACATCGAATGCGACGCCGAGAATCTCGTGCAATTCGCGCTGATGGGCGATGTCTTCGCTCGAACCGTCTTGGGGCTGCCGCAGCCGACGGTCGGGTTGTTGAACGTCGGCTCGGAGGATTTGAAGGGCAATGACGCAGTGCGCGCTGCCGGCGTCCGCCTGCGCGGCGGCCTGACCCCCATCCGCTTCTACGGGTTTGTCGAGGGCGACGACATCGCGGCCGGAACCGTCGATGTCATCGTCACCGACGGGTTTACCGGTAACGTCGCGTTGAAGGCGATCGAGGGCGTCGCGAAGCTCTTCGGCGAGTCGCTGCGTGCCTCGTTCCACCACTCGTTGTCGGCCCGCATCGGCTACCTCTTTGCCCGCGGGGCACTGAAAAAGTTCGCGGCGCGGCTCGACCCGCGCCGCTACAACGGCGCGATGTTTCTCGGGCTGGCCGGCATCGCGGTCAAGAGCCACGGGTCGACCGATGCCTTCGGCTTCGCCAACGCGATCGGCGTCGCGGTCGACCTCAAGGTGAACGGTTTCCTGCAGAAGATCAGCGACGAGTTGCGGCGCATCAATCAGGTGCCGGCGACTGAGCGCTCGGCAGCCTTGTAGCCGCCGCGACATGCTGCTTCGCTCACAGGTGGCCGGTTGCGGCGGTTATCTTCCCGAGCGCGTCGTGACCAACGACGAGTTGGCCGCGCGGCTCGATACGTCCGACGCCTGGATCCGGCAGCGCACCGGTATCGGCGAGCGGCGCATCGCCGCCCCTGGCGAGCTGACCTCGGACCTCGCCGTCGCTGCGGCGCGGCAAGCCCTCGAACAGGCCGGCATGAGCGGCAGCGATCTCGATCTGATCGTGCTGGCGACGGCGACCCCCGACGAAACCTTCCCGTCGACCGCGGTTAAGGTGCAGGCGCAACTCGGCATGAAGCGCGGGGCCGCTTTCGATGTGCAGGCGGTGTGCTCCGGTTTCGTCTTTGCGCTCGCGGTCGCCGACAATGCGTTGCGCCTGGGCCAGGCGCGCACCGCACTGGTGATCGGCGCCGAGACCTTTTCACGCATCCTCGACTGGCAGGACCGGGGCACCTGCGTGCTGTTTGGCGACGGGGCGGGGGCGCTCGTACTGAACGCGGCGCCGCCGGGGCCGGAAAACCGCGGCGTGCTGTCGACCCATCTCCATTCGGACGGCCGACTGCACGACATCCTATACGTCGATGGCGGCCCCTCCTCGACCGGCACCGCCGGTTTTCTGCGGATGGAAGGGCGCGAAGTCTTCCGTCAGGCGGTGCAGCATCTGAGCGCGGTGGTCGACGAGGCGCTGGCGGCCAACGGCCTGCGCCCAGCCGACATCGACTGGTTGGTGCCGCATCAGGCCAACACCCGCATCATCGACGCGGTCGGGCGAAAGCTGGGGTTGGCGCCGGGCCGCACTATCCTGACGATCGAACGGCATGCCAATACATCGGCGGCGTCGATCCCGCTGGCGCTTGCCGAGGCGGTCGCGGACGGCCGCATCCGGCCGGGCCACCTTGTACTGATGGAGGCATTGGGCGGCGGCCTCACCTGGGCCGCCAGCCTCGTCCGCTGGTAGAAAAAGCCTGAAGCGTCGCCCGGCAACGCTTTGTAATTTGACGAACTTTTCGGGCCGCGATACCCTCACTGAAAGCAGGGGAGGGCGTAATGGCCGGTCATACGGTTACCCGTGCTCAGCTCACCGAGGCGGTCTATCAAGAGGTTGGGCTGTCACGTAACGAGTCCGCCGAACTCGTCGAGGCGGTGATCGGCGAAATTGGCGAGGCGCTGGCGCGCGGCGAGATGGTCAAGATCTCGTCGTTCGGCAGCTTCGCGGTGCGCCAGAAGGGGCAGCGCGTCGGCCGCAATCCGAAGACCGGCCAGGAGGTTCCGATCAGCCCGCGCCGCGTCTTGGTGTTTCGCGCGTCGCAGGCGCTCAAGCACCAGATCAACGACAATCACAGCGCGCCGGCGTCGAATGCCCGCGGCACGGCGAGGTCTGGCGCCGCGTTGCGGTGAGCGAGGACGCGACGCCGGCGCCGGCTCGGTCAGCGAAAGGCGCTGCGGCGTTTCGTACGATCGGCGAGGTCGCCGAGGACCTCGACCTGCCGACGCATGTGCTGCGCTTTTGGGAGTCGAAATTTCCGCAGCTGAAGCCGCTGAAGCGCAGCGGCGGGCGGCGTTATTACCGCCCCGAGGACATTCTGCTGCTGCGCCGCATCCGACAATGCCTCTACCAGGAAGGTTATACGATCCGCGGCGTGCAGCAGCTGCTCGGCGCACCGACCGGCGGCGCTGCGCCGGCGCCCGCGGCGCCGAGCCTCTTCCCGATCGACGCATCCGCCGGCTCGGCGCCGCCGGAACCAAAGCCCGCCCGGCGTCGGCGTCAGCTTCAGCCCCAACCGGTGCGGGGAGCCGAAGGGGATATCCAAGCGCTCGACGAGATCCGCCGAGTGCTCGGCGAAGCCCGGGCGTTGCTCGATACATTGCTGCATCCGCCAAAGCCGCCCTGACGCGGCCGCGCGCTTGCTTTCACCGCGCGCCCTGGCTATAACCCGCCGCTCTAAACGGCGGCGGGCCGCGCCGACGGCGCCCGGTCGAGCGGATCGGTGGGGCACGCCTGGCCGCCGCAACATTGATCCAAGGACAGCGAAATTGCCCAAGCTCAAGACCAAGAGCGGTGCGAAGAAGCGCTTCGGCATCACCGCGACCGGCAAGGTCAAGCGCAACTGGGGCCACAAGCGCCACCGGCTGATCAGCAAGTCGAAGCAGCAAAAGCGCCTGCATCGCGGCACGACCACGCTGGAAAAGGGCGATGCCGGCCTGGTGCTGACCTATATGCCGTATTTGCGGGGCTGAGCGATGGCCAGGGTCAAACGCGGCGTCACGGCCCATGCCCGCCACAAGAAGGTGCTGGGGCTCGCCAAGGGCTATCGCGGCCGCGGCGGCACCGCCTACCGGATCGCGATCGAGAAGGTCGAGAAGGGGCTGCAGTACGCCTATCGTGACCGCCGCAACAAAAAGCGCGATTTCCGCGGCTTGTGGATCCAGCGCATCAATGCCGGGACGCGCGAGCACGGCCTCACCTATTCGCAATTCATGCACGGCGTAAAGCTCGCGGGCATAGACCTCGACCGCAAGGTGCTGTCCGACCTGGCGATCCGCGAACCGGAGGCGTTCGCCACGATCGTCGCCAGCGCGCAGGCCGCGCTCGACCAGGCAACACCGGCGGCAGCATAAAGCAGTGACCGCATTCCCAGCGATGCCGGGGTTGCTCGTGCTTCGATTTATTTAGGGGAGACTGGCCGGGCCCCTGAGAGATTTATATTCGCGATAGGGGCCGCCACTGACGGCCCCTTTTCTTTGCGGGTGATGGATGGAAGACCCGACGGCGAACGCCGATCAATTCATGAAAAAGATTGCGGCGGCACAATCGCCCGACGAACTCGAACAGGTGCGGATCGAGTTGCTCGGCCGCAACGGCGCGATCACCCTTATGATGCGCGGCCTTGGCGGGATCGAGCCAGCGGAGCGCCGCCGCATCGGCGCACGGCTGAACGAGATCAAGGACAGCTGCGCCGCCGCGTTAGAAACGCGGGGCGTCGAACTGCGCCGGATCGCCCTCGCGACCCGCCTCGCCAGCGAGCGCGCCGATGTCACCCTGCCGGTGCTGCCGGGACCGCCGGGCGGCGCCGAGGCCGGGCGCATCCATCCGATCAGTCAGACGATCGACGAGATCGTCGCGATCTTCGGCGAGATGGGGTTCAGCGTCGCCGAGGGACCGCACATCGAGGACGATTTCCACAATTTTACCGCCCTCAACATCCCACCCGAGCACCCCGCCCGACAGGAGCACGACACGTTCTATCTACCGCAGCGCCCGGACGGCTCGCGCCTCGTGCTGCGCACCCATACGTCGCCCGTACAGATACGCACGATGCAGACGCAACCGCCGCCGCTGCGTATCATCGTGCCGGGGCGCACCTTCCGCTGCGACCATGACGCGACCCACTCGCCGATGTTCCACCAGGTCGAAGGCCTCGTGATCGACCGCACCACCCATATGGGGCACCTGAAAGGTTGCCTCATCGAGTTCTGCCGCGCCTTCTTCGACGTCGAGGATCTGCCGGTGCGGTTTCGCCCGAGCTATTTCCCGTTTACCGAACCGTCGGCCGAAGTCGATATCGGCTGCTCGCGGACGGGCGGCGAATTGAAGATCGGCGCCGGCGGCGACTGGCTCGAAATTCTCGGCAGCGGCATGGTGCATCCGCAGGTCTTGAAGAATTGCGGCATCGACCCGGCCGAGTATCAGGGGTTCGCCTTCGGGATGGGGATCGAACGGGTGGCGATGCTGAAATACGGCATCCCCGACCTGCGCACGATGTACGATTCCGACCTGCGCTGGCTGCGTCATTACGGCTTTCTGCCGCTCGACATCCCCTCGCCGGTGCGCGGGGCCTTGACGTGAAGACGACGCTGTCTTGGCTGAGGGCGCACCTCGACACCGAGGCACCTGCGGCGGAAATCGCCGAGCGCCTCGTCATGCTGGGCCACGATGTCGAGGGCATTGAGGATCGCGCCGCCGGCCTCCAAGGCTTTGTCGTCGGCCGCGTCGTTTCCGCAGAGCCGCACCCCAATGCCGACCGCCTGCGGGTATGCGTCGTCGATGCCGGAGACGGGCCAGGGGCGGAGGTCCAGGTCGTCTGCGGCGCGCCCAACGCGCGGGCCGGCATGAAGGGCGTCTTTGGCCCGGCCGGGGTATGCATCCCGAAAACCGGCACGGTGCTCGCCGAGAGTACGATCCGCGGCGTCGCCTCGAAGGGCATGCTGATGTCGGCAGCGGAGTTAGCGCTCGGCGAGGATCATTCCGGCATCATCGAACTGCCCGAGGACGCGCCGGTCGGCACGCGCTATGCCGCGCTCTTGGGTCTCGATGATCCGGTCATCGACCTCAAGGTGACGCCGAACCGCGCCGATTGTCTCGGGGTGCGCGGCATCGCGCGGGATCTGGCGGCAGCCGGCCTCGGCCCGCTGAAGCCGCTCGACGTGACGCCGGTAGAGGGAAGTTTCCGCTCGCCGATCGCAATTCGCATCGACGATCAGACCGCCTGCCCGCTGTTTCTCGGCCGCCATATCCGCGGCCTGAAAAACGGGCCGAGCCCGCGCTGGCTGCGCCAGCGTCTGGAAGCGATCGGGCTGCGGCCGATCACGGCGCTGGTCGACATCACCAATTTCCTGACCTTCGACCTCAACCGGCCGCTGCACGTGTTCGACGCCGGCAAGCTGCGGGGAGGCCTCGTCGTGCGCTTCGCCCGCGCCGGTGAGAGCATCGCCGCGCTGAACGGCCGGGTCTACGAGCTCGATTCCGAGATCACCGCGATCGCTGACGCCGCGGGCGTCCAGAGCCTCGGCGGCGTCATCGGCGGCGAGCCGACCGGCTGCACCGAGGCGACCACCGAAGTCTTCGTCGAGGCGGCGCTGTTCGATCCGATCCGCACCGCGGCGACTGGCCGGCGGCTCGAAATCGCCAGCGATGCGCGCTACCGCTTCGAGCGCGGCGTCGACCCGGCTTTTGTCGCACCGGGACTTGAAATCGCCACCCGTCTCATTCTCGAGCTGTGCGGCGGCGAACCGTCGGACATTGTCACCGCGGGCAAGGAACCGAGTTGGCGGCGGCAGTACACGCTGCGGCCGGAGCGATTGTCCGGGCTTGGCGGGCTGCACGTGCCGCCGGCGGAAAGTCGCGCGATCCTGGAGGCGCTCGGCTGCACCGTCGTCGCCGCTTCCGAGCACGACGGCACCCTGACGGTCGCGCCGCCCTCGTGGCGCGGCGACATCGAGGGTGAGGCCGACCTCGTCGAGGAGGTGTTGCGGGTCAAGGGCTACGATCACATCCCACCCGAGCCGCTGCCGCGCGACACGGTCATCTCGCGCCCCGCGATCGACGCGCACCGCCGTCGCCTCGAACTGGTGCGCCGCAGCATGGCCGAACGCGGCCTCGTCGAAACGGTCAGCTTCTCCTTCATTGCGTCGAGCGCGGCCGCGCTGTTCGACGGCGCCAAACCGGAATTGCGCCTCGTCAACCCGATCGCCGCCGATCTCGACGCGATGCGGCCGAGCGTGATACCCGGCCTCCTTGCCGCTGCCGCGCACAACGCCGACCGCGGGTTTCCCGATTTCGGGTTGTTCGAGGTCGGCCCGATTTATCGCAGCGACCGGCCGGACGGCCAGAGCAATGTCGCCGCCGGCCTGCGCGCCGGCCGGCTCGGCCCACGCCACTGGCGCGCGCCGGCGCGGGAGGCCGACTTGTTCGACGCGAAGGCGGATGCGCTTGCCGCGCTCGCGGCCGCCGGCGCGCCGGTCGACAGCATCCAGACCGTGGCCGATCCGCCACCCTGGTACCACCCGGGACGCGCCGGCCGGCTGCGGCTCGGGCCGACCGAACTCGGTCATTTCGGCGAATTGCACCCGAACGTGCTCGACGCCTTTGACGTGACGAGCCCGGTTGCTGTGTTCGAAGTGTTCCTCGATGCCGTGCCGCGGCCGCGCGCCGGCCGCGCCCGGCCGCCGCTCAAGCTCTCGGTGTTCCAGCCGGTCGAGCGCGATTTTGCCTTCGTCGTCGATCGCGAACTGCCGGCCGAAACGCTGCTGCGCGCCGCCCGCGCGGTCGACCGCAAACTGGTCGGCGAAATTCGCCTGTTCGACGCCTACGAAGGTGAGGGACTGCCCGCCGGCAAGAAGTCGTTAGCCATCTCGGTGGTATTGCAGCCGCAGGAAGCGACGTTGACCGAGGCCGAGATTGAGGGATTCGCGAAGCGCCTCGTGGCGCAGGTCGAGAAGGCGACCGGCGGCACCTTGCGCGGCTAGCCGGGCCTGCGTCGCTGCACTGCGACATTTGCGGCGCGGACAGCAGCCCGGTTGTATTTCCCTGATGGCGCGGCGAGTTTTCCGGCCTATCTTTGGCGGGTGCCCGTCGGCGTTCGCAAGCGCCGCGGCGGGTGTCTATTTGATTCGGGCGGCTCGTTGACCACCATTCAAGAAAAGGAGCTCCTGCCGCGCCGCCGTATGCACCCGCACGTCCGCACCCGGCTGCGCCTCTTCGCCCGCCACAACATCCGCAACAGCGAATTTGGACTGACCTGCGTTGCCGGCGCGATTGGCGTCGTCATCGCACTCGGCGTCGCGATCACGCGCCAGGCGGTTACCGAATGCCACCACCTGCTGTTCGGCGTCCCAATCGAAACGCACATCAGCAGCGTCGAGACGATCGAGGCATGGCGGATCGTGCTCGTCCCCTCGCTCGGCGGTCTTGTCTACGGCCTTGTCGCCTATGTGCTGTGGCGCTGGCGGCCGCGCGACATCGTCGATGCGATCGAGGCCAACGCGCTGCACGGCGGCCGCATGTCGCTCTCCGACAGCGTGCGGCTGACCGTAATGACCATCCTTTCCGCTGGGGTCGGCGCCTCGGTCGGGCTTGAGGCGGCTTATACGCAACTCGGTGCCGGCACCGCCTCGCGCATTGGCCGGCTGTTGCATCTGCGTCGCGGCGATTTGCGGAACTTCGTCGGCTGCGGTGCCGCGGCAGCGATCGCCGCCGCATTCAACGCCCCGCTCGCCGGCGCGTTCTACGCCTTCGAGCTGATCATCGGCAGCTATACGTTGGCGACGCTGGTCCCGGTCGTGGTCGCCGCGGTGATGGCGACGCTGGTCACTCGCGAGTTGTTCGGCGAGCAGCCGATCTTCATCGTCTACGCCCATGTCGACCTGATTGCGCGCCATTACCTGATCCTCGCCGCGATCGGACTCGTCGCCGGCTGCCTCTCGATCGCTGCGATGCTCGGCGTCACCTTTGTCGAGCAGGGGGCGCGCCGGCTGGCGCTGCCGATCTGGTCGCGCCCGGCTGTCGGTGGCCTGGTCCTCGGCCTCTGCGCCCTGGGCTTCCCGCAGATACTCGGCAGCGGCCACGGCGGCATCGTGCACATGATCGCCACCGGCTCGACCGGCTTCGAACTGTGGGTGCTGATCGGGCTGATCCTCGCCAAGGCGATCGGTTCGGCAGTGTCGATCGGCAGCGGCTTCCGCGGCGGCATGTTCAGTTCCGCCCTGTATCTCGGCGCCCTGTTCGGGGCCGCCTCCTCGCTGATTGTGCATCGCTTGTTGCCTTGGGCGCCGTCCGACGAGGCGATCTTTGTTCTCGCCGGCATGGGCGCGGTCGCCGCCGGGGTGGTTGGCGCGCCGATGACGATGATTTTCCTGGTGCTCGAATCATCGTCCGACTTCTCGGCGACGATGGGGGTGACGGTGGCGGTCGTCATCTCCGCGCTCGTGGTCCGCCACTGGTTCGGCTATTCGTTTGCAACGTGGCGCTTTCATTTGCGCGGCGTCGCGCTGCACAGCCCACATGACATCGGTTGGCTGCAGGAACTGCAGGTGGCAAAGCTGATGCGGCAGGATTTCGCGGTCGTGCCGCCCGGGCTGCCGCTGACTGAGCTGTGCCGGCAATTTCCAATCGGCGAGAGCCGGCGCGTCTTCGTCGTCAACGAAAAGGGCGGCTATGGAGGCAGTATCGACCTCGTCGAAGCGCACGGCGCCGAACTCCTCGAGAGCGGCGGCCGGCTGACAACAGGCGACATCGCGCGCGGCGCCGAACATTTCCTGACGCCGGCCCAGCCGGTACGGGACACGCTCGACCTGTTCATCGCCTCTGCTGCCGAAATCCTTGCCGTTGTCGACAACCCGGAGGATCGCCGCGTGCTCGGCTATCTCAGCGAAGCGTACGCGCTGCGCCGCTACTATCGGGAACTTGAGGCCCGGCATCGCGAAGAGCTCGGCGATGAGGCACTCTTCAACGCTACGCGTGGCCCCAACGATCATTGATCGAGCCGCGATCGCGCAACGCGCGAGCTCGTACTATTACGCTGTGGCAATTTGCCTCTACCAAGAGAGAGGCTGGCACGACTGCCGTCAGGTGCTATTGTTATTCAATGATCGCCCGACAAATCCTCTTCTCCTGTCTGGTGCTGCTCGGGTTTCTCGGCGTGCCGTCGGCTTTGGCCGCAGATTCTGAGCCGGCGCGGGTGGGGCGGCTGGCGGTCGTTGACGGCGATGTCGCGGCGCATTTACCCGGCGGCGAATGGACCGGCGGGGAGGTCAACGACCCGGTCTTCTCGGGCGTGCAGATGCGGACCGGCGCGTCGGGCCGGGCGATCCTGCGCATCGGCGCTGATACCGTGGCGCTGGCAGCCGCCGGCACTCTCGATGTCGCGGCCTTCGATGCGCGCGGCAGCGACATCGTGCTGCACAGCGGCCGCATCGGGATCCGCCTGTCGCCAATGGATCCGTCGCGCAATGTCGAGATCGACCTGCCGGGTGGCGGGGTATGGCTCTCGGCGCCCGGCGATTACGACATAACTGCGGGAGACGAGCACACGCCCGCCCGCGTTGCCGTCTTCGACGGCCGCGCCCGGCTTGTCGGCAAAGGGTTCGATACCTTCGTCGATGCCGGCTCGGCCGCCGCGCTGGGCGGCGGCCCTGCGACCGCCAACGCCGAGAAGGCGGCGGCCGACGATTTTGTCGAATGGTGGCGGCGAGCGGCCGGCGACGACGCGGCGGGGCCGGCGGCGCATTTCCTGTCGCCGGACCTGACCGGCTACGAAGCGCTCGATAGCGACGGCACGTGGGAGATGGTCGACGGCTACGGCGCCGTGTGGTTTCCGACGACCGCTCCCGCCGGCTGGGCGCCCTACCGCGACGGCCATTGGCGCTGGATCGCGCCCTGGGGGTGGAGCTGGATCGACGATATGAGTTGGGGGTTCGTCACCTCGCATTATGGCCGCTGGGCCTCGATCCCCGGCGCCGACCCGGGAACCGAGCGTTGGGGCTGGGTGCCGGGCGATCGGGTCGCTCAGCCAAAATACGCCCCAGCGCTCGTCGCTTTTCTCGGAACCGCCGGGGTCGGCCTCAGCTACCCCGACGCCAGCGGTCCGGCAGCGGCGTGGTTTCCGCTCGCGCCGGGCGAAGTTTATTGGCCAAGCTACACCAGCGATCCCGCAATTATCCGGCGCATCAACGACGGGTCCGTGGCCGATCTTGACCTGATCGGACCGGCGGAATTCCGCGGCCCGCCGGCCGCAATCGTCAACGGCAAATACCAGAACCGGCGCTTTGCCAGCGTCGTGCCCCGTGCGGTTTTCCTCGCCGGGCTACCGGTCGCATCAGCCCTGGTGCAACTGCCCAGCCGCCGTCTCGACAACGCGCCGCTACTGGCCGGGTCGCCGCAGCTGGCGCCGCCAGCGCCGCACGTCGCCGCGGTCGCGTCGGTCGCGGGCAACGCCAAGCGGGTTGCCCGGGCAACCACACCGAGACTGGCGCGCGCGATGCACGCCCTCGCCCGCATTCTCGCGCGCCGCGAGCCAGCGCGGGCCAGGCGCGCCCTTGTCCTGGCGCACGTCGCGCCAGCGCGATCCGCCGTCAGGGTCGCGATCGGCAGTCACTGGCGGGCGCCGCGCCTGCGCCTCCTGGTGCGGCCGCACATCATCTCCGCCGTCGCATCGCGCAGCGCTCGGGTGCACCTTGCCGCGCTGCATCGCCGCTGGATCCGCTAAAAGAGCCCATAACCCTGCGCTATGGGCGCTTCACTCGATGGGTCGTGGGGATTTGGCGGCCTGTGCTATGCTGTAACACGTCATCGCCACGCCGAGGTCACGATGAACGCCAAGCGGCGGCACGCCGTCCGGGTGCAGCTCGACAGCGCGGCGGAAACGTGCGCGGCGCGCGGCGCCCAGCTCACCGAGCTGCGACGCCAGGTCTTGCGCCTTATCCTGGAGGCCGAGGGTCCGCTGACCGCCTACCAGCTGCTCGACCGGCTGCGCCATAGCCGCAAGGGCGCGGTGCCGCCGACGGTCTATCGCGCCCTCGATTTTCTGATGGCGCAGCAGCTGATCCACAAGCTCGAGCGCCTCAACGCGTTCATCCCGTGCGCCGAGAGCGGCCACCCGCATCCGGTGCAGTTCCTGATCTGCCGGCAATGCGGCACGGTCGCCGAGATCGAGGATCACGCGGCCTCCGAGGCGCTGGAGCACGCCGCCGAGCGCCAGGGGTTTCACCCGCGCAACACCGTCGTCGAGATCGAGGGCACCTGCGCGCAGTGCTATCAGCCGGCCTGAGCGGCCGCGATGCGCTGCCCGATCAGGCGCGGCAGGCCGGCGAAGAGATAGACCGCCGCGCTCAGCGCGGTGATCCAGAAGCTGCTCGGCCAGTCGGTCTCATAGGCGAGCGCGATGCCGAGCCATGCCTCGGCCAGCGCCAGCAGCGCTGACAAGAGAACGCCCGTCGCGACCCTGCCGGTCAGCCGCTGCGCCGCCGCGGCGGGCCCGACCATCAGCGCGAAAACCAGGAGCACACCAACGATCTGGGCGCACTCGGCGGTGGTCAACGCGACGATCGCGAGAAACAGCATCGAGTAGCGGCGCAGCGACACCCCCTTCGCCTCGGCGAGTTCAGGCTGCAGGCTGGCGAACAATAGCGGCCGCGAGATCACCGCGAGCGCGCCGAGACCGACCGCGCCGAGCGCCAGCAAGGTCCACACGGTGCCGCGCTCGACCGCGAGCACGTTGCCGAACAGCAGCGCCGTCGCCTGCGACGCATAGGCCGTGTAGAAATGCAGAAAAAGGAGGCCAAACCCGAGCGACAGCGCCAGGACGAGACCGATCGCCACGTCGCGCTGCGCCAGCCGCTCGCCGATCGCCCCCATGCCGATCCCGGCGGCAACGGTCATCAACACGAGCCCCCATAGCGGCGCGAGCCCGATCAGCGCCGCGCCGGTGGCCCCGGTGAAGCCGACATGCGCCAGCGCATGACCGGCGAAGGTCTGGCCGCGCAGCACCAGGAAATACCCGACCGTGCCGGCGACGATCGCAACCGCCGCCGCCGCGGCGAAGGCGTTGCGCATGAAGTCGTATTCGAGCATCGCCCCCTCAATTCGTCCGCTGGGGCATCCGCTGGTGGGCGCGCCCGTGCGCCGCGTGCGGCTCGTGGCGATGGGCGTCGCGCTCTACCGCGTGGCCGCCGGACATCACGAAGATGCGCCCATGAACACGCACCACCTCGATTTCCGAGCCATAGAGCCGCGAGAGGACCGGACCGGTGATGATTTCGGCGACCGTCCCGAGCGCGGCGCGTCCGCCACCCAGATAGAGCACGCGGTCGATCGCGCCCAGTAGCGGGTTCAGCTCGTGCGCGCTGAACAGCACCGCGATGCCGAGCTCGACCCGCAGCCGGCTGACCAGCTCGACGACCTCCCGCTCGTGGTGTGGATCGAGGCTGATCAGCGGCTCGTCGAGCAACAGGAGCTGCGGCCGCCCGATCAGCGCCTGCGCCAGGAGCAGCCGCTGACGCTCGCCGCCCGAGAGTTCGCCAAGCGGGCGGCGCGCCAGTGCGCCCGCCCCAACGAGATCGAGGGCGCGAGCAATCTCGTGGCGCCCGCGCTTGCCGGCGATCGGCAGGCCGAGACGATGGCCGTTGACCCCGCTGGCGACGAAATCCCAGCCGCTGAGCCCGATCCCGGCCGCCGCCCCATGGGTTTGCGGCAGGTATCCGATTGCCGGATTGCCGCGCGTCGCACTCTCTCCAAGGACCCGGATGGTGCCGTGGGCCGGCGGCACCAGCCCGAGGACCGCGCGCATCAGCGTCGTCTTCCCCGCCCCGTTCGGGCCGAGCACGGCGACAAACTCGCCTGCCGCAATTTTGACGCTGACGCCGGCGAGAACGATGCGCGCACCAAGCGTCAGCGAGACGTCTTGGAATTCAATCGGGTTCATCAATTCCTACTCGGGCTGCTACTCGGATAGCGCCCGCTCGAGCGCCGACAATTCGCTCAGCATCCACTCCTGGTACCTCTTGCCCGGCGGCTCGGTTTCGCTCGCCCCGACGACCGGGATGCGCGAGGCTTTCGCGAGGTTGACAAGGCGCACCGCCACCGGGTCGGAGGCCTGGCTATTGTACACCAGCAGCCGCACCTTGCGGTTTCTGAGATCGTCCTCGAAAGCCGCGACATCGGAAGCGCTCGGCTCGGTGTTGTTCATCACCGCGAGCTGGAAGCGCCCATTCCTGACCTGCATTGCCAAGGCCGCGAATAAATCTCCGCACACCGGCTCGGTCGCGGTAACCAGCGTGCCCGCGAGGCGCGCGCGAAGCACGGCGATCTTGGCCTCGATCGGCGCGAGCGAGCTGCGAAACCGCACCAGTCGCTCGCGATAATCGGCGGCATGGACAGGATCGGCGCGGCCCAGCTCGTCGGCCAGCGCGCCGGCGAGCGCCGGCATCGTTTGTGGATCATACCAGATGTGCGGATTGTCGCCCGGCTTCCTGCCAATCAACTGGGCGACGACGATCGCTGTGCGGTTGCGCCCGGCCGCGGCGCCAAGCAGCTTGACGATCCACGGGTCGTAGTCGATGCCATTGTAGATGACGATGCGCGCGGCCGACAGCGCGCGGGCAACCGAGGGGCTGGCCTCGAACAGATGCGGGTCCTGATCGGGATTGCTGAGGATGCTCGTCACCGCGACCTGCGGCCCGCCGATCTGCTGCGCGATATCGCCGTAGAAATTCTCGGCCGCGACGATGAGGATCGGGCTCGCCAAGGACGCCGTTACCGGCGCCAGCAGCAGGAGGGCCGCGGCCAGCAGCGAAAACAGTCGCATTCGGTCCTCCGCCTGGGATCGCGCGCCAGCCAGCATCGAGCGATCAAGATGTTATACTATATCATCCGTTCGCCATAGCGTCATCGGGCCGATTTAGGAAACTATCCTTGCTGCTCTGGCGACAGTCGCAGGCGATAGCCGACACCGAGTTCGGTGAGGACGTGCGTCGGTCGCGTCGGGTCAGGCTCGAGCTTTTGCCGCAGTCCGCGGATAAACACCCGCAAATATTGCACCTCGTCGGCTTGCGCCGGTCCCCAAACCTCGCGCAGCAGATGGCGGTGGGTCAGCACCTTGCCGGCATGGATCACCAAGTGGCGCAGCAACTCGAATTCTTTCGGCGACAGCCTGACCTCCTGGCCGGCGCGGGTCACCTGCCGGCGTACCAGGTCGACCGCGAGGTCGCCCGAGACGAAGACCGGGGTTTCGCCCTTGGCCTGGAAGGCGTGGCGCAGCGCGGCGCGCAGCCGAGCCACCAATTCCGCCATCCCGAAAGGCTTGCTGATATAATCGTCGGCGCCGAGATCGAGCGCGGCGACCTTTGAGCGCTCGTCGTCGCGAGCGGACAGCACGATGATTGGCACCGGCGAGCGCTTACGGATGTCTGCAATGACATCGAGCCCGCTGCGGTCCGGCAGGCCGAGATCGAGGATCACGAGGTCAGGCTTGTCGCTGGCGAGCGCGGCGAGCGCCCCTGCGCCGTCCTCGGCGAGGACAACGCGATGGCCGATGGCAGCAAGGCTGGTGCGCAGGAAGCGGCGGATCGGCGGCTCGTCGTCAACGACGAGAATTGTGACCGGCATCAGATTTGAGCGATGAGTTCGCCGGTCACGGCCGATGCGGCCGCAGCCGGCACGCGGATTGTGAATAGCGCGCCGGAGCGGTCGCGCCGGTTGGCGGCTTCGATCCGGCCGCCTTGGGCTTCGATAAAGCCGCGGCAGATCGCCAGCCCGAGCCCGGTGCCGGCGCGCCGGCGGTCCTGCGCCTGGACGCGATAGAACTTGTCGAAGACGCGTTCCAGATCGCCCGCCGGTATCCCGGGTCCTTCATCGAGGATTTCGATCGCGACGGCGTCGGCGTCGCGGCGCGCGCGCAAGTCGATGCGGCTCTCGGCCGGCGAATATTTGGCGGCGTTGTCGAGCAGATTGAACAAGACCTGCTCGAAGAGGATCGCGTCAAGCTGCAGCATCGGCAGATCGGGAGCGATCGCAACCTCGATCCGATGGCGCGCCAAAACCTTGCCGGCGCGTTCCAATGCCGCGCCGACGATCTCGGCGATGTCGACAAGATCGAGTTTCAGTTCCAGCGCGCCGGCTTCGAGACGGGTCATGTCCAAGAGGTTGCCGACGAAGCGATTGAGACGTTCGGCCTCGTCCTGCAGAGTGGCGAGCAATTCGTCCCGCTCGCTCGAATTATATTTCTCGCCGTAGGTGCGAAGGCTCGACACGGTGCCGATGATCGAGGCGAGCGGCGTGCGCAGATCGTGTGAGATCGACGTCAACAGGGCGGCGCGCAGCCGCTCCGTCTCGGCGAGAACGCGAGCCTCGGCCAAGCCGCGCGCCAGTGAGACGCGCTCGATCGCGACGGCGACCTGGTCGGCAAGGGCATCGAGCAGGCGGCGCTCGTCCGGGACCAGCAGAAGGCCGGGCGCCTCGCGATCGATGCCAATGACCCCGATCGGGCCGGTGCCGGTGCGCAGCGGCAGAAACAGCCATTTGCCGCCGGGTAACGTGTCCGAGCCGCGGCCGGTGGGGCTGTTGTGATCCCAACTCCAACGCGCGGCCGCCATGTCGGCCTCGTCAAGCGTGTCCTCCGGCGGATAACCCGAAGCGAGGGTAAGCGCACCGTCTTCTTGGTCGGGCAAAAGCAAAACAGTGCTGACCTTCAGCATCGACGACACCTGGTAGGCGGTCGCCCACAACAAATCGTCGAGCGTGCCGATCGCGGCCAGCTTGCGGCTGAACGCATAAAGTTCGGCGGTGGTCCTGGCGCGGGCGCGGGCGGCGATCACCTGATCGCGGGTCGCCGCGGTCAACTTGCTGGCGATGACCGCCACCAGCGCAAAGAAGAACAGCGCAACGGCGTTCTCGGGATCGGCGATCGTGAAGGTGTAGAGCGGCGGGATGAAAAAGAAGTTGAACGCCAAGACGCTCAACAGGCAGGCAAACAGCGACGGCCATAAGCCCCAGGCGATGGCGCAGGCAAGGACCGCCATGAGGAAGACCAGCGAAACGCTCTGAAAGCCGATAAAGCGCGAGATCAGTTCACCGATGCCAAGCGCCGCAAGCGTGGCGCCGGCGCTGCCGGCATAGGCCAGCGGGCCAAGCGGCTCAGGCCGCGCGCGGGGCGCCGACGACTGCGGCGGTGGCGCGTCGCCCGCTTCCGCCGAAATAACGTGGACGCTGATCGAGCCGGTCTCGCGCACCAAATCGTGCACCACCGAGCCGTGCAGCATCTCAAACCACCGCGGCCGGTCGGATTTCCCGATGACGATTTGGGTGATGTTGTTTGCCTCGGCATAGGCAATCACCTCGTCGGCGACCTTGCGGCCGGGGATCGTAATCGTCGATGCCCCGAGCCGTTCGGCGAGCCGCAAGTAGTCTGCGATGCGGTCTCGTTCGGCGTCACTGAGACGGGTAGTGCGCGGCGTCTCCACATAAATCGCGGTCCACGGTGCGTGCAGGCGGTCGGCGACGCGGCGGGCGTAGCGGATCAGCCCCGGCGTCGCGGCCGCCTCGCTGACGCAGACCAGCAGGCGATCCCCGGCCGGCCAAGGTCCGGGAATCGCATGCGCGCGCATATGCGAAAGCAGCTGATCGTCCACCCGCTGCGCGGTGCGCCGCAACGCCAGCTCGCGCAGCGCCGTCAGGTTGCCCGGCTGGAAATAATGCCGGACGGCGCGCTCGGCCTGCTGCGGCACGTAGACCTTGCCCTCGCGCAAGCGCTGGATCAGATCGTCGGGCGTCAGGTCGACGACTTCGATCTCGTCGGCCTGGTCGAGAATGCTGTCGGGCACGGTCTCACGCACCCGGATGCGGGTGATGCGGGCCACGACGTCGTTGAGGCTCTCGACATGCTGGATGTTTAGGGTGGTGAAGACGTCGATGCCGGCGGCGATCAGCTCCTCGACATCGAGATAGCGCTTGGGATGACGGCTACCCGGCGCGTTGGAGTGCGCCAGTTCGTCGACCAATACGAGCTGCGGCCGGCGCGCGAGGATGCCGTCGAGATCCATCTCGCTCAGGTTATGGCCTTTGTATTCGACCTGGCGCCGCGGCACGCTCTCGATGCCGTCGAGCAGGGCCTCGGTCTCGCGGCGCCCATGGGTCTCGACGATCCCGACGACTAGATCGACCCCCTCGCGCCGCTTGGCCTGCGCCGACAGCAGCATCTCATAGGTCTTGCCGACGCCGGGCGCGGCGCCGAGGAAAATCTTCAGCCGGCCGCGGCTTTCTTGCCTGGCCGCATCGAGCAGCGCGTCGGGGGAGGGTCTCGCTTCCCGATCGGCCATACCTGACTAGCTCATTTCAACGCATCCAGCGCGAGGTTGAGTTTTAGCACGTTTACGCGCTTCTCGCCGAAGATGCCGAGAAAGCGGTCTTCGGCCTGGGCCTCGACTAGCGCGCGCACCTGCACGATCGGCAGCCCACGGGCTTGCGCTACACGCGGCACCTGGAACAGCGCGGCGGCCGGCGTGATGTCAGGGTCGAGGCCGCTCGCCGAAGTCGTCACCAGGTCCACCGGCACCGGCGCCTTGTTTTCCTGTTTCAGCGTTGCGGCGTCGCCCTTGACGCGCTCGATCAATGCCTTCGAGGTCGGCCCGAGATTGGAGCCGGCCGAATTATCGGCCGCATAGGGTACCGCGATGGTCTTTGACGGGTCTTTCGGGTCGGGCTCGCTCGTCGCCGACGGCCGCCCGTGGAAATACTTTGGCGCCGTGAAATTCTGCCCGATCAACTCCGAGCCGATGATCTTGCCGCCGCGCTCGACAAGGCTGCCGGCGGCCTGGCGCGGGAACAGCACTTGCGCCACCCCGGTGATGAACAGCGGATAGGCGAGACCGGTCAGCACCGTCATCAAAAGCAGCAGCACTATTGCCGGGCGGATTTGGCGAACCATGGATAGCCTCTTCAGGCAAGACCGATCGCGTTGACGACCAGGTCGATCAGCTTGATGCCAGGGAACGGCACGATGAGGCCGCCGACGCCGTAGATCATCAGGTTGCGGCGCAGCATGCTGGCGGCGCTCATCGGCCGGTAGCGCACCCCCGTCAGCGACAGCGGGATCAGCACGATGATGATCAGCGCGTTGAAGATGATCGCTGAAAGGATCGCGCTCTGCGGCGTCCCGAGCCGCATGATGTTGAGCGCCGCCAATTGCGGATAGAACGCGAGAAACAGGGCCGGGATGATCGCAAAATACTTGGCGACGTCGTTGGCGATCGAGAAGGTGGTCAGCGCGCCGCGAGTAATCAGCAACTGCTTGCCGATCGCGACGATCTCCAAGAGCTTGGTGGGATCGCTGTCGAGGTCGACCATGTTGCCGGCCTCGCGCGCCGCCATCGTCCCCGTTTGCATCGCGACGCCGACATCGGCTTGCGCCAGGGCTGGCGCGTCGTTCGTGCCGTCCCCGCACATCGCGACGAGCTTGCCGCCGGCCTGCTCGCTGCGGATCAGCTTAAGCTTGTCCTCGGGGGTCGCCTGCGCGAGGAAATCGTCGACCCCGGCCTCGGCGGCGATCGCCGCCGCGGTTAGCGGGTTGTCGCCGGTGATCATGACGGTGCGGATGCCGGCGCGGCGCAGTTCGGCAAAGCGCTCGCGGATGCCTCCCTTGACGATGTCTTTCAGATGAATGACGCCGAGCAGCCGGTCGTTCCTGGCGACAGCCAGCGGGGTGCCGCCCTGCCGGGCGATGATGTCGGCTATTTGCGTCAGCTCGCGGGCGGCGCGCGAGACACCTGCCGCCGGCGGCGCGGCCCCGACCGCCGCGGCGCTCAGGCGAACGGGACCGGTGGCGCCACCGCCAACATGGGAGAGCACCGCGTCGACCGCGCCCTTGCGGATCGCGACGCCCTCGACATCGATGCCGCTGATGCGCGTTTGCGCCGAGAACGGGATGAACTTGGCGTTGAGCGGCGCCATGTCGCGGTCGCGGATGCCGTATCGTTCCTTCGCCAGCACGACGATCGAGCGGCCTTCCGGCGTCTCGTCCGAGAGCGAAGCAAGCTGCGCGTTGTCGGCGAGTTCGCGCTCCTCGACGCCGGGCAATGGCAGAAACTCGGTCGCCTGCCGGTTGCCCAGCGTGATCGTGCCGGTCTTGTCGAGCAGCAGCGTGTCGACATCGCCCGCCGCCTCGACGGCGCGGCCCGACATCGCCAGCACGTTGAACTTCACCAGCCGGTCCATGCCGGCGATGCCGATCGCCGACAGCAGGGCGCCGATCGTCGTCGGGATCAGGCAAACAAACAGCGCGATCAGTACGACGACCCCGACCCGGCCGCCGGCATAATTGGCGAAGCTCGGGATTGTCACGGTCGCCAGCAGGAAGATGATCGTCATGCCGGCCAACAGGATGTTGAGGGCGATCTCGTTCGGCGTCTTCTGCCGTTCGGCGCCCTCGACCAGCCGGATCATGCGGTCGAGAAAGGTCGACCCCTGGCTGGCGGTGATCCGCACCTTGATCCGATCGGAGAGGACCCGCGTGCCGCCGGTTACCGCCGAGCGGTCGCCGCCGCTCTCGCGAATGACCGGCGCCGACTCGCCGGTGATCGCCGACTCGTCGACCGAGGCGATGCCTTCGATGACATCGCCGTCGCTCGGAATCAGGTCGCCGGCTTCGACAAGCACGATGTCGCCGACGTTGAGTTGCGCGGCCGGCACCTCCTCCGTTTGTGTACCGCCGGCGGTGGCGAGGCGCTTGGCGACGGCCTGCGACTGGGTGCGGCGCAGGCTGGCGGCTTGCGCCTTGCCGCGCCCCTCGGCGACCGCCTCGGCGAAATTGGCGAACAGCACGGTGAACCACAGCCACAGGCTGATCTGGCCCGAGAAGCCGGCGCCGGAGCCGGCGAACAGGTCGCGCACGAAGAGGATCGTCGTCGTTGCCGAGACGACCGCGACCGCGAACATCACCGGGTTGCGCCACAGGGTGCGCGGATCGAGCTTGCGCAGCGCGCCGCCGATCGCCGGCCCGAGGATCGTCGGGTCGAATAGCGACAGGGATTTGGCTTGCGGCATTTTTAGGTTCCGCTCAGTACAGAGTGCCAGCCTGCATCGCGAACTCTTCGACGAGCGGGCCGAGCGCGACGGCCGGGAAGTATGTCAGGCCGCCGACGATGACGATTACGCCGACCAGGAGGCCGACGAACAGCCCGCCATCGGTCGGGAAGGTGCCGGCCGAGGGCGGCACGATCTTCTTTGCCGCCAGCGAGCCGGCGATCGCCAGCATCGGGATGATCACGAAGAAGCGGCCGACCAGCATCGCCAGGCCGATCGTCGTGTTGTAGAAGGGCGTGTTGGCCGACAGGCCGGCGAAGGCGCTGCCGTTGTTGTTGGCGCCCTCGGTGTAGGCGTAGAGCACCTCGGTGAAGCCGTGCGGTCCGGCGTTGGACATGCCGGCCAGCCCCGGCGCGACGACGACGGCGAGCGCGGTGAAGACGAGGATCGCCAGCGGCAGGCACAGAATCGCCAGCATCGTCATCTTGACTTCCTTCGCCTCGAGCTTCTTGCCGAGATATTCGGGCGTTCGCCCGACCATCAGCCCGGCGACGAAGAGCGCGATGACCGCGAACAGCAGGAGGCCATAAAGGCCCGAGCCGACGCCGCCGACGATGACCTCCGCCAGCAGCATGTTGACGAGCGGCACCATGCCGCCCAACGGCAGGTAGCTATCGTGCATCGAGTTGACAGCGCCGCACGAGGTATCGGTGGTGACCGTCGCCCACAACGCCGAGTCAGCGATGCCGAAGCGGACCTCCTTGCCCTCCATGTTGCCGCCGGCCTGCAACGCAGACGGCGCGGTATCGACCCCGAGCGCGGCGATTTGCGGATTGCCGCGCGCCTCGGCCGCGTAGCAGACCGCCACGCCAGCGACAAAAAGGATGCCCATCGCCGCCAGCAAGGCCCAGCCTTGGCGCTCGTTGCCTACCATGCGGCCGAAGACGTTGGTCAGCCCGACGCCGATCGCGAAGATCGCGACGAGCTCGATGAGATTGGTAAACGGGTTCGGGTTCTCGAACGGATGCGCCGAATTGGCGTTGAAGAAGCCGCCGCCGTTGGTGCCGAGTTCCTTGATGATCTCCTGCGAGGCGACCGGCCCCTGGGCGATGACCTGTTGGGCGCCTTCGAGGGTCGCCGCATGCGTATAGGCGCCGAGGTTTTGCGGCACGCCCTGCCAGACCAGCACCACGGCGCCGACGATCGAGATCGGCAGCAGGATGTAGAGAACGCAGCGGGTCATATCGACCCAGAAATTGCCGATCGTCTGCGCCGAGCGCCGGGCAAAGCCGCGGATCAATGCGACCGACAAGACGATGCCGGCCGCCGCCGACGCAAAATTATGCACCGTCAGCCCGGCCATCTGGACGAGATAGCTCATCGTCGTCTCGGGCACGTAGGACTGCCAGTTGGTGTTGGTGTCAAAGCTGACCGCGGTGTTGAACCCGAGGTCGGGGGTCACCGCAGTTTGCCCCTGCGGATTGAACGGCAGGCAGTATTGCAGCCGCATCAGCGCGTAGAGCAGCACGAAGCCGGCGGCGTGGAACAGCAGCATGCCGAACCCGTAGGTCAGCCAGTGCTGTTCCTCCCCCGGATCGACGCCGCAAAGCCGGTAAAACACCCGCTCGACCGGTCGCAGGAAGGCGATGCGGCCCTCGAAAACAGCGGTCATATAGCCGCCCAATGGGCGAACCAGAGCAATCAGGATCGCCACAAAGACCGCGATCTGGACCCAGCCGTTTGCGGACATTGACGCCTCAGAATTTCTCGGGCCGCAGCAGCGCCGCGATCAGATAGACGAGCATGACGACCGCGATCACCCCACCGAGAGCCAACTCGAACGACATCGCGTCCTCACAGCCGATCGCAGGCAAAGAGATAGAGGCAGGCGGCCGCGAAGAACGCCAAGCCGACGGCGAGAAAGAGCGCGTCATACACTGTCGAACTCCGGGTAGATCGCATGCCCGGGCAAAAGTAGGCGGCGGCCGCATAAAGCTTCGAGACGTGTCTGACCGCCGGGCCGTAAAGCTGCCATAAAGAAATCGGGCGCAAACCTGCTCTTGCTTGCGGGTCGATCGCCAGATGGCGCCAGCGCTCACGCACCCCGCGCAGCCGCTATCCGGGTGGTGCGCAGCGCGCCAGAATGCCGCGGCAAGGCTCGACAGCGCTTGCCGCTCTGCTATAACCCACAGGCTGTCGATCGCCGACAAGACGTCCCCGTAGCTCAGCCGGATAGAGCATCGGTTTCCTAAACCGGGGGTCGCAGGTTCGAGTCCTGCCGGGGACGCCACGCCTTCCGTGAAGATTGCATCGCCAGCGGCCGCAGCCGGGCCCTCTGGACACGAACCCGCCGGAATGGCCAAACTCGCGCAGGCAGAGAGGAGCGTCCGCGATGACGATCATCGATTCCCAGGTGCATGTTTATGAGGCGAACACCCCGAAGCGGCCCTGGCACAGTGTGCCGAACTGGCCCCCTCACGTCACCGGCGACGAGATGGTGGCAGCGATGGACACGGTTGGCGTCGACGGCGCGATTTTCATCTCGGCCTTTTCGATGTACCAGTACGACGCGAGCTATGCGATCGAGGTCCAACGGGCCCATCCCGGCCGGTTCGCCATCGTCAAGCCGGTCAATCCCGACGATCCGGCAGTGGCCGAAATAATCGCCGAGTGGAAGAAGATCCCGGGCGCGGTCGGCATCCGCATCATGCTGACGCAGGAGGCGAACCGCGCGCCCGACGACCCGGGCCTCGACCAGATCGCGCGAGCCGCCGCCCGCCACGATTTTCCGGTCAACGTCCTGTTCTGGGGCAATTTGGACGCGGGCACGGCGCTGATCGATCGCCACCCCGACACGCGCTTCATCATCGACCATCTCGCCATCCTGCAGCCGCGCGTGCCGCCAGCCCCGCCACAGCCCTGGGCCGATCTTCCGAAGGTGCTGGAGCTCGCCCGCCGCCCGAACGCGGTGATGAAGATCAGCGGCGCCTGCACGCTGTCGCGGAAGCCATATCCATTTCCGGACATCTGGGATCCGCTGGCGCGCGTGTTCGACGCCTGGGGGTTCGAGCGCTGCCTGTGGGGCACCGACTGGACGCGCGCGTTCGCCGTCGTCAACTACGAACAGGCTGTCGAGCCCTTTGTGAAGACCGACCGCCTGAGTAACACCGAGCGGGCGATGCTGATGGGCGGTGCCACCGCCAAGGCATACGGCTGGTCGCCGGCGAGAGCTTAGTGCTGCTTTGGATGGGGCTATCGAGGTGAGGGAGGCAGGGTATGGCGAATTATAGCCTATGTCTGGGAACGGCCGGCTGGGGCGTGTGGCACAGTCCGGATGCCGGCAATTCGTGGACGCGGCATCGCGCTCCGTTTCCGCTCAACAGCCGTATCCAGGCGTTGGCCGCCCATCCCACTGAGGCGCAGACCATCTTCGCCGGTGGCGATACCGGCCTGTTCGTGAGCCGCGATGGCGGGGCGCAGTGGGAGCGGATCGGCGCCGAGGGTGCCCTGCCGACGATCTGGTCGCTGACGATCGACCCGGTTGACCCCGATATTCTCTTCGCCGGCACGCGCCCCTCGGCGGTCTGGCGCTCGCGGGACGGCGGCCGGCAGTGGGAGAAACTGGCAATCGGCGCCGCGCGGGAGTGCTCGATCGGCGAAGCCTTCGTCACCAGCCTCGTTGTCGACCCCGACGATCATCGGATGGTGTGGGCCGGGGTGGAAATCGACGGCGTCTTCCGCAGCCGCGACGGCGGCGACACCTGGACGCACCTCGATGGCGGTTTGTACGACCCGGACATTCACGCGGTGACGCTCGCGGCGACCAGCCCCAAGCGCCTCTATGCCAGCACGGCGCGCGAGGTCTTCGCCAGCAACGATCTGGGCGACACTTGGCAGCCCTTGGATATCCGGGAGAAATGGCCCCTGCCCTACGCCCGCGGCCTGGCCGTCAAGGCCGACGATCCCGGCGTATTGTTCGCCGGCTGCGGTGAGACCACGACGGGCGAAACGGGTCACGTGCTCCGCACCACAAACTTCGGCGAGACCTGGGAAATCCTGCCGCTCCCGACCCGGCCCAACGCCACAATGTGGGGCCTCGCAACGCATCCCGCCGCCCCCGACCGCATCATCGCGTTCAGCCTGTTCGGCGAGGTCTACGTCACCGAAAACGCCGGCGCTTCCTGGCGCAAGCTCGCCCGCGATTTCGGCGAGATCCGGGCCGCCGCCTGGGTGCCGAGCTGATTTTTACGCTCGTTTGAGCCGCCCGGACAACGCCAAAGCGCCCCCGGTGCGAGACGACCCGCGCAAAGCCAGATCGCGGCGCTTCTCACCGTTTCATTAGGATCGCGCGAACGTCCTGGATTGCCAGGCGTCCGGCGCGCCTTGCGTCAGGTTCTCTCAGAGAGAACAATGAGCAGCGGAACAACAAAATCGCGCTCACGCCAACAAGGGAGAGTATGCCATGGAGCTCGGATTACAGGGCAAGCATGCGATCGTGACCGGCGGCAGTCGGGGCATCGGCAAAGCCATCGCGCGCGAATTGGCTCGTGAAGGGGCCGATGTGGCGATCGTGGCGCGCAACCAGGCGGATCTGGAGGCGACGGCGCGCGAATTGGCTGCCGAGACCAACCGGCGCATCGTTCCGCTCGTGGCCGACGTCACCAGCAAGGAGCAGGTCGACCGTATGGTCGCCGAGGCGGCACAGCAACTGGGCGGCCTGCATATCCTGGTCAACAGCGGGTCCGCGCCAGGCGGCTCGGCGACCGCGACCGGTCCCATTGAAACCGTCGTCGACGAGGATTTGATCGAGGATTTCAACGTGAAGTACGTCGGAGCGCTGCGCTGTTCGCGCGCGGCCATCCCGTACATGAGACAAGCGGGCTGGGGCCGCATCATCAATATCAGCGGCGGCAACGCCCGCAACGCCGGCAATCTCAGCGGCGGCGCCCGAAATGCCGGCCTGGTGCACATGACAAAAACGCTGGCGGTCCAATTGGGCCGTCATGGGATCACGGTGAATTGCATCCATCCCGGCACCACCCGCACCGAGCGCACGCCGAGCCTCCTTGCCGCCCGCGCCGCCCAGCTGGGCGTCTCCCCGCAAGAGGCGGAGCGCCGGGACTTCGCTCCGGACTCGCCGCGCGGCAATTCGATCTGCCGCATGGTGGACGCGTCGGAGGTCGCGTTCGTCGCGGCCTTCCTCGCTTCGGACAAGGCCTGGGCGGTCTCGGGCGAGTTGGTTGCGGCAGGCGGCGGCGCCGGGCGCTCAGTCTATTACTGAGCAGAGGAGCAGGCTGAGGGTCGGGCGTTAATGCCGTCCTAGCGCGCCTCGGCGCTTGCCTCCGCCTCGACTGTCATTGCGCGGCCATGCGTCTCGACCCCGAGGAACAGGAAGGAAAGCCCGACCAGCGCCATGCCCGCGGCGAGGAACAGAAACCCGCCCCGCAAAGCGCCCTCCGTCGCCAGCGGCGAGATGATGTTGCTGGTCCCGGCGATCACCGCGATTGAGAGCGGCCCAAGTATCTTGCCGACGCCGTTCGCGGTCTGACCAAGACCGGAGGACCGCGCACCCAGCCGCACGCCGTAGCTCTCGACCGTGTAGGGCGCGAGGTTCGAGAAGCTGCCGTCGATACAGAAGGCGGAAGCGGAGAGCAGCAGAACCATCACCGGTACGCCGGCGATCGCGAAACCATGGTAAAAGGCCGCCGCACCGAGCGCCGCAGCGCCGGCGAACCCCCAGATGACGCCGAGGACGCGGCGCCCGATCAGCGGCGCGAGAAATGACACGACGATCTTTCCGATGATGCCGCATCCGGTCACGAACACAAAGTATTTCGCGGCCTGCGGCACCGGGATCTTTTGCAGCAGCGCGATGACGGTCGGCCCCCACAGATAGACCCCATAGGCCGCGGTCGCTGCGCCGCCCCAGATAAAGATCGTCTCGAAGAACATGCGCGGCTGTTCAAACAATTCGGACAGCTTGGCGCGCGGCTGACTGGCCGGCGCGACGGTCGGCAGCGGCACCGACTGCAGCGGCATGCCCAACTGCTTGGCAACCTCGGCGCGGGCCTCCGCGAAGCGCCCCTTGGCAGCAAGCCAGCGCACCGATTCCGGGACGAACGCCCAAGCGACGCACCCGGCAAACGTCACGCCGATGCCGAGCATTGCCATGCCGCGCCAGCCGATCGCTCCGAGTAACAAGGCGGAGGACAGCGACGCCACGAAGCCGCCGGCGGTCGCGAACACGATATAGAAGCTCGTCACGAACGTGCGGTGCCGCGTCGGGGTCAATTCGACGACGATCGTCAGGGCAGGAACGACCGCCGCCGTCAGCCCCACGCCAACGACAAAGCGCAGCGCCGCGAACAGCACCCATTGACCGTCCGGGACGAGGCCGTTCAGCGCGGCGCCGATGCCGCAAATGAAAGTGCCGACAACGATCGATGTCTTGCGTCCCCAGGCGTCGGAAAATGCGCCGAATGCGAGGGCGCCGACGATCGAGCCGACGCCGCCGCTGTAGAGGATCGTCGCCGATTGGCCATAGGTCAGATGCCAGGCGGGGCCGACCACGGCGAGCAGGAAGGCGACGACCCCAAAATCAAAGAATTCAAGAACGATGATCGCCGACATGATCACGAAAATGGCCCAATAGCGCACATTGAGTTGGGCGGTGTCGAACAACGCCAAAAGTTCGTCTGATGTCTGAGCGGCCATATCCCCTCCCTCACCGCGCGATCCGCGCGTCGCTCTTATCCGACATTCCCGGGACTCGGGCCTGCCGGAGGCTATGATCGCGCCATGCGGGAGCGCGGACAAGAGCCTAACGGCTGGTCCCGGCGCCAGGTCGGCTTTTGGCTGGTCAGCGTCGTAGGCTCAGGATGCCCCGTAGCCGACTTGGTGGCCGCAAGGCTGATGGCTTGCCCAACGGCCCGAGGGGGCATACCCTGCCACTCCGCGCTGGCACAGAAAATTAAAGGAAGCCGCCGCCATGCCGACGATCATCTACGTTGAATTCGGTGGCCGCGAGCACCGGGTCGAAGTGCCGGTCGGCTCGTCCGTCATGCGCGGCGCGGTCAACAATAACATTCCCGGCATCGATGCCGATTGCGGCGGCGAATGCGCGTGCGCGACCTGCCACGTCTACGTCGACGACGCCTGGCTCGCAAAGACCGGCGCCCCGCCCGCAGGCTCGCAGGAAGCCAGCATGCTGAGCTTTGCGGCGCTCGCGCAGCCCAACTCCCGGCTCTCCTGCCAGATCACGGTGAGCGAGGCGTTGGACGGATTGATTGTCCGGCTGCCCGAAGGGCAACACTAAGGCTCCTGAGCGGAGGGTAACGCAATGACCGCACGCGCCGATGCCCGATCTGACATCGATATCGAGCGTATCCCGCTGGACAGCATTGATGTCAGCGATCCGAAGCTCTACCAGGACGACGCTTGGTATCCCTACTTTGCGCGACTGCGGCGCGAGGACCCCGTGCATTACTGCCGGGAAAGCCTTTACGGGCCCTATTGGTCGGTAACCAAGTACAAGGATATCATGCAGGTCGAGATCAACCACCATGCCTATTCGTCGGCCTCGGAATTGGGCGGCATCGCGGTCGAGGACCAGCCCAAAGAAATGGACCGACCGAGCTTCATCCGAATGGACCCGCCGCGGCATGACGAGCAGCGGATGGTCGTCAGCCCGGTGGTCGCGCCCGGCAACCTCGCCAACATGGAAGGGCTGATCCGCGAGCGCACCAGACGGGTGCTCGACGGCTTGCCGCGGGGTGAGACGTTCGATTGGGTCGACCTTGTGTCGATCGAGCTGACGACGATGATGCTCGCGACCCTGTTTGATTATCCATGGGAAGATCGGCGTCAGCTGACCTATTGGTCGGATGTGGCAATCGCCAATGTCCGTTCGCCCGATGCGCCGGTGCATTCTGAAGAGGAGAAATTCGCCGAGCTGACCAAGATGGCCGAGGCGCTGGGCAAGCTGTTCAACGAACGCGCACAACAGCCGCCGAAATTCGATCTGCTCTCGATGCTGGCGCACGGCGAGGCGACGCGCAATATGCCGTTCCGCGAGTTCATGGGGACCCTTTCGCTGCTGATCGTCGGCGGCAACGACACGACGCGTAACTCGATGACCGGCGGCTTGATGGCGCTGAACGAGCATCCCGGCGAATACCGGAAACTGCGCGACGACCCGTCGCTGATCCCGAGCATGGTGTCGGAGATCATCCGTTACGTGACCCCCGTCATCCACATGCGCCGTACCGCCAAGGAGGACATCGAACTCGCCGGCAAGTCGATCAAGAAGGGCGACAAGGTGGTCATGTGGTATGTCTCGGGCAACCGCGATCCCGAGGCGATCGAGGAGCCGGACAACTTTATCATCGACCGGAAGCGGCCGCGCCAGCATCTGTCGTTCGGCTTCGGCGTCCATCGCTGCGTCGGCAACCGGCTCGCCGAGCTGCAATTGCGCATCCTGTGGGAAGAGATCATGCAGCGCTATCCGGTGATCGAGGTCATGGGACCGGCGCGGCGGACCTATTCCAACTTCATCCACGGCATTCGCTCGCTGCCGGTGCGCATCCCGGCCTAAGGGAACGGACAGGAGCACCCATGAACGACATCGCACCCAGGAACGACATCGACTTCAAGGCGGCGGCGCATCGCGATCCCGCTACCGTGCCGCTGGACGAGATCGATGTCAGCAATCCGTATCTCTATTCCGAGGACACCTGGGAGGGCTTCTTCGCCCGACTGCGCCGCGAGGATCCGGTGCACTTCGTCGACAGCCCGATGTATGGGCCGTTTTGGTCGGTGACGCGGTACCGCGACATCATGACTGTCGACACCTCGCAACAGATCTATTCGTCCGACGCCGCCTTGGGCGGCATCGCGCTCAAGGACGTTCCGCTGCAGTTCAGGAAGGAGAGCTTCATCGCGATGGATCCGCCGC
The DNA here is from genome assembly GCA_035309005.1 of Allostellaceae bacterium. Lineage (GTDB taxonomy): Bacteria > Pseudomonadota > Alphaproteobacteria > ATCC43930 > CGMCC-115725 > DATARH01. Next base: position 34,035 of record DATGFP010000151.1, on the reverse strand, counting down.
GGCACGATGACCAACGCAAGATCGTGTCGCCGATCGTCGCGCCGCCAAATCTGGCAAAAATGTCTGGCACGATACGCGAGCGGGCGATCCGCATCCTGGAAGAGTTGCCGCGCGGCGAGGTGTTCGACTGGGTCGACCGGGTTTCGATCGAACTGACAACGCAGATGCTGTCGACGCTGTTCGACTTCCCGTTTGCCGAGCGACGGACGTTGACCCGCTGGTCGAACGTGGCAACGGTGAACACGCGCGCCGGCACCGAGATCGATTCCGAGGAAAAGCGCGACGCCGTCTTGCAGGAGATGGTCCGCTACTTCGGCGAAGTGTGGAAAATACGGCAGAAGGAGCCGCCGAAATTCGACCTGATCTCGATGCTGGCGCACGGCGAGGCGACCCACGACCTGCCGTCACGGCCACACGAGTTCATGGGTAATCTGTTGCTGCTGATCGTCGGCGGCAACGACACGACGCGCAACTCGATCAGCGGCGGGCTGTGGTTTTTGAACCAGTTCCCGGAAGAATACGCGAAGCTGCGCGCCAACCCCGATTTGGTCCCGAAAATGGTGCCGGAAATCATCCGCTACCAATCGCCCGTCGTGCATATGCGTCGCACCGCGTTGTGTGATGCGGAGTTGAACGGGAAGCGCATCCGGAAGGGTGACAAGGTCGCCATGTGGTATATCTCGGGCAACCGCGATCCTGACGAGATTGAGGACCCGGATCGCTTTATCGTCGATCGCGCCCGACCGCGGCAGCATCTGTCGTTCGGGTTTGGCATTCATCGCTGCGTCGGCAACCGGCTCGCCGAAATGCAGTTGACGATTTTGTGGGAGGAAATCCTAAAGCGGTTTCCGCCAATCGAGGTCGTGGAAAGGCCGAAGCGGGCCTACTCCAACCTCATCCACGGCATTACAGAGATGAAAGTTCGCATTCCTGCGTGAAAGTTTGCGGCGCCGGTCGAGCGTCGACTTAGGTTGGCACGTGCAGCCGCATAAATGCCGATGTCGCCTTGTGGGCGCGAAATTCGGCCTCGGCCGGCCCGGGCGTTGGGGCAACTCCCAAGAGCAAACCCACCATCAGGCCCTCCCACAGCAATCCTAGATATTGCGTCGCCATTTCCGTCGGTTCGCCGGCACCCAACAGCCCGTGCGATTGCGCGCCGGCGATCAGCCGGGCGAGCGCATGGCGTGCGCCGTCGCGGCCGGCGGAGTCGAGCGTCTGGGCAATCACGGGCGCGCGCGTCGCCTCTGCAATCGCCAGGCGAAAGGCCGCGATGACCGTCGGGTCGGAGACCTCTTGCACGAGCCTTGCCGCAAATGCGGTGAGGGTAGCAGCGAGCGCCTGCCGGTTGCCCGGCGCCGGCAGATCGGGCAATTGCCGCATCCGCTCGGCGCGGCTTTCGATGCAGGCAACGAGCACGGCATGCTTGCTGCCGAAATTAGCGTAGAGATCGCGTTTGGAAACTTTGGCGCGCGTCGCGATATCGAGCGTGCTGGTGCCGGCATAACCCTCTTCGCAGAACGCCTTGAACGCGGCGCCGAGGATGCGCTCCTGCACCGGCGCCCCGGCCGGAGGGGGGTTGTTAGGCGCTTTCATGCTGGCGGACGATTTCCTCTTGTTTAGGTACTTAGCCGTACCATAATGTTGGTACGGTTAGGTACCCGCGAGAACTCTGCGCCGAGGTTTCGATGAATGTCCAGCCGTCTCGGTCCGCCAGCGCGACAATTCGGCAAGCTCCCGTTCCACCCGTCGAGGCCGCCGCAGCTAGGGGCCGCACGGAGCCTGCGCAAGCGGCCTGGCTGATCGTCTCGCTCTTGTTCCTGTTCATGCTGATCAACTTCGCGGACAAGGCGGTGATCGGGATCGCGGCCGTTCCGATCATGCAGGAGCTACAGCTCGGCCCGCGCCAGTTCGGGCTCCTCGCATCGAGCTTCTTCCTATTGTTTTCGCTGTCAGCGATCGTAACCGGCTTCATCGTCAACCGGGTCGAGACGCGCTGGGCGCTGCTGGTCATGGGGCTGGTCTGGGCGTTGGTTCAATTCCCGATGCTGGGGAGCGCCGGGTTTGCGACAATCGCGGTCTCCCGGATCGCGCTCGGCGCCGGCGAGGGGCCGGCTTATCCGGTAGCCCTCCATTCGGTCTACAAGTGGTTTCCGAACGAATTGCGCAGCTTGCCGACCGCGATCGTCGCACAGGGCGCCGGCGTCGGAATCATGGTGGCGCTGCCGCTGCTCAACTGGGTCATAGTGCGGTATTCCTGGCACTGGGCCTTCGGCGTGCTCGGCGTCGCCGGTCTCCTGTGGACTGCGGCGTGGCTCGCGCTCGGCCGCGAAGGACCGCTCAGCGCCGCCCCGCAATCCACGGCCGGCGGCGATCGGGTCGCTTACGCTCGGCTGCTCCTCAGCCCGACGATCCTTGCGTGCTGGTGCGCCGGTTTCGGCGCCCAGTGGGGGTTGTCGCTCGCCTTGTCGTGGTTGGGAGCCTTTCTGATCAAGGGGCTCGGCTTGTCGCAGGGCTCGATCGGCCTCCTCGGGGCGCTGCCGGCCGGCGCCGCCGTCGTTGTGGTCATTGGCGGCGGCTGGCTGTCGCAGCTTCTGCTCGCCCGCGGCGTCTCGAGCCGGGTCGCGCGCGGGATATTAGGCGGCGCCTGCGTCGCGGTCGGCGGCGCCGCGATGGCGCTAATGCCCTACGTGCCGGGCGTCCCCGCAAAGATCGCCCTGACGACGATCGGCGTCGCGGTACCCTCGCTGATCTACGTGATCGGCCAGACGGTTGTCGCCGAGATCACCCCGGTCGCCAAGCGCGGCGCGCTCCTGGCGATCGGCACCGCCGTCAGCAACTCGGCCGGGCTCTTGGCCCCGTATGTGATGGGCAGCGTCCTCGAGGCCGCGGCGACGCCGCTTGCCGGCTTCAACCAGGGCTTCACGATCTGCGGCATCGTGATGCTGGCCTGCGGCCTCATCGGGACCGCGCTGATCCGCCCCGAGCGCGAGAGGATGCGTTGGGCAAGCGCAACGCCAGAGGCGGCAATCGGCCCTGCCTGAAGCAGCGGGACCCGTGTTGCCGTGGCCGCGCCGGGCGCGTCTCGCCCGGCGCCAGAACCGCCGTCGACGGACCCTCCTCCCGGCCGCCCACCCTGGCGAACGTCGGCGATGCCTATCCCGGCAAGCGTGCGGGATGGAATATCCGCCGATGGCAGCCCGGTTCGTAAAGCGTAAGCTTGCCGACGCGACGGACCACGTTCCCCGGCCTGCGCCGGGGCAGGCTTTTCAGGGGGTGTCATGGAGTTCTGGACAGAGCCGCAGATGGCCTCGATCCACAAGATGCTCAACCCGCGCTCGATCGCGATCGTCGGCGCGACGCCGCGGATGCAGTATGGCGGGCGGTTCCTGGCGGCGGCGCTGAAGGCCAAAGACCGGGTCAGGGTTTATGCCGTGAACCCGCGTTATGACGAAATCATGGGGGTGAAATCATACGCGAGTGTGACGAACCTGCCGGAGGCCCCCGATGTGGTCGCCATCGTGGTGCCCTGGGACCAGGTGCTCGATGTCCTGGAGGAGAGCCACGCTAAGGGAGCGGGATCGGCGATCGTGATCTCGGCGGGCTTTGCCGAGCGTGGGCTGGACGACCGGCGCGATCTGCAGGGGGAATTGGGCGAATTTGCCCGCGCCTCGGGCATGCGGATCAGCGGCCCCAATTGCCTCGGGCTGGCGAATGTCAAGGACGACATCTGGGCCACCGCTTCCTCGCGCGGGGCGGAGGGCCTGACCGGGCCGATCGGCCTTGTGTGCCAAAGCGGCGCGACGGCGTTCGGGCCGTTCCTGGTGCGCGCGGTCGAGAACGGCATCGGCTTCAGCTACATCATCTCTACGGGGAACGAAGCCGACCTCGACTTCACCGATTTCGCCCGCTACCTGCTGGACGACCCGGACACCAGGGTCATCGCCGGCTTTGTCGAGGGCTTCAAACGGGCCGACAAGTTTCTCGAAGTCGCAAAGCTCGCGGCCGAGCGCGAGAAGCCCATCGTCCTGATCAAAATCGGGCGTTCGGAACTGGGAGCCCAGGCGGCCCGCTCGCATACCGCGGCGCTGACCGGCGCGGATGCCCGGTACGACGCGGTCTTCGCCCAATACGGGGTGATCCGGGTCCAGGATTACGACGAACTCCTCGAGGTCGCACACCTCCTGGCCCACACCCGGAAGCCCCAAGTGCCCGGCATCGCGGTGGTCTCCCACTCGGGCGGCGTCAGCTCACTCACCGCCGACATGTTGGGTCAGGCCGGTCTCGATCTGCCACCGCTGGGCGAGACGGCGCGCGACGGCATCAACGCGATCCTGAAGGGCTTCGGGTGGGCGGCGAACCCGGCCGATGTGACCGGCTTCGCCAACAGCGAGTCGTTCCCGCAGATCATGGAGCACATGATCGACGATCCCCGGATGGGGACGCTCGTCGTCGCCAGCGCCGGGGCGGACGCCCAGGCGCAGCAGGTCATCCTCCAGCGCGATCGGACCGACAAGGGCGTCGTGTTCCTGTGGACCGGAAGCCGGGACGCCAAGCCCGGCCTCGCACAGCTCAAGAACGCCAAGATCCCGATCTTCTACACGCCGGACAAATTGGCCCGCGGCCTAGAGAGCCGCCTCGCCTATCACACCTGGCGCAAGCGCCGCCTGGCCGACGGCTTTGCCACGGCCCCGCCGCGCACGGCATCGCAGGATGCGGCGATCGCCCGGGCGCTGGGCTTGGGGCGTCCGATCCTCTCGGAGTCCGAGAGCAAAGAGCTGCTCTCGGCCTGGGGCGTCGCGAGCGCGCGCGAGCGCATGGCAAATTCCGCGGAGGAAGCCGCCCAGGCCGCGGAGCAGCTCGGGTTTCCGGTGGCTCTCAAGGTCGACTCCCCGGATATCCTGCACAAGACAGAGGTCGGGGTCGTTCGGCTGAACTTGCGTGATACGGCACAAGTGCGAACCGCCTACGCCGAGATCATGGCCAATGCCAAGGCCTATGCGCCACAGGCGCGGATCACCAGCGTGTCGGTGCAGGAGATGGTCGAGGGCGGCGTCGAAGTCATCGTCGGCGTCACTTGCGACCCGCAATTGGGCCCGGTGCTGCTGTTCGGCACGGGCGGCGTGATGGTCGAAATCTACAACGATGTGGCCCTGCGCCGCTGCCCAATCACCCGCCCGGAAGCCGAGGCCATGATCGCCGAGGTCAAAGGCGCCCGGCTGCTCCAGGGCTTTCGCGGCCGGCCGGCGGCGGACCAGGGGGCGCTCGCGGATACCCTGGTGCGCGTGTCCTACCTCGCCATGCACATGCAAGGACACCTGGCGGAGTTGGACATCAATCCGCTGATGGTGCTGCCACAAGGCCAGGGCGTGAAGGCGGTCGACGCCCTCGTCGTCTTTCGCGGCTCATAGCACGGCGCATGCCCGAGAGCGGCAGGTGCACTATTGGCGGACGCTCCCCATATCCGATTCGAGTGGGATGATGCGAAAAACGATCGCTGCGTGCGAGATCGCGGGTTCGGTTTTGCCGACATCTTGCCGGCGTTCCTCGATCCGAACAGACGGGTGGAGCGTGACGTTCGGCGAGACTATGGCGAAGAACGCTTCAGGCTCTACGGCCGCGTCGCCGGACGGGTATTCGTGATCGCCTACACGCGGCGCGAAACGGCGACGAGGATCATTTCCGCCCGCAAGGCAAATGCTCGCGAGAGGGACCGGTATGGCGCGGACTGAAGCACGCCTCGATGCGACGGGAGCCGTCACCCGGCGGCGTTCCGCCGGCCCCCCTCGAATTAAAGGCTGGGAGCCGGTCGAGCCGCGAACCGATTGGGCGCGGGTCGATGCGACCACCGAAGCGGATATCGAACGCCAAGCCGCCTTCGATGATGCGGAGGGGGATCAAAATTATTCGGTCAAGGGAGACCGGTCGCTCAGCTCTGGTGACGAGGATAAGCTTGGATTTCGTGAGGTTGCTAAGCGAATTGCGACCGCGCTCGTGGACCACGCATCGGAAGATGGTTTGGCTATTGGGATCGAGGGGACTTGGGGTTCAGGAAAGTCGAGCCTTCTATTCCTAATTGCCGATGAGCTTGGAAAGCTTCCTAGGGATCGGGAGCCAACTATAATCGATTTCCGGCCCTGGCTGATCGGCAATCGAGACGCGCTGATTACCAGCCTGTTCGGCGAGCTCTCCAGGCAGCTTGATCAAGTTGCTTTGGACGCGGGTGACGCAACTCGGATATCTGTTGCTAAGGCCAAAGAAGCAGGCGAAGCGCTCCGGCGATTCATAAGCGCCTTGAGTAAGACGGGGTCTGCGATCGAGGTTGCCGGCGACGCCTCGGGAATAGGGCCAGTTAAATGGTTCGGTAAGGCTGTCAAGGCAGTCGGGGAATTTGTAGGCAAAAAGCCAGCCGCACGTGAACTTTCCGAGCTGAAGGACAAACTGGTGAAATCACTCCGAGACCTGGAGCACCGGTTCGTCGTTACCATAGACGATGTGGATCGGCTCGATCCCGCGGAGGTCATCGAGGTCTTGCGGCTCGTGCGCTCGGTTGTTGACCTTCCCAACGTGATCTATTTGTTGTGCTACGATAGCGATACTTTAGCGCACAGCATCGAACAAGCAGCCAGCGTCAAGAGCGGCCAATCATACCTGGAGAAGATCGTACAGCTGACTGTGATGGTTCCTAAGCCGGAGCCGTTGCAGCTACGCCAGTGGTTTTCCGACGAATTACATCTGATAGCGTCGCCAAAGGATGAAGACGAACTTTCAAGGCTAAAGCTCGTCATCGACTACGAGGGTGGTCGACAGCTGCGGACACCAAGGTCGGTCGTACGCGCGCTGGATGCGGTTCGGTTCTTCTGGCCGCCGCTGCGCGAAGCGAAGGCCGACCTTGCCGACCTTGTATGGCTTCAACTTATTAAGAACGGCAATCCGGCACTCTACCGTTGGATCGAGGAGTACTGCGGCACGGCTGCCGCGCTTTCGCTGGGCACAGCGCGCGTGGAGGACGCCGAAAAGGCGCGGGAACTCGCCGAGTTGCTTAAAACGGTAGCCAGGGGTCACTTTGACGACTTGATATTTCGACACAATTTTGCGGAGCAGCTTCCCGGCGTCGAGCTGGACCATTCCCAAAACGGGAACACGTTCAAAATATTTGAGCGTGTCAGTGACCGGCACCGTGACGAGGCCATTCGCACTAGACGCCTTGCCAGCCCCGATCACTATCGCCTTTATTTCGCGCTAGCTGGTCCATCGCACGCACTTACACAAGACGACTTTGCATCAATGTGGGCCGCGGCGGAGGCCGGCGCGGATGAAGCGGGGATGGCGCTGCTGCATCTTCACGACGAACATGCGGCGGGGTCGCTCACAAAAGCCGATCTCTTGCTAGAGCGCATTAAGAGCGGTGCTTATGAGGTCTTGGCGCCAGGGCAATGCGAGAACTTACTCATCGCGCTCTCGCAGGTAATGGACGAAGCGTACCGGCACCACCCATTCGATCGGTTCTGGGTCAATTCGTTGTGGGACCGGGCGGAAGGGCTGATACCGTTGCTTCTCCGGCGTCTTGAACCGCCGCGGCGTGCTGCCGTGGTCACGGCAATGTTTAGTGAAGGAGAAGCCATCGGTTGGCTGACATCGTTGTTCCGGCACGAGACGGGCGCACATGGCCGCTACGGCGATAGGCAGCGCGCGGAAGACGAGTGGCTATTCACGAACGCCGAGCTGGACCGGATCACCGAACTGATGCTCGGTCGTTATCGGGCGATGTCCGCAAGTGACGTGTTTGGTTGCCCTGACCCAATCAGTCTCCTTTTCGCTTGGCGACAGGGGGGAGATGAACACGGGCCGCGTCGGCTTTTTGAAGCAAACATCGTCTCAGATGAAGGCCTTGTCGAGACGCTTGAGCACCTGACCACCGCTATATACAGCAGAGACCGAGGCAAGGTTGATGTTCTGAAGAGAGAAAATCTTGCTCCTTTCATGGATTATGAGAAAGTTACGCAAACGATTCATGCCCTCAAGAACCACAACGATCTCGGAGCGCGTGCGAGGCGTCTTGCCGTCGCTTTCGATAACGGGAATGCGCACTAGAAATACGCTATCCGGCCCCCAAACCAACGCGTCAGAAGCTCAAGAGCGATCGCCGGGAGCCGGCGATCTCCAGTGTCACATTCCGTCAGTTCGGCTCTTTCCCGAACATGATCCAGCCGCCGCTGCTGGGGGTGGTGAAGGTGGCCAGCGCGGTCTCGGCGCGGACCTTGACCTGGCGGGGGCCGGCGGTGCCGCGGAGCTGCTCGATCGAGTCGGTGTACATGGCGGTGCGGCAGCGCCCGGTGCCGAGGTTGCCGCCCGACGAACAGAACGGGTGCGGGCCCTCGACCCGGATGTCGCCCTTGTAGAACTGGAAGGCGTCGCCGCGCTTGACGCCGTGCCACTGGAAGGCCTCGAGGAAAAACTGCGCCATCGGGGCATAGCCGTCGTAAGGATTGAATATATCGACGTCGTTGGGCCCGAGCCCGGCGCCCTCGTACATTCGCCGGGCGGCGCGGTCGGTCCAGTCCTCGATCTCGTCCAGATCTTCCTGGGTGCTGCGCTTCCTGAAATTGTGCTGCGAGTGGTTGAGCACATAGACCGGCTTCTGCCGCATGTTGCGGGCGCGCTCGGCGGTCGTGAAGAGATAGGCGGCCGAGGCATTGACCGGCCGGTCGCAATCCCACAGCCGCAGCGGGTTCAGGATGAAGCGCGACTTGAGGTAATCCTCGATCGTCAGCTGCGGCATGTTGTGGCTGGCGTTGTACCCCCACGGCGTCAAGAGGCCGTTCCGGTGCTGGTTGACGACGAACGGGGCGAGGTCGTCGTGCTTGCCGCCGTATTTCCGGCAATACTGGCCGTGCGGGAAGATGTTGATGAAATCGTTGCCGCCGTGATTGCCCCAGGGCGCCGTCCATTGGCGGGCGCCGCGGGCGTAGTCGTCGGCGTTCTCGCCGCCGCGACGATAGCGGCCTTCGAGATTGCCGGTCGGGTAGATGACGAGACAGGTGGAGCATTGGCCGTCGCCCACGGCCTGCGCCGCCATGCCCACCATTTCGCTGATCGTCGGCACGCCGGTCGGGGCGAATTTAACGTTGGTGAGGCCCATCTGCGCGATCAGCCACTGCGCGTTTATGAGGGTCAGCCCCCACTCCGAATCGTAGGGCGGGGCGAAATATGGCCGCGGCGCCCACTGCGACGCGGAGCCGCCGCTGCCGCCGGCGATATGGCTGTCGCAGCAGATGACGCCGTCGACCTGGTCCGGCGTCACGCCGGCCTCGTCCATCGCCTTTTGGCAGGCCAGGATCGAGTAGGCGCCGAGCGTCTTGTCCATCGAGACTTCGTCCCAGCGACGGTCGACCGGCGAATGCCCGACCCCGGCCACCGCGACCTTGCCGCGGTGCTCCCAAACCCCAAGCCCGTCCTTGTCTCGCCGCCACTGATACCCGGTTGACGCGGCCATGGCTCCATCCTTTCCTCTATGCTCTGGCGGCCAAGTAGCGCGTTACCGACCAAGTCCGATCGCCGCTTGCGCAGCCCCCTCCGGCTCGCTGTGCTCGCCACCTCCCCCGCACGCGGGGGAGGAACCTAATGGTGCTCCTCCTCCGCGAAGCGGGGGAGGGGGACCATGCGAAGCATGGTGGAGGGGGGCATTGCCGCGAGGTCTTCGAGCCGGCACGGATACCGCACTACGCGACGACCCGCCACTCGTGGATCAGCTGGCCTGGGGCCACCTCTTCGAATGTCACCTCGACGGCGGCGCCCACCGGCGCCTGGTAGGGCGGGGTGCCCGGGAGGTTGGAATAGAAGTTGACCCGGGGGTCGGCGTCCAGCGTCACCATTGCCAAATTATAGGGCTGATCGGGCATGCGGCGGTTGAGGCGGCCATCCTCGATCACGATCGAGGCCGCGATGTGGCCTCTTCCCGCGACCTCTTTCCACGTCAGACCGGCGGCCGAGCCGCACACCTGGCAGGCAGGCTGCGGCGGGTATTGCAGCCGGTCGCAGGCAGTGCAGTGCTGCAGGACGAGCCGGCGCTCGTTGACAGCGTCCCAGAAGGGCCTGCTCAAAGGGTCGGCGACCGGGATCAGCTTGGGCATGGCTCAATCGCATCCGTTTAGGGAATCGAATCACTCAGATGGTACACGCGTCCACAATTTCGTCATGCCCGGACTTGATCCGAGCATCCACGGAAACCGCTTCGGCGCTGGCCGTGGATGGCCGGGTCAAGCCCGGCCATGACGATCGCGGGGGAAGCGATGTGGGGGCGCAAAATGCTTTCACTCCCCCTTTTATTCCCCCCGGCCGACCCATTGGCCGTAGACGGGGTATTGGCAGCAGATGAACTCGATATAGGCCGGGCGGCCTGAATTGTTGATTTCGAGCGCGCGCCGCAGGGCCGGGATGATTTCGGCGGGCTCCGAGACCCGCTCGGTGTGGAAGCCGAGGGCGCCGATCACCTTCGACATGTCCACCTCGTCGGAGCCCAGCACCTTGTGGGTGAAGGGATCGTGTCCCGGCCCCCAGAAGCCGGGTCCATAGCCGGCAAAGCCGCCATTCGAAATGTGCACGACCGTGACCCCGAGCTTCTCGCGCAACAGAACCTCGAGGTTGCCGAGCATGTAGCCGAGGCCGGCTTCGCCGGTGACCGCCACCGATGCCCTACCCGGATGTGCCTTCTTGGCGGCAATCGCGGCAGCCAGGCTGAAGCCGAGCGTCGAGACATTGCCCCAGCCGAGGAAGCCGCGCGGGATCAGCGTGTCGAAGACGGTGCTCAACTGGTCGCGCGTGTTGCCGCTTTCGTGCGTCACGAACGAATTCTTCAGGTCCAGCACCTGCATCAGATCGCCGTACACCCGATAGGGATTGATCGGCGTCTCGTCGGAGTTCATGACCTGCCGGTAGCGGGCGAGCGCCTGGTCGCGCGCCGCCCGCACCTCCGCCGCCACATCGCCCGCCGACCTAGCGGCGCCGCGGCCGGATACTTCCTGGCGCAGCGCCGCTAAGGTCAGGCGCGCATCGCCGATCACCGCGTGCGCCGTCGGATACATCTTGTTGATGTGCAATTCGTCGACGTTGCAGTGGATGATGGCCTTCTGCGCCGGATCGGGAATGGCGTGGCTGAAGCGGCCCGGCGACAGGCTCGTGCCGATGGCGAGGATGACATCGCTCTTGTTCAGGTAGTGCGCCACCTGATCGCCGCGCACGCCGACGAACAGCGGGTGGTCCTCGGGGAACGCGCCCTTGGCCTTGAGGGTCGTCACCACCGGCGCATTCACCAGCTCCGCCAGCGCTTTCAAATCGTCCGAGGCGCCCGCGTAGATGACCCCCTCGCCGGCGTAGATCAAGGCGTTATGGGCTTGGAGGAGCTGGTCGACCGCAGCCTTCACATCCGCCGGGTCCGGCGCCGATTTCCAGCCCTTCACCGGATGGTAGGGGTCGGCAGTCTCGTCGTAGGTGGCCGTGGCATTGGGAATTGCGAGTATCACCGGGCCCGGCCGGCCGCTGCGCAGCATCGTAAAGGCGCGGCGCATCAGCTCGGGGGTGCGCTCGGGCTTGTCGAGATAGCCGAACCATTTCGACACGGTCTTCATCGCGGAAGCAACATCGTATTGGCTGTTGCCGGCGCTACCGGCTGGCACGCCATCGGTGATGCACAGCACGGGCGAGCCATCTTCAAAGGCCTGCGCCATCCCGGCATAGGCGTACTGCATGCCGGCGGCGTTGACGCCCCCTTGGAAGGTGCACACCCCGATCTTTGCGCCGGCGGTGATGCGCGAGAACGCGTCTGCGACCGCAACGGCGTAGCGGTCGTCGCGCATCATCAGCATCGGCACCCCTTCGCGCCCCAGCGCGTTGTTCACCCGGCAGACCGGGAAGGTCGAAACCCAACCCACACCCTCCGCTTTGAGAATGCGGACAATCCCGGTCGCGACATCGATCGTCATGGATGGAGTCTCCTTCGCCTGGACCTTAACGGAACGCGAATTCCTGGTAACCGCCTTTGGCGACCTCGTCGGTCGTCCGGCGGAAATGGGCGCCGTTGCCGTTGTAGCCGAGGACGCGGCGGGCGGTGCGGCCCGCGACGTTGCGATTGACGCCGTTCTGCCAGGAATCGACCTTGAACGACAGCAAGGCTTCGCCCGCCTTGATCACGATATCTGTCCACGCGTCGACTTGTTCCGGCCGGGTCTCGACGCGCGTCAAGTCGTGCTGCTGCATGAACCGCAACAGGCCCGCCTGGAATTCGACGCTGTGGGAGACGGCCTGCGGAATGTTGCCGCGCGCGGTGTGGGGCCCGAGCACCATCAGCATATTGGGAAAACCTTCCGCGAGCATGCCGAGATAGGTGCGCGGGGTATCGGCCCAGGCATCCTTGAGCCGCAGGCCGTTCTCGCCGCGGATATCGATACGGTCGTAGGCGCCGGTCACGCCGTCGAAGCCCGTGGCATAGACAAGAATATCGAATTCACGTTCCCGCCGCGTGGTTTTGATGCCCTTGGGGGTGATGCACTCGATCGGCTCATCCACCAGCGTATCGATCAACGTCACGTTGTTGCGGTTGTAGGCTTCGAAATAGCCGCTTTCTAAGGGCACCCGGCGGGTGCCGAAGCCGTGGTCCTTGGGGATCAGCTTGTCCGCCACTTTGGGATCATGCACGCGCTGGCGGATCTTTTTGGCGATAAAGGCGCTGATCGCGGCATTGGCTTCTTCGTTGGTCAGGATATCGCGGAAATTGCCCATCCAGATGCCAAAGCCGGGCTCGCCGTAAAGCTTCTCCCAGAAGGCTTGGCGCTCCTCCGGCGGCACCTCCATCGTCCGGCGCGGGTCGGCCTGATGAATGAACCAGGAGGGCGTAGTCGCGCAATGCGCATAAATTTCCTCGTAGCGCGATTTGATTTCCGCCATCTCCGCCTTGCTTATCTTGGAATTGTGCAGGGGCGCCGCCCAGTTCGGGCGGCGCTGAAAAACGGTAAGGTGCTTCGCCTCTTTGGCAATCTCCGGGATCGCCTGAATGGCGGTCGCACCGGTGCCGATGATGCCGACGCGCTTACCCGTAAAGTCGACCGGCGTGTGCGGCCACCGCGCCGGGTGATAGGCCGGGCCCTTGAAGCTGTCGCGGCCCGGAATGGCCGGCAGCGTATGGGCCGAGAGGATGCCGATGGCGGTGAAGAGGAACCGGGAGGTTGCCCGCTGGCCGCTTTCCAGTGTCACGTTCCACTGGTTCGCCGCCGCGTCCCAATTCGCCGCCGCGACCGTGCTGCGGAACTGCATATCCCGGCGCAGGTCGAACTTGTCGGCGACGTAATTGAGGTATTCCAGCGTGTCGGGCTGCGGCGAAAAGTGCTCCTTCCAGTCCCATTCCGCCATCAGCTCCTTGGAAAAGGAGTAGCCGTAGGTCCAGCTTTCGCTATCGAAGCGGGCACCCGGATAGCGGTTCCAGTACCAGGTGCCGCCGACGTTCGAGCCGGCCTCGAAGACGCGCGCGGATAGCCCCAATTCGCGCAGCCGGTAGAGCATATACATGCCCGAAATCCCGGCGCCGATGACGATCGCGTCGTAAACCGCGAGCTGGTCCTGGCCTTGGCTGTCTCCGGGGCGTTCCGCCAAGGCGTGGGTGTCCGGCATGATTTCTTTCCTTCGCTGCACCGCGCGGCCAGGGTAGCGCACCCCCCGCCCGGCAAGACAAGCAAATGCCGAATACGGCACTGGCGCTGCGCGATGCCGTGACCGAACCGGCAATTGCCGTGGCGCGGATATTCAGGTTGATCGACAGGGGGGCGGCGATAAACTGCGGAGCGGCCGTTCGAGCCCCGCCGGGAACGCCACGGAACGGCGCCGCTGCCGCGCGCCGCATCGGGCCACTCGATTAGCACGGCCGGGCACGTCCGGGCATGGCCGGGAAAACACAGCCGGGAGAAACGCGATGCAGACGAGCCGGGAGCGCATTCTGACGACCCATACTGGGAGCCTGCCGCGGCCGCCCGAATTGCGCGCGCTGCTGGTCAAGAAGGACCAGGGCGAGCCGTACGACCAGGCCGAGCTCGAGCGGCTGACGCGGGACGCCGTCGCGACCATAGTGCGCCGCCAGGTCGAGGCCGGCGTTGACGTCGTCAACGACGGCGAGATGTCGAAGCCCGGCTATTCGACCTATGTCGCCGACCGGCTCTCGGGCTTTGCCGGGCACGAGGGCGCGAAGCCGCGCCTCGATACCCGCGACCACCCCAATTTCATGGCCGCCTACGAGCGGATGACCGGCTCCAACGTCGCGCGCCGCGCGGTCTGCGTCGGCCCGATCGCGGTCAAGGACGAAGCGCCGCTGCGCCACGACCTCGCCAACCTCAAGGCGGCGCTCGCGGGTGCGAATGCGGTCGAGGGCTTTATGACGGCGGCCTCTCCCGGCCTCGTGCCGGTGTTCCAGAACAACCGCTACTACCCGAGCCATGAAGCCTATGTCGAGGCGATCGCCGCAGCGATGCAGCCGGAATACGAGGCGATCGTCCAGGCCGGCTTTGTGCTGCAGCTCGATTGCCCCGATCTGGCGATGGCGCACCACACCAGCTTCCAGGATCTGAGCGAAGCCGATTTCCTGAAGCGCGCCGCCTTCCACGTCGAGGTGCTCAACCACGCGCTGCGCAACGTGCCGGCGGACATGGCGCGCATCCACATCTGCTGGGGCAATTACGAGGGGCCGCACGACCACGACATCCCCTTCGCCAAGGTCGCGCCGATCCTCGTCCGCGCAAAACCGCAGGCGCTCGTGGTCGAGGCCGCCAACCCGCGCCATGCGCACGAATGGGCGGTGTGGCGCGAGGTCAAATTGCCCGACGACAAGATCCTGGTGGCCGGCGTCCTCGATACCTCGACCAACTACGTCGAGCACCCCGAGCTCGTCGCCGAGCGGCTCTGCCGCTTCGCCGACATCGTTGGGAAGGAGCGGGTAATGGCGGGTTCGGATTGTGGCTTCGGCACCTTCGCCGGCTACGGCAAGCTCGATCCCGACATCTCGTTCAAGAAACTGCACGCGATGGCCGAGGGCGCCGAAATCGCATCGCAGCGTTTATGGCGGCGCGGCTAGACCCGGCCGGCGATAAATGCGTAATCTGCGCCGGAACGTTGTTCGGAAACCCGGGCCTGACGGCATATCGCCCACTTGACAGGAGGAAACATTGGCTGAGATCAAAGGCGCAGACCTGATGGCGAAAAGCCTGAAGGAACAAGGCGTGGACTTCATGTTCGGCGTCGTCGGGTTTCCCGTCGGGCCGATCGCCGAGGCGGCGCAGAAGGTGGGCCTGCCCTATATCGGCATGCGCAACGAGCAGGCTGCTTCCTATGCCGCGGGTGCCGTCGGCTATCTGACCGGCAAGCCCGGCGCGTGCATCGTCGTCACCGGCCCCGGCGTCATCCACGGTCTCTCCGGCCTCGCCAACGCCCAGCAGAACTGCTGGCCGATGATCCTGATCGGCGGCGCCTCGGAGACCTATCGCAACGGCATGGGCTCCTTCCAGGAAGAGCGCCAGGTGCTGGCCGCGACCCCGGTTTCCAAATGGGCGCACGGCATCGAAAGCGTCAACCGCATCCCGTTCTATGTGGAAATGGCTTATCGGCAGTCGACCTACGGCCGCCCCGGCGCCGCCTATCTCGACTTCCCCGACGACATGATCACCGGCTCGTGCGATACCGCCGATGTGGCCGAGGTCAGGAAATGCCCCCCGCCGCCGCGCACGATGGCGTTGCCGCAAGACGTCGAGCATGCGCTCGACGTGCTGCAGTCGGCGCAACGCCCGCTTCTGCTGATCGGCCAGGGCATGGCGACCTCGGGGGCCGAAGACGAGGTTCGCGCCTTTGTCGAGCGCACCCAGATACCGTTCGTGCGCACGCCGAAGGGCAAGGGCGTGATGCCTGACGACCACCCGCTGTCGGCCGGCGCGGCGCGTTCGCTCGCGCTGTCGCAGGCCGACGTCGTTTTCCTGATGGGCGCGCGCTTCAACTGGATCCTGCATTTCGGCCTGCCGCCGCGCTATGCCAAGGACGTGCGCGTCGTTCAGCTCGACATCGAGCCGGAGTCGATGCACCAGAACAAGCCGGCCGACGCGTGCCTGGTCGGCGACGGCAAGGCGATCGTCGCGCAGCTCAACGCGGCGCTCCAAGGCCGCCAGTGGTTCCACCCGGAGGGTTCGCCCTGGCGCCAGGCGCTCGCCAAGAAATCGGCCGAGAACGCGGCGATGATCGCGCCGCAGATCGCCGATGATTCCTCGCCCGGCGGCTATTACCGGCTCTTCCGCGACATCCGCGAGTGGCTGCCGAAGAATGTCGTCCTCTGTAGCGAGGGCGCCACGACGATGGATATCGGCGGGACCCAGATGCCGCTCGAGAACCCGCGCTCCTACCTCAACGCCGGCAGCTACGGCACGATGGGCGTCGGCCTCGGCCTCGTCGTCGCGTCCTGCGTCGTGCACCCGGACCGCCCGGTCGTCCACATCTCGGGCGACTCGGCGATCGGCTTCTCCGGCATGGAGATGGAGACGCTGTGCCGCTACAACATGCCGGCCAAGATCGTCGTCATGAACAATGGCGGCATCGGCCCCGGCATGCCGGAGATCCCCTCGAACCCGATGCTCAACATGCGGCCGAACACCCTCATTTACGGCGCCCGCTACGACAAGATGATGCAGGCCTTCGGCGGCTACGGCGCCTATGTCGAGGACACCAAGGACGTCCGCGGCGCCTTGGACGAACTGATGAACTTCCCCGGCCCGGGCCTGGTAAACATCAAGCTCAGCCAAGGCTCGCAGCGCAAGCAGCAGGAGTTCCGCTGGCACAGTTGACTTGTTGCGGCGCCGACGCCGCAACAAGTCATCCCCGGGCTCGTCCCGGGGATCTGCCGAAGAGGGGCCGCTCTGCCAGGGGCGGCCCTTTTCGCATTTCCCTGCGGGCAGGGAAAAATCCCAAATTTTTTCTCCTAAGCCATTGATAGAACGCAATTCAGGCCGCAAACGCAGGGAATTTCCGGGCCGCCGAGCAGGGAATTTCCGCGCCGGTTACAGGGATCGGCAGCGACCGCGCAGCGGATCGAGCAGAGATTTCGCCGCAATTTTCACGCCCTGAGTAGCAATTATGATATTGACATTACCGCCTTTAAGGTGTATGCGAAGGCCTTCAATGTCAACCCCTGCAGCGCGATGAACGACATACCGCCGGATTACCGGGTCGGCTACAAGATGCCGCCGTTGCATAGCCGTTTCCGCAAAGGCCAATCGGGCAACCCGGAGGGCGGCCGCCGCCACCGCCGCCAGTGGCGCCAACCCCGGCGCCTCGCGGCCTTGCTCGAAGCCGCGCTCGACCGCAAGCCGCACAGCCCCGGCGCCGCAGCAGAGGGCGCCGGCGCCCGGCGGCGCGCCCCCGCCACCGGGCGCGAGGCGATCGTCGCCCGCCTCGTCGACAAAGCCGCCGCCGGCGACCTGCGCGCCACGAAAATGCTGCTTGACATGGTGCTGCTGGCCGAACTCACCGACCCGCGGCCCGATCCCAACGAAGAAGACCCGCGCGAAGTCCTGCTGCGCGAAATAAACCGCCTCGCCGAGGCCCAAGCCCGCGCCGCCGAAACCCGCGACGAATCCGTCTGCGGCGACTAACGACGGGGCCGCCACGCGCAACCCATCCTATTAGCTCGTGTGGCTTCTCGGCGCTATCCGGGCGCAGATGGGACCAAAACCGTCGATTCCCGCGATCAGAATCCTTGCGGTTGCGTGGAATCAGTGCGCGTGCGTAGAGCGCGCGGGCAACAATGTCGCTGGCGGAACAATGGGCATCCGGCAGCCGTTTTGCTCAGGAAGGCGGCTTATTATGCATCGGGGGAGCATTAAGTTATTGTTAATAAGGAACACCAAAACTGGTCCGGGCCTTGCTCTCGTGGCCGACATGCGAATGCGCTCGATAAATACGCACATTTCCGGTTGCGCAATTCGCGTCCTTCTAAATAATGCCCAACCGCGCCATTCGTCGGACACACTTCGCCGACGAGTGCGCCACAAACAAACGCAGATAAGAGCGCGAGGGGGAATGATAGCGGGAGGAGCGCAGACCCATGCGCCGGTTATCGCGGGAACGCCCGGAGCGCCCTTCTATAATCGCTGTGAGAGCCCGACGCAGACGCTAAGTGACGCGGCCCAGCAGGTCGCTTCGATGGAAGTATGGGGCAGGGCAGCACGCGGTAGCGGTCTGCCCTCGGTGAAGGCATGGCGAAACCACTCGCGGCCGCCAAGTCCACGCGGGATAGAGTTCTGCAGCGGTGTCGCACCCACGCCGGGCAAGGGCACGCCTTTCGAGGCCCGCTGGTATGAAGGGACGCCCGGCGTGCTTAACCGACAGAATGGCATTTATGCGGCCATCCCGATTACCTACATCAAGAATACACAGGTGCCGTGATGGTTAAGGCATTGCCCTCATCGGCGCTTTTTGGAAAGGAGTTTGTGCCGCAAGCGATCATAGATCGTCCGCTGTCCTTCTTTGCGGACAAGCTTCATCTGTCTGTTTTCAAGGGACATGATGATTTAGATGAATATGAAGCTGCCGCCGTGGAGGTCGGCGACGGCATGATTATAGAACTCAAGCACCAATCAGGGTACCCCAATGATACTACGACAATATATCTGCCTTACGGGATCGATGACTTAGCCAAGATAACATTGGTTATTAGCGTTATCGTCCAAGAATTTGGCATCCCGCGTGGTTGGATAACATGGCAAAGGGCCGACGATCCTAGCCTTTAGCGGTCGGCGCGAGGTAGTTTCCACCGCAGCAAGCAAGTAGGGTGGGTTGAGCGCAGCGAAGCCCATCAAATGGACGAGAGGGGCGGCTTCGGTGGGCTTCGCGGTGCTCAACCCACCCTACATTCGGTGCAGGCGTAGCCTTGAATGGGGCGAAACCTCTCAGCCTTCGCCGAACCGGTGCTGCTCGCCGACGCCCTCGCCGGCCCGATAGCTCGGATAGGCGCCGCGACGCACCCTGCGGTGGAAGGCGCCCCGGCCCGGGTGCGAGCCGGCAAGGAGGTGCGCGCGACGTCGGCCGAGCCGGCGTGGTTTAGTGGTAGGGCCAGTAGTTGGGTTGGCCGTAGGTTGGTTGCATGGTCTCGCGGCAGGGTGGCGAATTGCCCCAATTGGCCTGGACGCAAGCGCCGATCCCGCTGGTGTAGGGGTCGTAGCTCGAGGCCGGGGGCGCCGCCGCTAGCTGCTCGCCCGGATTGGGCGCCTGGTAGAGTTGCTGCGCCGCCGCGCCGCCGCTCGCCCCGGCGGATACGGCAATAGCCAGCACGGCACCCACCAGCACGCCGGCCAAGAATGTCGCGGTCGTTTTCATCGCTGGGCGCCTCGCTGCTGCTGTCTTCGCCCTATATAGGCAGCGCCGGCGCCGGCGCGAGCGTTCCGCCGACGTCAGGCTCGCAATAGCCTACTTGCCGCCGGCGGCATGCCCGTTCTTGCCATTGCGGTGCGGCGCGACGCGGATCGCCGGTCGATCCAGGTGGTCGAGGTCGATGCCGATCTGCGACATCGCGCCCAGGACCAGCAAAACCGCGTTGCAGCGCATGTCCGGGGCTTCGAGGTGCTCGATCCGCCGGCACAGCGCCGAGCCGAGGATCGCGATTCCATCGCCGTCGAAATATTTCGAGAGCGGCAGATCAAGTTTGTCAGCGGCGATTTTTATTTCGTGGCCATTCATATTCGGCCTCCATTGTATGCCGCTTTACATGAGTACGACCGTGTGCATGCGCAAGGCGATATGGTTAATCGTGATCGCCGGCCGGCCCCATCCGCCCGACAAATCCCCCCGGCGGCGCCCTGAGGGGACCGCGACGCACCGATCAGTCAACGGCGCTTTGTGCCGCGGCGTGGCGTAGGCGCTCGACCTTGGCATAGGCGGCAGGGCCGGGCCACTCTTCGGCGAGCCACCCCGGCAGCGGGTCGGCGGCGCGCGAGAGGGGCAAGGCCTCGTCTTCGTCGCCGCGCCCGTTGGGAAAGAGTTCGAGGGCGCGCGGCATCTCATAATAGATTTCGAGGCCGTTGCCGTCGGGGTCGGTGAAATAAAGGCTGCGCTGGCAGACATGGTCGGTCGCGCGCTGAATCTCGACGCCCTGCGCGAGGAGGTGGGCGTAGGCGTCGCGCAAGGCGGCGTAGCTGCTGACCTTGAAGGCGATGTGGACGAGCCCGAGCCCGCCCTTTTGCGGCCGGGCCGCCGCCTCGGGCGCCGGGTGCTGCGTGATGTCGATCGTATGGAAGCCGTCGCCCAGCGTCATGAAGACGCCGCCGTGCTCGGGGTCCTGCTCGGCGACGAGAAAGCCCAATACGTCGCGGTAGAAGCGCTTGGAGGCTTCCTCGTCGCTCACCCGCAACAGCACATGGCCGATGCCCGCCAGCTTGATCATCGCAATTTCTCCCGCTCCGGCATGAATCGCGGCGCCATGTTAGCGCGGCGGCGGCGGCGGCGGTATAAGCTTGCTGCATGGCCTACGAAACCTACCGGGTCGAAGTGACCCGCGACGAGACGCGCGCCGACGGCGCCCACTCGATCGAGATCACCGCCTATATCGACCGGGTGCCGGAAACCGACGCGCCGACCCGCGGGCGCCTGAGCCGCGCGGCGAAAGGAGTGTGGAACAGCCGGCTGCAATTCACCGGCGACTTCGAGACGCTGGCCGCGGCGCTCGCCGCGGTCACCGCGGCGCACCCGCAAGCCCAGCAGATCCGCTGCTACGAATATACGGTCGACGACGAATATCCGGTCGAGGTGGCGCCGCTCGTCCGATCGGGCGATAAATGGCGGCCGGGCGACAGCCCGCCCCACAGCGGGCGGCCGGCCTGAAGCGGCAAACGCAGCCTGGATGCGAGGAGGAACGAGATGGCTATTTTCACCCACGTCACGGTCGGCACCAACGATCTGGCGAAGGCGCGCGCGTTTTATGACGCGGTGCTGGCGCCGCTGGGCGTCAAGCGCCTCAAGGATTTCGGCGACGGCGGCTCGTGCTGGGGCCAGACCACCGAAGAATTCATGGTGCTGAAGCCGGCCGACGGCAAGCCGGCGACGGTCGCCAACGGCGGCACGATCAGCTTCGAGGCGCCGAGCCGGGCGGCGGTCGCGGCCTTCCACAAGGCGGCCCTCGCACTCGGCGCCAAGGACGAGGGCGCGGTCGGCCCGCGCAGCTTCTGGCCCAACGCCTATGCTGGCTATTGCCGCGACCCCGACGGCAACAAGCTCGCGGTCTATTGCCGCAAGGCCGAGTAACACCCCAAGCCGTCATCCCGGCGCAGGCCGGGACCCACGGTTCAACCGGTCGAGAGGCGGCGGAGTGGGTCCCGGCTTGCGCCGGGAATGCGGATTAGGGGGATTAGGGCAACGCCGCCGCCGCGTCGAGGGCGGCGGGGTCGTGGGCGTAGAGCCAGCGCAAGGCGTCGGGCGAGCGGTCGCCGCCCCTCGCCCACTCGGCGTCGCGCGCCTGCTGCGCCGGGCCGTCGGGCAGGTGAAAGCGGGTCTTGTTGGCGCGCGAGAGGGCCTGCACCCGGCTGACCCGCGGCAGGCGCGCCCGCTCGTAGCGCTGCAGCGCGACGGCCGGATCGCCCTCCCCCGCCGCGACGAGGCAGGCGGTCAGCGCCGCGCCGTCCTCCAGCGCCTGCGCCGCGCCCTGGCCCATGAACGGGTACATCGGGTGGCAGGCGTCGCCGAGGAGGCTCACCCGGCCCGCCGACCATCGCGGCAAGGGATCGCGGTCGAACAAGGCCCAGATGAAGCAGGTGTCGGCCGCGGCGATGATGCGACCGATCTGCGGATGCCAGCCGCCGAAGGCGGCCTGCGCGCGCTCGATCGTCGCCCGGTCGGTCCAGTCCTCGCGGTTCCATTCGTCGTGCTCGGTCCAGCCGACGAAGTTGAGGAGCCGCCCGGCGGATACGAAATAATGCACGAAATGGCCACCCGGCCCGACCCACGACTGGCTGCCGAGTTCGAGCCCGAGATCGGCGATGCGCTCGGCCGGCACCAGCCCGCGATAGGCGACGCAGCCGGCGAATTGCGGCGGCTCGTCGCCGAACATTTGCGCCCGTACCGCCGAATGGATGCCGTCGGCACCGACCAATATATCGGCCGCGATGCGCTCGCCGTTGGCGAATGTTGCCTCGACATGGTCGCCGCTTTCGCTGAAGCCGACGAGGCGGTGGCCGAGGTGGAGGCGCTCGGGCGGGAAGGCGGCGGCGATCACTGCCAAGAGGTCGCGGCGGTGGATTGTCAGGTGCGGCGCGCCGTAGAGCTCTTCGCAGCGCGGGTTGAGCGCGGCGCGCTGCAGCGTGCTGCCGTCCTGCCAGCGGCGCTGGTGGGTGCCGATCGGGCGCACCGCAACGCGCTCCAGCCCCGGCCCGAGGCCGAGATTTAGAAGGACGCGCACCGCGTTGGGGCCCATGTTGATGCCGCCGCCGACTTCGGTCAGTTCGGCCGCCTGCTCGTAGATTTCGACGTCGAACCCGGCCCGGTAGAGCCCCAGCGCCGCGCTGAGACCGCCGATCCCGGCGCCGATCACCGCGACGCGCAGCATGCGTCCGGCGCGTTCAGGCCGACCAGGCGAACGGCGCGTAGTGGCCGTTATTGCCTTGTCCGGTCAGGTCGAGGTCGAGGCCGAAGCCGTGCACATGGGTTTCCGTGGAGCGCGCCAGCGCGAGGCGGCGGCCGGCCGGGTGGCCGGTATTGTCGATGTAAAACGGTTCGCCGCTGCCGTTGCGCGAGGCAACCCCGGCGATCTCGAACGACGCCACATCGGGGATCGCGGCGCGCCGGGTGAGCCCGGCCATGGTGAATTCGATCGGGCGGAACTCGACGCCGCGAAAGTCGCCGACCAGGTTTTGCCGGATGATCCCCGGGGTGCCGCCGGCCTCCCCGCTGGCGATCGCGGCCAATGCCGGACGCTGCGCCGCGCCGGCCAATTCGTCGACGACGACGCCGAAAATCCAGTTGCCGTCGGCCATCACCTTGCCGGAGCGGATGACCAGCGCGAATTTGAGGCCGTCCAGCGTCATCGCGCCGGAGCGGCCCTCGTCGATGCGGAACACCAGGATTGCGGTGCAATGGTCGTAGGTCACCGGCGCTTGCGGGTTGGTGTAGATGCACGGGCAGAGGTAATCGCAGTTGCAGCTTTCCATGTACTCGCCGCGCAGCGTCCAACTGGGTTCGGGCATCGCGAATTTTCTCCCGGCGCGCATTGGCGAAAGCTGGCGAAACCCTAATGCGAAGCGCCCGCCAGCGCCACCACGATGCGCGAGGCCGCCGCCGCGATGCGCAAGGCGGCGGCGAGGTCGACCGCGTCGGGCCAGCGGTCCTGCGGCAGGTGAAAGAGGGGGTTGGTGCCAACCAGCGTCAGGTAGCTGCCGCCCTTCCGGTGGATGTCGCGGGTCTCGCCGCTCGGCACGAGGTCGGGCGCGGCGAGCGTGTGCGGGGCGGCGGCGCGCGTCAGCTCGGCGGCGGCCAGCGCGCGCAGTTCGGCGCTCGCCGACATCGCCGCGAGGGTGCCGCCGGCGGCGCCGAGGTTGGCCCCAAAATGCACCCAAATCGCGCGCTCCTCGCACCCCTTGCGGCGCGCGACGAAATCGTCGAGCCCGAGATGGCCGAGCTCGTGGCCGCTGTTGGCGGTGAAGATCACCGGCCTCGCCGGCGGCGCGGCGAGAAGCGCGCGCAGCGCCTCCAACCAGCAGAGAATGCCGCCGCCGCGCTCGGCGGTCGATTGCCACCATGAGCTGCGCGGCGTCATCACGACGAGCGGCGCGAGCCTGTCGCCGCTGCCCGCCAGTCGCACGACGACATTAGCCGCCGACGCAGCGGTGCGCCGGCTATGCGCGACAAGCCGCGCCGGCGCGCCACGCGCCAGTGCGGCAAGGACGCTGGCGCCCGCCTCGCTCGCGATATGAATGGCCGGGGCGCCGTAGGGAGCGCGGAATTGCTCGGCGTTGAGGAGGCCCATGCCGGAGCGCTCGCCGGCGCACACGACAACGAGACCGCGATGGCCGCCCGCCCGGCGCAGGCGGGCGAATTCGCCGCTGTAGACCGCGCGCGGCGACAATTGGGCTACCGCGATGTCGCGGCCGAGCGCGCCCATAATGCCGGCGGCGTCTGTCGCTGGCGCGTCGAACACCGGCACCGCCGGGGTCCGCTCGCTCGCGATTTCGAGATAGGCCTCGACCGGGTCGAGGCGGTCGAGCGCGAATTCCTCGATCTCCACCTCGGCCCCGAGCGCCGCCGCCTCGGCGGCCAGCCAGGCGGCGCCGGCCGCGTCGCCCGCGGTCGCGGTGCGGTGGGTGCCCTGGGCGTCCCAGGCGGCGAGCCAGCCGGCGGCGCGGCGTTGCGCGGCGTCAGCGAATAAGGTTGCGTCGGCACTCATGCCGCGCAGCATAGCGGGGCAAGCGATCGCGATGGAGGATGAAATGCCGGAACCGATAACGCGGAGCCATGTGAAGCGCGAGCGGGCGCAGGCGCGGGCCTATTCGCAGGCGGTCGTCACGGCGGGCGGGCGCACGATCTGGCTGGCCGGGCAGGTCGCGGGCGAGGATGCGGCGGGCCGCTCGCTGGCGGCCGATTTCGACGGCCAGGTGCGCGAAGTCTTCGCCCGGCTCGGGCGGACGCTGGAAGAGGCCGGCGCGCGGCTTTCCGACATGGTGACGATGACGGTCTTCATCACCGACGCGCGCCTCGGCGACCGCTTCACCGAATTGCGCAAGGAAATCTTTGGCGACAATTTTCCGGCGAGCGCGCTGATCACCGTCGCCGGCCTCGCCGCCCCCGAATTTCTCGTCGAGGTGCAGGGCGTCGCGGTCGCCGGATAGAGGGCCGCGATCCCGGCGCGGGTCAGGCGGCTGCCTGCCGCAGGAAATCGACCAAGAGGCGATTGACCGCGTCGGCCTGTTCCTGCTGCACCCAATGGCCGGCGCCCTCCAGCAGGTGGACGCCGGCCATGCGGGTGCAGGCCGCTTCCTGCATGCGCTCGACGGCGCCGGGGCGCTGATAGACGCCCCAGTCGCTCTTACCCGAGATGAAGATCGACGGGACGTCGATGGTGCGGCCGGAATAGAGCTGCAATTCCGCTTCGAAGGCGCCGCCGCTGCGCGAGCGGTACCAGTTGAGGCCGCCCTGGAAGCCGTTGCGCCGGTATTCCTCGGCGTAGACCGCGAGCTCCTCGTCGGGCAGCCACCGGCAGGCGGCGATCTCCGCGGCGGACGGCATTTCCTTCGCCACTGCCGCCGGCATGTCGTCGGCCAGATCCATGATGTAGTAGGTCGGCATCTTGGCGAGTTCCTCGGCGGTCCATGACGCCAGGCGGTGCGGACGGTTCGCGTTCCAGTCGGCGCTCTTGTGGTGGAAATAGGCGCGCAGGAAATTGTGCACCCCTTGCTCGCAATGCCACATCCGGGCATTGGCGGACCGCGTCGAATACCACCATTGGTAATGCTTGCGCGGCCGCGGCAGGGCGGCCAGCGCCTCGTGGATCGAGGGGCTCTCGGGCATCGCCGGCGATTTCCCGTCGGTCGCGAAGGGGAGCGCGGGCGGGCCGGCGAAGGGCGCGCTCATCAAGGCCAGCGAGCGGAACACATCGGGCCGCACCAGGGCGCACCAGGCCGCGACCGAGGCGCCGAAATCGTGCCCCACCACCGCCGCGCACGTAGCGTGGCCGAGCGCCGCGACGAGGCCGAGCGCATCGCGCACCGCGTTGAGGAGGCGGAACGGCCGCAGATCGGCGTCGTAATCCGCGCTCCACCCGGTGGTGCGGCCATAGCCGCGCTGGTCGGGGGCGATAGAGTGGTAGCCCGCCTCGGCCAAGGCCGGCATCACCTTGCGCCAGGAATAGGCGATCTCCGGAAAGCCGTGCAGCAACAGCACGACCGGCCGCCCCGCCGGCGCATACCCGGCCTCCAGGATGTGTATGTCGAGCCCGTTGACGTCGCGCACGAAGCGCGAGCGCACTCCCGGCGGCAGCGTTGCGCTATCGAGCGGTTCCATCGGCGGCTCCCTCAGCTCTATCCGTCATCCCGGCGCAGGCCGGGGTCCATTTGCCGGCGTTTCGAGCGACGGCCCGGTGGGTCCCGGCCTGCGCCGGGATGACATGAGAAAGGGATCAAGTCTACATTGGCGAGCGACGGTCAGCGGAGGAGAGCGATGAAATTCGGCGTCTTTGTCAACGCGCAGCAGCCGCGCTCGGACGACCCGGTCAGGCGCTTTCGCGAGGCGGTCGAGCAGGTGCGGCTCGCCAAAGAGGCCGGCTTCGACGCGCTGGCGGCCGGCCACCATTATCTGTCGCCCCCCTATCAATCGCTGCAGAGCCTGCCGATGCTGGCGCGCCTCGCCGGCGAGGCGCCGGGTATGGACCTCTGCCTCTCGGTCCTGCTGTTGGCGATGCTGAACCCGGTGCAGACCGCGGAAGAAGTCGCCAGCCTCGA
The DNA here is from genome assembly GCA_035309005.1 of Allostellaceae bacterium. Lineage (GTDB taxonomy): Bacteria > Pseudomonadota > Alphaproteobacteria > ATCC43930 > CGMCC-115725 > DATARH01. The sequence continues at coordinate 7,546 of DATGFP010000151.1, read as the reverse complement.
CATCATGTCCGAGGGCCGCGTCGTCTTCGGCGTCGGCATCGGCTACCGCGACGTCGAATACGAAGCCTTCGGCACCAATTCGAAGGAGCGGGTGCCGCGCATGCTGGAGGCGCTGGCGCTGATCAAGCGGCTGTGGAGCGAGGACGAGGTGACCCACGAGGGCCGCTTCTTCCGGGTGCACAACGCCACCTGCACGATCCGCCCGGTGCAGAAGCCAACGCCGCCGATCTGGATCGCCGCCAACGCCGACCCGGCGGTCGTGCGCACCGCCCGCCTCGGGTACTCGTGGTTCATCAACCCGCACGCCGCGCTGCCGACGATCGAGCGCCAATGGGAGCGCTACAAGCAGACGCTCGCCGAAGCCAACCATCCGATGCCGGCGGCGCGCCCGATTTGCCTCGAAGCGCATGTCGCGCCGAGCCACGAGGAGGCGGTCGACACCGCGCGGCCCTACCTCGCGGCGAAATACGCCGCCTACGCCGAATGGGGCCAGGACAAGGTCTTGCCGGGCGAGGAAAGCTTTCGCGTCGGGTTCGACGATCTGGCGCGCGACCGTTTCATCCTCGGCACGCCCGACGAGGTCATCGAACAGATCGAGGAGCGGGTGCGCCGCCTGGAATCGAATTACCTGATTTTCCGCATGGGCTGGCCCGGCATGGAGGCGGCCAAGATCCTGCGCGTCATCCAGATGATGGGCGAGCGCGTGCTGCCGCATTTTCATGCCAAATACGGCAGGGGCTGATCTCAAGCATGAACCATTCGGATCGAAACATCCCTTCGTCACCCCCGCGCAGGCGGGGGTCCAGAGCAAAGGGCAGTTTGGTTCCCCCTGCATTCCCGCGTGCGCGGGAAGGGACCGCCCCGGAATGACGGCGCTTTTAGTGCAAAGCCCGGCCCCGGCGCGCGCCGGGGCGGGCGCCGTCAGCCGCGGTTGAAGGCCGGCATCACGTCGCGGGCGAACCAGCGCAATTGCTCGATGAATTCGTCGGGCGGCAGGCCTTCGGCCCAATGGATCATGAAATCCTCGAGGCCGGGGTATTTCGCCTCGACCGATTTGATGCCGTCGATGACCTGGCCCGGCGGCCCGCAAAACCACGCCTTCTGCCTTACCCCCTCGGCCAGTGTCGGCACCGTGGTCGGCGCGCCGGGGGTGCCCCAAGTGCGGCCCTCGGCGTCGGCGTAGCGCACAAAGCCGAACGGCGCGAACCATTTGAAGCGCTCGTCATGCGCCGGTTCCAGCCGTCGGATCGCCTCCGCCTCGCTGTCGGCGAGGTAGATGCCGGCGCCCCACACCATGTCCTCCCCAAGCTGGGTCGGCCGGTTGTGGCGATGGCAGGCGGCGTGGAATTGGCGCACCACGTCGTCCAAGATCTTCTCGCCGTTCAGCGTCACCATCGCCTTCAATCCATATTGCGCCATCATGTCGATCGTGCGGCCGCTGGCCATCGGCATGTAGATCTCGACGGGCAGGTGCTTCGGCCGCGGCACCATCGTGATCTCGCTGAGCTCGTAGCCGCGATAGGGCAGCGGCGGCGGCGCCGCGAAATACTTGCCCTTGTGGTGGAAGCTCTCCTCGTTGAAGCATTTGAGGAGGAGCTGCAGCCCCTCCTCGAAAATCTCGCGGTTGGCGGTGGTGTCGAGCAGCGGGCCGCCGAGCGTCTCGACTTCGCGGGTGTGGTAGCCGCGCCCGACCCCCATCACGACGCGGCCGTCGGTGACGATGTCGGCCATCGCGTAGTCTTCCGCGAGGCGGATCGGGTGCCACATCGGCAACACATTGAAACCGCAGCCGAATTTGAGGCGCCGCGTCTGGGTAGCGAGCCACAGCCCCCACTGGATCAGATTGGGGATGCACTCATAGCCTTCGCGCTGGAAATGGTGCTCGGCGGCCCAGAAGCAGTAATAGCCGAGTTCATCCATCACCTGCGCGACGCGGCGCGAGGTCTCGAACACTTCGGCCAGCCGCTCGCTCGAATAGCGCCGGTCGTTGGCCGGGGTGCCGCCCAGCCCGACATTGTCGAGTTCGATCTGCCCGACATAAAGCGCGTGAAACCGCTTGATCATGATGCCTCCATCAACGAATCCGTCATTGCGAGCGGAGCGACGCAATCTCGTGCCGTACGCTTTCCCCGTCGAGATTGCTGCGTCGCTGCGCGCCTCGCAATGACTGAAAGATGGCCGTTCAATCGCGCGGCGCGGCCCTATCTTCGACCAGCGTATGCGCGATGCCGGCGACGCGGGTCACCGCCTCGCGCAACAGGCGCTTCAGTTCGGGCAAATCCTGCTCGAAGCGGTCGATCGGGGCGCCGATAAGGAGCCCGGCGGTGACGCTGCCGTCGGCGTTGAAGATCGGCGCCGCGATGCCGGCGGCGCCCGGCACGGTCTCGCCGAGGCTGATCGCGAAGCCGTCGCGGCGAATGCCGGCGAGGCGCTCGCGCAGGAGGCGCGGGTCGGTGATCGTGCGCGGGGTCAGGGCGTCGAGCCGGGCGGCGCGGATATAGGCGTCGATCCACGCCGGTTCCTGGTAGGCGAGCAGCATCTGGCCGCCGGCCGAGACGTAAAGCGGCCGCGTCGTGCCGGTCGGCACCGTGTAGCGCACCGGGTTGGCGCTATCGATGATGTCGGCATAGGTCATCCGCTGCGCCAATTGGTCGAGCACGACGAGAAACACGGTCTCGCCGCTTTTCGCCGCGAGGTCCTGCAGGATCGGCCGCACCAAATTGGGAAAGCGGCGCACCGCCAGGATGTCGGCGGCCAGCCGGAAGGATTTCGGCCCGAGCCGATAGAGGCCGTGGCCGTGCTCCATGTAGCCGAGCGCGACCATCGAGCGCAGGATGCCGAGGAGGCTGCTCTTCGGCGCGGCGAGCGTGGTGCTGAGCTCGGCGAGGCTGACCCCCTCCTCCGACTTGGCGAGCGCCTCGAACAGCGCGACGAGGCGCATCGCCGAGCGCGCGAACGAGCCGTCCGCGACCGCGATGCTCTCCTCCGCCGATCTGATGTTCGGCGCGCGACGCGCCTGGCGGGTCCTCACCGGGCGCCATCCTCCCTTTGTGCAGCGGGCCGCACAGTAGAGATACGCCCCGCCCCGTTCAACGTGTTGCGCAGGCGTCGCACCCATCGCCCACGATGATCGGCAGACGCGCGCCGGCGCGGCTGCTAAACTCGGCCAATGGCATAACCGGCAGCATAAGAGGAGGAAACGATGGCGGCGACGCTCGAAGCGGATGTCGGCCCGGACCTGCGGGTGGAAGATGTCGAATACCAGCGCCAGGGCGGCCGCGCGCTGTTGGCGCGGCTCTACCGGCCGGCCGGCAGTGGCCCCTACCCGGCGGTGATCCAGGTGCATGGCGGCGCCTGGGTCCATAAGGACCGCACCGACAACGACTTTATCGCCCGGGCCTTGGCCGAGAGCGGCATCCTGGTCGCATCCATCGATTTCCGCATGCCGCCGGAAGCGCCCTACCCGGCCTCCCTCGCCGACATCAACCTGGCGACGCGCTGGCTGAAGGCGAGGGCGCGCACCTATGGCGGTCGCCCCGATTGGGTCGGCAGCATGGGGACTTCGAGCGGCGGGCATCAGGTGCTGCTCGCCGCGATGCGCCCCGACGACCCGCGCTACGCCGCGCTGCCGCTCCCCGATGCGCCGCAGATCGACGCGCGGCTCGCTTTCGTCATCTCAGGCTGGGGCGTGCTCGACCCACTATTGCGCTACCACCTCGCGAAAAAGGCCGGCAACGACGAGCTCGTCGAAAACCACCACGCCTATTGGCGCGACGAGGCAACGATGAGCGAAGCCAGCCCGCCGGCGATCCTCGACCGCGGCGAGAAGGTCTTTCTGCCGCCGGCCCTGGTGTTCGGCGGCGACAGCGACGAGTGGGTGCCGCTCGAAACCATGCAGCGCCTGGTCCAGGGCTGGAAGAAGGGCGGTGGCGAGGTTGAACTGGAGCTCTACCGCGGCGCCAATCACGGCTTCATGACCGGCAAGCCCGACGCGCCCTACGCGCGGCCGGCGATCGAGCGGATGAAAGCCTTCATCCGCAAGCACACCGGCTGAGCCGCGGTAATCTATTTTAATCGCTTCCCGGCGCAGGCCGGGACCCACGGTTCCGCCTCCCGTGCGGCTGACGTGTGGGTCCCGGCTTCCGCCGGGAATGCGGAGTGAGGTGAGGAGGAAGCGATGCAGGAAAACCGGGTGAAGCGCATCATGCGGCAGGGCGGGCTCGCGCTCGGGACCCATGTCGGCGGCATTCCCGACCCGCAGATCGTCGAGATCATCGGGCTCGCCGGGTTCGACGCCGCCTTTATCGACATGGAGCACACGACATTGGATTTGCACGACGTGCAGGCCTGCGTGATGGCGGCCGAGCGCATCGGCATCACCCCGATCGTGCGCACCCCGGGGTTCGACCCGGCGTTCATCCTGCGCCTTCTCGATATGGGGGTGCAGGGCATCCAGGTGCCGCACGTCTCCGATCCCGACATGGCGCGCGCCGCGGTTGCGGCGGTGCGCTACCCGCCCGACGGCGAGCGCGGCATGGCGGCCGGCGGGCGCGCCGCCGATTACGGCAAGATCCCGCTGCTCGAGCACATGGCGAGCTCCAACCGCGAGATCCTCCTCGCCTGCATGATCGAGGACATGGCAGCGGTCGAGCGCATCGACGAGATCGCCGCGGTGCCCGGCGTCGATCTCTTGGCGGTCGGCCCCTCCGACCTGTCGCGCTCGTTGGGGGTCAGCGGCCATCCCGACCATCCGCGCCTCGTCGCGGCGATCGACCGGGTGCGCGCTGGCGTAAAGGGCGGCGCCGGCTGCCGCCTCGCGCTGCCGCTCAACCACGCCGCCTTCCCGCGCAACGCCGCGCAGCTGAAGGAACTAGGCGCCGGCTACACCAACTGTGCCCCAACCCCCGAAGCCCGCCTCCTGCTCTCGATGCAGGAACAGGCGACGGCGCAGCGCAAATTATTGGGCGGCTGACCACACATAGCACACATAACCGCATTCCCGGCGAAAGCCGGGACCCACCCTTCAGCCGACCGAGACGCGAATGGATGGGTCCCGGCCTGCGCCGGGAATGTGGATTTGGTGGGGCGCCCGGGTTGTGACTACCAGCCGCCGTCGATGCCGATCGCCTGGCCGGTGACGAAGGCGGCCTCGTCCGAGGCCAAATAGGCGATCATCGAGGCGACTTCGTCGGGTTCGCCGAAGCGGCCGACCGGGATATCCTTCGCGCGCTCGCGGAAGCCGAATTCGAGGTCGTCGCCGTATTCGCGGCGGTTGGTGCTGATCGCGCGCGAGGTGCGAATGGGGCCGGGGCACACCGCGTTGACCGTGATGCCGTGCGGCGCCAAATCGAGCGCCAGCGAGCGGGTGAAGCCGACGATCGCCGCCTTCGAGGCGGCATAGGTCGCGCGCTTCGCGCCCGGGCGGAAGGCGGCCTTCGACGACACGCTGACGATGCGGCCCCATTTGGCCCGGCGCATCGCCGGCACCGCGGCGCGCGCCATCAGGAACGCGCCCTTGGCGTTGACCCCCATCGTCAGATCCCAGGCGGCGACCGGCACGTCCTCGATCTCGTTCCGATCGGCGCCCTGCGGCGCGCCGGCGTTGTTGACGAGGATGTCGAGCCTTCCGTAGCGCGCCAGCACCTCCTCTACCATGCGCTTCGCATCCGCCTCCTGGCTGACGTCGCCGAGCACCGACGACGCTGTGCCGCCGGCTTTGGCGATCTGCTCGACCAGGCTGTCGACGCCGCCCCAATTGGCGTCGGTATCGCCAGGCGCGTTGAATTCGTTGGCGACCCCGGCCGGGCGCAAATCCGAGACGACGACCGCGACGCCCTTGGCGGCTAACGCGCGCGCCGTCGAGTTGCCGATGCCGACGGGCTTGCCGCAGCCGGTGACGAGGGCGACGCGGGTCGGATGGGGCATGAGATTCCTCCCTGATTTCATTTCCCTCTCCCGCACCGCGGGAGAGGGGGAACCGCTCGCGAAGCGAGTGGTGGGTGAGGGTCTTCGGCTGTGGCACCCTCACCCGTCCGCAGGCTGTCGCCTGCGACCACCCTCTCCCGCGGTGCGGGAGAGGGGCATTTTACCTAAACCGGTCTGGTGCCCTTGAGCTGGGTGCGGTGCATCAGGCGGCGGGTCGCGGGGTCGAAGGCGTCGCGGCGGTGCATCGCGCAGCGGTTGTCCCACCATATGAGGTCGCCGACCCGCCATTCCTGGCGCCAGGTGAATTTCGCCTGCACCGTGTGCGCCCACAGTTCGTCGAGCAATTCCTCGCTCTCCGCGACCGGCAGGCCGATGACGTAGGCGTTGATGCGGCGGCCGAGGAAGAGGGCCTTCCTGCCGGTCTCGGGATGGGTGCGCACCATCGGCTGGCGGGCGCCCGGCACCTGCGTGACGTCGCTCACGGTCTCGAAGCCGCGGTTGGCCTTGCCGCCGCTCGAATGGGTCGCGGCGTGGATCATCTGGAGGCCGTCGATCCGCGCCTTCATATCGTCGTCGAGCGCCTCGTAAGCGGCGTAGCAATTGAGGAACTCGGTGGCGCCGCCGGCCGACGGCGGCGGCACCTCGATCGAGCGCAGAAGGCTCGCCGCCGGCGGCACGTCGACGAACGAAGAGTCGGTGTGCCAGAAGGCTTCGCCGTCGCCGAGCCCGCCGATCGCCTTGCCGTTCTCGATGATGTTGGAGATGACCGAGATTTCCGGCGGCACCGCCTCGCGGCCATCCTTGCTGTAATCCTCGACGCCGTATTGCCGGGCGATCAGCGTGCCGGGGTTGAATTCGAGCTCGCCGAACTGGCGGGTGAAGGCCATGTGCTGCGCGTCGTCCATCTCCTGGTCGCGGAAGCGCAGCACGAGGTTGTCGAGCCAGGCGGCGCGGATCGCGTCGCGGTCGGCGGGCTCCAGCGGCTGGCGGATGTCGACCCCGGCGATGTCAGCGCCGAGCCCGGCGGCGAACGGGCTGACCGTGATGCTCATCCTCCCCTCCCCTATTCCGCCGCGACGCGCATCGGCTCGACGCCGAAATCCTTGATCGAGACGCGCCAGTGGATGCGGTCCTCCTCGGGCGGATAGTCGCCGGCGGCGCGGTGATAGGAGCAGCGATTGTCCCAGATCACGATGTCGCCCTTCCGCCAGACATGGTGGTATTCGGCGTCGGGCTGGATCATGTAGCCCTTGAGGTCGGCGATCAGCTGGTCGCTTTCATCGTCCTCGGCGCCGACGATCGCGCAGATCTTGCCGGGATCGAAATAAAGCGATTTGCGCCCGGTTTCGGGGTGGGTGCGGATGATCTTGTGGTAGACCGGCGCCCACTCCTGGTCCTCCGGGTTGAGGAGGGCCGATTTGCCGCGCTTGCCGCCATAGGCGAAGGCGCCCTTGACCCCGTCGAGCCGCGCTTTCAGCGTTTCGGGCAGCGCCTCGTAGGCCGCATAGCCATTGCAGAACAGCGTGTTGCCGCCGCGGCTCGGCACCGCCAGCGCATAGAGCTGGGTCGCCTTGAAGGGCTCTTGGTCATAGGCGCCGTCGGTGTGCCAGCCCTCGGCGCC
>DATGFP010000150.1:0-4668 GCA_035309005.1 Allostellaceae bacterium | reverse complement strand
GAGCTGCCCCGGGTTGAGGTAGCCGAGCACGACATTGGCGTCGGTCACGGTCGGCTCGCTGCCGCCCTGGTCGTAGCACACCGGCCCCGGCACGGCGCCGGCGCTGATCGGCCCGACCTGCAAGGCGCCGCCGGCATCGATCCACAGGATCGAGCCGCCGCCGGCGCCGACCTCGGCGAGGTCGATCGCCGGCACCTTCAGCGTATAGCCGGCGCCCGACAAGAGGCGCGAGCCGAGCACGATGCCGGCGCCGACCTGGTATTCGGTGGCGCGGGTCACTTCGCCGTTCTCAATGAGAGAGGCCTTCGCCGTGGTGCCGCCCATGTCGAACGAGATCGCCTTGGCGACGCCGATCCGCCGGGTCAGCGCCTGCACCCCGACAACGCCGGCCGCCGGCCCCGATTCGATGATGTGCATCGGCGTCAGCGCCGCCGCCTCAGCCGTCATCAGCCCGCCATTCGACTGCATCAGGAGGAGCGGCGCGTCGATGCCGCCCTGCCCCACCTCGGCGACCAGCCGGTTCAGGTAGCGCTCGACGATCGGCCGCACATAGGCGTTGATGACGGTGGTCGACGTGCGCTCGTATTCGTTGATCACCGGCAGAACATCGGCGCTGGCGCACAGCGTGATCTCGGGCGCGAGGCGGGCGGCGATCTCCTTGACGCGCTCCTCATGCGCCGGGTTGAGGTAGGAGTGCAGCAGGCACACCGCGATCGCCGCGACCCCCTCGCCGGCGAGAAACGCGACGGCGCGCTCGACGCTCGCCTCGTCGAGCGGCCGGTCGACGCCACCCAGGGCATTGACCCGCTCGTCGACCTCGACCCGCAAGCGCCGCTCGACCAGGGGCGGCGGCTTGGTCCACGACATGTCGTAAAGCCGCGGCATCCGCAAATTGCGGATCTCGAGAACGTCGCGGAAGCCCTTGGTGGTGATGAGGCCGGTACGGGCGCCCTTGTGCTCGAGGATCGCGTTCGAGGCGACCGTCGTGCCGTGCAGCAACTCGACGATGCCCGACGCCTCGGCGCCGATCTCCCCGAGCAGCGCCGCCAGCCCCTCGACGATCGCCCGGGCATAATCGTCGACGGTCGACGACACCTTCTTGGTGTAGCGCGAGCCGTCATCGCCAAGCAGCACGATATCGGTAAACGTCCCCCCGATATCGACCCCGGCGCGAAATTTCACAGCTCGCCCTTCGCCAGTGCGTCGCGCAGCACCTTCTCGACGCGGGCGTTATAGCCGCGGCCGGTGGCGCGGATCGCGGAAACGACATCGGCGGCCAGCCGGAACCCGATATGAACCTTGGGCGCCGCGACCGGTGGGCGGCCCATCTTCTTCCATGCTTTGAATTGCGCGGGAAGAACCTCCCTGAACGGTCTCGCCGTCGCAAACTCCGCATCGGTTGCTTCCGGAACGTCGACCGACTCCCCGTCTTCCTGCGAGATGTCGGCCGGCCTCCTGCCGTGATTTTTGGCGAATTGCACCTTCTTAACCCCCTATTCATCCCGTCATCCCGGCGAAGGCCGGGACCCATCTGTCAGGCGATCGTAAGGTTGCCCGGTGGGTCCCGGCCTGCGCCGGGATGACATAATATGGTGGCGTAGCACCTAGTCGTGCCGCAACGACGGCTACTGGGCCGCCAATTGCTCGCCCCAATTGTAGATCGGCGTTTCGGCCCCATCGCCAGCCACGTGCATCTGCCGCCGTAGCCCCGCCGTGCCGGCCGCATCGACCGCGAGCGGCGCGCCCGCGAGCACGACGCCGTAATTCTCGCGCGCCGCCCGCTCGCTGACGAAGTCGTTCAGCACGTCGCGCAGCACCAGGGCCGGGTCGCGGTCGAGCGGGTCGCCCCAGCCGCCGGCGCCGGCGACTTCGTGGCGGAACACGTCTCCCCGTTTGATGTTCATCGTCAGTTTTGAGGGTAAGGGCGCCGGGTTTTCATCGGGGTTGAGGTAGTTCATCGAGGGTCGGCCGGGGCCGCCGCCGTAGAGGCCGAACGGGCGGAAATCGTGGCGGTCGGAGCGCACCTGCAGGATGGCTTCGTCGGCCAAGAGCCTGTATTCGCGGCGGAACGGGGCGCCGCCGCGCCATTTGCCCGGCCCCATCGCGTCCTGGATGAATTCGTAGGCGGTGATCTGCAGCGGCTGCTCGCTCTCGGTCACCTCGATCGGCTGGGAGGCCATGTTGGCGTAGATGTGCGAGTTGCCGTCGAGCCCGTCGGCGTAGGGCCGCGCGCCCCAGGCGCAGCAGGTGAAATCGACGTAGATGAAGGGCGAGCGGTCGCGGTGATAGCCGCCGATCGAGACGCCGGTGTTGCCGCCGTCGGAGGCGGCGAACACCCGGTCGGGCAGCATTTTCGCCAGCGCCCCGAACAGGCAATCGACCATGCGGAAGCCGGTCAGGCCGCGCGCGGCGCACGCCCCGGGCAGCACCATGTTGGCGATCGTGCCGAGCGGCGCGGTGACCGCGATCGCGCGGAAGGTGCCCTCGTTGGTCGGGATGTTCTGCGGCAGGATCGAGCGGACCGCGCAGTAGCTCGCCGACTTCGTATAGGAGAGCGTGTTGTTGATCGCGCCCTTGACCTGCGGCGAGGTGCCGGTCCAGTCGACCAGGATCGCGTCGCCCTGCTTGGTGATCGTCACCTTGAGCGGGATCGGCTTGCCGACAGCGATCCCGTCGTCGTCGATATGGTCGAGGAAATCGTAGGCCCCGTCGGGCAGGTCGCGGATCGCGGCGCGGGTCATCCGCTCGGCGTAATCGACGAGCTCGGTCATGTAGTTCGCCAGCTTTTCGGGGCCGTAATGCGCCGCCAGATCGATCAGCGCCGCCTCGGCGATGTGGCAGGCGGCGAGTTGGGCGCGCAGATCGCCAAACACCTTGACCGGGACGCGCACGTTGGTCTCGATCAGCGCGAAGAGGGTCTCGTTACGCGCCCCGCGCTCATAGAGCTTCAACGGCGGGATGCGCAGCCCCTCCTGGTAGATTTCGGTCGAATCCGAGGCGTTGGAGCCGGGCACCCTGCCGCCGACATCGGTGTGGTGGCACACCGTGCCGGCCCAGGCGATCGGGACAAGTCCCTCCCCCTGGGCGGCCGGTGAGAAGATCGGTTTGAACACGAAGACGTCGGGCAGGTGCATGCCGCCGTGGAAGGGGTCATTGAAGAGGAAGACGTCGCCAGGGTAGATCCGCGCCGCGAAGGCATCCTTCAGCGCGGCGATCGCGGTCGGCATCGAGCCGAGATGCCCGGGCAGGGTCAGGCCCTGCGCGACGAGCGTGCCCTCCCCGTCGAACAGCGCGGTCGAATAATCCATGTTGTCCTTGAGGACGCCCGAATAGGTCGTGCGAAAGACCGTCAGCGCCATCTCGTCGGCGACCCCGAACAGCGCGTTCTTGAACAATTCGAATTCGATCGGGTCGCTGACCATTGCCATCGCGCGCCTCGCCGTAAATCATGGCGCAAGGCTAGACGGTTTCGCCCGGGTTTGCAGCGGTCAGTTGGGGAGGCCGTTGTGGAGGCGCCAAGCCGGGCGCTTCGGTGTATCATCGCAATCCGGCCGCGACACGCAAAGACGGAGGAGGCGCATGGGCTGGCTCGACGGGCAGGTGGCGCTGGTGACGGGCGGCGGCTCGGGGATCGGCCGCGCGGTCGTCGAGCGCTTTATCGCGGAGGGCGCCCGCGTCGGGGTGATGGAGCGGGTGGCGACGCGCGCCGACCAGCTGCGCAGCGAATTCGGCGACCGGGTCATCGGCGTCGCCGGCGACGTCGCGCGCCTCGCCGACAACAAGCGCGCGGTCATGGAAACCGTGCGCGCCTTCGGCCGGCTCGATATTTTCGTCGGCAATGCCGGGGTCTTCGACGTCTACGCCAAGCTCGCCGAATTCGACGAGGAAAAGCTCGGGCAAGCCTATGACGAACTCTTCGGGGTCAACGTCAAGGGCATCATCTTCGGCGTCAAGGCGGCCCTGCCCGAATTGAAAAAGGCCGCCGGCTCGATCGTCCTGACCGCGTCGGTGGCGGGGCAGAATTCGGGTGGCGGCGGCGCCCTCTATACCGCGTCGAAGCACGCGGTCGTCGGCCTCATTCGCCAGCTGGCGGTCGAGCTCGGCCCCGATATCCGGGTCAACGGCGTCGCGCCCGGCGGCACGATGACCGATCTGCGCGGCCTCCAATCGCTCGGCAACGACGACCGCTCGCCGTTTGCCGCCCCCGGCATGGCCGACCAGCTGCGCGCCCACAACCCGCTGCGCGTCGCGCTGGAGCCCCCCGACCTCGCCGGCGCCTATGTGTTTCTCTCGTCGCGAACCAGCGCCCGCGGCATCACCGGCAGCATCGTCACGGTCGATGCCGGCGCGACGCTGCGCCAGCCCCGCCCGCGCTAGCCAGGAGGCACTAGATGGACACGCACATGAGCCAACTTGTGGATGCCGAGCGCGGCCTCGTCAGCCGGCGCATCTTCATCGAGCCGGAGCTTTACGAGCAGGAATTGCAGCAGATCTTCGCGCGCTGCTGGCTCTATCTGTGCCACGACAGCCAGATCCCGCTGCCCGGCGACTTCTTCACCACCACGATGGGCGAGGACCCGGTGCTGGTGATGCGCGACACCAGCGGCAAGGTCGGCGCCTTTCTCAATGTCTGCCGTCACCGCGGCAACCGGTTGTGCCGCGCCGAAA
>DATGFP010000149.1:0-26690 GCA_035309005.1 Allostellaceae bacterium | reverse complement strand
GGCACGAACGTCGCCCCGCCGGCTTCCGCCAATACCTTGGTGATCGCCGCCGTCAGCGTCGTCTTGCCATGGTCGATATGACCGATCGTCCCGATGTTGCAATGCGGCTTCGTCCGACTGAATCTCGCCTTACCCATCGCTGCGGCTTCCTATCGCCAGTAGAAGATTGAACCCGGTTGTACAAATGGAGCGGGTGATGGGAATCGAACCCACGTGGCCAGCTTGGAAGGCTGGAGCTCTACCATTGAGCTACACCCGCCCGTCACCCACCGGCCGCCGCCAGCATCCCCTGGCCTCGACGATGGCGCGGCGCTGGTGGAGGGGGTAGGATTCGAACCTACGTAGGCATTCGCCGGCAGATTTACAGTCTGCTGCCTTTAACCACTCGGCCACCCCTCCGCGCTCGCGGGCCGCCCAACTCGCGCCCATCTCGCGCCTGTCTCGCGCCTGTTACGCGCCACCGGGGAGGCCGGGACGGCGCGTCATAAGAGCTTTGCCCTCCCTTGTCAACACGCCGGGGTCCCGATTTGCGCACGCCAAATCCGCCACATAGAAGCCTTCGCCGACGCCCGCTGAAGGCGCCGCCGGCGCCAAGTTCAACGCCGCGGGCAACGCCCGGGGCGACCCCACGGGCGGCCCCATGGGCGGCACGACAGGCGGTGCCGCGCGAGGCGCCCGTCGCAGCGCCGCCGCGCCCCGGCAAGGCGCTCGGCAAGCCGGGCAGGGGGCGCGGCGAGGGCTGGCTCTACGGCCGCCACGCGGTCGCCGCCGCGCTCGCCAACCCGGCGCGGCGCTGGCGTCGGCTCGCGGTCCTCGCCACCGAAGCCGAGGCGGCGGCCGCGCTGGTCACCGCCGCGCGCGCCCGGCGTCTTGTCGCCGCCCAGTCGGCGCACGAACCCCGGGGCGAGCCCAGGGGCGAGGCGGTCGAGGTGCTCGACCGCGCGGCGCTCAACCTGTTGTTGCCGGAGGGCGCGGTGCACCAGGGCTGGGCGCTCGCAGTCGAGCCGCTCGCCGCGTCCGACCTCGACGAGGTGCTGCGCGCCACGGCGGGCAACGTAGCGGGGCGCTCGGTCATCGTGGTCCTCGACCGGGTCGGCGACCCGCACAATGTCGGCGCGGTGCTGCGCTCGGCCGCGGCCTTCGGCGCCGCGGCGGTCGTTGTCGCCGAGCATGGCGCGCCCGCTGTCACCGGCGTCCTCGCGAAAGCCGCTTCGGGGGCGCTGGAGCGCCTGCCGCTGGTGCGCGCCGGCAATCTGTCGCGCGTGCTCGACCGGCTGAAGGAGGCCGGCTACTGGTGCTGCGGGCTCGACGCGACGGCCCCGGCGCCGCTCGCTTCGCTCGATCTGGGGCCGCGCGTCGCGCTGGTGCTGGGCGCCGAGGGGAGCGGGCTGCGCCGCCTGGTACGCGAGCATTGCGACTACCTCGCCCGCCTGCCGACCCGGCCCGAGCTCCTCAGCCTCAACGTCTCGAACGCGGCGGCGATCGCGCTCTACGAGTTGGCGCGCGGCGGTTGAGCGCCCTTCTTGCTCGTCTTGCCTTGCCCTTCTTGCTCCGGGGCCGGCGCTCTTCTACGATGGCGGCAACGACAACAAGGAGGTTGCGATGCCTGACGACGCAGTGACGCTCAGCCAGAAGACGGGGACGACGCTCGGCTACACGACCGCGAAAAAGCCGGTCATGGTCGAGGGAAGGCGTGACTTCTTCACCTACCGCGACCTCGGCGTCAAAGCCGCCAGCGGCGGCCAGATGCGCGCCCAGCTGACGAAGGCGAAGCGCGGCATGGTCGAGCCGACCGGCTGGCATTACCATGTCTGCGGCGACCAGTTTGTCTATGTGCTGAACGGCTGGGTCGAATTGGAATTCGAAACCGGCGAGATGCTGCGCTGCGAAGCTGGCGACTCGGTCTATATCCCGGGCGGCATGAAGCACAACGAATTGCGCACCTCCGACGATTTCGAGATCCTCGAAGTTTCGACCCCGGGCGAGATCGGCACGGTGCCCTGCGACAAGCCGGCGACGCGCGCCTGAGCCTGGCGGCCCAGCGCTGGCGCCGGCGCCAGCGCCGCATGGCCGCGACAGCTAGAGTGAGGCGGCGCGGCGCGCTCGTGCTGGCGATCGGCGCGGCGCTGCTCTTGGCGGGGTGCTCGCTCCTGGGGATCGCGCCGCCGCCGCCGTTGAGCGCCGGGCCCCCGCCACTGCCGCCGTTTCCCCGGCCGCCGGGCGAGCCGTCGACCGAGTTGACCACCCCGGGGCAGGTGCGCGGCGAAATCGCCCGGTGGTTCGCGGCTTCCGGCTACCGCGACTTCCAGGTCGCCGCGCTGATCGCGCACGCCCGGATCGAGAGCAACTTTCAGCCCTGCGTCGCCGGCGCCGCCGATCTGCGCTATCTCTATCAATGGGGCGGGACCCGCCTGCAGCGCCTCCACAAGTTCGCTCGCGCGCCCGGCTGCCCGCCGCTCGACACCCAATTGGCGTTCGCCAACGACGAATTGCGCAAAGAGCCGCGCTTTGCCTGCTTCTGGGACGCCACGACAGCGTCGGGCGCGCTGGCCGCGCTGCGCCGCGGCTTCGGCCGCGGCAGCTGCTAGCGCATTACCCGACCAAATTAAATCGTCATTCCCGCGCAAGCGGGAATCCAGGGGCAAGCGACCTGCCGCTCGCTCTGGACCCCCGCTTGCGCGGGGGTGACGGGGATAGGTTTCGATCCCAACCGATCATGCGCCGGCCGGATCTAAGCGGCCGATTGGCGGCCCCACAGGCGGTCGGTTGCGATCTTGGCGCCTTCGGCGAGGGCGGCGAGCTTGGCCCAGGCGATCGACGGGACGACCGCGTTCTGCTGCGCCGCGAAGGTCGCGAAGCCGCAATCGGTGCCGGCGACCACCCGCTCGCGCCCGACGATATTGGCGACATTGCAGATGCGCTGCGCGACGAGGCGGGGGTGCTCGACGAAATTGGTCGTCGAGTCGATGCAGCCCGGCATCAGGATCTTGTCGTCGGGGATCTTGGCGGACTTCAGGTCTTCCCATTCGTGGGCGTGGCGCGGGTTGGCGCCCTCGTAGAGCAATGCCTGCGGCCGCGCCCGCATGCACAAATCGAACATCGTGGCGAGCGGGATGTCGTGGGTGTGCGGCCCCTCGTAATTGCCCCAGCAGATGTGGAGCCGCATCGCCTCGGCGGGGATGTTGCGGGTGGCGTGGTTGAGGGCGGCGATGTTGCGCTCCGCGATGCGCAGGAATTCGGCGTCCGACAAATGCTGGTACTGGTTGTGGCGGGCGGAGCCGAGGTCGGGCGCGTCGATCTGCAGGACGAAGCCGGCCCGGTGGATCGCCTCGTATTCCTCTTGCAGCGCGTCGGCCAGCGCCGCGACGTAGGCGTCCTCGTTGTTGTAGTAGCGGTCGGGGACGAACTTGGTGAGAACCCCGGGCGAGGCGGCGTTCATGAAGGCTTCGAGCGGCCGGGCCGCCTCGGCGGCCGCCCGCAAATTGGCGAGGTCGCGCTCCAGCGGCTGGCGGTCGCGGTAGGTGACGGGGCCGGTGCAGCACGGCACCTGGGCCGCGGTGAACCATTGCGAGCCGGTGCGCGATTGGCGCAGGCGCTCGGCGTAATCGGGATGGTCGGCGATGTCGCGGTGCTGTCCGGTCACCGGCGGCCGGCCGGGTTCGGCGCCCGGCGCCGCGCCGATCCCGGAAAGCCGGTGGCGGACGTAGAACGTGTAGCTGATCTTGCTCTGTTCGCCGTCGCAGACGCTGTCGATGCCGGTCGCGACCTGCTGCGCCACGACTTCACGCACCGCCCGCGCCAGCCGCGCCGCGAACGCCGCCTCGTCGATCGCCTCGCCGCGCTCGCGCGCCTCGAGCAACGCGAGGAGATCGGGCGGCCGCGGCAGGCTGCCGACATGGGTCGTCAGGATGCGGTCTCGGCTGTGCTGCACGGCTGATCCTCCCGCGGTTTTTTTGCGCCCGCGGCGGATCGTTTCATGCGGGTGCGCCGCAGGCAAGGACAAGGCCGCCGCGATCGAAGCGGGTCTAGCATGCGGCAATACGTCGCAGTGCCCTGCCGGCTCGGACGGAATCGCCGCTCGCTCGCCAATCGCGGTGCCGGATGCTACCGTTGGGCCGCGAGGAAGCGGAGAGGGCAGCATGAAGGTCTCGTTCTTCGAAACCGGGCGCTATCCGGTGTCGCCCGAGGTGCCGCGCGAGTGGCCGGTGCCGTCGGCGGCCTACGATCCCGAAATCGGCGCCAAGGCCTATCGCGCGATGGTCGAGCGGGCGCGCTTTGTCGAGCGGCTCGGGTTCGACTGGATCAGCCTCTCCGAGCACCATTATTCGCCGCGCATCCTGACCCCGTCGCCGCCGCTGTCGGCGGCCTACCTCGCCAGCCAGGTCGAGACCATCAAGATCGCGCTCCTAGGCCCGATCGTGCCGGTTTCCAACCCGATCCGCGTCGCCGAGGAATTGGCGATGCTCGATACGATGCTGCCGGGCCGCTTCGTGTTCGGCCTCCTGCGCGGCACCACCAACGAATATCTGAGCTACGACCTCAATCCCAAGGAGGCGCGCGAGCGCACCGACGAGGGGATGGAGTTGATCCTCAAGGCGTGGAGCGAGCCGCAGCCCTTCGGCTGGCAGGGCCGCTATTTCCAATACCGCACGGTGTCGATCTGGCCGCGGCCGCAGGAAGAGCCGCGCCCCGCCACCTACGCGCTGGGGGTCAGCGCGGAAGCCGCGGATTTCGCCGCGCGCCATCATCTCGGGCTCGGGGTTTCCTACGGCAACGTCGCGCTGATGGCGAAATCGACCGGCTACTATCGCCAGCGCTGCGCCGAATACGATTGGGAGCCGGGGCCGGACGACATCATCTGGCGCGCCAACATGATCCTCGCCGAAACGGACGACGCGGCCGACGCCGCGCTCGCCCGGCGCAGCGCCCAGTCGCAGGCGCCGTTCCCGATCAACGCCGCGCTGCGCCAGGCGCTGATCGAGCAGGACAAGCGCAATGTCGGCGGCCAGCAGCGCCCGGCCAATGTCGGCGGCGTGCTGCCGATCAGCTTCTGCGGCGGGCCCGAGCGCGTGATCAAGCAGGTCCGCGAGGCGCGCGAGGCGATCGGCGTCGGCGTCCTCGATTTGTCGCTGGCCGATCCCGGCTCCGGCGACACCGGCGCGATGATGTCCGGCCTCGAACTCTTCGGGAAAGCGGTCCTGCCGCACATCCGCGACATCTGATGAAGCTGGTCTTTACCTCGGGCATTCGCACGCTGCCGGGCAGCGCCTATCCGCTTGCCGAACTCTACCGCGACCATCTCGAAGAAGCGGTGCTGGCCGAGGAACTCGGGTTCGACTGCGTCTGGGTCAGCGAGCACCATTTCTCGCCCGATGCGTGGAACCCCTCGCCCTTCACGTTTTTGGCGGCGGTGGCGGCGCGCACCGCGCGGGTGCGCCTCGGCACCTACGTCCTGCTGTTGCCGCTGCACAACCCGGTGCGGATCGCCGAGGACGTCGCGGTGCTCGACAATATTTCCGGCGGCCGGGTCGATCTCGGGGTCGGCGTCGGCTCGTCGCCGGCCGAGTTCCGCAGCTTCGGCATCCCGCTCGAGGGCCGGCTCGGGCGCACCTTCGAGGCGCTGCGGGTGATCGAGCGCTGCTTTGCGGGCGAGGAATTCAGCCACGCCGGCAAATATTACGACTTCCCCGGCGTGCACCTGACGACGCGGCCGGTGCAGCGGCCCCACCCGCCGATCCTGGTGGCGGCGATGGGCGAGCAGAGCGTCGAGTGGACGGCGCGGCGCGGCTACGGCATGGCGGCCGGCGCCGGTCGCGGCCACGAGCGCTACCTGGCGGCGCTGCGCCGCCACGGAAGCGACCCGGCCGCATTGCCGATCGCCTCGGTGCCGATCCGGCTGCATGTCGCCGCGACGCGCGAGGAGGCCTGGGACGATGTCGAAGCCGGGCTCCACCAGGTGCTGCACTTCTACCGCACCCACGGCAACCCCGAGGCCGGCACACGTGGCGCCGCGCCGCTCGGCGCCCTGCCGCCGCTCGGGGAATTCCGCCGTGTGCCGCAGATCGGGCATGGCGGCGCGCCGTTCGCGGTCGGCACGCCGGACGACGCCATGCGGGCGCTCGAAATGTTTCGCGGCCGGCAGCTGACGCACCTGTCCTTGAACCTGCACCAGCCGGGCCAGGACAGCGCCAGCGTCCGCCGCTCGATGCGGCTCTTCGCGCGCGAACTGATGCCGGCGCTGCAGGCGTGGTAGGGTTTTCAGGACAAATGGATCGCCCATCTCGCTCGTCTTGGCCGGGCTTGACCCGGCCATCCACGACTTGCAGCGTGGATGACGCGGCGAGCGGCGGGAAACGAGGGGACCAGCGTGGCAGAGCAGGCTAGAGCAGCGGCGCCGGGCGCGGCGTTCACCGAACGCTTTGTCGAAGCGGACGGGTTTCGCATCCGCTACATGGAAGCCGGCGACGGCGCGCCGCTCGTTCACCTGCACGGCGCCGGCGGGCTGCGCCTGACGCGGGCGCACGATCTGCTCGCCCGGCAGTTCCGCGTCATCGCCTTCGAGATGCCGGGGTTCGGTGCGTCGGCCGAGAATACCCGCACCCAGACGATGCCGGAATTGGCCGCGACGATGGCGCGGGCGGCCGGCGCCCTCGGGCTCGACCGTTTCAATCTGTGGGGCACCTCGTTCGGCGGCAAGACGGCGCTGTGGCTGGCGGCGCAGGAGCCCGAGCGGCTGCACGCGCTGGTGCTCGAATCGCCGGCCGCGATCCGCCCGCCCGGCGCCGGGCCGGCCTCGGGCACGCCCGCCGAGATGGCGCGCCAGCTCTACGGCCATCCCGAGCGGATGCCGCCGATCGTGCTGCCCGACGCCGCGGTGCAGGCGCAAACCCGCGCGCTGGTGCGCCGGCTGATCGGCGCCGACCGCGACCCGGCGCTGGAGGAGGCGATGCGCCGGCTCGCCACCCGGACGCTGGTGCTGTTCGGCACGCTCGACCGCCTGATCCCCTCCGAGATGGGCCGCCTCTATAAGGAGAGGCTGCCCAACTGCCACCTGGTCCTGGTCTACGATGCCGGCCACGTCATCGCGGCCGAGCGGCCCGAAGCCTTCGCCGAGGTGGTCGGCGACTACCTCGACCGCCACGAGGCCTTCGTCATCAGCCGCACCGAAACGGTGATCAACCCGTAGGCCGCCCACCGCATTCCCATCTCCCCGTCGCCCCCGCGCAAGCGGGGGTCCAGAGCAAGCGGCACGTCGTTTGCCCCTGGCTTCCCGCTTGCGCGGGAATGACAAGTCAATTTGCTCGGGTAACGCTTCACCGGAACATGCGGCCCTGCGGCGGCAGGCCCATCAGCATCTGGCCGACCGTCTCGAAGTGGATGGGGCGGCCCTGGCCCTGCTGGGTTCCGGCGTGGATGTCGCGCATGCGGCGCTCCAGCGGGTTGGATTCGAAAATCGCCGACGCGCCGGCCGCGTGGTAGACGGTCGCCACCACGTCGCGCGCCTGGTGGATCGCCCAGGTCGCGGCGAGGCGCAATTGCGCGTGGTGCTCGGCGCCGATCTTGCCGTCGCGCTGCGCTTCCTGCCACATCTCGCCGACGACGCCGCGCAGATAGGCGCGCGCGGACTTTAGCTTTGCCTCGCATTGCGACACCTGCGCCTGCACGACGTTGTTTTCGCGCAGCGTGCCGGTGGCGCCGCGCGGCACCTTGTCGCGCGCGATCTCGATGAAGGCGTCCCACGCGCCGCGCGCGATGCCGAGCGAGACGTGCGAAAAGCTCATCGCGTAGATCATCCCGCTGGTGAACTGGTAGAGCGGCCCCGGCTCGCGGCGCTCCTCGTCGTTGTCGCGCATCGCGGTGCGCGCCTCGGGCACGAAATGGTCCTTCAGCTCATAGCTGTCGCTGCCGGTGCCGCGCAGCCCGAGCACGTGCCAATTGTCGATGATCGTGACCTCGGATCGCGGCACCAGCATCGTGCGGGTGATCTGGCGGCCGTTGGCGGCGAGCCGCGGCGAGCCGTCGGCCTCGAAGACCGGGCAGTGTGCCCCGATCCAGCTGGCGTGCCGGCCGCCGGTGGCGAAGCCCCAGCGCCCGGTGGCGCGGTAGCCGCCCGGAACCGCGACGCATTTCCCGGCGCCGGGGATTTCCGGCCCCCAGGCGAGGATGCCGCGCGGCCCGCCGAAGATTTCGCGCGCCATCTCGTGCGAGAGGTAGGGCGCGGTCATCGAGCAGCCCGAGTTCTGCCCGAGGCACCAGGCCGTGCTGCCGTCGCCCTGCGCCAGGATTTCGAGGACCGCGGTGTAGGTCAGGGGATCGAGCTCGGCGCCGCCGATCGAGCGCGGCAACAGCATGCGGAAGATGCCGCGCTCGATCATCGCGTCGACGATCTCGGGCGTCACGCCGCGCGCCGCTTCGATCGTGTCGCTCGCCGCCGCGAGCATCGGCTTCAGTTCGCGCGCCCGCTCGAGATAGGTCTGCGCCAAGCTGTCGCCGCGCGCCTCGCTGACATCCATCACACTCTCCTCCGGCCGCAACATGCGGCGGGTCACCCGTCTGCATAGTGCCGGCATTGCGGCCTGATGGGAAATGCCGAGCCGGTATTATCCGGCATGCACTCCGGTCATCATGCCGCCGTCGCCGCCCTGATTAATGGCGCAGGAGCAGAAAGAGGATGCCGACCGTCGCGGCCAGATTGAACCCGATCATCCATGTCAGCAGCTTGAGGTCGCCCTCGATCTTGGCGAACCGCGCATCGATTTTTGTCAAACGCCGGTCCAATTCGGCTCTCTAACCACTCGATGCAACGGCGCGCAGCTTGTCGAGGCCCTGCGCCAGGTCGGCGATCAAATCGTGGGGGTCTTCGAGGCCGATGTGGAGGCGCACCAGGGGGCCTTCGGCCTGCCAGCGCGTCGCGGTGCGGGCGCGGTCGGGATAGGCCGGCTGGACGAGGCTCTCGAAGCCGCCCCAGCTGGCGCCGATGCCAAACAGGTCGAGCGCGTCGATGAAGGCGTAGACCGCCGCTTTCGGCACGTCTCGCAGGATCACCCCGAAGAGCCCGCTGGCGCCGAGGAAATCGCGCTGCCAGAGCGCGTGGCCGGGGTCTTCGGGGAGCGCCGGGTAGAGAACGCGCGCGACTTCCGGCCGGCTCTGCAGCCAGCGCGCGACTTCCAGCGCGTTCTTCTGGTGGCGCTCCAATCGCACCGAGAGGGTGCGCATGCCGCGAAGCGCGAAAAACACATCGTCCGGCGCGGCGCTGTGGCCGATCTGCGCCATCGCGCTGCGCACCGGGAGAAAACTCTCCTCGTTGCAGATGACCGCGCCGAGCATCACGTCGGAATGGCCGCAGATGTATTTGGTCGCGGCGTGGATCGAGACGTCGACCCCGTGCTCGAACGAGCGGAAGAGGTATGGCGTGCCCCAGGTGTTGTCCATCAAGACCTTGGCGCCGCGCTGGTGGGCGACCGCGGCGATCGCCGGGATGTCCTGCACTTCGAAGGTCAAGGAGCCGGGCGACTCGGTATAGACGACTTTGGTGTTGGGCTTGATCAATTGGGCGATGTCCTCGCCGATCAGCGGGTCGTAATAGCTCGTCTCGACGCCGCATTTCTTCAGGATGCCCTCGCAGAAATTGCGCGCCGGGCCGTAGCACGAATCGACCATCAGGCAGTGGTCGCCGGCGCCGAGCAGCGCCTGCAGCGGCGCCGTCACCGCCGCCAGGCCCGACGACATCAGCATCGCCCGGTAGCCGCCCTCGATCTTCGCCAGCAGCTCTTCGAGCGCGAAGGTGCCCGGCGTGCCGTGGAGGCCGTAGCGCACGCCGGTGAAGGGCGGCGCGGCGCGCTTCGCCTCCCACTCGGCCATGTTTTTCGAGAGGATCGTCGAGGCGTGATAAACCGGCGGGTTGACGACGCCGTGATTGGCCTCGGGGTTGCGCCCGACATGGGTGAGCAGCGTGTCCTGGCGGTAGCGGCGCGGCCGGTCGTCGGTTTTCATGCGGGGCTTCTCCGGAAACGGGGCGGCTCAACTAAGCGGCTCAACTGACGCAGCCAGGGTTAGCACAGCTTGCCCGCCGGCTCGACGAAATCGCGCGCCGGGCTTTTCTTCGCGGCCCGGGCGCGCCACACTGGCGCCGGTTTCTCCAGGGAGGGCACGCTGATGGCCGACATCCGCCGCATCGACATCACCCAGCCGCCGGGGCCGCGCATGAGCCGCGCCGTGGTGCATGGCGACCGGGTTTATCTCGCCGGCCTGACCGCGGCCGACACCGGCCAGGACGTGCAGGGCCAGACCCGGCAGATTTTGGAACGCATCGACCATTATCTGCGCGAGGCCGGCACCTCGAAATCGAACCTCCTGACCGCGAATTTGTGGATCAAGGACATGGCCCTCTTCCGCGACATGAACGCGGTGTGGAACGACTGGGTCGATCCCGCCAACCCGCCGTGCCGCGCCTGCGTGCGGGCCGACCTGGCGCGCCCCGAGGTGCTGGTCGAGATCATGGTCACCGCCGCGAAGTGACCGGCGGAAGCATCCCGCCGGTCATCCCGGCCGGAGCGCAGCGCAGAGCCGGGATCCAGGGCCGGGCCTCGCGCGCCGGTTCTGGATTCCCGCTTTCGCGGGAATGACGGGTTGAGCGGAAAGCAGCACCATGGTTGAGAATACGCAGGAGGACGTCTGGGCCGGGCCGCTCGCAGGGTTGCGGGTCATCGATCTGACGCGGGTGCTCGCCGGGCCGTTCTGCACCCAGAGCCTGGGCGACCTCGGCGCCGAGGTGTTGAAAATCGAGCCGCCGGGGGGCGGCGACGAGACCCGCCGTTTTCCGCCGTTCGTCGCCGGCGAGAGCCATTATTTCCTCGGCGTCAACCGCAACAAGAAAAGCCTCGTCATCGACCTGCAGGACGCGCGCGGCAAGGAAATCCTGCGCCGCCTCGCCGCCAAGTCAGATATCCTGGTGGAGAATTACCGCCCCGGCGTGATGGACCGGCTCGGCCTCGGCTATGGCGCGCTCGCGGAAATCAATTCGAGTTTGATCTATTGCGCGATCAGCGGCTTCGGGCTGACCGGGCCGCTCAGGGACAAGCCGTCCTTCGACATCGTGACGCAAGCCTTGACCGGAGCCCTCAGCATCAACGGCGAGCGCGGCCATATGCCGGTCAAGCTCGGCATCCCCTTGGGCGACATGGTGGGCGGCGTCTTCGGGCCGATGGCGATCCTCGCCGCCCTGCACGAGCGCACCCAAACCGGGCGCGGCCGGCTCATCGACATCAGCCTCTACGACGGGCTCATCGGCATGCTCGGCTACTTCGCCCAGCTGGCGTTCCTGACCGGCGAGGACCCGGCGCCGATGGGGTCGAGCCACCCCAACATCGTGCCCTACGGCAGCTTTCCTGCCTCCGACGGCTCGATCATCATCGCGGTGCTGTCGGAAAGCTTCTGGGGCAAATTGTGCGACGCCCTGGAGCGGCCCGAACTGGCGGCCGACCCCCGCTTTGCGACGCCAAGCCTGCGGCGCGACCGCCGCGACGAGGTCGATGCGATGATCGCGGAAGTCACCCGCACCCGCACGGTCGCCGAGTGGGAGGCGCGGCTGGCGGCGTTCGATGTGCCGCACGCGCCGGTGCTCGGGGTCACCGCGGCGCTCGCCCACCGCCATGCCGTGGCGCGCGAGATGGTGGTCAGCGCCGAGCACGCCACCGCCGGCACCCTCCAGATCGTCGGGCGGCCGATCAAGTTTCCCGGGTCCCCGCAGCCGCCGCCCGCGGCGCCGCCGGCGCTCGGCCAGCACACCGCGGCGGTGCTGCGCGACGAACTCGGCTACAGCGAGGATGAAATTCTCGCGCTGCGCCGCGCCGGGGTCATCGACCGCTCGGCCGCCCGCGCGCCAGGCTGAAATTCGCCGAAATCCACCGCGCCAAGGCGCCAGCCGCCGGCGCCGGCGCGGTTGCGATTCGGCCGTGGGCACCGCAACGCGTATGACAACCCCGCCCAACAACTTGTGCGTTCACCAGCGCGCTCAACCAGATATGGGCAATTGAAAATGCCTGGGGCGCTAAATCTTTATTAACCAACCCATCACATGGTATTTTGATTACTGCTTGGGGCCTGGATGTCCGGCCTGTTCTGCGTTCAGTCTTGCGCCATGACCGGTTGCCGGTCGGCGCAGCGCAGCGCGGGTTTCTGCTGGAGGTGACGTCTTTTACCATGACGCTCGACCTTGAAGCCATTGTCTTGACGGTGTTTGCGGTCGTGATGGCCGCCGCGGCGTTCGAGGATTTCCGGCGGCTGATCATTCCGAACGAGCTGCCGATCGCCTTGTGCGCGCTGTGGCCCCTGCATTTCGCCGCGGCGCCCAGCCTCTACGGCGCGATTGGCGCCATCCTCTGCGCCGTTGCGGTGTTTTTGATCGGCGCGCTGCTGTTTGCGCGCGGCTATTTGGGCGGCGGCGACGTCAAGCTCTTGGCCGCCGCGGCGCTGTGGGCCGGCCCGGCCGGAACGCCGGCGCTGTTGATGCTGACCGGCGTGCTCGGCGGCGTGCTGGCGCTGTTTTTGCTGCTGCCGTTCAGCCGCCGCCTCGCCAGCATGGCGCGCGGCCTCCTGCACCAGCCGCCGTTCGGCGCCGAACGCGTGCTGGCGACGCCGACACCCTATGGCATCGCGATCGCCGGCGCCGCCCTGATCGTCACCCTTTCACCTCACTTTGGTTGAACCGCCATGCGAGCCCGGACATTAATTCTGCTGTTCGTCGCCATCGTTTTGGCGGGCGGCACCGCGCTACTCGCCCGCAGCTATCTCGCGGCGCAGCGCGCCCAGGAAACCCAGGCCACCCCGGTGGCGCCGGTCGCCCGCTCGGTGCTGGTGGCGCGCGCCGACATCCGGCGCGGCCAGATCCTGCGGCCCGACGATTTGACCTGGCAGGTGTGGCCCGACGGCAGCCTCGACAAAAACTACATCGTCAGCGGCGGCCCCAAAAAGCCTGACTCGTTCGTCGGCTGGGTCGCGATCAACCCGATCGCCGGCGGCGAGCCGATCACCGACGCGAAGATCATCTCGCCCGGCAACCGCGGCTTCCTGGCGGCGGTGTTGCGCCCCGGAATGCGGGCGATCTCGGTGCCGGTGACGATTACCTCGGGGATCTCCGGCTTCGTCTTCCCCGGCGACTACGTCGATTTGCTGCTGACCTACCCGGTGCCGTCGCAGTCGAAGTTCGAACACAAGGCGGCCGAGACCGTGATGCACAACGTGCGCGTCATCGGCATGGACCAGCGGGTCGAGAGCAAGGCCGGGGAAGTCGTCCCGGCCCATACCGCGACCTTCGAGGTCAGCCCGAAGCAGAGCGAGGTGATCGCGCTGGCGACCCAGATCGGCCAATTGTCGCTGTCGCTGCACAGCCTTGTCACCGCCTCCGGGGGGGAGGGGGGCGCCGCTGCCGGCGCCGCTCCTGGGGGATTGCTGCCGCCGCCTGCCGATTCGTTCGACGCCGCGGCCGTAACCTATACTGTCGACAGCGAAATCAGCCCGTTGTTGCCGAAATTCGGCGGCAGCGGCAAGGAAGCCGGCGAGGGGATTACCGTCACGATCTTGCGCGGTTCCAAGAGCGAAGCTGCTAAACTAGGCGAAGCTGCTAATGTGACGAAGGGGACCGGCACGCCGCGCGAGCCGACCAATTCGGCTACGGCTGGGGGGACATGATGCGAAAGTTACTAGCCTTGATGGCCGCGGCCGCCTCGGGAGTGATCCTGAGCGCTGCCGACGCCGCCGACACCACGGCGCCCGCCGCCGGCGGCCCGATGACCCCGGCTGCCGCCGCCGCGCCGGCGCCCGCCGCCACCGCCGCTCCGGCGACCGCGGCGCCGGCCGAGCCGGCTGCTGCAACCAGCACCGAGCCGGCCAGCCAGGTCGCCGCGAAGGGGCCGCCCATTGTCGTCGAAGCCGGCAAGGGCACGCTGATCCGCCTGCCGAGCCCGGCGAGCACCGTATTCATCGCGAACCCGGACATCGCCGACGTGGCGGTGAAATCGCCGACCCTGATCTACGTCACCGCCAAGCAGCCGGGCCAGACCGTGCTTTACGCGGTCGATTCCGGCGACCACGTTCTGCTCAACGCGCCGGTGCGGGTCGAGCAGGACCTGTCCGGGTTGCGCCAGACCTTGGGCGCGGCCGCCCCGGGCGAGAACGTCAACGTCAGCTCGGTGGACAACTCGCTGGTGCTGAGCGGCAAGGTCTCGAGCGCCGGTCGCGCCGAAGCGGTGCGCAGCCTCGCCGCCGCGGTGGCCGATTCGACCAAGGGCAAGGTGATCAACCGGCTCGGCGTCGCAACGCCCAACCAGGTCAACATCCGGGTCAAGATCGCCGAAGTCGACCGCACCGTGCTGAAGGACCTCGGGTTGAACTGGAGCAAGGTCGGCCAGCACGTCAACTTCGCGACAAACAACGTCACGAACCCGTCGACGTCGGCGGAAAATGCGCTGTCGTTCGTTATTGGCGGCAGCGGTTCGCAGCTCATTGGCATGCTCGACGTTTTGGGACAGGAAGGCTTGGTGACGACGCTGGCCGAGCCCAACCTGACGGCGACCAACGGGCAGCCGGCCAGTTTCCTCGCCGGCGGCGAATTCCCGGTCCCGACGACCTCATCGGCCGGGTCGGGCGGCGTTCCGGTGGTCACGGTCACGTTCAAACAGTTCGGCGTGCAGCTCAACGTGACGCCGACCATCGTCGATCCCGAGCATGTGACCATGGCGATCAGGACGGAAGTCAGCCAGTTGAGCACGACCGGCGCGGTTGTGGAAAACGGGTTCAGCATCCCGGGACTTACGGAGCGCTCCGCCGATACGACGGTGGAACTGGGCAGCGGCCAGAGTTTCATGCTCGGCGGCCTGCTGCAGAACAACTCCACGCAGAACATCAGCAAGGTACCGTGGCTCGGCGATATTCCGGTGCTCGGCCAATTGTTTCGCTCCCAGAGCTTTCAGCGCAACGAGAGCGAACTGGTCATCGTCGTCACGCCTTATCTTGTGAAGCCGACGCTGACGAGCAGCCTGGCGCTGCCGACCGATGGCTTCGTCGCGCCGCATGACGCTCAGCGCGTCATCAATGGCGATACCTACCAACCGGGCCTGCCGGCACCGGCGAGAGGGCCTCTGGGTGCCGGCGGACAGGGCTTGATCGGCCCGGTCGGCTTCCGCCTCGATTGAGGGAGGAATGGTCATGAAGTTGCGTCCCTACCTGATTGCCGCCGCCCTCTTGCCGATCGTGGCGGCCTGCAGCCCCGGCGCCGCGGAGTACACCGAGAACGAGGCGCCGCATAATCTGGTGCTCGATAATGCGTCGTCGCACGTCGGTGTTCGCTTCGCGCCGGGGTCGAGCCAGCTTTCGCCTGGCGCCGCCGCGCAGCTCCGGGCGCTGGCCGCAAGCGGGCGTATCGCCCCGTCGGACCACGTCACGATCGCCGCGTCGGGTGGCCCCGGCCTGGCCGCGTCGCGCGTCGCGCATATCGCCGATTTGCTGTTGCCGTACCGCATTATTGTCAGTGCCGCGCCGGCCGGCGGGGTACCCGCCAATTACGCAATCGTCCAGACCGCGCGGTATCTCGTGACACTGCCCGGCTGCCCCAATTGGAGCCGGGTGTCGTCCGACGCCTTCAGCAATACGGTCAACAGCAACTTTGGCTGTGCAACCGCCGTCAATCTCGGGGAAAGCGTGGCGAGCCCCGCCGAGTTAGCCGAAGGCCGGCCGGTCGGGCTGGCCGACGCGGTGCCGGCGGCTGCGGCGGTGCAGCGGTATGAGGCCGATAAGGTTATCTCGCCATCGGCGTTAAGCATCGGGACGATCGCCACGCCGAGCTCTTCCGGTAGTGGCGCCGGCGCTACCGGCGCTGGCACCGCCGGGACCGGGCCATGAGGGCGGCGGCGGCGACGAGCGCGCCGGCGGCCGGCGCGAAAAAGCCTGACCGCGAGGGGATCATCGCGGTTTTGCAGGATCAGCCGACGTTCGACCGCATCCAGGGCACGGTGCGCGAGCTGCAGCTCGAGGACGAGGTCAGTCTCGAACCGACGCTCGACGCCGCGCTGCGGCGGATGCGCGAGGGGGCGAGCCCGCGCGTCCTGATCCTCGATCTCTCGGACTCCTCGGCGCCGATCGCCGAGCTTAGCGCCGCGCGCTCGGTCGGCGGCGCCGATCTGAAGCTGCTGGCGGTCGGCACGGTCAACGATGTGACGCTGTTTCGCGACCTGCTGGCGGCCGGCGCCTCGGATTATTTGGTGAAACCGCTCAGCCGCGAGACGCTGGCGAGCAGCCTCGAAAAACGCGGCGGCGCCGGCGGTGGCGGCCCCGGCGCCGGGCTCGGTCAGGTCATCGCCTTTGTCGGGAGCCGCGGCGGCGTCGGCGCCACCACGGTCGCGGTTGGGTGTGCCTGGGTGCTGTCCGACAAGTACAAGGAAAACACCGTCCTCGTTGACCTCGACCTGCATTTCGGCACGGTGGCGCTGAATTTCGACACCGATCCCGGCAGCGGATTGTGCGAGGCGCTGGAGCAGCCCTCGCGGATCGACGCCTTGTTTGTCGATCGGGCGACCGTGAAAGTCTCCGATACGCTGCGCATCCTCGCCGCCGAGGCGGCGATCGCCGAGACGCTGATGATCGACGCCGGCGCGATCGACGTGCTGCTTTACGAGCTGCGCCGCAAATTCAACTGGGTAATCATCGACCTGCCGCGCTGGGTGACGCCGACCCAGCGGGTCGTGCTGGGCGCGGCCAGCAAGGTGGTGATCCTGTGCGAACGCAGCCTCGCCGGGTTGCGCGACGCGATCCGCATGCAGACGCTGATGCGCGAGCACGCGCCGCAGACCGAGGTGCTGCTGGTCGATGCCGGCGCCTGCGGCGAGCGCGCGACGCTCGGCAAGGCCGAGTTTGAGAAGGCTGTGGGCAAATCGCTTGACGCAACCCTGCCGCACGATGCCAAATCTGCGGGTGCGGCGGCCAATGCCGGTCAACCGCTGCCGGTGGCTGCGCCGCGCAGCCCGGTGGTGCGCGAGATCGAGCAGTTTATCGCGACGTTCGCCGGCGGCGCCGAAACGCAGAAACGCAAGATCTTCGGGTTCACGCGATGGTGACGATGTTTGGACGCAAGACCGAGGGCGGGCTCGATGCCCGCATTGCCGAACTGTCAGCCCGCCGCGCCAAGGTGGAGGGCGGCGCCGCCGGCAACAATGGCGCGGCGCCGGACCAGGCCGGCGTGCCGGCGTCGACGCTCGATCCGGAAACCAGCATCGAGGAACGCCTCGTCATCGCGCGCGAGGAGCTGAGCGCCCGGCTCGGCGCGGAGATCCGCCCGGAACGCCGCGCGCTTCTGAGCCGCGGCGATCTCGCCAAGATCGTCGACGCCGCGGTCCAGGCCTATTTCGTGCGGCACGGGATGGAGGCGAACCCGCTCTCGCGGCGCGACCTCGTGACCGACGTGATCCAGACGCTGCTGATGCCGGGCGCCGGCGAGGCGGGCGGCCGCAGCAGCCCGCACAAGGCCGCGATCGAGGCCGCCAAGGCGCAGATCCAGCCGCTCGTGCTCGAGCATATGGACGTTGCCGCGGCCGCCGAGATGCCGCGCCCGGCGTTCGAGGCGCAGCTGACCGGCTGGGTCAAGGAACTGCTCGCCGAGACCAAGATCCAGCTGAATTTCACCGAGCAGCGCGAGCTCGTCGACTCGCTGGTCGCCGACATGCTGGGGCTGGGGCCCCTGGAGCCGCTGATCGCCGACGAGACCGTCACCGACATCATGGTCAACGGGCCTAAGCAGATCTACGTCGAGCGCCGCGGCAAGCTCGAGATGACCGACGTGACGTTCCGCGACGATCAGCATTTGATGAACATCTGCACCAAGATCGTCACCCGGATCGGCCGGCGCATCGACGAGTCGCGGCCCTTGGTCGACGCCCGCCTGCCCGACGGCAGCCGCGTCAACATCATCATCCCGCCCTTGGCGATCGACGGCGCGGCGATCTCGATCCGCAAATTCTCCAAGAAGTCGATCACCCTCGATGTCATGTCGGCGAGCGGCAGCATCTCGACCGCGATGGGCACGCTCTTGAAGATCGCGGCGCGCTGCCGGCTCAACATTTTGATCTCGGGCGGCACCGGCTCGGGCAAGACGACGCTGCTCAACGCCCTGTCGCGGATGATCGACAGCGCCGAGCGCACCGTGACGATCGAGGACGCGGCCGAATTGCAGCTGCAGCAGCCGCATGTCGTGCGGCTCGAGACCCGCACCGCCAATCTCGAAGGCACCGGCGAAATCTCGATGCGCGATCTGTTGAAGAACGCGCTGCGCATGCGCCCCGACCGCATCATCATCGGCGAGTGCCGCGGCGACGAAGCGCTCGACATGCTGCAGGCGATGAACACCGGCCACGACGGCTCGATGAGCACGATCCACGCGAACAACCCGCGCGAGGCGCTGACCCGGCTCGAAAACATGATCGGCATGGCCGGCATCAACCTGCCGTCGAAGGCGATGCGAACCCAGATCGCGTCGGCGGTCCATTTGATCTGCCAGGTCAACCGCATGCGCGACGGCCACCGCCGCGTGACCTCGATCACCGAGGTCGTCGGCATGGAAGGCGACGTCATCACCACCCAGGATTTGTTCACCTACCAGTTCCAGGGCGAGGGCGCCGACGGGCGGCTGCGCGGCGCGTTCAACCCCACCGGGATCCGCCCGGTCTTCCTGCCGCGGGCCGAATATTTCGGGCTCGACCGCGCGCTGATGGAAGTCATCTAAGCCATGTTGGGGGGCCTCGACCCGACCACCTTCTCGATCATCATCGGGGTGATGAGCGCGCTGCTCATCACGCTGCTGATCGTCGCCCTGGTGCCGAGCGCGGGGGCGCAGCGCTACGCGCGCCGGCTTCGCCAGATCAGCACCCGCCGGCGGGAAGCCAGCGCCGATGTCGACGCGGTGCGCTCGCTGGCGCGGCGCGAGAGCACGACCCCCGGCATCGACCGGATTTTTGCCCGGGTCGTGCCGCGGCGGCAGATCCTGGTGGAACGGCTGGCCAAGACCGGCCGCTCGATCAGCGTCGGCCAGTACATGCTGGTGACGGTGGCGCTGGCGCTGGCGTTCAGCCTGGTGATCTTCATCTTCGCCAGATTGTCGATCGTGCCGAGCCTGATGTTCGGCCTGGCGGTCGGCGCCTTCATCCCGCACTTTGTCGTCGGCTTCCTGGGCAAGCGGCGCATCAAGCGCTTTGTCGCGCTGTTTCCGGAGGCCATCGACCTGATGGTGCGCGCCTTGCGCGCCGGCCTGCCGATCAGCGAGGCGATCATCAATGCGGGCGACGAGATCGGCGATCCGGTCGGCACCGAGTTTCGCGGCATCGAAGCGGGCATGCGGCTCGGCCGCGACCTCGAAAGCCTGCTGTGGGAGATCGCCAAGCGCATCGACGTATCGGAATTCCGCTTTTTCATCATCGCATTGAGCGTGCAGCGCGAAACCGGCGGCAATCTCGCCGAGACCTTGAACAATCTGTCCGAGGTGCTGCGCCGGCGCCGCGCGATGCGCGCCAAGGTGCGCGCCATGGCGAGCGAGGCACGCGCCAGCACGGCGATCCTCGGCGGGCTGCCGGTGGTTGTTGCGCTGGTCCTCCTGGTGATGTCGCCGACCTACATCTCGCCGCTGTTCACCGACGTGCGCGGCCTGGCGATCTGCGGCGGCGCGGTCCTGATGCTGATCACCGGCATCACGATCATGATCCGGATGGGAAAATTCGAGATCTAAAACATGCCCAGCACCCGCGTATCGAATTTCAAGCTTGAGGATTGGCTGCCGGGGTGGATCAGCCCCGACCAGTTCATTGCCGTTCTTGCGGCGCTGGCGGTGCTGGTGGCGTTTGTCGCGGTGTGGCAGGCGCTGCGCGGCGTCGATCCGGTGTCGCGCCGCGTTTCGCAGATTTCGCAGCGCCGCGAAACCCTGCGCCGGGCGGCGCTCGACACCAGGCGGACCCGCCCGCAGACCGAGAGCACCGGGCTGATGCGCGAGGTGGTGAGCCGGCTCAACCTCTTACGGTCGCGCCGCGCGCAGGAGGCGCGCCTGCTCCTCGCGCGGGCCGGGCTGCGCACCAACGAAGCGATGGTTCGCTATCTCTTCGCCCGGCTGTTGGCGCCGTTTGCGTTTGCGCTGATCGTGATCGCCGACTCCTATGGCGCGCATCCGCTGGTGGTTCCGCCAAACTGGCGCACCGTCGGCGCGCTTGTCGCGGCGGTGTTCGGCTTTTTCGCGCCCGACATCTTCATCAAGAACATCATCAAGAAGCGGGCCCACCAGATCGAACTGGGGCTGCCCGACGCACTCGATCTCTTGGTCATCTGCGCCGAGGCGGGGCTCAGCCTTGACGCCGGGCTGCAGCGCGTGTCACGCGAGCTCGATTCCAACTGGCCCGAGCTCGCCGAGGAATTCGGCATCACCGCCGCCGAGCTGACCTATCTGCCCGAGCGCCGGCTGGCCTTCGAAAACCTCAATGCGCGCACCAACATGCCGGAAATCCGCGGGGTCGTGAACACCCTGCTGCAGACCGCCAAGTTCGGCACGCCGCTGGCGCAGTCGCTGCGCATCTTGGCGGCTGAATTCCGTGAGACCCGGATGACCCGGGCCGAGGAAAAGGCCGCCCGCCTGCCGGCGCTGCTGACCGTGCCGATGATCCTCTTTATTCTGCCGACGCTGTTTGCCGTGCTGCTCGGCCCGGCCGCGCTGAGCGTGATCGACACGTTCAGCCACAAGGGGCAGAACCAGTCGAAGTAACGCCGGCGAACCGATCGTCGCCGCCAATCAACCGAACTTTACGAATACTCGCCTAGATTGACGGCGGGGGTGACGCCGCCCGGCGGCACCGTGCTCAGCGAGCGCGCGCCGGCTGCGAGGGCGGGGCGCCGGTGCTGAGCGACTGGATCGCCCGCTGCCGCGCCTCCGGCGACATCCGCCGCAAATTGTCGTAATAGGCCAGGTTGCGCTCGACCGCCTGCGGCTCGAGGTCGAGCCGGGCCATCTGCTGCGCCGCCAGGCGATTGCCCTGCAGCCCGTATACGAGGGCCAGGGTCTGCCGCTCGCGCGCGGTCGAGGTGACCGACGTGGCGAGCGGGCGCAGGATCGCGACGGCCTCGGTGTAGTTGCCGGTCAGCGCCAGCGACAAGGCCAGGTCGAGCGACAGCGCCGGATCGCGCGGCAGCAATTCGAGCCCGCGGCGATAGCGCGCCTGCGCCTCTTCGTGCTGGCCGGTATAATCGTCGGCGACCCCGATCAATTCCAACAGCTTCGGGTCGTTGGGCGTCGCGCGGTAGGCGACCGAGAGCGGCTGGCCGGCGAGCTGGTACTTGCCGCTCGACAGGTAGGCGCGGGCCAGGCCGCGCAAGGCTTCGGGATCCTGGTCGTTGCGCTTCAGCGCCGAATTGAAGGCGACAATCGCCTCGTTGACCTGCCCCATTTCGAGGAGCGAATTTCCGGCCGCGACAAACGGCGCCGGCGCGGCGCCATTCACTTCGGCGGCGCGGCGATAAATGCTGACCGCATTGGCCAGGTCGCCGCCGGCATGCGCCGCGGCGCCGATGCGCATCAATGCGTCATAGTTGAGCGGTTTGCCGCCGCCGTCGCGGCCGTTGATCGACAGCGGATCGATGCCGCCGCCGATTGAAAGCGGCGTCACTTGTACCGCTGCGTCTTGGCAACCGGTCACGGCGATCAGGCCAAGCACCGCAACAGCGGACGCTACCGCGTCTAATCGTTTCATCCCCAGCGCACCCAGTCCCCTCGTCCGACAGCCGCGGTCCCCCCGCGTCGCTGCCCCCCGCATCATGCGATGCCGCAGCGATCCCGTCGAGATACATCGATGACAGGTTGCAAAACAATAACTTAGTTCGCGGGTTAGGCACGCTCGCGGGTCGCGGATCGGAAATCCCGGCGCGAATCGGTGCGCCTATGGCAAGCTAGGCCGAGGGCGCCGTCGCGGCCGGCTCGGCCGCCCGCAGCTTCAGCGCCTGCTCGACCGCGGCAAGCGCCGCCGCGGCATGCGCCGCATCGGGTCCGCCGGCTTGCGCCATGTCGGCGCGGCCGCCGCCGCCCCTGCCGCCGAGCGCTTCGGCGCCGCGCCGCGCCAATTCGACCGCGTCGACCCGGTCTGTCAGATCGGCGGTGACCCCGACGACGATCGCGGCCTTGCCTTCGGCGCGCGATATTACCGCGACAACCCCGGAGCCGATGCGCCGCTTCAAATCGTCGGCGAGCGAGCGCAATTCGCGGCCCGGCACATCCTCGATGATGCGTCCGTCGAAGCGAATCCCGCCGATCAGCGTCGCGAAGTCGGCGGCGGCCTTGCCCCTGGGCTCGCCCTTGCTCTCGCCCTTGGTTTCGCCCTTGGTTTCGCCCCTGGGGTTGCCGCCGGCGGCGAGCGCGCGGCGCGCCTCGGCGAGCTCGCGCTCAAGCTGGCGATGCTCGCCGACCAGCCGCGCCAGGCGGGCCGGCAATTCGGCCGGGCTGGTGCGCAGCGCCGCCGCCGATTGCCGCAAGAGTTCCTCTTCGCCGGCGAGATAGGCCTCGGCGGCGGCGCCGGTCAGCGCCTCGATCCGCCGCACCCCGGAGGCGACCGAGCTTTCGCCGACGATCTTGAAAAGGCCGATGTCGCCGGTGCGCCGGACATGCGTGCCGCCGCACAATTCGACCGAAAACGGCCGCGCCTCGCCGTCGCCCCGATCCCCTAGCGGGCCGCCCATCGCGACGACGCGGACCTCCTCGGGGTATTTCTCGCCGAAGAGCGCGAGCGCGCCCTCGGCGACCGCGCGCTCCGGGGTGAGGAGCCGGGTGCGCACGTCGGCGTTGTCGCGGATCTGCTCGTTGACCTCGCGTTCGACCGCCGCGACGTCGTCCGCGGTCAGCGGCTTCGGGTGGCTGAAATCGAAGCGCAGCCGGTCGGGCGCCACCAGCGAGCCCTTCTGCGTGACGTGCTCGCCGAGGCGGCGGCGCAGCGCCTGGTGCAATAGGTGGGTTACCGAATGGTTGGCGCGCAGGCGCCGGCGGCGCTCGCCGTCGACGCGCAATTCGACCGCGTCGCCGATTTTGAGCGCGCCGTGGCGCACGCTCCCGAGGTGCAGGTGTAAATCGCCGGCCTTCTTCTGCGTGTCGCGCACCGCGAACTCGCCGCCGCCGGCCGAAAAAATCACGCCGGTGTCGCCGGCCTGGCCACCCGACTCGGCGTAGAACGGCGTCTGGTTGACCAGGACGCCGATTTCCTCGCCGGCCCGCGCCTCGCCGACCCGCTCCTCGCCGCGCAGGATCGCGAGGATGACGCCCTCGGCGGTTTCGGTCTCGTAGCCGAGGAACTCGGTCGCCCCGACCGCGTCGCGCAGGGCAAACCACGCCGCCTCGGTCGCTGCTTCGCCCGAGCCGGTCCAGGAGGCGCGCGAGCGTGCCCGCGCCTCCGCCATCTCGCGGTCGAACTTGTCGACATCGACCGCGATGCCGCGCGGCCGCAAGATGTCCTGCGTCAGGTCGAGCGGAAAGCCGTAGGTGTCGTAGAGCGTGAAGGCGACGCCGCCGTCGAGGGTCCTGGCGTCGCGCATTCCCTTGCCGTCGGCCATCTCCTCGAGCAGCGTCAGGCCGCGGCCGAGCGTCTGGCGAAAGCCTTCTTCCTCCAGCCGCAGCGTCTCGGTGATCAGCGCCTGGGCGCGCAAGAGCTCGGGGAAGGCGGCGCCCATCTGCTGCACCAGCGCCGGCACCAGCCGCCACATCAACGGGTCCCGGCAGCCCAGCATCTGCGCGTGGCGCATCGCCCGCCGCATGATCCGGCGCAAAACGTAGCCGCGGCCCTCCTTGCTCGGCAGCACGCCGTCGGAAATCAGGAAGGCGGAGGCGCGCAGATGGTCGGCGATGACGCGGTGCGACACCGCCTGCGGCCCGTCGGGAGCCACCCCCGAGGCTTCGGCCGAAGCGAGGATCAGGGCGCGGAACAGGTCGATGTCGTAATTGTCGTGCTTGCCCTGCAACACCGCGGCGATGCGTTCGAGCCCCATGCCGGTGTCGATCGACGGGCGCGGCAGGCTGTGGCGCTCGCCGCCCGGCAGCTGCTCGTACTGCATGAAGACGAGGTTCCAGATCTCGATGAAGCGGTCGCCGTCTTCGTCCGGGCTGCCCGGCGGGCCGCCGGGAATCGCCGCGCCGTGGTCGTAGAAGATTTCGGAGCACGGCCCGCAGGGGCCGGTGTCGCCCATCGCCCAGAAATTATCCGAGGTCGCGATGCGGATGATGCGCTCTTCGGGCAGCATCGCGATCTTGGCCCACAGCCGCGCCGCGTCGTCGTCCTCGGCATAGACCGTGACCAGCAGGCGCTCGGGGGCGAGCCCGAACTCGCGCGTGATCAGGTTCCACGCCAGCTCGATCGCCCGTTCCTTGAAGTAGTCGCCGAACGAGAAATTGCCGAGCATCTCGAAAAACGTGTGGTGGCGCGCGGTGTAGCCGACGTTTTCGAGGTCGTTGTGCTTGCCGCCGGCGCGGACGCATTTCTGCGAGGTGGCGGCGCGCTGGTAGGGGCGCTTTTCGAGGCCGGTGAAGACGTTCTTGAACTGCACCATGCCGGCGTTGGTAAAGAGCAGGGTCGGGTCGTTGCGCGGCACCAAGGGGCTCGACGGCACGACCTCATGGCCGTGACGCGCGAAATAGTCGAGAAAGGCGGCGCGGATATCGTTGGTCGATTGCATGACAAGAGTCTGGCGCTTTTCCGCTTCCCTTCAAGGGGCGCGGGCCACGGGGCCGCGCCCCCGGTATAGAGGGGTTGGCCGGCGGCGGACAAGGCTTAAGCGGCGGCGCGCCAGGCCGCGACCACGGTCTTGCCGAAACGGTAGCCGAGGGCGCCGTCGAGCCGGCGCGACACCGGCACGAGAAAGCGGTCCCAAAACGCGATCTGCCGCGCCGTCGGCATCGCCTCCGACAGCAGCAGCCGGTTGGCGAGCGAGGCAAAAAACCCGGCGCCGTCGAGCATCCGGCAGGTGGCGAGGCGGCATTCGGGGGGCGCCAGGCGCAAGAGGCCGGCGCGGCTGTAGCGGCGATGGTGGCCGATCGACGCGTCGAATGCGCTGAACAGAAACTGGTGGGCCGGCGCCAGCACGACCAGGTGGCCGGCCGGCGCCAGATGCCGCCGGGCGCAGCCGAGTTCGCCCCGGTCGTCGGCGATGTGCTCCAGAACGTCGATGTAGAGGATCGTGTCGTACTGCGCCGCGGGGGCGAGCGTGCGCGTCGTCCCGCTGAGGACGCGGCAGTCCCCTGGCAGGCTGCCGGCGGCAACCCCCTCTTCGATGCGCCGGGCCAGCGCCGGGTCGGGCTCCAGCCCGGTCCAGCAGGTGACGCGCTCGTTATGCAGGAACGGGATGTTGGTGCCGATGCCGGCGCCGACTTCGAGGACGCGGCCGGCGACGAACGGGCGCAGCACGCTGGCGAAATAGGCCTTCCAATGCGTCGCCGCGGCGAACAACTCGAGTTCGCCGCCGGCGTAGGGCTGGCTCACGACGCGGCCGTCGTCACCGAAGCTGGCACCGCCGCCGGCGCTGGCATAGTAGCTGGGCGCACCGTGCCGCTCAGCCGGTAGCGCTCGCGGCCGGCGACGAACGGCTGGCAATTGACGATCGGGATGATCGGCCGATTGCTTCGGCCGGCCAGCATCGTCAGGCTCGCCGCGACGATCACGACAAAGGTCTGCAGCAGGATGATCAGGAGGGCGCCGGCCGCCGTCGTCGCCCAGCCGGGGATCGCCAGATCGGTGCCGAGCCGGATCGCGGCGACTGCGACGATGCCGAGCCCGGCCGTCAGCGCGATTGCCAGCGCGGCCAGCAGGACCCGCACGAAGATCATGTCGGTCTGTACCGAGAGGGCGCTGAGCCCGTGCACGATCAGCGACGTCACGTTCATCCGCGAGCGGCCGGCGAGGCGCACCCCGCGGGTCGTCGGGACGCTGACGTAGGAGAGCCGCGAGCGCATGATCGAGGCGGCGAGGTTGTTCCACAATTCCGGCATGTGCACGAGGCGGCGCACCGCCGGCATCGGCAGCAGCGAGAAGTTGCCGAAGCAGATGCGCTGCCCGGTCAAGAGATAGAACAGCAGCTTGTAGAGCCGGTACCACAGGCGGAACATCGCCGGCTCCGACCGCTTGGCGCGGCCCGCGACGACGATCGCGCCGGGGTTGTCGCGGCTGCCGGCGAGCAGCGCGGCGATGTCGCTCGGGCGGTCCTCGCCGTCGCTGTCCATCACCAGAACCGCGTCGAATTCGCCCTTCTCGGCGATCGCGCAGAGGCCGACCGCGATCGCCCGCTGATGCCCGAGATTGAGCGCGAGGCGTACGATCTCGAGGCTGACGACGCAGGAATCGGGCGGCAGGCTGATCGTTTCGATCGCGAAAGGGGCGCGCGAGCCGTCATCGACCGCGCAGACGTGAATGGCGATGTCGCCGCGCGGAAACTGCCCGGCGATGTCGGCCACCAGCGCGACGAACGAAATCCAGTCGTCGAGCACCGGCATCACGATTGCGATGGTCCTGGTCACGCCCCTCTGTTCCCGATCATCCGTGGCGGCGTGCGATCATATTGAAAGCGTGCTTAACAAACGTTAAAGCCGGCGCCGCCCGGCCGGAAGGGGCTTGCGCGGGGCGGCGGCGCCTCAGGGCGGTGCGGTG
>DATGFP010000148.1:0-42336 GCA_035309005.1 Allostellaceae bacterium | reverse complement strand
TCGTCGAAAATTGGGGATAGAGCGGCAGGAGAATAATCTCGTCCGCCCGCCACGCCTTGACCGCAGCGACCGCCGCCGCGGTCAGCGGATGCCAATAGCGCATCGCGACAAAACAACGATAATCCTCGCCCAGCGCGGCCTTGAGCGCTTCCGCCTGCGCCAGCGTATTCGCGAGGAGGGGCGAGGCGCCGCCGAGCTGGGCATAGATTTCGCCGGCAACCGCGGCGCGGCGCTTGGCGATCAGCCACGCGAGCGGCAGGCGCAACAGCGCCGGCAGGCCGATGATCGCGGGGTCACTGAAGAGGTTGTAGAGAAACGGCCGCACCGCCGAGGGCGAATCCGGGCCGCCGAGGTTCATCAGCACGACCGCGCGGCGCGCCATCTCAGGCCCTGTCGAGCGGTTCGGCGAGCAGCCGCGCCAGCACCGCGACGTTCTCGGGCGGCGTCTGCGGCAGTACGCCGTGCCCGAGGTTGAAGACGAACGGGCCGCCCGCCAGCGCCCGCCGCAGCCTCACGGCGGCGTCCTCCAGCGCCGCGCCGCCGACCAGCAACGCCACCGGGTCGAGATTGCCCTGCACGACAATCCGGCGCTGCAGCTCGCGGGCGAAACCGAGCGGTACCGCGGTATCGAGCCCGATTGCATCGACCCCCGACTGGCTCGCGTAATGCGTGTACAGCGCCCCGGCGCCGCGCGGAAAACCGATGATCGGCACCAATGGAAAACGCCCCTTCAGCGCCGCGGTGATCCGCTGGGTCGGCGCGATGACCCAGCGCTCGAACTGCGCCTCGGAGAGGACCCCCGCCCAGCTGTCGAACAACTGCACCGCCTCGGCCCCAGCCGCGATCTGGCCGCAGAGATAGGTAATCGTCGCCTCGGCGATCAGACCGATCAGCGCGGAAAACCCGACCGCATCGCGATAGGCCCAGGCCTTGACCCGGCGAAAGTCGCGGCTCGCACCCCCCTCGACCATGTAAGTCGCAACCGTCCAGGGCGAGCCGGCGAACCCGATCAGCGCGGTCTGCGGCGGCAGGCCGGCGCGCACCAGCCGTACCGTCTCATAAACCGGCTCGAGGCGTCCCAACTCCAGCGGTCGCAGGCCGGCGATGCCCCGCTCGGCCGCAAGCGCTTCGAGCAGTGGCCCATCTTCGCCAAACTCGACCGTCTGTCCCAACGCCTGCGGCACCAGCAGTATATCGGCGAAGAGGATTGCCGCATCCATCCCGAAGCGGCGCACCGGCTGCAGCGTCGCCTCGGCCGCCAACGCCGGGGTCAGACAGAAATCGACGAAATCGCGCGCCTGCGCCCGCAACTGGCGATATTCCGGCAGGAACCGACCGGCCTGGCGCATCAGCCACCACGGCGGCTGCTCCAGCGCTTCCCCCTTGAGGGCGCGCAACAGCGGCTTCGCCGGATCTCCCATGCTTGCCTCTGCCTCTTCC
This sequence comes from Allostellaceae bacterium, assembly GCA_035309005.1. Lineage (GTDB taxonomy): Bacteria > Pseudomonadota > Alphaproteobacteria > ATCC43930 > CGMCC-115725 > DATARH01. The sequence goes on along the minus strand of DATGFP010000148.1, from coordinate 40,896 downwards.
ATTACCTTTTTGATTCTAGGAATGATGTAGTTGATGGTGGGGCGCTGGGAACGGGGATCAGACATCCGCACGCCGGTTGTCCCCGGCGGGGGTTAATTGTGTACCGCCCGTGGCAACCTGTACATAAAAGTCGGGTTGCGAGGGCGCTCAGGTGTTTGAGGGCGGCGGTGCGGCAGATTAAAGTCGCGACAACGCGCAAGCTCGGTCAGTTTCGCACAATCGCCGGGCGCTGAGGGTAAGCTGCGTCGTCGGTTGAAAACTTTGCCCTGAGGGCGGCGGGAGCGAGGAGGCGAGTTGGTGGCGAGCGGGAGACTCCGAGTTTTACCGGCGTCGCGGCGATCTATCCACAACGTGGCGGGGGCGGGCCCTTGAACGCGGGTGCGGCGGCGCTGACCCGGTTTCACCTGCACTTGGTCTCCGATTCGACCGGCGATACGGTGCATTCCGTGGCGCGCGCCTGCCTCGTGCAGTTCGACGAGGCGCAGGCGATCGAGCATGTCTGGAGCATGGTGCGAACGCGCAGCCAGATCGAGCGGGTCATCGCCGGCGTCGAGAGCAATCCCGGCCTCGTCCTCTTCACGATGGTCGACGATGCGCTTCGCCGGGTGCTGCAGGAGGGCTGTCGGCGTTTGCAGGTTCCGGCGATCCCGGTGCTCGACCCGGTGATCGGCGCCCTTGCCTCGCATCTCGGGCGCGAAAGCCGCGGGCTCCCCGGCAAGCAGCATCTGCTCGACGGCGAGTATTTCGCCCGCATCGACGCGATGACCTTCGCGATCAACCACGATGACGGGCAATCGAGCTGGGGCATCAACGACGCCGACGTCTGCCTCGTCGGCGTATCGCGCACCTCGAAGACCCCGACCTGCCTCTATCTCGCCAACCGTGGCGTCAAGGCCGCGAACGTGCCGTTCGTGCCGGGGGTGCCGCTGCCGGCGGAATTGCTGCAGGCGCATAAGCCGCTGATCGTCGGGCTGACCAACGACCCGGAGCGGCTGATCCACCTGCGGCGCAACCGGCTCAGCATGCTCGATCATGATGAAGCGACCGACTATACCGACCTCGAGGCGGTGCGGACCGAAGTCCGCGAGGCGCGTCGCCTTTTCGCCGAGCGCCATTGGCCGGTCATCGACGTCACCCGGCGCTCGATCGAGGAGACCGCGTCGTCGGTGCACCGGCTGCTGATGCGCCGCCATGGCGGCGATGGCTGAACGGCTCATTCTCGCCTCGGCCAGCGAAGGGCGCGCCGCGTTGCTGCGGGCGACGGGTCTCGACTTCACGATCGAGCCGGCGGCGATCGACGAACGCCCGGTAAAGGACGCGACGCGGCAAGCCGGCGATTCGGCGATCAGCTGCGCGATCGCCCTGGCCAGCGCAAAGGCGTGTTGCATCTCCCGCCGCAACCGGGCGGCGTTGGTGATCGGCGCCGACCAGCTGCTCGCGGCGGGGAGCGAGTGGTTCGACAAGCCGGCGAACCTCGTGGAAGCTCGCGCCCAGCTCGCCAGCCTGCGCGGGCGCACCCACCGCCTGGCGACGGCGATATGCGTGGCGCAAGCCGGCCGCCCGGTGTGGCAGGCGGCGAGCGAACCGGAAACGACGATGCGGCTGTTCAGCGACGCCTTTCTTGACGCCTATATTGCCGCCGAGGGCGAACAGCTGTGCGGTTCGGTCGGCGCCTACCGGCTGGAGGGGCGGGGCGTCCAGCTGTTCTCGCGGATTAGCGGCGACCAGTTCGCCGTTATCGGCTTGCCGCTGGTGGAGTTGCTGGAGTTTTTGCGCGAACGCGGCGCGCTGCTCGGGTGAGGGGCGAGGATGAGGATCACCGGGAAAACGCGGCTCGCCGGCATTATGGGCTGGCCGGTGAGCCATTCGCGTTCCCCGGCCTTGCACAATTTTTGGCTCGACGAGCACGGTATCGATGGCGCCTACGTGCCGCTGCCGGTTCGCCCGGAACACCTGGCGCAGGCGCTGCGCGCCCTGCCGGTGCTGGGGTTTCGCGGCTGCAACCTGACGATACCGCATAAGCAGGCGGCGCTGTCGCTGGTCGACCGCGCCGATCCGCTGGCGCGCCGCATCGGCGCGGTGAATACGGTGATCGTCGCGGCCGACGACAGCCTCGAGGGCAGCAACACCGACGTCTACGGGTTTCGCGAAAATCTGCGCGAGTGCGTCCCGGACTGGGAGCCTAAGGCGGGGCCCGTCGTTGTGCTGGGCGCCGGCGGCGCGGCGCGCGCGGTGGTCGCGGCACTGATCGAAGCCGGGATCGGAGAGATCCGGCTGCTCAACCGCACCTTGGCGCGCGCTGGGCAGCTCGCCGACGAGCTTGCACTGCCGTCCTGCCGGCTCTCGGTTCACCCCTGGGCGGCGCGCGGCGATGCGCTGGAGGATGCCGGGCTGCTGGTCAACACGACGAGCCTCGGGATGAGTGGCGAGCCGGCGCTGGAAATTGATCTGGTTCGCCTGCCGCCGCACGCGGTCGTCGCCGACATCGTCTACGTGCCGCTCGAGACCGAGTTGCTGGCGGCGGCGCGGCGCAACGGGCATCGCACGGTAGACGGGCTCGGCATGCTGCTGCACCAGGGCCGGCCGGGTTTCGAGGCGTGGTTTGGGACGCCGGTGCGCGCGACGCGCGAATTGCGCGCCGCGGTGCTGACGACGCTGGCGGCGCCGCGGTGATCCGTCTTGGCCTCACCGGCTCCATCGCGATGGGCAAAAGCAACGCGGCCAAAACCCTGCGGCGGCTTGGCGTGCCGGTGTTCGACGCCGACGCCGTGGTGCACCGCCTGCTTGGCCCAGGCGGCGCCGCGGTCGCGGAGGTGGAAGCGGCATTTCCGGGAGTACGCGACGCCGCCGGCATCGACCGGCGGCGTCTCGGCCAGCGGGTGTTCGGCGACCCGCCGGCGCTGCGTCGGCTCGAAGCGATCATTCACCCGATGGTGCGCGATGCAGAACGGCGCTTCGTCGCGCTGGCCCGCGCCCGCCGCGCGCCGCTGGTCGTGCTCGATATCCCGCTGCTGTTCGAAACCGGCGGGATCGGCCGCTGCGATTATGTGCTGGTCGTCTCGGCGCCGCCGCGGCTGCAGCGCGAACGCGCACTGCGCCGCTCGGGCATGAGCGAGAGCCGCTTTGCCGAAATCCGCAACGCCCAGATGCCCGACGCGGAAAAGCGCCGCCGCGCCGATTTTGTCGTCGCGACCGCACTCGGGCGAAATGTGACCCTCAAGCGGCTGCAGGCCGTGCTCAGGACGCTGCGGCAGGACGTGCCGCCGCGCCGCCATCGCCGGGGGGGACCGTGCGCGAAATCGTGATCGACACCGAGACGACCGGCCTCGATCCGCAGGCTGGCCACCGCATCGTCGAAATCGCCTGTCTCGAGTTGCTGCACCATGTGCAGACCGGGCGGCGGTTTCATCGCTACGTCAATCCGGGGCGCGACATGCCGGCCGAGGCGTTGGCGGTGCACGGATTGACAAGCGAGTTTCTTGCCGCCCACCCGCCGTTCGCGGGGATCGCCGACGAGTTTCTCGCGTTTATCGGCGGCGACCGGCTGGTCATCCACAACGCCGAGTTCGACCTGGCGTTTCTCAATGCCGAATTGGCGCAGCTCGGCCGGCCGCTGCTTGCCCACCCGTTTGTCGACACGCTCGCGGTGGCGCGCCGCCGCTTTCCGGGTGCGCCGGCCAGTCTCGACGCGCTATGCCGCCGCTTCGCGGTCGACCTGTCAGTGCGCGACAAGCACGGCGCCGAGATCGATTGCGGCCTGCTGGCCGCGGTTTATATCGAGTTGCTCGGCGGCAAGCAGCGCGGCTTCGAATTCGCCCTCTCGGGCGTGGGCGACGTCGCTGCTGCGCTCGGGCCGGCGCAGGAGCGCTCGCCGCGGGAGCCGCGGCCGCACGCGCCATCGCCCGAAGAGCTGGCGGCGCACCAGGCGATGCTGGCGATTCTGAGCGCGCCGCTGTGGTTGGCCGCCGGCTGAGAAGCGTCAGGCGGGCGGGCTGTCGGTGATCTCGGTGGCCGCCGCCATGTTGCGCCGCAGCAGATCGCCGAAATCGATCGGATTGATCATCAGCGGCGGAAATCCCCCGTCGCGCGTCGTCTCGGCGACGATGTTGCGGGCGAACGGAAACATCAGCCGCGGGGTTTCGACCAGCACTGCGGCGCTCAGCAGTTCCGGCGGCACGTTGCGCACTGTAACGATCGCGCCGTAGATCAATTCGACGATGAAGAGCGCGTCCTCCTGCACCTTCGCGCTGGCGTTGATCGTCAGCACGACCTCGTAATTCTCGGCGCCGAGGCTCTGCGCCTTGACGTCGACCTTGATCTCGACGGAGGGCTGGGCCTGCTGTTGCCCGAGGCTCTGCGGCGCTCGCGGGTTCTCGAACGACAGATCCTTGATGTATTGGGCGTTGATCACCAGCTGCTGCGGCTGCGCTGCCGGTGCGGCCGCGGGTTGGGTGTCGGGACCGTTGCCTGTCGTCTCTTCTGCCATGATGATCTCCCGAGCGGCCTGACTGTATCGCAACTCCGCTAGCATGGATTGCGACGCCGTAGCAATTGGCCGCTCGCCCCAAGGCAGCCGCTTGCTCGTGGCGCGGCGACTGCCTATGTACCCCGATGGAGCGCACGCCCGGTTGTCCCGGGAGAACTGCAGGGTCCCGGTACGGATGAGTGATTTCCCGCAATATTTCGACATCATTCTGTTCGCGATGATCGCCGGTTTCCTGGTGCTGCGCCTGCGCGGCGTCCTCGGGCGGCGCACCGGGCAGCAGCGGCGGCGGGACCCGATCGGGCGGCCGACCGAAACCCCCAACGATAATCTGGTAACCCTTGCCAAGCGGCGCGCCGCGCCAGCGCCGCCGGTCGTCACGGCGACACCGGCGGATGCCGTGGCGGCGGGGCTGGAGCGCATCCGCGGTGCCGATCCGGGCTTCGAGGCGGCGAGCTTCATCGAGGGCGCTCGGGTCGCCTTCGAGATGATCGTCGGCGCCTTCGCCGCCGGTGACAAAACGCGGTTGCGGCCGCTGCTGAGCGACGAGGTTTATAAGCCCTTCACCGCCGCGATCGACGAGCGCGCGGCCGCCGGCGAGACGCTCGAAACCCGCATTCTGCGCTTGAAACAGCTCGACATCGCCGAGGCCGAGCTCACCGGCCGACTGGCGCGGGTAACGGTCAAGTTCGTCTCCGATCAGGTCAATGTGCTGCGGGCGAAAGACGGCCGCATCATCGACGGCGACACCAATACACCGATCGAAAAGACCGATTTCTGGAGCTTTACCCGCGATACCGGTTCGAGCGACCCCAACTGGGCACTGGCGGCGACCGCCAGCGGGTGATCCGCGCCGGTGACGCCGCGCGCCCGCCGGGCGGCGTGGGTCGCCCTGGCGCTGTCGCCGCTGCTGCTCGGGGTGCTCTATTACCTGCTTCGCCCGCGACCGCCGGATCGACTAACCCTGGCGCCGGCGGATTTTTCGCAACTCGCCGGCTGGAGCCACGACCAGGTCGCCGCCGCGCTGCCGGCGCTGCTGCATTCCTGCGCGGCCATCCTGGCAAAACCCGACGCCGCCGCCCTCGATCCAAAGACGAAGAGCTTCGCGTTCGGCCCGGCCGGCGAATGGCGCGCCCCGTGCGCCGCGGCGGTGGCGCTGCCGGCTGGCGATGATCTTGCGGCACGCCGCTATTTCGAGGCGGCGTATGCGCCGTTCTTGGCCGGCAACAACGGTGCCAGCGATGGCCTCTTTACCGGCTACTTCGAGATCACGCTGCACGGGTCCCTCCAGCGCGCCGGTCCCTATCAGACGCCGCTCTACCGCCGCCCGCCGGATCCCTTGCGTTACACCCGCGCCGAAATCGAGGGCGGCGCCCTTGCCGGGCAAGGCCTCGAGCTATTGTGGGTCGACGACGCGGTCGACGCCTTCTTCCTCGAAATCCAGGGTTCCGGCCGGGTGGTGCTGCCCAAGGGCGGGGTGGTCCGGGTCGGCTACGACGGCAGCAACGGCAAGCCTTATGTCCCGGTCGGGCGGCTGCTCCTTGAGCGCGGCGAAATCCCGCGCGAGAAGCTGACAATGCAGGCGATCAGCGAGTGGATGAAGGCGCACCCGAAAGAGGGCGCGGCGCTGCGGCGGGAAAATCCCTCGTTTGTGTTCTTTCGCGAGATCCACGGCGACGGGCCGCGCGGCGCCGAGCAGGTGGCGTTGAGCGCCGGGCGCAGCCTCGCCGTCGATCGCGCGTTTGTGCCGCTCGGCCTGCCGCTCTGGCTCGACGCGCGCGAGCGCTTCGGCGGCGACGCCATTCGCCGGCTCGTCATCGCCCAGGATGCCGGCGGCGCGATCAAGGGGCCGGTGCGCGGCGATCTGTTCTGGGGGCACGGCCCGGCCGCTGCTACCAGCGCCGGCGCGATGAACGCCAGCGGCCGCTATTACCTGCTGTTGCCGCGCGCCGTCGCGGCCCGGATCGCCGCGCCGGCAGCAACCGATTGATTCGCCCATTGATTCGCCGGCGGCGCCCTCCCTATGGTGCGGCAGCGGATGGAGAGTTGAGCCAATGCCCGAGCCGGCGCGCGTCGCGCTGTTGGTGACCTGCCTGGTCGATCTGTTCCGGCCGAGCGTCGGCTTTGCCGCCGTCGCGCTGCTGGAGCGGGCGGGCTGTACGGTCGAGGTGCCGCGCGCCCAGACCTGCTGCGGCCAGCCGGCCTACAATTCCGGCGACCGGGCCGACGCCAAGGCGATCGCGCGCCAGGTGATCGCCGCCTTTGCCGGCTACGATTATATCGTGGCGCCGTCCGGCTCGTGCGCCGGTATGGTGCGGGTGCATTACCCCGAATTGTTCGCCGACGAGCCGGAGACGCTGGCGCAGGCCGAGGCGCTGGCGGCGCGCACCCATGAACTGGTGTCGTTCCTGGTCGATGTCCGCGGCATGACCGACAGCGAGGCTAGCTGGCCGCGCCGCGCGACCTATCACGACGGCTGCTCCGGGCTGCGCGAACTCGGGGTCAAGGCGCAGCCGCGCCGCCTCCTCGCGGCGGTCCAGGGGCTGGAATTGTGCGAGCTGACCGCGGCGGAGGTGTGCTGCGGCTTTGGCGGCACGTTTTGCGTCAAATACCCGGAGATCTCCAACAAGATGGCCAGCGACAAGGCGGCGGACATCGGGGCCAGCGGCGCCGATGCGGTGCTCGCCGGCGATCTCGGTTGTCTCCTCAACATCGCCGGCAAGCTGTCGCGGCTCGGGATTTCCGTCGAGGCCCGCCACATCGCCGAGGTACTGGCCGGGATGACCGACACGCCGGCGATCGGCGCCGCGAAAGGCTGACATGGAGCCGACCAGCGACAATTTCGCGGCCAACGCTCGCGCCGGGCTCGCCGACCCGGTGTTGCAGCGGGCATTGGGGCTGGCGCGCACCGGCTTTCCGGCGCGCCGGCAACAGGCGATCGAGCGGCTGCCGGAGTTCGAGGCGCTGCGCGAGGAGGGGCGTGCGATCAAGGACCATACGCTGGCCCACCTCGACCACTACCTCGAGCTCTACGAGCGCAATGTCATTGCCGCGGGGGGTCAGGTTCATTGGGCGCGCACCGCCGCCGAGGCACGCGCGGCAGTGCTCGACATCTGCCGCGCCGCCGGAGCGACGATCGTCACCAAGGGCAAGTCGATGGTCGCCGAGGAGATCGCGCTCAACGATTACCTCGAAGCCAACGGCATCACCCCGGTCGAGACCGATCTCGGCGAATACATCATCCAGCTGCGCCACGAGCCGCCCTCTCACATCATCGCGCCGGCGATCCACCTGATGAAGGAGCAGGTCGCCGACACCTTCCGCGCCGCGCATACCGGTCTCGACCCGGCCCGCCCGCTGAGCGAGCCGCGCGAGATGTGCGACGAGGCGCGGACGATCCTGCGGCCGAGCTTTCTCGCGGCCGATGTCGGCATCACCGGCGCCAATTTCCTCGTCGCCGAAAACGGCGCCGGGATCATCGTCACCAACGAGGGCAACGGCGACCTGACGCAGACCCTGCCGCGCATCCACATCGTCATCACCGGGATCGAGAAGGTGGTGCCGACCCTGGAGGACGCAACGACGCTGCTGCGCCTCCTGGCGCGCTCGGCCACGGGCCAGGAATTCTCATCCTATACGACGCTGTCGACCGGGCCGCGCCGGCCGGGCGACCTCGATGGCCCGGAAGAGTACCACGTCGTGCTGCTCGACAACGGCCGCAGCGACCTCCTCGGAGGCGACTTCCAGGACATGCTGCGCTGCCTCAGATGCGCCGCCTGCCTCAATCATTGCCCGGTCTATGCCGCGGTCGGCGGGCACGCCTATGGCTGGGTCTATCCGGGGCCGATGGGCGCGGTCTTGACCCCGGCGCTGGTCGGCCTCGGCGAAGCCGGCCACCTGCCGAACGCCTCGACCTTCTGCGGCCGCTGCGAAGAGGTCTGCCCGGTCAAGATCCCGCTGCCGAAGATGATGCGGCACTGGCGCGAGCGCGAATTCGCGCAAAAGCTGAGCCCGCCGGCCTACCGCTCGGGCTTGCGGCTGTGGGCCTGGGTCGCAACGCAGCCGGCGTTGTACCATGCGGCGACCGAGATTGCCGGCCGCGTGCTAGGCTGGATCGGCCGGCCGCGCGGGCATTTCCGCAGCCTGCCGCTGGCGACCGGCTGGACCCTGGCGCGCGACCTGCCGGCGCCCGAGGGCCGCAGCTTTCATAGCCTGTGGGCCGAGCGGCAGCGCGGCAGGCCGGCGCTATGAGCGCCCGCGACGACATTCTCGGCGGCATCCGCGGCGCGCTGAAGCGCGGCAAGCTACCGGAGGCGCAGACGGGGGCGCTCGCCGAGCGCATCGCCGCGCATCGCCGCAATCTGGTGCCGGCGCGCGCCGCCGCGCTCGGCCGCGCAGAGCGCCTCGACCTCTTCGTCGCGATGGCCGAGGAAGTGCAGACGACGGTGACGCGGGTCGCCGCGGCATCCGAGGTTCCGGCCGAGGTGGCGCGCTATCTCGCGGCCGAAAATCTGCCGGCCGAGCTGGTCATGGCGCCCGATCCGGCGCTCGACGCGATGCCCTGGGAGGCGCGGCCCCTGCTCTCGAACCGGCGGGGCCGGGCCGGGGCGAGCGACGCGGTGTCGCTGACCCCGTGCCTCGCGGCGATTGCCGAGACCGGCACGCTGATGTTGATTTCGGGCGCGGATACGCCGACGACGCTCAATTTCCTGCCCGACACCCATATCGTCGTGCTGCATGCCGCTCAGGTGGTGGCGAGCTACGAGGACGGCTGGGACCTTGTCCGGGCGCGCGAGACCTGGCCGCGCACGGTCAACCTGATCACCGGCCCGTCGCGCACCGGCGACATCGAGCAGCACATCCAGCTGGGCGCGCATGGTCCGCGCCGGCTGCACGTCGTGCTCGTCGAGGGGTTGGAAGGCGCCGCCGATGGCCCGGCCGCCGCCTGACGACGGTGGGCTGTGGCGGCGCGCGACGCGCGACGTGGCGCCGCTGCCCGGCCGCGATCGTCCGCCTCCTCCGCGACGGTCGGAGCCGCACCCCCACCCTAACCCTCCCCCGCTTGCGGGCGAGGGAACGTTGTCTCACCCTCCCCCGCAAGCGGGGGAGGGAAGGGTGGGGGTAAAAGCGGGAGGGGCGCTGCCACCGCCCCTGCCGCCGCTCGACCGCTTCGCTGGCGTCGACCGCGCCACTGCCGAGCGGGTCAAGCACGGCCGCTATCCGGTCGATGCGACCCTTGACCTGCACGGCTTGACGCAGGAGGAAGCGCATCGCGCGTTGGTGCGCTGCATCACCGGCTGGCGCGCCGCCGGGCGGCGCTGCGTGCTGGTTGTCACCGGCCATGGCCGCGCCAGCGGCGGCGTCTTGAAGGCGGCGGTGCCGCGTTGGCTGGCCGAGCCCGATTTGCGTCGCGACGTGCTGGCGATCGCGCCAGCCCGGCCGCCGCACGGCGGCGCCGGCGCGCTTTATGTGCTGCTTCGCCGCCCGCCGCGCTAGACGCCGCTCCGCCGACCGCAATCGGGGTCGAGCTCACGCCGCAGCCGCGTCGCGGCATGGCGCGCGAAGCGCAGCGTCAACGCGCGGCGGCGCGCCGCGGCAAGCGGGGTCAGGACACCGTGGCGCAGCACCGCCGCGGCAAACCGATCCGCCACTATGAGGCCACATTCTTCCGGGATGAGGAGGGCTGGAAAATCGTTCGGAACTGCGAAATACAGCCGGTCGGCAAAGTCGCGATAGCTGGTCCATTTACGATCTGAGCGGAAATCGGCCACCGAGCTCTTGATCTCGACAATGATCAGGTCGCCCTTGTTGCCGAGTGCGAGAATGTCGGCGCGGCGGCCGCTGGCCAGCGGAAACTCGACGAGGCTCGCGTAGCCGAGCTGGCCGAGCGCGCGGCAGGTGCCGCGGGCCAGCAAGGCCGCACTGGCGGGCGGGGCGATCATCGCGCTCGACAACGCGTCGGCTCATGCGGCGTCATGCGCCGACCGGGCAATGGGACAAGGACGGAGATCGAGCATGGGGCTGTCCAAGCAGGGGTTCCTGCGCACCGCCTGGAGCCTCGCTTGGCCCTTCTGGACGGGCGACGAACGATGGTCGGCGCGCGCTCTGCTGGCGACCGTCGTCGCGCTCAACCTGACTTCGGTGTGGCTCAACGTCCGCCTCAACTCGTGGAACAACGATTTTTACAACGCCCTGCAGAATTACGACTGGCCTAAATTCTGGTGGCAATTCGCGATCTTCGGGATGATCGCGGTGGCGCTGATCGTCGTCGCGGTCTATCAGCTTTACCTGCGTCAGCTGCTGCAGATCCGCTGGCGGCGCTGGATGACCGAGCGGTTTCTGAAGGATTGGCTGGGCGGTCAGGCCTATTACCGCATGCAGCTCGACCAGTCGGCGACTGACAATCCCGATCAGCGCATCGCCGAGGACCTCGACCGCTTTACCTCGATCACTCTCCAGCTGTCGCTCGGGCTGTTGAACTCGGTTGTGACGTTGCTGTCGTTCCTCTTCATCCTGTGGACGCTGTCGGGCGCGCTCAGCGTGCCGATTGGCGGCGGCCGCCATTTCGACATCCCCGGCTACATGGTGTTCGCGGCGATCATCTATGCGGTCGGCGGCACCTGGCTGACGCAGCGCATCGGCTATCCGCTGGTCGGGCTATTGTTCAATCAGCAGCGCTATGAGGCCGATTTCCGCTTCAGCCTCGTGCGGCTGCGCGAGAATGCCGAGGGCGTCGCCTTTCATGGCGGCGAGAGCCGCGAGTTCGACGTTTTCCAGAGCCGCTTCACGCGGATTGTGCTGAATTGGTGGAACGTCATCCGTCGCCGCAAGAAGCTGACCTGGTTCACCACCAGCTACTCGCAGCTGGCGATCGTCTTTCCGTTTATCGTCGCGGCGCCGCGCTACTTTTCGAAACAGATCCAGCTCGGCGGGCTGATGCAGATCTCGTCGGCCTTCGGGCAGGTGCAGGATTCGCTGTCGTTCATCGTGTCGAGTTACACCGAGATTGCCGAATATCAGTCAGTGGTCGAGCGCCTGCGCGGGTTCCGCGCCAGGGTCGACGAGATCGGCAGCGCGCGCCAGGGGCCGCAGCCGATCGCACTCGAGCGCGGCGGCGAGGGCGTCACGGTGCATGGGCTGGAGCTCAACCTGCCGGGCGGCGAGATGCTGCGCGACGATATCGCGCTGGCGGCGCGCCCCGGCGAACCGCTGCTAGTTACCGGGCCGTCGGGCTCGGGCAAGAGCACATTGCTGCGCGCCATCGCCGGCCTGTGGCCGTTTGGCCGCGGCCAGATCCGCGTCGGCGAGGGCCCGGTCCTCTTTCTGCCGCAGCGACCCTACCTGCCGCTCGGCACGCTGGCTGATGCGATCACCTATCCCGAGCTCGAACACGAGCCGCGCCGAGCCGAGCTGGAAGCGGCGCTCCATGCGGTCGGGCTGTCTTATCTGGTCGACCAGCTCGATGTCGACGGCAACTGGGCGCAACGCCTGTCGGGCGGCGAGCAGCAGCGCGTCGGGTTTGCCCGGGTGCTGCTGATGCGCCCCGAGATCGTGTTTCTCGACGAGGCGACCTCGGCGCTCGACGAGGCGGCGGAAGCGGCGTTGTACCGGTTGCTGCGCGAAGCAGACTGGGGGCCGACGATCGTCAGCGTCGGCCATCACGGCACGCTGAAGCGCTTCCACGAGACGGTCATCGATCTCGGCCGCTACGAGGTCGACAAGGCCGCCGCCGGCGATTGATCGCCGCTTTCGCCGGTTTGCCCATATTCACTATAACGGTCTCCCGGCCTTCGCCGGGATGGCGGCCTATATGCGGAGCCCGATTGATGAGCGCCGATGACGACGACCCGCTGCGCCGCGTGCGGCTCGACAAGCTCGAGACGCTGCGCGGCATGGGGATCGATCCCTACCCGGTCAGCTTTTCGCGCAGCCACCAGGCGGCCGAGCTCGACGCCAGCCACGCCGCGCTGCCGGCCGGCGCCGAGACCGATGACGCGGTGCGGGTCGCCGGGCGGATCCGCGCGATGCGCAACAGCGGCATGTTCATCGACCTGCACGACGCCTCGGGCAAGATCCAGATTTTCGGCCATAAGGATCATCTGTCGCCGGACGATTTCGCGCTGCTGCGGCTGCTCGATATTGGCGATCTGATCGGCGTCGCGGGGCGCGTTCGCCGCACGGCGCGCGGAGAATTGACGGTCAACGCGACGGCGCTGACGCTCCTCTCCAAGGCGCTGCGGCCGCTGCCCGAGAAATATCACGGGCTTGCCGACATCGAGCTGCGCTACCGGCAGCGCTATCTCGACCTGATCATGAACCCGCAGAGCCGCGAAACATTGCGGCGGCGCAGCCAGCTGATCGCGGCAATGCGCGCCTGGCTCTTGGCGCGCGGCTATCTCGAAGTCGAGACGCCGATGCTGCACACGATTCCGGGCGGTGCGGCGGCGCGGCCCTTTGTCACCCATCACAACGCGCTCGACATCGACCTTTATCTGCGGATCGCGCCCGAACTCCACCTGAAGCGGCTGGTGGTGGGCGGCCTCAGCGACAAGGTGTTCGAGATCAATCGCTGCTTCCGCAACGAGGGCCTGTCGCCGCGCCACAACCCGGAATTTACCTCGCTCGAGCTCTACGAGGCTTATAGCGACTACACCGGCATGATGGCGCTGACCGAGCAGATCGTCGCGCATGTCGCCGAGGCGACGACGGGCGGCTTGCGCCTCTCCTACGGCGGCACCCAGATCGATCTCACGCCGCCATGGCCGCGCCGCGACATGGCCGAACTGGTGCTCGAAGCAACCGGGGTGGATTTCCTCGCGATCACCGACGCCGCGGCGGCACGCGAGGCGGCCGGGCATCTCGGCTGCGCTCTCGGCGGCGGCGAGAGCTGGGGCCAGGCGCTGGAAGCGGCGTTTGCCGCGCGGGTCGAGGACCAGCTAGTGCAGCCGACACACGTCACCGGCTTCCCGCGCGACATCTCGCCCCTCGCCAAGGCCGATCGCACCGATCCGCGCCTCGTCGAGCGCTTCGAGACCTATGTCTACGGCTGGGAGATCGCCAACGCCTTTTCCGAGCTCAACGACCCGCTCGACCAGCGCGCCCGCTTCGAGGCGCAAATGCTGGCGCGCGCGGCCGGCGACGAGGAGGCGCAGCCGCTCGACGAAGATTACGTACTGGCGCTCGAATACGGACTGCCGCCCTGCGGCGGGCTGGGCATCGGCATCGACCGGCTGGCGATGCTGTTGACCGACAGCCCTTCGATCCGCGACGTCATTGCATTTCCGACGATGCGGCCGCGTTGAGGGCGCGCCGCTAGATGCAGCGGATCGTCCAGACGGTCGTCGTGTCCGAGTCGTCGGTTGCCCGGTCGGGACCGCCTTTGTGGCTTGCCGAATCGAGTACCCGGTAGCCGTTCGGACAGATCCGCGACGCCAATCGCCGGTTGGGCTCATCAGAGAGGATGCCCATTGAGGGTCCTTGGATCTTGAAGGTCCGCGCATCGACCCGGCTCGCCGAGGCCTCGGTGCAGGCGGCCAGCCCCAGCAGGGCAATCACAAGCAATAAAGGACGCATGCGCAACCGTTCCCCTGAAGTGGCGCGGCCCGAAATTTACGCCAGCTTGCCCGGGGTTACCAAGGGGCGAACGGCCGCGCCATCGGTGTAACGGGATCGCGAAACCGTGTCTTGCCACGGCCGGCCCCGACTGCTTCGCTGCCGGCATCCGCAATCGGCCCGGTCGTGCCGGGAGAATGGAGCAAGCGATGCGCAACGATCCTCTGTGCCGATCCGGGCGGCGACTGGCGGCCGGCAGCATTTTGGCCGCCGCGCTCGTCGCTTTCCTGTGCCCTGCGGGCGCGCTGGCCCAGGCTTCGCCGGGCACGGCGCGCATCTGGTTCTATCGCGATTACGAGCCCTCCGTCAGCCTCAACATCGCGCCGGTGGCGCTCAACGGCTCGCCAGCCGGCTACGTCCAGCCGGACGGCAGCGCGATCTACCGCGATGTCCCGGCCGGTCGCTACCACATCTCGGTCGACAGCGCCGGGACGGACGTCAACCAGTCGCGGGATGTCGACTTGGCGCCGGGCCAGGAGGCGTACGTCAAAATCCTTGCGCTGAGCAGCTGGGATGCGGGTGGCGACAGATCGGCCTATCAGCGCGACACGTTTTACGTGTCGCTGGTGCCGCCGCAGGTGGCGCGCGCCCAGCTTGTCGCCCACCCGGCGAGCGGCGGCTGATCCATGCGGCAACCAACCGTCTGACGGGAGTGTTTCTCCTCCGAGATCGAATCTCGGAGAAGCGCCATGTCGCTGATCGCGGCGACGACCGTCGCCGCCCTGCTGATCGCCAGCCCGAGCCTCACCGATGCCGATAGGCTGGCGGCAAATGGCGGATTTCTATTGGGCAATGCACAGCGCTGCGGTGTCGCAAGCGACCGGGTGGAGCGCGCCGGCCGGCTGGTCCGCGGCCTGATCGCCGCCGCGACCGAGGACGACAACGCAGAGAAAGCGGCAACCCATCGGTTTGCCGCCTTCTTCCTGGTCAGCGCGGTCGCCGACCGAGGCCAGGGGCGGCTGCTCGCCTCGTGCCGGCTGGTCACCAGCGAGCTCGCTCGCCTCGAGCGGCACCCGAATAAGCTCGCCGGCGCCGGCGAATAAGCCTCAGCACGGCAGCCTGCGGAACTCTCGGGTCGCGCGTGACTTGGTTTTGATTGCGAGACGATCCCCGCTTTGGCGGCGGGAAAATGCGGGAGGTATCGATGCGCCGTGCTCGGCATCAAGGTTCTGGCGCGCGGCGAGGCCGGCTGCGGGTGATGCTGCTCAGCGGCATCGCCGCGATCGCGCTGGTCGCCGCGGGCGCGCCCGGCGCGCAAGCCGCCGCCGGCAGCATCACCGATCAGGTGAAAAACGAAACGGCGATCGCCCTGCCGAGCCTCGCGCCACTGGTTCAGCACGTGTTGCCGGCAGTCGTTAACATATCGTCCGAGCTCAAGGACCAAGCAGCCGCGCAGTCCGACCAATCGACCGAAGAGGGCGATCAGGCGCCGTTTGATCAATTCATGCGGCGGTTTTTCGAAAACCGCGGACTGCCGCAATTGCATCAGCACGTGACCGCGCTGGGTTCGGGTTTCATCATCGATTCGAGCGGCTACGTCGTCACCAACAATCACGTGGTCGGCAACGCCACGAAGGTCACGGTGATCCTCCAGGACAACAGCCGGCATCCGGCGAAAATCATCGGGCGCGACGAAAAGACCGACCTCGCGCTGCTCAAGATTGACAGCCAGGAGAAGTTGCCGTTTGTCAGCTGGGGCGACAGCGATGCGGGCAAGGTCGGCGACTGGGTGGTCGCGGTCGGCAATCCGTTCGGGCTCGGCGGCACGGTGACCGCCGGGATCATCTCGGCGTTGGGCCGCAATATCAACGAAGGTCCCTACGACGATTTCATCCAGATCGACGCGCCGATCAACCGGGGCAATTCGGGCGGGCCGACATTCAACCTGTCGGGTGAGGTGATCGGCATCAACACCGCTATCTATTCGCCGTCCGGAGGGTCGGTCGGGATCGGTTTCGCGATTCCTTCCGATACCGCGAAGGACGTCATTGCCCAGCTCAAGCAGAACGGGCACGTCACCCGTGGCTGGCTCGGCGTCGCGATCCAGAGCGTCACGCCGGCCATCGCCCGCAGCTTCGGGATCGATCCCGAGAAGCCGAATGGCGCGCTGGTCGCCGCGGTGACGCCGGACAGCCCGGCCGCCAAGGCCGGCATCAAGCCGGGCGACGTGATCCTCAGCGCCGGCGGCCATCCGATCAAATCGGTGCGCGGCCTGCCGCGGTTCGTCGCCGCCGCGCCGATCGGCAAGCTGCTCGAACTGAAGGTCCTGCGCAATGGCAAGGAGATAAGCCTTTCCGCCACGATCGACCAGATGCCGGAAAATCTGCAGCAGGTCGCGGGCGGTCTGGGCGAGGGCGAGGAGGCGACCTCGCTCGGTCTGCAGCTGTCCTCGCTCAGCGCCGAGTTGCGAACCAAGTACAGCATCCCGAAGGATGTCGAAGGCGTCGTGGTGACCAAGATCGCCGCGGACAGCCCGGCCGCCGAGCTCGGCATCAAGGATGGCGACGTCATCATGTCGGTCGATCAGCAGCCGGCGAGCACCCCGCTGCAGGCCGCCAAGGAGCTGAAGGCGGCCGCCGCCAAGGGCAGCATCCTCCTGCTGCTGAACCGGCACGGGCAGAGCCAGTTTGTTGGCCTGTCGGTGACCCCGGGCGTTGGCAGCGGCAAGCCGGGCTGAGCGGGAGAGTCGATCCGGCTCGCAATTGCGAGCGCGGTTGCGCCGCTCGGCAGGCAGTGACAGAAGAGGAGGCATCAAGCAGGACCCGCGCCGCGCTAACTCCGTCACCCGGAACCCAGCGATGAAAGCCCTCGTCACCGGCTTCGAGCCTTTCGCCGGCGACCCGGTCAACCCGGCGATGGAGGCGCTGCGGCTGCTGCCGCCGAGCCTCGGAACGCTGACGTTGGTGACCCGGGTGCTGCCGACGTCATTCGGGGGTTCGCTCGAGGCGCTGCAAGACGCGCTGCGGGCGACCGCACCCGATATCGCGCTCGGCGTCGGTCTCGCCGGCGGGCGCGCCGCGCTGTCGCTCGAGCGGGTCGCCCTCAAAATCGACGACGCGCGCGTTCCGGATAATGACGGCCACCAGCCGGTCGACCAGCCGGTGGTGCCCGGCGGTCCGGCGGCTTATTTTGCGACGCTGCCGATCAAGGCGGCGGTGGTGGCGCTGCGTCAAGCGGGGCTGCCGGCGAGCGTTTCCAACAGCGCCGGCACCTTCGTGTGCAATCACCTGTTCTACGGGCTGATGCACCTTGCCGCGACGCGACTGCCCGGGTTGCGCGCCGGGTTTCTGCACGTCCCCTATCTGCCGAGCCAGGCGGCGCGCTATGAGGGCGCGCCGTCGATGGCGCTCGACGACATCGTACGCGGCATCGCGATCGTGCTCGCGGTCGCGGCGGCGCGCCGCGACGACATCGCCGTTGCGGAGGGCGCGATCAGCTGATGGAGCGCCCGCGGCGGGCGTGCTATCACCGCGCCTGAGGCGCCGCCGGGCGGCGCGATCGCAGCGGAGGGAAGCGATGGTCGCCTTTCACGGCGCGCATGTCGTCGTCACCGGCGGCACCGGCGCGTTGGGCACCGCAGTGGTAGCGGCGTTGCGCGGCGCCGGCGCGGTGTGCCACGTGACCAACATGGTGGCCGCCGAGCTGGCGAAGTATCCCCATCGCGACGACCCCGGGGTGCACATCACGACCGGCGTTGACCTCGCCGACGAGGCGGCGGTGCGCCGGTTTTATGCCGCGTTGCCGTCGCTCTGGGCTTCGATCCACCTCGCCGGCGGCTTCGCGATGTCGCCGGCCGCCGAAACGTCGGCGGTTGCTTTCGCCGACCAGTTTCAGATGAACGCAATGTCGTCGTTCCTGTGCTCGGTCGCCGCGCTCCGCGCCATCCGCACGCGCAGCGAGCCCGGTCCGGGTGGCGCCAAGGGCGGTCGCATCGTCAATGTCGCGGCGCGCCCGGGGATCGAGCCGCGGCTCGGCTCGGGCATGGTCGCCTACGCCACAGCGAAGGCCGCGGTCGCCGCGATGACCCAGGCGCTCGCCCAGGAGACCGCCGGCGAAGAGATCTGGATCAACGCGGTGGCGCCGTCGGTGCTCGACACCCCGGCCAACCGCGCAGCGATGCCGGCAGCCGATTTTACGAGCTGGGTGGCGCCGAGCGCGGTCGCCGAGGTCATCACCTTTCTCGCCTCGCCCGATAACCGCGTGACGCGCGGCGCGGTGATCCCGGTCTATGGCGGCGCGTGAGACAGGCATCGTCAACGCATCGGAGGAGGAAACACGATGGCCAAGGGCATCCTGATCGCCGCGATGAACATCGGCGGCGCCGCCGAAGACGAGTTCCACGACTGGTACGACACCGAGCATCTGCCGGAGCGGCAGCGTGTTCCGGGGTTCTTGCGGTGTCAGCGCTGGATTGGTGTCGACGACCGCAAGGTCTCGGTCGCGACCTACGACCTCGACAATAGCGGCGTGCTGCAGAGCCCCGGCTACCTGGCGATCGGCGGCGCCAATCTGTCGCCGTGGTCGAAGCGGGTGACCGGCCGGGTCGAGCGGCTAATGCGCTTCGAGGGCGACCAGATCCTGCCGGGCGACCAGCTGCCGCCCGATGCCGCCGGTGGCCTCCTGCTCAATGCGATGACTGTCGAGCCCGCCGCCGAGGCCGAATTCAACGAGTGGTACAATAGTGAGCATATCCCGGCCTTGGCCGCCGTACCCGGGGTCCTCTGCGCCCGCCGCTTCCGGGTGACGGACTTGTCGCGTGGGGCCAACCGCCGCTATGTCGCGCTCTATCACCTGGCAGCACCCGAAGTGCAGGCGACGCCGGCCTGGAAGAGCGCCGCCGACACCGAATGGACGCGCCGCGTGCGCCCCAATTTCCGCGATCACCTGCGCCTCGTCTGCCAGAAGTACGTACGCGCCAGCTGAGCCTTCTGGTCACCGCAGCGCAAATTCACCCACCCTCCCGCGGCGCGGCAGAGGGTCGATGGAAAGCCTCCTCTCCTACGGCTTTCTCGCGCCGCCGACCGTCTTTATCTCGCTCTGCCTTGCCGGCGCGCTGATCGCGCTGGCGTGGCGGCGCGCCGGCCTCGCGCTGGCGCTCGCGTCAAGCCTCTGCCTCTATGCCGCGGCGACCCCGGCGCTCGCCTCCTATCTGCTGCGGCGGGTCGAGGCCGAGTTGCCGCGGGCCGCTGATTTGAGCGCCGCACAGGCGATCGTCGTGCTTGGCGGCGATGTCAGCCGCGGCAACGGCGACGCTATCCCCGACCGGCTCGGCCGGCTGTCGCTGGAACGCGTCGTAATGGCCGCCGCGGCTTATCGCCGTCTGCACTTGCCGCTGGCGGTCAGCGGCGGCAGCGTCGAGCGTTCGCACGCCAGCGTCGGGGCGCTGATGCAGGCCGCGCTCGAGAGCGATTTCGCGGTTCCGGTCGCATGGCTCGAGGACCGCTCGCGCACAACCTGGGAAAACGCGGTCTTCACCGCCCGCCTCCTGAAGCCGCGCGGGGTTCAGACGGTGGTTCTCGTCACCGACGCCTGGCACCTGCCGCGGGCGCTGTGGTGTTTCGAGCGCGCCGGCCTGACTGCGATGCCCTGGCCGGCGCCGCAGACCGCGCTGCGGATCGCCGGGCTCGGCGATTTCCTGCCAAGCCTCACGGCGCTGCAGGACACCTTCTACGCGCTGCACGAGACAATCGGCGGCCTCTATTACCGCCTGCGCCACTGAGAGCTTGCCAGAGGCGGGGCGCGCGCCCAGCGGCCATACTCAAGCGCCGCCCTTCACCTCGGCAAAATGCTCGACCAAATCGGCATTCGGCACTTTGGTGAGGTCTTTCTGCAACTCAGCCGTGACCTTGCGCTGGGTCGGCGCATCGAGCGCCTGACGGAGATCGCCGAGCGCATGCGCCGGTGCAACCAACACCAGGGCGTCGAATTCGGCGCGCGTGTTTGCCGCATTCAGCAGCCCGGCAAGCTCGTGCACGAAGTTCTGTTTTTCCGCCCGGTGCAAATCCTGGCGCGGCTGCACCGCGTGGCGCGCCGAGCCAGAGCTTTCGCGCGTCCGTCCCGGCCGCTCGCTGCCGAGATCGCGGGTCGCGCTATGGAGATCGGCCGAAACGATCTCCTGCAGGGTGTCGAACGCTTGCTGCTTGTCGCGTTTTTGCAGGATGCGGGCACGCCCGCCATCGGCGACGACGTACCATGTCCGTGGGTGCTTCATCGAGTCTCCTCCGCTGGCTCTTCAGGCGATTAGCACAGCAAGAGACGGCGCCGCCATTGATCCCTCAATCCCGGCGCATCTCGCTCGCTCCGACCGTCGCGGGCATGTCATCCCGAGACCTTCTCGCGTTGCCGCAGCCTCAGCAGGTGGGCCGTCGCGATGGCGATGCGGGCCCATAGCCGGTACGCGGTGAAATGCCGCTCGCGCGCGTATTGATCGCGCCGCTGCTCAGCAACCGCCAGCGCCGCTTCGTCGTGCTCGTTGACCAGGATGGCGGCCAACTCGGTGATTTCCTGCGCGGTCATCTTACCTATGTTAAGCCGGGCGCGACGGTTTGGTTCCGGCGCGCCCTCCCGGGCGAAACCCGCCGAGCCGGTTTATCGGGTCCGGCGAAACATGCTAAATCTCGTCTCTGCGCGGATAAGTGTCGAGGCGGTGGCTCCGGGGGGCGCGGTATTTTCGATCGCATGGATCTTTCGATCGTCATTCCAGTCAAGAACGAGGCCGGCAACATCGCCCCGCTCGTCGCCGAGATCGCCGCCGCGCTCGACCCGCACGCGGCTTACGAGATCATCTATGTCGACGACGGCAGCGACGATGCGAGCGCCGCCGACGTACGGCGGCTGCAGCTGAGTATGCCGCAGCTGCGCCTGCTCCGCCATGCAACGAGCTGCGGCCAAAGCGCCGCAATCCGCAGCGGCGTCAAGGCGGCGCGCGGCCACTGGATCGCGACGCTCGATGGCGACGGTCAGAATGATCCGGCCGACATCCCGGCGTTGTGGCGGCTTGCCCAGGCGAGCCCGCCGATGCCGCCGCTGCTGATCGCCGGGCATCGTGCGCGGCGCAGCGACAGCTGGACGAAGCGCCGCGCCTCGAAAATCGCCAATTCGGTGCGCCGCCGGCTGTTGCATGACCACACGCCGGATACCGGTTGCGGCCTCAAGCTGTTCCCGCGCGAACTGTTCCTCGACCTGCCCTATTTCGATCATATGCACCGCTTTTTGCCGGCGCTGGTGCTGCGCCAGGGCGGGATTGTCCGCTCGGTGCCGGTTAACCATCGGCCGCGCCGGCGGGGCGCCTCGAAATACGGCGTGCTGGACCGCCTCGCGGTCGGCATCACCGATCTGTGCGGCGTCATGTGGCTGCGGCGCCGCTGCGCGTTGCCGCAGTTGCGCGAAGAAGACGCGCCGGCCGCGATCGGCGTCGTCATCCGGCGGGATGCCGCCGAACCCGCCGAACCGGCGCCATGATGCTCGGCCGGCCGCAACTCGCGCGCCTCGCGCTGCTCGCGCTGCTCGCCGCCGGGATCGTCGCGGCGTGGCGCTGGCGCGGTCTGTTCGATCCGCTGGCGGTGACGCGATTGATCGCCGGCAATCCGGCGGCGCCGCTGGTCTTTCTCGGCTTGCACGTCGCCGCGAGCCTGTTTTTTGTGCCGCGCACATTGCTGGCGCTTGGCGCCGGGCTCATTTTCGGCATGTGGTGGGGCGCGCTGTGGGCGGCGCTCGGCAGCGTCGCCGGCGCGGTTGCCGGGTTTCTCGCCGCCCGCTACATCCATCGCGGTTTTACCGACCGCGCCGGCGCGAACCGGATGGCGGCGCTGCTGGCGCGGGTCGAGCGCGGCGGCTGGCGCGTTGTTGCGCTGGTGCGCCTGGTGCCGGTCCTGCCGCACAGCCTGACCAATTACGCGCTCGGGCTGACCAGCCTGAAGCTCGGCGCCTATGCGTTCGGTTCGCTGCTCGGGCAACTGCCGCTGACCATCGCCTACGCCGATCTTGGCGCCGCCGGCGGGCGGGCCCTCCTGAGCGGCGCCGATTGGCGGCACGGGCTGCTGTGGCCGAGCGTGATTGGCCTCAGCGCCCTTGCGCTCTCGTTGCTGATCCCGGCGGTGTTGCGGCGACGCCTGCGACCCGCCCAGCCAGCGCCCGGGGAATAGGCCCGCCGGTCGCCCAATCGAGCAGCGCGACGGTGTGGACGACCGGCAGCGCGGCGTCGCCGGCAAGCTGGGTGATGCAGCCGATATTGCCGGCCGCGACAACATCGGCCCGGGTCAGCACGATATTGGCGAGCTTGCGCTCGCGCAACGCCGCCGCCAGCTGCGGCTGCAGCAGATTGTAGGTGCCGGCCGAGCCGCAGCACAGATGCCCCTCCGGCACGTCGGCTACCTCGAAGCCGGCCGCCGCGAGCAATGCCTTGGGCTCGCGCTCGATCTGCTGGCCGTGCTGCAGCGAACAGGCCGAATGGTAGGCGACCCGCAGGGCGGGTAGCGCTGACGGCGTTTGCAGGCCGAGCGAGGCCATCACCTCGCTGAAATCGCGCGCCAGCCCGGCGATCCGCGCCGCCGGCTCGGCGTGCCCGGGGTCGCTGCGGAAGAGAAAACCGTAATCCTTGAGCATCGTGCCGCATCCCGATGCATTGGCGACGATCGCATCGAGCCCGGCCGCCGCCCGCACCGCTTCCCAGGCGGCGATATTGGCGCGGGCCAAGGCGAGGGTCGGCGCTGCCTCGCCCAGATGATGCGGCAGCGCGCCGCAACAGCCGCTGCCCGGGGCGACGACAACCTCGCAGCCGTGGCGGGTCAACAGCCGCACCGTCGCCTCGTTGATCTCGGGCGCCAGCACCCGCTGGGCGCAGCCGGGCAACAGCGCGACGCGCAGCCGGCGTTCGCCGGCGGCCGGGAAAACCTGTGGCCGGTCGGCCGGCGAGGCGGCGGGAACCTTGTCGGGGGCCAGCGCCAGCGGCGGCCGCAGCGACCGCGGCGCCAGCCCGGCAAAGGGCTTCGCCAACCGTGCGCCATGCAGTGCCAGTCGCAGCAGGCGCGGCCGCGTCAACACGCGCCCGAGCCAATGCCGCAGCAGGCGCTCGGACCACGGGCGGCGGTAATGTGCCGCGATATGGCGCCTTCCGTGATCGACCAGGTGCATGTAATTGACGCCCGACGGGCAGGTCGTCATGCAAGCGAGGCACGACAGGCAGCGGTCGATATGCGTGACCGTCTCGGCGTCGACCGGGCCGCCTCGTTCCAGCATGTTCTTCAACAGGTAGATGCGGCCGCGCGGGCTGTCGAGCTCGTCTCCCAGCAGCACATAAGTTGGGCAGGTCGCGGTGCAGAAGCCGCAATGGACGCAGGCGCGCAGGATATTCTCAGAGGCGGCGACATCGGGATCGGCGAGCTGCGCCAGCGTAAAGTCGGTCTGCATTCTCAGCTTCCCTCGACCATGCGGCCGGGGTTCAGGATGCCGGCGGGGTCGAACGCCTGCTTGACGCGCCGCGACAGGGCGGCGAGCGGCCCCGGCTGCGGCTCGAATACCGCGACGGCGCCGCGCAGCCCGGGCGACCCCTTGACCAGGGTCGCATGACCGGAGCCGCCGAGCGCGGTGCGGATGATTGCGGCGCCGCCATCTCCCGCCTCCGGCAGCGCGATCCACACCAGGCCGCCGCCCCAATCGAGAAACCATTCGGTCTCGATGGCGCGCGAGATGTTCAGCGCCACCTCGGCGCCGCGCACCGGCGCGACCGACACGCGCCACGCCGCCCGATCCTTGAGATGCGCTAGCGGCGCCGCCTCGCCGGTCGCCGCCCACAGCGCCGCAGAAGCCTCGCGATCCAGGATGTCGGCGTCGCCGGCGGCGAGGGCGTCGCGAAGCGCCTCGCGGCGGAACGCGACCGACGGCGCCGGTCCCTCGACCCGCAGCACGACGCTACGCGGCGAGATGGCTGGACCATAGCCTGTGGGGAAATAGGCCGCGCCGGATACCTCGTGCGGTGAGCCAAGCGCTGCGCTCATCAGCCGCGTCGCTGCGTCCGGCGCGACCCCGGCCAGCATCACTGTGGCCTCGGTCTCTGGCCGCGGCAACACCTTGATTGTGACCTCCTCGAGCGCCGCCAGCGTGCCGTAGGAGCCGGAGAGGAGCTTGCACAGATCGTAGCCGGTGACGTTTTTGACGACCTTGCCGCCGGATTTGAAGATTTCGCCGCGGCCGCTGACGCCGCGAAAGCCGAGGAAATGATCGCGCGCCGCCCCGGCCTTGATCCGGCGCGGCCCCGACAGGTTGCAGGCGAGCACGCCACCCAAAGTCGGCTCGCCGTCGCCACCGAGCAGGCGGCGCCAATCCGGCGACTCGAACGCTAGCATCTGACCTGCTTCGGCGAGGACCCTTTTGATCTCGGCCAGCGGCGTCGCGGCGCCGGCGGTCAGCACCAGTTCGTTTGGGGTGTAGTCCCTGATCCCCGAAATGCCCGAGAGATCGAGCGTGTGCGGCGTCTGCAGCGGCCGTCCGAGCCCGCGTTTCGACCCGCCGCCGACAATCTCGACCGGCTCCTCGGCCGCCAACGCATCGGCAACAGCGTCGCGCAATTCGGTTAGGCTGGTCGGGACAAAACGGGTCATGCTTTGACTTAACGCCTTCGAGCGCGGAGTGCCAGGGGAGGTATTGCAATGAGCGCGGTGCGCGGCAGTTGCCTGTGCGGCGGCGTCAAATACGAGATCGTCGGCCCGTTGATGCGCCCGCTGAATTGTCATTGCTCGCTTTGTCGCAAGCAGCAGGGCGCCGCGTTTCGCAGCCGGGCTCGCGTCCGCCGGAACGACTTCAAGTGGCTGCAGGGCGAGGAGCTGGTGACCTACTACGAGGCGACGCCCGGCTATCGCCGCGGGTTTTGTCGCGTTTGCGGTTCGCCGATCATCAACCGGGCCGAGCCGGACTCCCGGCTGGCCGAGAGCCATCCCCAGACGCTCATGGAGTTTGGCGTCGCACTCGGAACATTGGACGACGATCCGGGAGTTCGCCCGGAAAGCCACATTTTCGTCGGCAGCAAAGCGCCCTGGTTCGAGATCACCGACGATCTGCCGCAATTCGCGGAGTATCCGCCTGCGGGCTAAAACCGCGGCAAATCCGGGTGCGGCAGGTGGCCGTGATGGACGTGCAGCCGGCCAAGTTCGGCGCAGCGGTGCAGCGTCGGGAAGACTTTGCCGGGGTTGAGGAGCCCGTCGGGGTCGAAGGCGCATTTGAGGCGTTGCTGGTGCGCCAGGTCGACTTCGTCGAACATTACACCCATCAAATCGCGCTTCTCGACGCCGACCCCGTGCTCGCCGGTCAAGACGCCGCCGACCTCGACGCACAGCCGCAGGATGTCGGCGCCAAAGGCTTCCGCCCGCGCCAGTTCGTCCGGCTTGTTGGCGTCATAGAGAATGAGCGGGTGCAAATTACCGTCACCGGCGTGGAATACGTTGGCGACGCGCAGCCCGTAATGCGCCGACAGCTCGCCGGTGCGGCGCAGCACCTCGGCCAGGCGCGCCCGCGGGATCGTGCCGTCCATGCAGTAGTAATCCGGCGAGATGCGGCCGACCGCCGGGAACGCCGCCTTGCGGCCAGACCAGAAGAGCAGCCGCTCGGCTTCGTTCTGGTTGATGCGGAGCGATCCGGCGTGATTGGCGCGCGCCAGGCCCTCGACCCGCTCGATCAGGTGATCGACCTCGGCCTGCGGCCCGTCTAATTCGACGATCAGCAGGGCCTCGGCGTCGCGCGGGTAGCCGGCGTGGACGAAATCCTCGGCGGCGTGGATCGCCGGCCGGTCCATCATCTCCATGCCGCCCGGGATGATGCCGGCGCCGATGATCGCGGCGACGCAATCGCCGGCATCCTCGGTCGAGGCGAAGCCGATCAAGAGGGCGCGCGCGGTCGGCGGCTTCGGCAGGATGCGAACGGTGACCTCGGTGACGACCCCCAGGAGCCCCTCGGAGCCGGTCATCACTCCCAGGAGATCGTAGCCGCCGGCGTCGAAATGCTTGCCGCCTAGCCGCACGACCTCGCCGTCGATCAGCACGATCTCGAGGCCGAGCAGATTGTTGGTGGTGAGGCCGTATTTGAGGCAATGCACGCCACCCGAATTCTCCGCGACATTGCCGCCGATCGTGCAGGCGATCTGGCTGGAGGGATCGGGGGCGTAATAAAACCCGGCGCCGCCGACGGCGTGGCTGATGCCGAGATTGGTCACTCCCGGCTGCACCGTGACGCAGCGGTTGTCGTAGTCGATGTCGAGGATGCGGTTGAACTTGGCCATGCCGAGCAAGACCCCGTCGGCCAACGGCAGGGCGCCGCCCGACAGCGAGGTGCCGGCGCCGCGCGGCACAATCTTGATGCCTTCCTTCTGGCAATAACGCAGCACCGCTGAAACCTGCTCGACTGTCGACGGCAGGACGACGACGAGCGGCGGCTGGCGATAGGCAGTCAGCCCGTCCGATTCATAGGCGCGCCGCTCGGGCTCGCTGACGATAACGCCTTCGCCGGGCACAAACCGTCGCAGCGCCGCCGCGATTTCGGCGCGCCGGGCGACGACCGCCGCATCGGGTTGCGGCATCTCCATGGCCGCGGCGCCGCGACCTGAGGCGATTAGCCCTGGCGGGCCTTGAAGCGCGGATTGACCTTGTTGATCACGAAAACGCGCCCCTTGCGCCGCACGATGCGACAATTTTTGTCGCGCTTCTTCAATGACTTCAGCGAATTGGCAATTTTCATCGATCGATCCCTCGCGAGCCGCGGAACATAGGGAGCGAAGCGGCCGCCGTCAACCGAGAGCCATTGCGCCGTAATTGCGCCAGATAATAAGGACCGTACGCGATGGTCCACCACCCCGCCGCCTACTTCGCGGCCGCCGGCTCGCGCTCCTTGCGGCGTAGTTCCGGGAGGTCGTTGCGGCCGGCCAGGAAGCTCTTGATGTTGCGGGCCGCCTGGCGCAGGCGCTGACGGTTTTCCACGAGCGCGATGCGCACGAAGCCCTCGCCGTATTCACCGAAACCGACCCCCGGCGCGACCGCTACATTGGCGCGCTCGAGCAGCAGTTTCGAGAAGGCGAGCGTGCCAATGGCGCGGAATTCTGCGGGGATCGGCGCCCACGCGAACATCGAGGCCGAAGGCGGCGGCACGTCCCAGCCGGCTTGCCTCAGGCCGTCGATCAAGACGTCGCGGCGCGCCTTGTAGCGCTCGCGGATCTCGGCGACGCAGTCCTGTGGGCCATTGAGCGCCGCCGTCGCCGCCACCTGAATCGGGGTGAAGGCGCCGTAATCGAGATAGGATTTGACCCTGCCCAACGCCGCGATCAGCCGTGCGTTGCCGACCGCGAAGCCGATGCGCCAGCCGGCCATCGAATAGCTCTTGCTGAGCGAGGTGAATTCGACCGCGATGTCGCGCGCGCCCGGCACTTCGAGGATCGAGGGCGGCGGGCGCCCGTCAAAATAAACCTCGGCATAGGCGAGGTCCGACAGCACGATGATGTCGTGATGGCGGCAGAAATCGACGATCTCGCCGTAGAAGTCGAGGTCGACCGTTTGCGCCGTCGGGTTGGCCGGGAAATTGAGCACGATCGCCAGCGGCGCCGGGATCGAGTGCTGCACCGCCTTTTTCAGTTCGGCGAGGAAATCGACCTCGGGCCCGATCGGCACATGGCGCACCGCGGCGCCGGCCATGATGAAGCCGAAGGCGTGGATCGGGTAGCACGGGTTGGGCACGAGGATCGTGTCGCCCGGCGCGGTGATCGCCTGCGCCAGGTTTGCCAGGCCCTCCTTCGAGCCGAGCGTGACGATGATCTCGCGCTCGGGGTCGAGTGCGACGTTGAAGCGGCGGGCGTAATAGGCCGCCTGGGCGCGCCGCAGCCCGGCGATGCCGCGTGACGTCGAATAGCCGTGGGTCTTCGGGTTCTGCACCGCCTCGACCAGCTTTGCGACGATATGCGGCGGCGTCGGGCCGTCGGGATTGCCCATGCCGAGATCGATGACGTCGCGGCCCTCGGCGCGCGACTGCGCCTTCAGCGCGTTGACCTCGGCGAATATGTAAGGCGGCAGGCGCTTGATGCGATAGAATTCGTTGGGCATGGCGGCCAACACAAACTCCCGGAGAAGACGGCGCCTACTCTATGGAGACAATGGCCGCTTGGCGAGGGGCGATACTTTATAGCTGCCCGCTTCAGCCAGCTCCCGCCGCTTCGACCACCCGACTGTTGAAGGCGCCGAACGCCAGCCAGGTCAGCGCCCGCGGCCTGACCCCGACTGAAACGAAACCGGCGCGATACTGCTCGATGCGGCCGTCGTCGCGCGCGACCTCGCCCTCCAGGCGCACGGCCGCGGCCGCCTTGCGGATTTCGCTGCAGCCCCTGAGGAACAGTTCGGCGAATCGCGCCGGTAGCTGGCGCACGATCGGCAGATCGGTGCGGGCGCGCTCCGGCAGCTCCAGTAACTCGGCGAATTTGCCGCCATAGAGCAGCAACAGCGATCGTTCGATCACCGGATCGGCGGCGATCAGAAACCGGTTCGCCCATTGCGGGCTGTCGATGCTGCCGAGGTCGAGCGCGGCGACGGTCGCCTCGCCGCCCAATTCGCGCTGCTTCTCTTCCCAATGGGCGATCGCGCGCTCCGATTCGCGGCGGTCGCGCCCGCCGGGGGCGCGCCGCCTCCAGCCCGCTGCCCCCGAGATGCTGGGGGGATTAGTCATTTTTCGGTCATTTAGAGCGGCGTCGCGAGCAGGCTCGGCACCGCGAAGCTGTCGAGGAGGACGAGCTTGTCGCGGAAGCGGGGGACGCCCGCCTCGACGACGATCCGGTCGCGATAGAGGCCGGTGGCAAAGAGCCGCGTCTCGCCTTCCTGATCGCTCTGGTAGACCGCGAACGGTGCCTCGACGAGGCTTTCCTGCGCCGCCTCGCCGACGATGCGCGGCAGCCCGATCAGGTGACGGTCGGTGTGGATGTTGTATTTGTTGGCGTCGCGCAGCGCGCGGATGCGGTCTTCCAGCATCGCCCGGCTGTCGCAGAAGACGAGGCCGGCCGCGAGGCCGAAATCGTGGTTCTCGCGCGGGGTGATGTGATAGGTGCAAGGGTCGGCAAAAAGGCCGAGCCAGCCGTCGAACTCGGCCGCGTCGATCAGCGCGCCGTAGGCGGCGTAAAGGTCGTAGAGCGCGAAGCGGCCGAGGCTCATCGCACCGCGCCGGCCGGCGCGATCCCGAGTAGTTCGGCATAGTATGACCAGAAGCCGCGCAACGGCACGTCGGTGACGCGATAGTCGCGGTCCGAGATCACCCCGCCGCCACCCAATTCGATGATGCTGGTGGCGCCGGGGTCGGACCGCGAAGCGCGGTGCGCGATCTCGATCGCCTCGCCGTCCTCCATCGAGACCAGCCCTGCCGGACCGACCAGATTGGCCTGGCGCAGGCGGTGCAGCGCCATGTCGGGCGGATCGTCCGCATAGCCGAACATGGTCTGGAAGATCTCGACCTGATCGACGCCGCGCGGCCGGATCTGGCGTACCGCCAGGCTGTTGCTGATCTGCACGAAGACCGCGCCGGGAAACACCGAGGTCACCGCGAGGTTCAAAGGATCGGCGCGCTCGCGGCGAAAGCGCACCAGTTCCGGTTCCTGCAGCGTCAGATAGTTGCTGCGCACCCGCGCGTCGCCGTAGGCCGCCTGCGCGATCTCGGGCGTGTCGCTGTCGGCCTCCGCCCAGGTGATGTTGTGGCGGTGGCGCGCATCCATCGTGACACCGCCGACCTGTGTCGAGCGGTCGAGCCCGAAGGTCACGAGAAACTCGTGCAGCAGGCTGGCGTGGTAATTGTCGCGGGTGTTCTCGGCGTAGAGCTTCCAGTTGGCGCGGATGCGCTGGCGGTTGTAGCCGAGCACCGTGACCGGCCGGTCGAACAGCCGATGCAGCTGGGCCAATACCGGCGCGCCGAGATAATCCTCGAGCGGCTCGGCGTCCGCTGCCAAGGTGCCGAAGACGAGGCCATTGACCGCGCTCACCCGCAGCCGCTGCAGGCCGTGCGCGGCCATCTCGAAGCTCGGGTCCATGCCGCCCTTGCCGCGGATGCCGCGGCGGAACGGGATCGACGTCAAGCCGCCGTCAAGCCCGTAGCACCACTGGTGGTAGATGCAGGTGTGGCTCGCCGCGTTGCCCGACAATTCGCGCCGGACCAGCGCGCCGCGATGGGCGCAGCGGTTGACGAAGGCGCGGATCTCGCCGGAAGCGTCGCGGTTTACGACGACCGGGGTGTCGCCGACATAGGTCGAGCGAAAATCGCCGGCATTGGGGATTTCCGCGTCGAGCCCGAGAAAATTCCACGTCGGCCCGCGAAAGATCCGCTCCTGCTCGCGCTCGTAGATCGCGGCGTCGTGATAGAGGCGGTAGGGTACCCGGCTGTAATCGAGCGCCGGCCAGATCGCCGCGTCCAGCATCGCCATCCTCGCGAAAACGCCGTTCCGCGCGGAGTGTAGTGAAAGACGCCGGGATCAACAACGCAGCGAACGGTCGAGCCCCGGCCGCCAGGCGCGAAAATCGGTGACAGCGCACGCGCGCTCCCCCTATCGTCGGCCCGGTAAGGCGAAATCGTCGGTACGCGCAGCGACATGATTCCGGCCAAGGGCGAGCTATCGATCTGTTTCGCGCACGTCGCCTATCGGCTGCGCGAGCGCTTCGCGGCGCTCGATACCGGCATAGCCGCCTTCGAGGTCCGCGCCGCCGACGGCCTGATGGCGCGGGTCGGCGAGGCGGACGTGCTGGTGATTTCCGGGCTATGGCGGAACGAGCTGCTGCCGGGCGCGAAGCGGCTGCGCTTCATCCAGGCGATCGGCGCCGGCACCGACCAGTTTCCGCGCGACGAGTTGGCGCGGCGCGGCATCCGCCTGGCGAGCGCGCGCGGCGTCAACGCCCGGGCGGTCGCCGAGCACGCGATGGCGCTGATCCTCGCGCTGAGCCGGCGGCTTCCCGAGGCGCGCGACAACCAGCGGGCGCGCCACTGGCGCGGCATGATCGGCGATCTCGC
Source organism: Allostellaceae bacterium (assembly GCA_035309005.1). GTDB lineage: Bacteria > Pseudomonadota > Alphaproteobacteria > ATCC43930 > CGMCC-115725 > DATARH01. Next base: position 9,794 of record DATGFP010000148.1, on the reverse strand, counting down.
GCAGCGCGAAGACGAACTGGGCGGCAAGACGCTGCTGATCGTCGGCTTTGGCGACATCGGCGGGCGTCTGGCGCGGCTCGCCAAAGCCTTCGACATGCGGGTCGTCGGGCTGCGCCGCGATCCGGCCGCCGGCCACGGCGCCGCCGACGCGGTGCATCCGATGGCGGCGCTCGGGACGCTGCTGCCCGACGCCGACTTCGTCGTCCTCGCCTGCCCGTTGACGGAAGAGACCGAGAACCTGATCGACGCCGCCGCTCTGGGCCGGATGAAACCCGCCGCTTATCTCATCAACGTGGCGCGCGGCCGGGTGGCCGACGAGGCGGCGCTGGTCGACGCCCTCGCGGCGCGGCGCATCGCCGGCGCCGCCCTCGATGTGACGGCGGACGAGCCGCTGCCGCCGGCATCGCCGCTATGGGCGATGGAGCATGTGCTGATCACTCCGCACACCGCCGGCGAGACGCGGCGCTATGAAGACAACGTGATCGAAATCCTGCGCGACAATCTGGAGCGCCTGTGGCGCGGCGAACCGCAGCTGCGCAACCAGATCGTCTGAGAGGAAAGGCTATGCCCGCACCCTACGAAACCCACCGCGCCCAGCTCAAAGCCATCCTCCTCGCCTGGGGGATGGCGGACGACAATGCTGAGACGACCGCCGACGTTCTCTCGTGGGCCGATTTGCACGGCGTCGACAGCCACGGCCTTTCGATGCTGCCGGGTTACGACCGGCTGCGCCGCGCCGGCCGCGCCAACATGCAGGCGCAGCCGCGCATCGTCAGGGAGACGCCGTTATCGGCGTTGATCGACGGCGACGGCGGGCTTGGCCATGTGCCGGGGCGCTTTGCGATGCAGGTCGCGATCGACAAGGCGCAAGCGAGCGGCATGGCGATCACGGCGGTGAAGAACTCGGCGCATTTCGGCGCCACCGGGTACTACACGCTGATGGCGGCCAACGCGGGGCTCATCGGCATGGCGTGCACTAGCGCTTCCTCGATCCAGGTTGCGCCGACCTTCGGCAAGGAAGCCAAGCTCGGCACCGACCCGTGGTCGTTCGCCGCGCCGAGCGCGGGCGGGCCGCCCTTCCTCCTCGACATGGCGACGACGACGGTGGCGGCCGGGCGCATCCGCAACAAGGCCAACGAGGGGCTGGAATGCCCGCCCGGCTGGGTCCTCGACAAGGATGGGCTGCCGAGTACGGATCCCGCGGAGGCGCGCGAGAAGGGCGGCTTTCTGACTTCGCTCGGCGGCTCGCCGGAAAATTCCAGTTACAAGGGCTACGGGCTCGCGGTGATGGTCAACATCCTCGGCGCGTGCTTGTCGGGCGCGACGTTGATCACCGACCCGATGCACACCAAGAAGCCGCAGGGCAACGATATCGGGCATTGCTTCATCGCGATCGACCCCGCCCTGTTCCGCGAGCGCGAGGAGTTCGCCGCCGATGTTGGCCGACTGTGCAGCGATCTGCGGGCGACCAAGCCGGTCGATCCGGCCCGTCCGGTCATGGTTGCGGGCGACCCGCAATGGAAATACGCCGAAACGCGGCGGCGCGACGGGATACCGGTTGGGCCGGGCCTGTTGAACCAGGTGCGGCAGATCGCGCAGGCCGCCGCCGCGCCATGGCTGTTGGATTGAGGGCGCCGGCAATGAGCGAACCGCACGGGCCCTTGCAGGGCGTCAAGGTTGTTGCCTGCTCGACCGCGCAGGCCGGCACGGTGCCCTACATGCTGATGGCCGATCTCGGCGCCGAGGTGATCAAGATCGAGGTGCCGGGGATCGGCGACAATTCCCGCGGCTCGACCGTCATGCCGGGCTTTCCCAGCACCTATTTCGAGACCAACAACCGCGGCGTCAAAAGCGTGACGCTCAACCTGAAGACCGCAGAGGGCCGTGACATCCTGCGCCGGCTGGTCGCCACGGCCGACATCTTCGGCCAGAATTTCCGCCCCGGCGCGGCCGAGAAAAACGGCTTCGGCTACGATGAATTGCGTCAGGTCAACCCGCGGCTGGTCTACGTCTCGGTCTCGGGCTACGGCCCGGCCGGCCCGCACGCCGATCTGCCCGGCACCGATTCGATGGCGCAGGCCCTGGGCGGCATCGCGCAAGCCTATTCGACGCCGGGGCAGCCGCTGCGCACCGGCATCGTTTCGGTCGCCGACGAGACCTGCGCGATCCTCGCCTTCGGCGGCGCCCTGGCGGCGCTGACCCATGCACGCGCCACTGGCATCGGCCAGAAGGTCGATTGCTCATTGCTTGGCGGCCAGATCCGGCTGATGGGCTGGACCTTGACGACGGCGATGTGGCGGGGCCGCGACCCGGTCACCGGCCAGGCCCGCATCACCGGCACGCCGGAGCGTCCCGGTATCAGCGCCAGCTTCAACGATTGCGACGGCAAGCCCTTGGTCTTCCAGCTCAACGGCGCCCGCCCCTGGCGCACCGCGATGACCGCGCTGGGGTTTTATACGGCCCTCGAGGATTCCGGCTTCGGCGATCTCGGCATCGTCGTGTCGTCCGACGAAAAGCGCGCCATCCTGTTGGGCCTCCTGGACGAGCTCTTCGCCAGCGGACCGCGCGAGGATTGGGTGGCGCGGCTGCGCGCCGCCGATATCGTCGCGGCGCCGATCAATACGCTGCTCGAAGCTGCCAGCGACCCCGATGTGGTGGCCAACGGCTACGTCGCCGAAATCGACTATCCGAAGCACGGCAAGCGGCTGAAGGTGCACGGCACGCCGTGGCGGTTTTCCGAAACGCCGGCGCGGCTCAGCATTGCCCCCGAACTCGGGCAGCACAACGAAGAAGTCCTGGCGTCGCTCGGCTACACCCGGGCGCAGATCGAGGAGCTGCGGCAGCGCGAGGTCATCTGACACGTGCGCGCAGCGCCGCCGCGCGCGGCATAATCCCGGGAAATGGTAGGCCCGGCAGGACTCGAACCTGCGACAACGCCGTTATGAGCGGCGCGTTCTAACCAGCTGAACTACGGGCCCCGCTTAGGTATCGAGGAAGCTGCGCAGTTTCCTGGAGCGGCTCGGGTGCTTCAGCTTGCGCAAGGCCTTGGCTTCAATCTGGCGGATGCGCTCGCGGGTCACCGAGAATTGCTGACCGACCTCTTCCAGAGTGTGGTCGGTGTTCATGCCGATGCCGAAGCGCATCCGCAGGACGCGCTCCTCGCGCGCCGTCAGCGAGGCAAGGACACGCGTCGTCGTTTCGCGCAAATTGGCCTGGATTGCCGCGTCGAGCGGCAGCACCGCGTTCTTGTCCTCGATGAAGTCGCCGAGATGAGAATCTTCCTCGTCGCCGATCGGGGTTTCGAGGCTGATCGGCTCCTTGGCGATCTTCAGCACCTTGCGGACCTTTTCCAAGGGCATCGCCAGCTTGTCGGCGAGTTCCTCGGGGGTCGGCTCGCGGCCGATCTCGTGCAGCATCTGGCGCGAGGTGCGCACTAGCTTGTTGATCGTCTCGATCATGTGCACCGGGATGCGGATCGTGCGCGCCTGGTCGGCGATCGAGCGGGTGATCGCCTGGCGGATCCACCAGGTTGCATAGGTCGAGAACTTGTAGCCGCGGCGATACTCGAATTTGTCGACCGCCTTCATCAGCCCGATATTGCCTTCCTGGATCAGGTCGAGGAATTGCAGGCCGCGATTGGTGTATTTCTTGGCGATCGAGATGACGAGCCGCAGATTGGCTTCGACCATCTCCTTCTTGGCCCGGCCGGCTTCGCGCTCGCCGCGCTGCACGGTCTGCACGACGCGGCGGAACTCGGTGATCGGCAGCTTGGCGTCGTACGCGATCTGGGCGATCGCGGCGCGGTGCCTCGCGACATCGGCGGCGTTGCGCTCCATGAGCCGCGCCCAGCCGCGGCCGGGGAGCGCGCCGGCGCGCTCGATCCAGTCGGCGGAGAGTTCGTCGCCCATGTAGCACTGCACGAACTCGCTGCGCTTGATGCCGTTGGCCTCGGCCAGCCGCAACATCCGCCCCTCCTCGACGACGAGGCGTCGATTGAGATCGTAAAGCTGCTCGACGAGGTGCTCGATACGGGTGTTGTTGAAACGCACTCGCTTCAAGAGTTCGACAATCTCGTCCTTGAGCTTGTCGTAGCGCCGCTGCGTCGCGCGCGGCAGCTCGGTGCGCTTGACGAGCGCGGTAATCCGCTGGTCGCGGACCTTGTGGACCTTGCGGTGGGCTTCGGCGACCGCGTCGAAGATCGCCATCATGCCTGGCTTCAGCTGGGCTTCCATCGCGGCCAGTGAAATCGAGCTTTCCTCGCCCTCACCCTCTTCGCTCTCGCTTTCGGCTTCCAGTGCGGCGATTTCGGCCTCCTCGCTGTCGGCCGCTTCTTCTTCGCCGTCGCCCGCTTCTGCGGCCTTGGCAATCGCCGCCTCGGCCTCGCCGAGATTGGCGCTGCCGTAGGTTGCGTCGAGGTCGATGATGTCGCGCAGCAGCATCTTATTTTCGTTGAGCGCGTCGCGCCACAACAGCAGCGCGCGCACGGTCAACGGGCTGTCGCAGATGCCGCCAATCATCATCTCGCGGCCGGCCTCGATGCGCTTGGCGATGGCGATCTCGCCCTCGCGCGACAACAGCTCGACCGAACCCATCTCGCGCAGATACATGCGCACCGGGTCGTCGGTGCGGCCGATGTCGTCGTCATCGACATTGCCGCGCGTCTCGGCCTCGCCGTCCTCCGCTTCGCCCTCGGCGGGTTCCTCGCTTTCCTCACTCTCGATGACGTTGATGCCGAGCTCGGACAGCATCGTCATCGTATCCTCGATCTGCTCCGAGGATACCTGATCCTGCGGCAATGCGGCGTTGAGCTCGTCGTAGGTCAGATAGCCGCGCTCCTTGCCGCGCAAGACCATCTTCTTGATCGCGATCGCGACGGTGTCGAGAAGCGGGGCTTCGGCCGCATCCTCCCGGGTTTCCGCCGTATCCGCTCCCGCCGTAACCGTTTTGCTTGCCATTCCGCCATCCCTTGGCATTTGTGTCACACCGTCCGGCTAATCGCCGGGTCAAACGCAATCGACCGCGGCCGAGGTGCCGCCGATGGTCACCCCGCCGGCCGGCCAAGATCAACCGGAGTGCCTGCGAGGGTGCCCGGCGCTCCGTCTTCCTCGGGAATATCCTCCGGCTTCTCCTGCGTGCTCAAAGCATGCAGCCTGGCCAGCGCCTCCGGCGACCCCTCGCGCAGCAAATCCAGGGTCGCGTCCGCCAGTTCGGCCCGGTTTTCGTCGCGTCGCATCATCCCGACTACATGGTTCCAGCCACGCCGAATCTGGTCCGGATCCGAGGCGCGAAGCAAAACAGCTGCGTGCACTCCTGACGACGAGAAAATCGCGTCCACGCTCGCCGTGAACCCGCTTTTGTCTAGGTGTTGCCGAATTATCTCGGCGTCAAGCCCCGTTGGCGGCTCCTCGATCCCTAAAATCGCAGTCTTGAGCCGCGCCAGCTCGGGCTCGGGGAAATCGAAATCGATCGCCTCCTCGCGTTTCTCGTCGATCAGGAAGGGATGCTGCAGCAACAGGCAAAGGAGGATTTCGCGCTGGATGCGGCGCGGCTCGCGCGGCGGCGCCGGCGGCGGCCCATCTGGTAGGGGGCGCGGCCAGGCCGAGCGCCCGGCAAACCTGCCGGACCGCTCCGGCGATTGGCGCGCCCGGGCGAACAGGCGGTCGCGGAAATGCCGGCGGTATTCGCTCTGCACCGCGCGGTCGGCGATGAGCCCGGCATGCGCCATCAGGCGGCGCTCGAGATCGGCGCGGCGCTCTGGCGTGTCGCACGGCCGAGCGGCCAATTCGCTCTGCCATAACATCTCCGACAGCGGCCGCGCCGCCGCGAGGATTTCGGCAAATGCCGGCCCACCGCCCCGACCGATCAGCGAATCGGGGTCATCGCCCGGGGCCAGCGTCGCAAAGCGCAGGCTGCGGCCGGGTTGCAGCAACGGCAAGGCGCGGGTGAGAGCGCGCATGGCGGCACGTTGTCCGGCTGCGTCGCCGTCGAAGCACAGCGCCGGCTCGGGCGAGAGGCGCCATAATTCACGGAGTTGCATCTCGGTCAGTGCGGTGCCGAGCGGGGCAACCGCGGCGCCAAAGCCGGCGCGGTGCAACGCGATGACATCCATGTAGCCTTCGACGACGATCGCCGGCGCGCCTTCCGGCTCGCGCGCGATATTGGCCCGCGCCGCGGCCCAGCCGTAGAGCACCCGGCCCTTCTCAAACACCGGTGTATCCGGCGAGTTGAGGTATTTCGGCTGGTCGTCGCCGAGCGTGCGGCCGCCGAAGGCGATCGTCCGGCCGGCGCGGTCGCTGATCGGGAAGATGACGCGGCCGCGGAAATAATCGTAGGGCGTGCCGCCATCCTCCGGCACGCGCAGCAGTCCGGCCTCGTGTAGCAACGCTTCCGGGAAATCCCCACCGAGCACGCGCCGCATCGCCTGCCGATCCTCCGGCGCCCAGCCGAGGCGGAAGCGGCGGATCGTAGCCTCGTCGAGCCCGCGCCGTGCCAGATATTCGCGGGCGCGCGCCCCGCCGGTCGAGGTTCCGGGGGACCACAGCTGCGTCTCGTAGAACTGGGCGGCGGCGGCGAGCGCTTCGAGCAGGGTCTTCTGGCGCTGCGCCCGCTCGCGCTCGTGCGGCGATTGCTGCGGCACCGCAATGCCGGCCTCCGCCGCGAGCCGCTCGACCGCCTCGATGAAATCGAGGTTGTCGGCCCGCATCACAAAGCCGATCGCGTCGCCGTGCGCGCCGCAGCCGAAGCAATGAAAAAAGCCCTTGTCCTCGACGACGTAGAACGACGGGGTTTTTTCGTTATGGAACGGGCACAGGCCACCCAACTCGCGGCCGCGCCGGGTCAGCCGCACCCGCCGGCCAACCAGGTCGCCAAGCGCGACGCGGCTGCGCAATTCATCGAGGAACCCCGGCGGGAAAGCCATGCTGGCGCCGCCGTTCCTAGCCGAGCAGCTGCTTCACGACGGTGCCGGCTCGGGCCATGTCCATGACCCCGGCGTGGCGCTCGCGCAACACCGCCATGACCCGACCCATATCCTTGAGGCCAGCGGCGCTGCTCGCGGCGATCGCAATCTTGGCCGCCTCGGCGATCGCCGCGTCGTTCATCTGCTGCGGCAGAAAACTCTCGATGACCGCGATTTCCTCTTCCTCCTGCTGCGCCAGTTCGGGGCGATTGCCCTGGCGGTAGAGCGCGATCGATTCGCGGCGCTGTTTTATCATGCCTTGCAAGAAGCGCAGGATCTCGGAATCGGCGATGCCGTCGGGATTGCCGGCGCCGCGCGCCGCGACGTCGCGTTCCTTGAGCCCCGCCAATATCATGCGCACGGTCGAGACGGCGCGGGGTTGGCGGGCCCGCATCGCGTCCTTCAGTCGCTCGGAAAATCCCTCGCGCAGCACCCGCTCCTCCCCCGATTTGCCGCGTGGCCGCAGCCTAACCGCTTTGGCGGGCTGCGGCAAATTCGCCGCCGAGATATTGTAAGTCTTTGTAAATAGCGCAAGTTCTCCCCATTCGGGTTGACAAATAGACCGCGCTGGCTATCTTCCAAGCGTTTGGCTGCTTGCCTTCCGACTGTCCGCTGACTCCGAGCGGCGGTCGCTTCGCGCCTGCAGGACATAATTCAGATGCAATATCCGACCGCGGCCCGTGGGTCGCCGCGACCGCCCGACTGCAACGCGGCTTTGGTGTTGGCCGACGGCACGGTGTTTAGGGGGCGCGGCATCGGGGCGGCGGGACAGGCGGTCGGGGAGGTCTGCTTCAATACCGCGCTCACCGGCTACCAGGAAATCCTGACCGACCCCAGTTATGCCGGGCAGATCATCACCTTTACGTTTCCCCATATCGGCAATGTCGGCGCCAACCGCGAGGACATCGAGACGACGATCCCGGCGGCGCGCGGCCTCGTCGTGCGCGAGATGCCCACCCAGCCCTCCAACTACCGCGCCGAGCAATCGCTCGATGCCTGGCTCAAATCGCACCACATCGTCGGCCTCGCCGGAATCGATACGCGCCGCCTGACCAGGCTGATCCGCGACCAGGGCGCGCCCAACGGCGTCATCGCCCACCAGCCCGACGGCAGGCTCGATATCGCCGCGATGCGCGAAGAGGCGGCGGCCTGGCCTGGGCTCGAAGGGATGGACCTCGCCCGCGAGGTCACCTGCCTGCAGAGCTACGAATGGGACGAGACCACTTGGCGGCGCGAGAGTGGCTATGGCCGACAGGACGCGCCGCGGTTTCACGTTGTCGCGGTCGATTACGGCGCCAAGCGCAACATCTTGCGCATGCTGGCCGAGCATGGGTGCCGGGTGACGGTCGTTCCGGCGACCGCCTCGGCCGAGGGCATCATGCGGCATGAGCCGGACGGCATCTTCCTGTCGAACGGCCCGGGTGACCCGGCCGCCACGGGCGAATACGCCGTGCCAGTGCTGCGCGAGCTGATCGCCACGGGAAAACCGATCTTCGGCATCTGCCTCGGCCACCAGATGCTGGCGCTGGCGCTCGGTGGACGCACGCTGAAGATGGACAAGGGGCATCGCGGCGCCAACCACCCGGTGCGCGAAGAAGCCACCGGCAAGGTCGAGATCACCAGCCAGAACCACGGCTTCGTCATCGACCCCGCCAGCCTGGGGGAGGGGATCGACCCCACCCACCTCTCGCTGTTCGACCGCACCAACGAGGGGTTGCGGCTTGACGGGCGGCCGGTCTTCTCGGTGCAGCACCACCCCGAAGCCAGCCCCGGCCCGCAGGACAGCCATTATTTGTTCGAGCGCTTTATCGGGTTGATGGCGGCAGCGGGAGCATGAGCCCCATCTCAATCCCCATCCCCATCCGGGCGCAGGCCGGGACCCATTTATCGGCGACTCGGCTGGTGGCGAGCTCGCACGAACAGTTCGGCTCGCCGAAAATATTATACTGCCTTCCACCGCAATGGGTCCCGGCCTTCGCCGGGATGGACGGCTGAGGCCGTGCCCAGGCGTACCGACATAGCGAGCATCCTGATCATCGGCGCGGGGCCGATCGTGATCGGGCAGGCGTGCGAATTCGATTATTCCGGGGCGCAGGCGTGCAAGGCGCTGAAGGCCGAGGGCTACCGGATCGTGCTGGTCAATTCGAACCCGGCGACGATCATGACCGACCCGGAGCTGGCCGACGCGACCTACATCGAGCCGATCACGCATGACATGGTCGAACGGATCCTCGCCCGCGAGCGGCAAGCCGGGCATCCGATTGACGCGCTGCTGCCGACGATGGGCGGGCAGACCGCGCTGAATACCGCGATGGCGCTGGCGAAGTCGGGCGCGCTCCAGCGCTATGGCGTCGAGCTGATCGGCGCCAGCGAAGAGGCGATCGCCAAGGCCGAGGATCGCCAATTGTTCCGCTTGGCGATGGACAAGATCGGCCTCGAATCGCCAAAGAGCCGCCTCGTCGGCTCGCTCGAAGCGGCAATCGAGGCTCTCCCCGAGATCGGCCTGCCAGCGATCATCCGGCCGTCTTTCACATTAGGCGGCACCGGCGGCGGCATCGCCTACAACACCGAGGAGTTCGAGGAGATCGTCCGCGGCGGCCTCAGGGCCTCGCCGGCGCACGAAGTGCTGATCGAGGAGTCGGTGCTCGGCTGGAAGGAATACGAGCTGGAGGTCGTGCGCGACCGCGCCGACAATTGCATCATTATCTGCTCGATCGAGAACATCGACCCGATGGGGGTGCATACCGGCGACTCCGTGACCGTGGCGCCTGCGCTGACCCTCACCGACAAGGAATACCAGATCATGCGCGACGCCTCGATCGCGGTGCTGCGCGAG
>DATGFP010000147.1:0-15117 GCA_035309005.1 Allostellaceae bacterium | reverse complement strand
GCCTGATCGTCTGCCGCCACGAGGCCGGAGCCGGCTACATGGCGGTCGCCGACGGGCGCCTCAAGGGCCGCGCCGGGGTGGCGATGGTATCGCGCGGGCCGGGCCTGTCGAACGCGATGGTCGCGCTGCACGCCGCCTATCACGACGCGACACCGATGGTGATGCTGGTCGGCCAGGTCGAACGCAAGGATTTCGGCCGCCTCGCCTTGCAGGAGCAGAACTATTCGCGGCTCCTGTCGGACGTCACCAAGGCGGTGATCGAGGTCAACGAGCCGGAGCAGGCCTCGGAGGCGATGGCGCGTGCCTTCCACATCGCCGAGAGCGGCACACAAGGCCCGGTCGCGGTGATCCTGCCCGAGGACATTTTCGACGCCGAGACCGAGGCCGAACTCAACCCGGCGCGGCCGCGCGTTGTCGCCGGGCCGCGCGCCGCCGATCTGGAGCGCCTCGCCGATATGCTGGCTGAGGCCGAGCGGCCGCTGATCCTGGTCGGCGGCGCGCTGCTCGCCGACGCGGTGCACGACAATTCGGCCTTCGCCGACCTCAACCGCCTGGCCGAGGAATGGGTGCTGCCGATCAGCCCGACCCACCGGCGGCCGCAGCTCTTCGACGCGACCCACCCCAATTACGGCGGCTACATGGGGATCCGCGTGCCGCCGGCATTGCTCGGCGAGATGAAAAAGGCCGATTTGATGGTCGCGCTCGGCGAGCGGCTGACCGACTCGGTCAGCCAGTCCTACAGCTTCCCCAGGGCGCCGCAGCCGCAATTGCCGCTGGTGCATGTGTGGCCCGATGCGGGCGAGGTCGGGCGCGTGTGGCGCCCCGATCTCGGCATCCCCGCCAGCCCGCACGAGGTCATCAAGGCGCTGCTGCAGCGCGGCGCCCCGGCCGGCGCGCAAAAGCGCAAGGGGTGGGTCGCCGGGCTGCACGCGATCCACCGGAAGCTCCTCGCCAAGGAGTGGGAGGCGACGACCGACGGGGTGAATTTCGCGGCGATCGTCTGCGAAGTCGACAAGCACCTCGCGCCCGACGCGACGGTAACCACCGACGCCGGCAATTTCGGCAGCTTTGTCCACCGCTACATCGGCTTCCGCCAGGGTCAGGTGTTTCTGTCGTCGGTGGTGGGCGCGATGGGCTCGGGGATGCCGATGGCGGTGGCGGCGGCGCTGCGCCGGCCGGGGACGCAGGTCGTCGCGTTTGTCGGCGACGGCGGCACCCTGATGTCGGGCAACGAGATCGCCACCGCGTTCCAATACGGCGCCGCGCCGATCATGATCATCTCGGATAACGGCATGTATGGCACGATCGGCATGCACTCCTACGTGCGCTACCCCGAGCGGCCGTTCATGGAGGGGACGCGCCTCACCAACCCCGATTTCGCCCAATGGGGCCGCTCGTTCGGCGCCGAGGGGATCACGATCAAGAGCGAAGCCGAGGTCGCGGACGGCATCGCCCGCGCCTTCGCGGTCAAGACGAAACCGGTCGTCGTGCATTGCCTCACTTCGGCCATCCAGATGAGCGCCTGGCGCCGCTACACCCGGACGCAAGCGCTGCCATAGACGCCTGGTTTGACTTAAGTGCAACCTGCCGCTCCGGCGGGCGGCGGATTAACCTACTTGCAACGCGGGAGCAAAAGTCGCCAGAATTGCGCCACAACCCGGGGTAATCCGGGGAACGTTTCTCGAACAGAGGGAGGTGCGCGATGCGCGCGATGGATGTGATGACAACTGATGTGATCACCGTGGCTCCGGACATGACGGTCCAGGCCTTGGCGACGCTGCTTGCGGAACGCGGCATCAGCGGCGCCCCGGTGGTCGATGCGGGTGGCCGTCTCGTTGGGGTCATCAGCGAGGGCGACCTCTTGCACCGCGCCGAGATCGGCACCGCGCGCCGCCATCGCGTGCGTCGCCGCTCATGGTGGCTCGACCATTTCGCCTCCGACCTCGCCCGCGATTACGTCAAATCGCATGGCCGCACGGTCAACGACATCATGACGCGCGCCGTGGTGACCGTCACCGAGGACACCGAACTCGCCGACGTCGCGGCATTGCTGGAGGCGAAGCGGGTCAAGCGCGTGCCGGTGATGCGCGACGGCAAGATCGTCGGCATCATCAGCCGGGCCAATATCGTGCGCGCGGTCGGGGCGACAAAAGGTGCGCCGCCACGCGAGGGCGAGGGGGACGACCGCTCGCTGCGCGAGCGGCTCCTCGCCGAGCTCGGCCGCGAGGAATGGGCGAAAGTCTGGCCGGAGGACGTTATTGTCCGGGACGGCACCGTGCATTTCTGGATCTCGGAGGATGAGCCTCCAGAGAAGCGGCAAGCGCTGCGGGTTGCGGCGGAAACCATGCCCGGCGTCCGGGGCGTCGAGGAACATGTCCTGCCCGCCCCGCCCTACCCGGCATTCTGAGCGTAATCCTCAGCCGCCTACGATCTCTCGCCGGCTGCTTGCTGCTCGACCAATGGTCTTTCGGTCTGCATCGCCGCTGGACTAGCCGACCGCGGCGTCCTCGACCAAATGCGTCAGCGCGTAGGCGCCGAAGAAGCTGCCGTCCATCGGCCTGGCGAACAGGTAGCCCTGGGCGAAATCGCAGCCGAACGAGCGCAATACGTCGCGCTGCAACGCCGTCTCGACGCCCTCGGCGACCACCACCGCGCCGTGCAGGCGGGAGATTTTCAGCAGCGCCAGCATCAGCTCGCGGCCGTGCTCGGTGTCGAGGCGGGCGGTGAAATCGCGGTCGATCTTGATGGTGTCGACGGTGTAATGGCGCAAGGCGCCGAGCGCCGAATAGCCGGTCCCGAAATCGTCGAGCGCGATGCTGATCCCGAGCTTCTGCAATTGGCCGAGCACGCCCCGGGTTGCTTCCGGGTTGCGCATCACCGCCGACTCGGTGATTTCGATCTTGAGGCGGTCGAGCGGAAACCCGCTGTGGTTGATTTCGCCGAGGGTGGCGAGCAGGAGCGAGGGGTCGTTGAACTGCCGGGCCGAGACATTGACCGCGACCCATTCGAGCATGTCGCGGCCGTAAAGCATCTGCCAGACCTGCATCTGGCGCACCACCTCGCGGATCACCCAGGCGCCGACCGGCACGATCAACCCGCTCTCCTCGAGGAGCGGCAGGAACTCCGCCGGGGGCATCAGCCCGTCGCTCGGATGGTTCCAGCGCAAGAGCGCCTCGGCGCCGACGACGCGGTCGTCGGCGAGGTTGAGGATCGGCTGGTAATGCAGCACGAACTCGCCCTCTTCGAGCGCGCGGCGCAGCTGGTCGAGCATGACCAGCCGACGGCCGGCGGTGCCCGCCAACGCCGGCTCCCAGGCTCGGGCGTTGTTGGGGCCCTGCGCCTTCGCTTCGCGCAGCGCGATGTTGAGGTCGCGCATCACATCGTCGGCGCTGCGGTGCGTCGGACGCGGAACGATGTAGCCGACATTGGCGGTCAGGCGGATACGCTGCTCGCCGACCACCACCGGCGTCTCGACCAATTGCAAGAGCCGGCGGGCAAAGGCGTCGGCGTCGCCGCGGCTCGGCAGCGCGCTGCCGAGGAGGACAGCGAATTCGTCGGCGCCGAGGCGGGCAACCAAATCGGTGTCCGACATGCCCGCGCGGCCATCGGATTGCTCGGCGGGTACCACCTGCGACCTGACGCCGGTCAAGAGCCGGGTGGCGACGGTCTTCAGCACCCGGTCGCCGACGCGTGTACCGTAGAGCTCGTTGACGCCCTTGAAGTCGTCGATGTCGAGCAGGAATACCGGTGCGCCCTGTACCGCGGCGCCCTGGACCGATGCGCCTTGTGACGCAGCGCCGCCTGGCGGCAGCGCCGCCCGCAGCCGCGTCAGGAAATGGTCGCGCCCGGCGATCCCGGTCAAGCGGTCGGACCCCGCTTCCGGCGCCGATCGCTCGCTCGCCGCCGCACTCTCGTGCAGCGCGGCGATGACGCCCAATACCGTGCCGTGGCGGCTGCGCCGCGGGCGCACGCTAAGGGCGCAGTGCCTTCCCTCGCCGGCGGCGGCGTCGAAGAAGGCGCCGCCCGTCACCGCCTCGCCGGCCAGGGCGCGGCGCTGCAATAGGGTGAGTTGCGGGCCGCCCTGCGGGGCGATCTCGTCGTGGCGCCGACCGGCCACCGGCGCGGCGCCGAGGCAGAAGATGTCGAGCCATGCCGCGTTGGCCGCGACATAGCGCAACTCGCCATCGAACACCGCAACCGCGGTCGGAATGTCTTCGACGAAGTGCACTATCCACTCCGGCGGCGGCAGTTCGACCTCGAGGTCGAGGTTCATTGACATTGCTGGCGTCAGCGCTGGTGTCACGCCGGCAATATCGCGCAGCGGCTTTAATGAAACGTGAAGTCAGACTAGAGGCCCGCCGCGGACGTCAGACGACCGGGTGGCGCGGGGAAAATCAGCCGTAACTCAACAAGGGGGCCCGAGGGCCCCCTTGTGATACCGGATCAGCGTGGCGATCAGTGGCCGCTGGGCCGCGGACCGGCTCCCGGTGGCGGCGGCATCGGTGCGCCCGGGGCGCCGCCTTGGATGCGCGCCAATTCTTCGCGATTGAGCTGGTCGGTCATCGCATCGCCACCGCTCTTCTTGCCCATGTGCCCATGATGGGCCATGTGATGGTGCATCGGCCGATGGTGCATTTGCGCCGGTGCGGCGGCAGCAGCCGGTGCCGCGGCCGGCGCGGGCGCGACTCGGCCGACGCTTCTGCCAGCCCCCCCGCTCGCCTTCTTTCCCATGTCGGGCGAGGTTGGCGGGGCCTGCGCGAAGGCGGGTGCGGCGATCACCAGGGCGGCGGCGATCGCGACGCCATTCAAGAGTTGCTTCATGGCTCTGTCCTCTGTGGCAGTTCTGGAGTTGACTACACGCTGATAAAAACTCGCACTACCCGAGGGTGGCCCCTGTGGCCGTTCGGGTGTGGCCGTTCGGGCCTGAAACAAACGGGATCGTTGCTTCCTTCCCGCGAACACGCAACTCTGAGGCGTCACGTATCCGACCTCGCCAGCGCGCGATAATATGACCGAAAGCGCTCGCGTTCAAGCACTTGAGGGCGTTTTCCGTGCTGCGGACAAGCCTTTTTGGAGGATCGCGTTGGTTGCCCGGGCGGGGCCGCTTCCCCCTGCTGGGAAGGCTGGTTTGCGCCCTCGCGGTGGCGTTGCTGGCGGGCTCGCCGGGAAGGGCCGCCCAGCACGATTCGCTGACGATCGGGGTGACCCAGTTTCCGGCGACCCTCAACCCGGACATCGACGCGATGGCGGCGAAGAGCTACGTGCTCGGCATGACGCTGAGGCCCTTCACGGTCTACGACGCGGATTGGCGCCTCGTCTGCCTGTTGTGCACCCGGCTGCCGTCGCTCGACAACAGGTTGGCGGTTCCGGTCGATCTCGGCAGCGGCAAGAAGGGGGTCGAGCTCACCTACCAGATCCGTCCGGACGCGAAATGGGGCGACGGCGTGCCGGTCACGACGGCGGATGTGCTCTTTACCTATCAGGTCGGCCGCGACCCGCAGAGCGCCGTCGCCAACGCCGAATTCTACCGCCGGATCACCAGCATCGACGTCAAGGACGACAAAACCTTCACCCTGCACGTCGACAAGCTGACCTTCGACTATGCCGCGATCAACGATTTCGTGCTGCTGCCGGCGCATCTCGAGCGCGAGGCCTTTGCCGACCCGGCGCAATACCGGGTGCGCACGCACTACCGCACCGACCCGACCAATCCGGGGCTCTATAACGGGCCCTACCGGATCAGCGAGGTGGCGACCGGTTCGCATCTCTTGCTCGAGCCGAACCCGTACTGGACCGGGCCGCCACCGCCGTTTCGCCGGATAAGCGTGCGGGCGATCGAGAATACCGCCGCGCTCCAGGCCAATTTGCTCTCGGGCGCGATCGACATGGTGGCGGGCGAACTCGGGCTCTCGATCGACGAGGCGCTCGCCTTCGACAAGGCGCACGGGGGCGCATTTCGCGTGCTCTACAAGCCGGGGCTGACCTACGAGCATGTCGACCTCAATCTCGACCGGCCGGCGCTGGCCGATCGGCGCGTCCGCCAGGCGCTGCTCTACGGCCTCGACCGCGCGGCGATCAGCAATTCGCTCTTTGCCGGGCGTCAGCAGGTCGCCGACAGCTTCGTCAACCCGCTCGACAGCGGTTTCACCGGCGACACGCCGCGCTATCCATACGATCCGGCGCGCGCCGCGAGCCTCCTCGACGCGGCGGGGTGGCACCCGCAGGGCGGTGCGGTCAGGCGCAACGCACAGGGCGACAGCCTGTCCTTCGAACTGATGACGACGGCCGGCAACCGCACCCGCGAGCTGGTCGAGCAGGTGTTGCAGAGCGAGTGGCGCAAGCTCGGCATCGATATCCGCATCAAGAACGAGCCAGCGCGCGTCCTCTTCGGCGAGACGCTGCCGCACCGCAATTTCGACATGGCGATGTATGCCTGGATCAGCGCGCCCGAGGACGTGCCGCGCTCGACCCTCTACTCGACCGAGATCCCGAACGCCGCCAACGGCTTTGCCGGCCAGAACACGCCGGGCTTCAAAAGCCCGGCGATGGACCGCCTGATCGATGCCGCCGAAATCGAGCTCGACCCCGCCAAGCGCCAGACGCTATGGGCCGAGATGCAGCGCCTTTACGCCACCGAACTGCCCTCGCTGCCGCTTTATTTCCGCTCGGATGCGTTCATCCTGCCGAAATGGCTGAGCGGGGTGCGCCCGACCGGCAACCAATATCCGACGACATTGTGGATCACCGACTGGAAGGCGCAGCCCTGACGATATGCTTCGCTTCGCCGCCGTCCGCCTGATCGAGATCGCCGCGCTATTGGTGCTGATGTCGTTCCTCATCTATGGCCTCTTGGGGCTGATGCCGGGCGACCCGATCGACCTGATGCGCCAGGCCGACCCGCGCATCGGCGCCGCCGACGTGGCGCGGCTGAAGGCGCTCTACGGGTTGGACCGGCCGCTGCTCGTCCGCTATCTGAATTGGGCCGGCCAGGCGCTCCAAGGTGATCTCGGCTATTCGCGCCTCTTCGCCGCGCCGGTATGGTCGACGCTGCTGGCGCCGCTCGGCAACTCGCTCGTGCTGATGGGGTCGAGCTTTGTCGCTGCGCTGGGGCTGGCCCTGCCGCTCGGGGTGGCGGCGGCGCGGCGGCCGAGCTCGCGGCTCGACGGCGCGATCAACCTGGCGTGCTTCGCGAGCGTGTCGCTGCCGACCTTCTGGCTGGCGCTCGTTCTGATCCTGGTTTTTGCCGCCGGGCTCGGCTGGCTGCCGGCGAGCGGACTCGCCGCCGCCGGCGCCGGCGGTGTGGCCGACCGCCTGCGCCACCTGGCGCTGCCGGTGGCGACGCTGACCCTAGCGAACGCCGGCTTCTACACGCGCTATGTCCGCGCCGCGATGCGCGACGCCTTGGCGCAGGACCATATCCGCACCGCCCGCGCCAAGGGCGCTCGTGAGGCGCGCGTCATCCTGCACCACGCGCTGCGCGGCGCGCTGATCCCGGTGACGACGATCGTCGCGCTGTCGTTCGGCGGGCTGGTGTCGGGGGCGCTCGTCACCGAGACGATGTTTGCCTATCCCGGCATGGGCAAGCTGATCTACGACGCGGTGATGGGCAACGACTACAATTTGGCGCTGGCGGCGCTGCTGTTCGCCGCCGCGACGGCGCTGCTGGCCAATCTCGCCGCCGACCTCGCCTATGGCTGGCTCGATCCGCGGGTCACTTATCGGTGAGGTGGCCCATCGCGCTGCTGGCGACGATCGCGGTGCTGTCGTTCGTCGCGTCGCCCTTGGGCGCGGCGCTCGGCCTCGATCCCAACGCGGTCGATCTCGCCGGTCGCCTGGCCGGCGCCTCGCTCCCGCACCCGCTCGGCACCGATGAGCTCGGCCGCGATGTCCTGCAGCGGCTGCTCGCCGGCGGGCGCGTGTCGCTGTCGATCGGGATCGCCGCGGCGCTGGCGGCGGCGGCGTTCGGCACGCTGGTCGGGCTGGTCGCCGGCTATTGCGGCGGCTGGACCGACCGCATCCTGATGCGCCTGACCGACGCAATCATCGCGTTGCCGCTGTTGCCGCTGTTGATCGTGCTGGCGGCGCTCGATTTGAAAAAGCTCGGCGTCCCGGCGGCGCTCGCGCGTTCCGACAACGTCAGCCTGTTGCGCATTCTGGCGCTCGCCGTGCTGGTCAGCTGGACGACGGCGGCGCGGCTGGTGCGCGGCGCCACCCTCGTTACCCGCAACCGCGATTTCGTGCGGGCGGCGCGCAGCCTCGGCGCCGGCGTGCCCTATATTCTGCGCGTCCACATCCTGCCCAACGTGCTGGCGCCGCTGATCGTCGCGACGACACTCAGCGTCGGCGACGTGATCCTCCTCGAATCGGTGCTGAGCTTTCTCGGCCTCGGCATTCAGCCGCCGCTCGCCAGCTGGGGCACCATGCTGAGCAACGCGCAGGAGCTGATGACCTCGGCACCGCTGCTCGCGGTCTATCCCGGCATGATGATCTTCATGACCGTGATCGCCTGCAATCTATTGGGCGACGCATTGCAGCAGCGCCTCGCCGCCGCGCGAGCGTTCGCGCCTAACTAGATACGCCCGATAGCGGGCGGCGATCGCGCTCACACGATATGGCGCTCGCGCAGCCCGGCGATATCGCCGGCGCTGTAGCCGAGTTCGCGCAGGATGGCGTCGGTGTGCTCGCCCGGCTCGGGGCTCGCGGTGCGCAGCCGGCTTGGCGTGCGGCTCAGCGTCACCGCCTGGCCGACCAGATCGAGGTGGCCGAGGCTCGCATGCTCGACCGGCTGGGCGATGCCGAGATGGCGCACCTGCGGATCGGCGAACACCTGGTCGATCGAATAGATCGGGCCGGCCGGGACCCCGGCCTGGTTGAAGCGGTCGATCCAGGCGGCGCTGTCGCGCTCGCGGGTGATCGCCTCGATCGCCGCGTTGAGCGCCTGGCGGTGCTGCGAGCGCAGCTTGCCGGTACGGTAATCGGGGTGATCGGCCAGTGCCGGCGCGTCGAGCGCCCGGCACAGCCGGCCGAAGATATCATCGCCCGCCGAGGCGATGTTGATGTGGCCGTCCTTGGTCTTGAAAACACCGGTTGGGATGCTGGTCGGGTGGTCGTTGCCGGCCTGCTCGGGCACCTCGCCGGCGATCAGCCAGCGCGCCGCCTGGAAATCGAGCATCGCGATCTGCGCCGCGAGCAACGAACTCTCGACGTATTGCCCCACCCCCGAAACTTCTCGCTCCAGCAGCGCGACAAGGATGCCCATCGCGGCGAAGATGCCGGCCGAGAGATCGGCGACCGGGATGCCGACCCTGACCGGCCCCTGCCCCGGCAGGCCGGTGATCGACATCAGGCCCCCCATGCCCTGGGCGATCTGGTCGAAGCCCGGGCGGTCGCGATAGGGCCCGGTCTGCCCGAACCCCGAGATGCTGGCGTAGACGAGCCGGGGATTAATGGGTTGCAGCGCGGGATAATCGATGCCGAGCCGGGTCTTGACGTCGGGGCGGTAGTTCTCGACCAGCACATCGGCGCCGCGCACCAGCTTGCCGAAGATCTCGATCCCTTCCGGCGTTTTTAGGTCGAGCGTCAGGCTGCGCTTGTTGCGGTGCAGGTTCTGGAAATCGGGACCATGGCGCGGGCCGCCCATGCCCTCGCCGGGGCCGGGCGGCGCCTCGATCTTTATGACGCGGGCGCCCCAATCGGCGAGCTGGCGCACCGCCGTCGGGCCGGCGCGGACGCGGGTCAGATCGAGCACCGTGAAGCGGGACAGCGGCATCGCGGGGGATTCGGACATGTCTGCCAATCGTGCTGAGGGGTGTTGCCCAATCCTAAAGCCGCGCGAGAGTGGACGGAAGCCGCGCGGCGGCGGCGGGGCGGCAAAAAAGAAACCGCCGCGCTGAGCGCGGCGGTGAGAGAGGCGCCGGGGCCGTTTGCGCGGCCCCGGCTATTTTGTTTGGTCGACCGCTTACGGGAAGACGATCTCGACCCGGCGGTTCTGCGGCTCGCGCACGCCGTCCGCGGTCGGTACCCGCTGATCGTTCTTGCCGCGGCCGCTGACCGCCATGGCTTGCCGCGGTACGCCGAGGCCGGCCATCGCGTTGGCGACGTTGTTGGCGCGGCGCTCGGAGAGGCGCTGGTTGTAGCCCGCCGAGCCCGAGGCGTCGGTGTAGCCGGTAACCTGGATCGTGACCGGTGCGCCCCCCTGGAACGCGGCGGCGGCCTGCTGCACGATCTGCATGCCTTCGGGCGTGATCGTGTCCCTGTCCCAATCGAAGAACACGAGGAAAACCTTGCGCACCATCGGCGGCGGCGCTGGCGGGAGCGGCGCCGGCGGCGGCGGTGGCGGCGCGCCGAACCGCAGGGTCAAGCTCGCCACCACGCTGTTCGAGCTGTATTCGGACTTGTAGTTGACGCCCGGGACGTTGGTGCGGAACGTTGGGTCGGTGGTACCCAAGTAGCGATAATCGACGTCAAACGCCAAGTTCGGGTTGATGTTGTAGCGTATGCCGGCGATCGCCTGGTAGCCGAACTCCCACTCGGTGTCGTTGACGACGGTACCGAGCCCCTTAATGCCCAAGCCGTCGCGTATCCCGACCGCGCCGATACCGGCGCCGATATGCGGGGTAAACGCCCAGCCCAGACCGAAATCATAGATCGCGTTGGTCATCACCGCATACGTGTTGCGGTTCCCAGTCGTGGCAATCGGACCGACGCTGGTGATTCCATTCTGCCGGAAGTTGAATTCCTCTTCGAAGCGCCACGGCCCCCACTCGTAGCCACCGCGGACACCGATGTTGTATCCGTCGTTGAATTTTTCGGTGGCGGACAAGGGCCCTCCGAAGTTGGCGTCATTGAGCTGGGTCCAGCCGCCCTCGCCGCCGAAGTACCAAGCGCCGGGTCCCGCCGGCGCGGCAAACAACTGCGCCTGTGCGGGCGCCCAGCTCAACGCAGCGGCGAGCGCGACGCCGGCGCCTACCAAAAAGCGATTTCTCATCCCCTTACCTCCGGCCGCAGATACGCGTACGACGGTGGTTCCACACCACCGTTGGAGGCATGTTTACCATCGACCTTAACGTTGGCAATCGGTTTTTAGCTCGCCAGAGCCGTCAATCGGGCCGCCGGAGCAGAACGCGTCACGAAGCGACATTAACGCAACAGTTTCCGCACAAATCGGTGGAATTACGCCTGCCCGATAGCGATATTTACGCAACACCCTGGCGAGAATCCTGGAGATTGCCGGCGAATGGAACCCCGGCGAGTGCCGCGCGGCGCGGCGCCAACCGGCCACCGGAACGCGGACACGCCGAGCCCGCACTATTCAACGTAGCGGAGAATCCCTGCTTTGACGAATCGCGGCGCAACGCGGCATCGCGGGCCTGCCCGCCTCGTCGCCGATCAGTCCTCGGTATCGGCGAGCGACAGCAATGTGGCATTGCCCCCGGCCGCCGTCGTGTCGGTCGAGAGGCTGCGCTCGGTGGCGAACCGGTGGAGATAGCGCGGCCCGCCCGCCTTGGGCCCGGTGCCGCTCAGCCGCTCGCCGCCGAACGGCTGCGCCCCGACGACGGCCCCGATCATGTTGCGGTTGACATAGCTGTTGCCGACGCCGAGCCGGTCCAGAATGCGCCGCACCGTGTCGTCGATCCGGCTGTGGATGCCAAGGGTCAGCGCGTAGCCGGTCGCGGCGATTTCGTCGAGCGCCGCGTCGAGCCCGTCCGCGTCCCAGCGAATCACATGCAGAATCGGCCCGAACACCTCGCGATCCAAGCGGCGGGCCGACTCGATCTCGAAGGCGCGCGGGGCGAAAAAAAAGCCATGCGCAGTCTCGGGCGGCAGTGGGCACTCGTAGAGGAGCCGGCCCTCGCGCGCCATGCGCGCCGCGTGGCGCTGCAGGTTGCGCCGCGCGTCCTCGTCGATCAGCGGGCCGATATCGCTCGCCAGCAGCGCCGGATCGCCGATCCGCAATTCGGCCATCGCGCCGGCCAGCATCGGCAGGATCCGCTCGGCGATATCCGACTGCACATAGAGGAGGCGCAGCGCCGAGCAGCGCTGGCCGGCGCTGTCGAAGGCGGAGGTCAGGACATCGCCGACGACCTGCTCCGCCAGCGCCGACGAATCGACGATCATCGCGTTCTGCCCGCCCGTTTCGGCGATCAGCGGCACGATCGGCCCCTCCCGTTTGGCGAGCGCGAGGTTGATCGCGCGCGCGGTTTCGGTGGAGCCGGTAAACGCCACGCCGGCGATCCGCGGATCGGCAACGAGCGCGGCGCCGATCGTCTCGCCGGGGCCGGGAACGAGGTGCAGCACGTCGCCCGGGATCCCCGCCTGCAGCAGATGGCGCACCGCCGCCACCGCGACCAGCGGGGTCTGCTCGGCCGGCTTGGCGACGACCGCGTTGCCGGCGGCGAGCGCGGCGGCGACCTGGCCGGTGAAGATCGCCAGCGGAAAATTCCACGGCGAGATGCAGGCAAAGACGCCGCGGCCGTTGAGCGTCAGTTCGTTGCGCTCACCGGTCGGGCCGGGCAGGCGCTCGGGGGCGGCAAAATCGAGCCGCGCCCGGGCGGCGTAATAGCGCAAGAGATCGCAGGCTTCGCGAACCTCAGAGAGCGCCGCGGGAATGGTGCGGCCGCCCTCGCGGGTAATCAGCGCCATCAACCCGGCGCGGTCGCGCTCGTAGAGCTCGGCAGCGCGCTCCAAGAGGGCGGCGCGCGAGGCGGCGGGCGTGGCATTCCACGCCGACGCGGCGGCGGCGGCGCGGGCGAGCGTCTGCTCGACGGCGGGCGGCTCGGCCAGCGCCACCGTGCCGATCTGGCGCCGCCTGTCGCTTGGGTCGAAGACCGGCGTGCCCGCCGCCGCAAGTTCGGCGCCGCCGATGATCGGCGCCGCGTGCCACGGCCGGCCCAGCGCCTCCAAAAGTCCGGCTTGCAGCTCGCCTAGGGTGTGCGGTTCGGTGAGATCGAGCCCCGACGAATTGGGCCGCGCCGGCTGAAAGAGATCGCGCGGCAGCGGAATGCGAGGATGCGGCTTGGCCGGCAATCCGGCCAACAGCGCCGCCGGATCGGCGATCATGTCATCGAGCGGGGCGCGCTCGTCGACGATGCGGTTGACGAACGAGGTGTTGGCGCCGTTTTCGAGCAGCCGGCGCACCAGATAGGCGAGCAGGTCCTCGTGGCCGCCGACCGGGGCATAGACGCGGCACGGTCGGTCGATCTTGTCCGGGCCGACCACCTCGGCATAAAGCGCTTCCCCCATGCCGTGTAGGCGCTGAAACTCCCAGTCGGTGCGGCCGCCCGCCAGTTCGAGGATCGCGGCGAGGGTCTGTGCGTTGTGCGTCGCGAATTGCGGATAAAACGCCGCGCCGGCGGCGAACATGCGCCGGGCGCAAGCGAAGTAGGAAACGTCGGTCGCGGGCTTGCGGGTGAAGACCGGGTAGCCCTCGAGGCCGCGCTCCTGCGCCCGCTTGATCTCGCTGTCCCAATAGGCGCCCTTGACCAGCCGCAGCATCAGCCGGCGGCGCGCGCGGCCGGCGAGGTCGGCGAGCCAATCGACCAGCGCCGGCGCCCGCTTCTGGTAGGCCTGGACCGCGAGCCCAAGCCCGTCCCAGCCGGAGAGCTCGGGCGCCAGCGCGAGAGCCTCGACAAAGTCGAGCGACAATTCCAGGCGGTCGCTTTCCTCGGCATCGATCGTGAAGCCGATGCCAGCCTCGCGCGCCTGGCGGGCGAGGGCGAGCAGCGGCGGCAGCAATTCGCGCCTCACCCGTTCGCGCTGCGCCATCTCGTAGCGCGGGTGCAGCGCTGACAGTTTCACCGAGACGCCAGGCGCCTGCTCGACCGCCCGGCCCGCGGCGGCGGCGCCGATCGCGGCGATCGCGTGTTGGTAGGCGGCTCGGTAGCGCAGGGCGTCGGCCATCGTGCGCGCCCCCTCGCCAAGCATGTCGAAGGAGTACCGGTAGCCCTGCCGCTCGGCGGTGCGCGCCCGCTCCAGCGCCGCCTCGATCGTGCGGCCCATGATGAACTGGTCGGCGAGAATGCGCATCGCGCCGGTCACCGCTTGGCGCCATAAGGGCTCGCTCGAACGCGCGATGAAGCGGCGCAGCGCGTCGCCGAGGTCGCCCTCGCCGCCCGATTGGGTGGGGTCCGGCCGCAGCAGACGGCCGGTCAGCATCAATCCCCAGGTCGAGGCGTTGACGAAGAGCGAGCCTGAGTGGCCGAGGTGGCGCTGCCAATCGGCGCCGGCGATCTTGTCGCGGATCAGGCGGTCGATGGTGCCGGCGTCCGGGATGCGCAACAGCGCCTCGGCGAGGCACATCAGCGCCACCCCCTCGGGCGAGCTGAGCGCATATTCCTGCAGGAACGCGTCGAGCCCGCCTCGGCCGAGCCGCTCGCGGCGCACCGCCTCGACCAGCCGGCGCGCGGTCGCGGCGACGCGCCGGCGCGCGTCGATGGGAATGGCGGCCGCCGCGAGGATGCGCGCGTCGGCCGCCGCTTCATCCAGCCGGTGAGCGGCGCCGATCGCCGCGCGCAACGGCGTCACGGGTGGCGGCGGCCCGGTGAAAACGAGATCCATTGCGTAGAACAGGGCGGAGCCAGACCGGCCGCAAGCTAGCGGAAGTCGCGGCTGGTAACCACAAGATCGGACTGGCCGTGGCCGGGGGCGCGTTCGCGCAGCACGGGAACCGGCTTCTCGCCGGTGCGGTCGCGCAGCGTGTTGAGGCGCGCCGTCCAGTCGCGCAACTCCTCGGCGACGAGGTGGATAACGCTGTCCTCGCGCTGCAGCCGGCCGCGGCAATAAAGGAGCGTCGCGCCGAGCGCGGCGCGGCGGAAGCGTTCGAGGATGGCCGGCCAGACGATCAGATTGGCGATGCCGGTCTCGTCCTCGAGGGTGACGAAGACGACGCCGTTGGCGCTGCCCGGCCGCTGCCGGATCAAGACGAGCCCAGCGATCTGGAGGCGCCGCCCGACCGGCAGGATGGCGAGGTCACGGGCGGCGACGAGCCCCTTGCGCTTAAGTTCGGCGCGCAGGAAGGCGAGCGGGTGGCGCTTCAGCGTCAGGCCGGTCGTCCTGTAATCCTCGACGACATGCTCGCCCAATGGCATCGCCGGCAAGAGGGATGCGGCAACCCGCTCT
>DATGFP010000146.1:0-17982 GCA_035309005.1 Allostellaceae bacterium | reverse complement strand
CGAGATGGTGATGCCGGGCGACAACGTCTCGATGGAAGTGGAACTCCTCGTGCCCATTGCGATGGACGAGGGCTTGCGCTTCGCGATCCGCGAAGGCGGCCGCACCGTCGGCGCCGGCGTCGTCGCCAAGATCTTCAAATAACAACAACAGCGCGCGAGGAAGCGGAAACGCCCGATGGACAACCAGAACATCAGAATTCGCCTCAGGGCGTACGACCACCGCGTGCTCGACCAGTCGACCAGCGAGATCGTCAATACCGCCAAGCGCACCGGGGCGCGGGTGCGCGGCCCGATCCCGCTGCCGACCAAGATCGAGAAATTCACCGTGCTGCGCTCGCCGCATGTCGACAAGAAATCGCGCGAGCAGTTCGAGATCCGCACCCACAAGCGGGTGCTCGACATCGTCGACCCGACGCCGCAGACCGTCGACGCCCTGATGAAGCTCGACCTCGCCGCCGGCGTCGATGTCGAGATCAAGCTGTGAACCCGATGTCATTGCGAGGAGCCGTCAGGCGACGAAGCAATCTCGGCGGCCGAGGGGGCAACGCGGCGGGAGATTGCTTCGCGGCGCTCGCAATGACGAGCGTGCATAGGGGATGCAGATGCGCACCGGTTTGATCGCGCAGAAGCTCGGGATGACGCGGGTGTTCACCGACGAGGGCAGCCACCTCGCTGTCACGGTGCTGCGCGTCGACAATTGCCAGGTGGTGGCGCAGCGCACCGCCGAGGGCGACGGCTACACCGCGTTGCAGCTCGGGGTCGGCAAGGCCAAGGTCAAGAACGTCACCAAGCCCCAGCGCGGCCATTTCGCCAAGGCCAAGGTCGAGCCGAAAGCGAAGCTCGTCGAGTTCCGCGTCTCCGAAGACGCGCTGGTGCCGGTCGGGGCGGAGATTACCGCGGCGCATTTCGTTGCCGGGCAATATGTCGACGTCACCGGCACCAGCATCGGCAAGGGCTTTGCCGGCGGCATGAAGCGGCACAATTTCGGCGGGCTTCGCGCGACCCACGGCGTCTCGGTGTCGCACCGCAGCCTGGGTTCGA
This sequence comes from Allostellaceae bacterium, assembly GCA_035309005.1. Classification (GTDB taxonomy): domain Bacteria; phylum Pseudomonadota; class Alphaproteobacteria; order ATCC43930; family CGMCC-115725; genus DATARH01. The sequence continues at coordinate 16,941 of DATGFP010000146.1, read as the reverse complement.
CCGGCCAGCGGCAATCGCCGGGCAAGACCTTCAAGAACAAGAAGATGGCCGGCCACATGGGGGCCGAGCGGGTGACGATCCAGAGCCTCGAAGTGGTGTCCGCCGACGCCGAGCGCGGGCTCCTCCTGATCCGCGGCGCGGTGCCGGGGAGCGACAAGGGCTGGGTCCTGATCAAGGACGCGGTCAAGCGCAAGGCGCCGGACGGGCTGCCGTTCCCGGCGGCGCTGCGGGGCGACGAGCCGGCCGAAGCCGAGGCTCCCGAGTCCGGTGAGGAGGCGCAGCCGTGAAATTGACAGTGCGCAACCTCGACAACGAGGAGGTCGGCGACATCGAGCTCGCCGAAGATGTGTTCGGCGTGCCGATCCGCCGCGACATCCTCGCCCGCGTCGTCAACTGGCAGCTGGCGAAGCGCCGCTCCGGCACCCACAAGACCAAGGGCATCAGCGACATCAGCGGCACCTCGAAAAAGCCCTACAAGCAAAAGGGCACCGGCCGCGCCCGCCAGGGCAGCCTGCGCTCGCCGCAATTCCGCGGCGGCGCGGTGATCTTCGGCCCGGTCGTGCGCAGCCATGAGTTCGGCCTGCAGAAAAAGGTCCGCCGGCTCGGGCTCAAGACCGCGCTGTCGGCGAAGCAGGCCGAGGGCAAGCTCGTCGTCCTCGACGCCGCGAAATTGGACGAAGCCAAGACCAAGGCGCTGCGGGCGCGGCTCGACGCCTTCGGCTGGGAGTCGGTCTTGATCATCGACGGCGCGACGCTCGACGAGGGCTTCGCGCGGGCCGCGCGCAACCTGCCGAAAGTTGATGTGCTGCCGCAGCAGGGCGCCAACGTCTACGACATCCTGCGCCGCGACACGCTGGTCTTGACCCGCGACGCCGTGCAGCAACTCGAGGCCCGGCTGAAATGAGAGGCGCTCACATGAGAGGCCCGGCTGAAATGAAAGGGCTGCGATGAGCCGCTTCCGTGTCATCCCGCGCGCCGAAACCCGGCTCACCCGGCAGGAGATGTACGATATCGTGCGCTCGCCGGTGATCACCGAGAAGGCGACCGCGGCTTCCGAGCACAACCAGGTGGTCTTCCGGGTCGCGCTCGACGCCACCAAGCGCGAGATCAAGGCGGCGGTCGAGGGCCTCTTCCAGGTCAAGGTCGACGCCGTCAACACGATCCGCGTCGAGGGCAAGCTGAAGCGGTTCCGGGGCCGCGTCGGCCAGCGCTCGGACTTCAAGAAGGCGATCGTCCGGCTGGCCGAAGGCTCGCGCATCGACGTGACGACGGGAATCTGAGGCCCAGGGGCTAAACAATGGCGCTGAAAACCTTCAACCCGACCACCCCCTCGCAACGCCACCTGGTCATCGTCGACCGCGGCGAATTGTGGAAGGGCAAGCCCGTCAAGGCGCTGACCGAGGGGCTGCGACAGAAAGGCGGGCGCAACAACACCGGGCGCACGACGATGCGCTGGCGCGGCGGCGGCCACAAGCGGCGCTACCGCCTCGTCGACTTCAAGCGCACCCACGACGACGCGCCAGCGAGCGTCGAGCGGCTGGAATACGACCCCAACCGCACCGCCTTCATCGCGCTCATCAAGTATCCCGACGGCGAGCAATCCTACATCCTGGCGCCGCAGCGGTTGCGGCCGGGCGACATGGTGGTCTCGGGCGAGCGGGTCGACGTCAAGCCGGGCAATGCGATGCCGCTCAGGAACATGCCGCTCGGCACCATCGTCCACAATGTCGAGATGAAGCCGGGCAAGGGCGGCCAGATCGCCCGCTCGGCCGGCACCTACGTGCAACTGGTCGGGCGCGAGCAGGGCTATGCCCTCTTACGTATGACCTCGGGCGAGATGCGCATGGTGCGCGCCGAATGCCGCGCGACGATCGGCGCGGTCTCCAACCCCGACCACCAGAACATCGTGATCGGCAAGGCGGGCCGCAACCGCTGGCTCGGGCGGCGGCCCTCGGTGCGCGGCGTCGCGATGAACCCGATCGACCATCCGCACGGCGGCGGCGAAGGCAAATCCTCCGGCGGGCGCCACCCGGTGACCCCGTGGGGCAAGCCGACCAAGGGCAAGAAGACGCGCGCCAACAAGGCGACGGACCGGCTGATCCTGCGCCGCCGCCAGCAGACCCGATAGACATGCATACCAATCCCACGCGTCATTGCGAGCAAGGCGAAGCAATCCCGGCGGCCCGCGGCACGCCGATCGGGATTGCCGCGGCGCTGCGCGCCTCGCAATGACGCCGGTTTAGAGGGAGAGAAGGCGTGGCACGCTCGGTATGGAAAGGCCCGTTCGTCGACGGCTATCTGCTGCAGAAGGCGGAGAAGTCGCGCGGCTCGGGCCGCAACGAGGTGATCCGCACCTGGTCGCGGCGCTCGACGATCTTCCCGCAATTCGTCGGGCTGACCTTCGGCGTCTACAACGGCCACAAATTCATCCCGGTCCTGGTGACCGAGAACATGATCGGCCACAAATTCGGCGAGTTCTCGCCGACCCGCACCTTCTACGGCCATGCCGGCGACAAGCGGGCGCGGCGGACGTGACAAGGGACCGGACGTGACGAGGGATCTGACATGAGCAAGCCTTCGGCCGAACGCCGGCTCGCCGACACCGAGGCCTCGGCCTTTCTGCGGGCGCTGCGCACCAGTCCCAGGAAGCTCAACCTGGTGGCGCAGCTGATCCGCGGCAAGGACGCCGCGAAGGCGGTCGCCGAGCTGACCTTTTCGCGCCGCCGCATCGCCCAGGACGTCAAAAAGGTGCTGCAGGCGGCGATCGCCAACGCCGAGAACAACCACCAGCTCGATGTCGACCGCCTCTACGTCAAGGAGGCGACGGTCGGCCGCGCCTTTGTCATGAAGCGCTTTCACACCCGCGGCCGCGGCCGCTCGGCGCGGATCGAGAAGCATTTCGCGCATTTGACCGTGATCGTTCGCGAGCGCCCCGAGGAGGAGGCCGCCTGATGGGCCAGAAAGTAAACCCGATCGGGCTGCGGCTCGGGATCAACCGGACCTGGGATTCGCGCTGGTTTTCCCGCAAGGAATACGGCAACCAGCTATTGGACGATCTGAAGCTGCGCAAGTTTCTCGGCGGCCGGCTGGGACAAGCGGCGGTCTCCAAGGTGCTGATCGAACGGATGGCGAAGCGCACCCGGATCACGCTGCATTCGGCGCGGCCCGGCGTCATCATCGGCAAGAAGGGCGCCGACATCGACAAGCTGCGCGGCGACATCGCCAAGGTCACCAACAGCGAAGTTAGCCTCAACATCGTCGAGATCAGAAAGCCCGAGATCGAGGCCAAGCTGATCGCCGAGGGCATCGCCCAGCAATTGGAGCGCCGCGTCGCGTTCCGCCGGGCGATGAAGCGGGCGGTGCAGTCGGCGATGCGGTTCGGCGCCCAGGGCATCCGCATCAACTGCTCGGGGCGCCTGGGCGGCGCCGAGATCGCCCGCATGGAATGGTACCGCGAGGGCCGCGTGCCGCTGCATACGCTGCGCGCCGATGTCGATTACGGCCACGCCACCGCCAAGACCACCTACGGCACCTGCGGCGTCAAGGTGTGGGTGTTCAAGGGCGAGATCCTGACGCACGACCCGATGGCGCAGGACAAGCGCCTGGCCGAATTGCAGGGCGGCGGCGGCGAGCGCCATGACCGCCCCGAGCGCAACGAGCGCAACCGCTAGGACCCAAAACCCATGCTCTCGCCAAAGCGCAGCAAATACCGCAAGGCCCACAAGGGGCGCATCCACGGCGTCGCGAAGGGCGGCACGACGCTCAATTTCGGCGCCTTCGGCCTGAAGGCGGTCGAGCCCGGGCGCATCACCGCGCGCCAGATCGAGGCGGCGCGGCGCACCATCACGCGCTCCATCCGCCGCGTCGGCCGGGTGTGGATCCGCATCTTTCCCGACGTGCCGGTGTCCTCCAAGCCCGCCGAGGTGCGCATGGGCAGCGGCAAGGGGTCGCCGGAATTCTGGGTCGCCCGCGTGAAACCCGGCCGCATCATGTTTGAGCTCGACGGCGTCACCCCCGAAACCGCGCGCGAAGCCTTCGAGCTGGCCGCCGCCAAATTGCCGATCGGCTGCCGCTTCGTGACGCGGCTTGGCGAGGAGGCGCAGCCGTGAAGGGAATGAAGCCCGCGGACGTCAGGACCCGCACCGCCGACGAATTGACCGAAGAACTCGAAACCCTCGGCAAGGAAATCTTCAACCTGCGCTTCCAGCGGGCCAGCGGGCAGCTGGAGAATACCGCGCGGGTGCGCCAGGTGCGGCGCGGCATCGCCCGCATCAAGACCATTCTCGGCGAGCGGAGCCGCCAACATGCCTAAGCGCATCCTCCAGGGAACCGTCGTCAGCGATGCCTGCGACAAGACCGTCATCGTGCGGGTCGAACGCCGCGTCATGCACCCGGTCTACAAGAAATACGTGTCGCGCTCGAAAAAATACGCCGCGCACGACGAGACCAACCGCTACCACGCCGGCGACGCGGTGCGCATCGAGGAGAGCCGCCCGCTGTCCAAGCGCAAGCATTGGGTGGTGATCGGCGGCCCGGCCGAACCGACCGTCCGGGGTGCCCCGGGTGGCGGCGCTGAAGCGGGAGACGTCGCATGATCCAGATGCAGACCAACCTCGACGTCGCCGACAATTCCGGCGCGCGCCGGGTGCAGTGCATCAAGGTGCTGGGCGGCTCCAAGCGCAAGACCGCGACGATCGGCGACGTCATCATCGTCTCGGTCAAGGAGGCGATCCCGCGCGGCCGGGTCAAGAAGGGCGACGTGCACCGCGCGGTCATCGTGCGCACCGCCAAGGAGATCCACCGGGTCGACGGCAGCGCGATCCGCTTCGACCGCAACGCCGCGGTGCTGATCAGCCGGCAGGGCGAGCCGATCGGCACGCGCATCTTCGGGCCGGTGACCCGCGAACTCCGAGCGCGGCGCTTTATGAAGATCGTCTCGCTGGCGCCTGAGGTGCTGTGATGGCGACGGCGAAGCTGAAGATCAAGAAGGGCGACAACGTCGTCGTCATCAGCGGCCGCGACAAGGGCCGCACCGGCGAGGTGCTGCGCGTCTTTCCGGCGGAACGGCGGCTGATCGTCCAGGGCGTCCACGTCGCCCACCGGCACACCAAGCCGAGCATGGGCAACCCCGGCGGCATCGTCGACAAGGAATTGACGATCCACGTCTCCAACGTCGCCCATATCGACCCGCAATCGGGCAAGCCGACCCGGGTCGGCTACAAGATCCTCGATGGCGGCCGCAAGGTCCGCGTCGCGCGGCGCTCGGGGGAAGTCCTCGACAAATGAGAGAGCAGCCATGACCGCCCGCCTCCAGGAGCGCTATCAGGCGACCGTCAAGCCGGCCCTGATGCAGGAATTCGGCTACCAGAACGCGATGCAGGTGCCGCGGCTCGACAAGATCGTCGTCAACATGGGCGTCGGCGAAGCGGTGCAGGACGCCAAGAAGATCGACGCCGCGGTCGGCGATCTGACCGCGATCACCGGCCAGCATCCGATCGTCATCAAGGCCAAGCGCTCGATCGCGACCTACAAATTGCGCCAGAACATGCCGATCGGCGTCAAGGTCACGCTGCGGCGCGAGCGCATGTACGAGTTTCTCGACCGGCTGATCACCGTGGCGCTGCCGCGGGTGCGCGATTTCCGCGGCGTCTCGCAGCGCAGCTTCGACGGGCGCGGCAACTACGCGCTCGGGTTGAAGGAGCAGCTGGTGTTTCCCGAGGTCGATTACGACAAGATCGATACCGTGCGCGGCATGGATATCGTCATCTGCACGACCGCCAAAACCGATGCCGAGGCCAGGGCTCTGCTCAAAGGCTTCGACATGCCCTTCTCGACTTGACCGCCTGCGGAGGTTTTTGGTCCCCCATGGCAAAGAAAAGCTCGATCGAAAAGAACAACCGACGCGCCAAGTTGGCGAAGCAGATGACGCCGCGCCGGGTGCGCCTCAAGGCGATCGCCCGCGACCGCGACGCGCCGCCGGAAGAGCGCTTCCAGGCGCAATTGAAGCTGTCGGAACTGCCGCGCAACAGTTCGGAGACCCGCATCCGCCATCGCTGCTCCCTGACCGGGCGGCCGCGCGGCTACTACCGCAAGTTCAAGATGTCGCGCATCGCGGTGCGCGAACTCGCGTCGGGCGGGCAGATCCCCGGCATGACCAAATCGAGCTGGTGAGAGGAGGCCCGCCATGATGACCGACCCTCTCGGCGACATGCTGACCCGCATTCGCAACGGGCAGCAGGCGCGCCAGGCCGTGGTCCAGGCGCCGGCCTCCAATTTGCGCGCCAATGTGCTCGAAGTCCTGAAGCGCGAGGGCTATATTCGCGGCTTCTCGCGCGAGCAGAAGCGCCCGGGCGTCAACGAGCTCAAGATCGAATTGAAATATGTCGACGGCGAGCCGGTGATCCGCGAGATCGCGCGGGTGTCAAAGCCGGGGCGCCGGGTGTATTCCAAGCTCGCCGATCTGCCGCGGGTCTATAACGGGCTCGGCATATCGATCCTGTCGACCCCGCGCGGGGTCATGTCGGACGGTGAGGCGCGCGTCGCCAGGGTCGGCGGCGAAGTTCTGTGCCGGGTATTCTGAGGGCTGAGCGATGTCGCGGATTGGCAAGAACCCGGTGACGATCCCCGAGGGCGTGACGCTCGACCTGGCCGGCCAGGTGCTGACCGCCAAGGGCCGCCTCGGCACGCTCTCGCTCGCGGTCAGCAGCGAGGTCACCGCGACGATCGCCGACGGCGCGGTGACGATCGCCCCCAACAGCGAAACCAAGCAGGCGCGCGCGATGTGGGGCACCACGCGGGCGCTGGTCAACAACATGGTGACCGGGGTCGCGACCGGCTTTACCCGCAACCTCGAGATCAACGGCGTCGGCTATCGCGCCGCGGTGCAGGGCGAGACGCTCAACCTGCAGCTCGGCTACAGCCACGACATCCCCTACCCGATCCCCAAAGACGTGCGGATCGTCTGCGAGCGGCCGACCGTGATCGCGGTCAGCGGCGCCGACCGCCAGCGGGTCGGCCAGATCGCCGCCGAAATCCGCGCGTTCCGCCCGCCCGAGCCCTACAAGGGCAAGGGGATCAAGTACAGCGACGAAACGGTCCGCCGCAAGGAAGGCAAGAAGAAGTAGCACCATGTCGAACAAGCCAGACGCCCTCTTCCGTCGCCGCCGCCAGCGCACCCGCTTCAAGCTGCGCCAGGCCGCCAAGGGCCGGGTCAGGCTGTCGGTGTTCCGCTCGTCGCGGCACATCTACGCCCAGATCATCGACGATGCGGCCGGGCGGACGCTGGCCGCGGCCTCCAGCCTCGATGCCGGCCTCAAGGCCGCGCTGAAAACCGGCGCCGACGCCGCCGCCGCCAGCGCGGTCGGCAAGCTGGTCGCCGAGCGCGCCAAGGCAGCCGGCGTCGAGCGGGTGATCTTCGACCGCGGCGCCTATCTCTATCACGGCCGGGTCAAGGCCCTGGCCGACGCCGCCCGCGAGGGCGGCCTCGAATTCTGAAAGGGACGAGATGGCACGCACCCAGGGTGAACGGCGCCGGCGCGACGGCGATGGCCCGCCGCGCGACCGCGAGGAAAGCGAATTCACCGAAAAGCTCGTCAACATCAACCGCGTCGCCAAGGTGGTGAAGGGCGGCCGGCGCTTCGGCTTTGCCGCCCTCGTCATCGTCGGCGACAAGAAGGGCCGGGTGGGCTACGGCGCCGGCAAGGCGCGCGAGGTGCCCGAGGCGATCCGCAAGGCGACCGAGCAGGCGCGCCGCAGCATGATCCGGGTGCCGCTGCGCGAGGGCCGCACGCTGCATCACGACATCGCCGACAGCTACGGCGCCGGCAAGGTCATCGTGCGCGCCGCCAAAGCCGGCACCGGGATCATCGCCGGCGGCCCGATGCGGGCGATCTTCGAGGCGCTGGGGGTGCAGGACATCGTCGCCAAATCGACCGGCAGCTCCAACCCGCACAACATGATCAAGGCGACGTTCGCCGCGTTGAGCCATGTGACGAGCCCGCGGGCGGTCGCGGCGCGGCGCGGCAAGAAAGTTTCCGACATCCTGCCGCGGCGCGAAGCCGAGGCGCGGGAGAGCGCGTGATGGCGGCGGAAAAAACCGTCACAATCGTGCAGACCGGCAGCCCGATCGGCCGCCGCGCCGACCAGGAGGCGACGCTGAAGGGCCTCGGGCTCAACAAGCGGCACCGCCGGCGCACCCTCGAAGACACACCCGCGGTGCGTGGCATGATCAACAAGGTGCGGCATCTCGTGCGGGTGGTCGAGGAGGCGTAGGGATCGCGCGTCATTGCGAGGAGCCGAAGGCGACGCGGCAATCTCGATCGGACGAGGCTCCATTAAACCGAGATTGCTTCGCTGCTCTCGCGATGACGCATTAGGGTTGGCAGGACACAGGCGATGAAGCTCAACGAGATCAGAGACAATCCGGGCGCGCATTACCGCGCGAAGCGCGTCGGGCGCGGCATCGGCTCGGGCAAGGGCAAAACCTCCGGGCGCGGCGGCAAGGGGCAGACCGCGCGCTCGGGCGTCGCGCTCAACGGCTTCGAGGGCGGCCAGACCCCGCTGCACCGCCGCCTGCCGAAACGCGGCTTCAACAACAAGATCTTCCAGAAGGACTGGACGATCGTAAACCTCGGCCGGCTGCAGCAGGCGCTCGACGCCGGCAAGCTCAGCGCCGAGGGCGAGGTCGATGCCAAAGGGCTCGTCGCCGCCGGCGTCTTGCGCCGCGCCGGCGACGGCGTGCGCCTGTTGGCCAAGGGCGAATTGAAAGCGGCGCTGACGATCAAGGTTGCCGGCGCCTCGAAAGCCGCGATCGAGGCTGTCGAAAAAGCCGGCGGAAAGGTCGTCCTGCCGGCCGCTACGAAGCCGGCGGAAACCTCCGCATCGCCGAGCTGAGCGATCGGATTCCTTTTTTCACACCGTTGCTCTTCCCATTTGTCACACCGGCGAAAGCCGGTGCCGATGGCAAAAATAGGCCCCGGCCTTCGCCGGGATGACGGTATTGTAGTTGCGGCGAGCGTTCGTTCGGTAGACTGGCGCCGCCGGCATATAATAGCTGCACCTGAGGTCGAGGGACGGGGCATATGGCGTCAGCCGCCGAACAGCTCGCTGCCAGCATAAATCTCGGGGCCTTCGCCAAGGCGACCGAGCTGAAGAACCGCATCTGGTTCACGCTCCTCGCGCTGGTCGTCTACCGGCTCGGCACCTACATCCCGATCCCCGGCATCGACCCGGCGATCCTGCACGACATCTTCTCGCGCAACGCCGGCGGCATCCTCGGCATGTTCGACATGTTCTCGGGCGGCGCCTTGGGACGCATGACGATCTTCGCCCTCAACATCATGCCGTACATCTCGGCTTCCATCATCATCCAGCTGTTGACGGCGGTCTCGCCGACCCTGGAAAACCTCAAAAAGGAAGGCGAGAGCGGCCGCAAGAAGCTCAACCAATACACCCGCTACAGCACGGTGCTCCTGGCGGCCGTCCAGGGTTACGGGATCGCGGTGGCGCTCGAGGGCATGCGCTCGGGCGCGGCATCGGCGGTGATCGACCCCGGCCTCTTCTTCCGCATCGTCGCGATGATCACGATGGCCGGCGGTACGGTATTTTTGATGTGGCTCGGCGAGCAGATCACCGCGCGCGGCATCGGCAACGGCATTTCCCTCATCATCATGGCCGGCATCGTCGCCAATCTGCCGCACGCGCTGGCCTCCACCCTGGAGCTCGGCCGCACCGGCGCCTTGTCGACGATCTTCATCATCTTCTTCCTGGCGATGTCGGTCGGCGTCGTCGCGGTCATCGTCTTCATGGAGCGGGCGCAGCGCCGGATCCTGGTGCAGTACCCCAAACGCCAGCAGGGCAACCGCATGTCCGGCGGCGAAGCCTCGCACCTGCCCCTGAAGCTCAACACCTCGGGCGTCATCCCGCCGATCTTCGCCTCCTCGCTCCTGCTGCTGCCGGCGACGGTCGCCAACCTCGAAGCGGTCAGCCAGAGCCCGGGCTGGCTCGGCACGATCACCGCCTACCTGGCCCACGGCACGCCGCTTTACATGGGCCTCTACGTCAGCCTGATCGTGTTCTTCTCGTTTTTCTATACGGCGATCGTGTTTAATCCGGCCGAGACCGCCGACAATTTGCGCAAGTACGGCGGCTTCATCCCCGGCATCCGCCCCGGCAAGAACACCGCCGATTATCTCGACTATGTGCTGACCCGGATCACCGTGCTCGGCGCGATCTACCTGTCGGCGGTGTGCATTTTGCCCGAGATCCTGATCTCGCAATATTCGGTGCCGTTTTATTTCGGCGGAACCAGCCTCCTCATCGTCGTCAGCGTGACGATGGACACCGTGGCGCAGATCCACTCGCACCTGATCGCCCATCAATACGAGGGGCTGATCAAGAAGGCGCGGCTGCGCGGCCGCCGCTAGTGGGCCCTGCGCGATGAACCTGATCCTGCTCGGGCCGCCCGGCGCCGGCAAAGGCACCCAAGCGAAGCGCCTGGCGGAGCGCGACGGCCTCGTCCACCTCGCGACCGGCGACATGCTGCGCGCGGCGGTCGCCTCGGGGAGCGAGCTCGGCCACAAGGTCAAGGCGATCATGGACGGTGGCCACCTCGTCCCCGACGCGATCCTCATTGAGATGATCGGCGCCCGCATCGCCGAGCCCGACGCCGCCGGCGGCTTCATCCTCGACGGCTTCCCGCGCACCGTGCCGCAGGCCGAGGCGCTCGACGCGATGCTGAAGGCGCGCGGCCAGGCGGTCGACAGCGTGATCCTGATCGAGGTCGACGAGGCGGCGCTGATCGAGCGGCTCAGCGGCCGCTTCACCTGCCCCGAATGCGGCGCCAGCTACCACGAGCACTTCCACCCGCCGCAGATCGAGGGCGAATGCGACGTTTGCGGGCCGACCGATTTCGTGCGCCGCGCCGACGACCGGCCCGAGGCGCTGCGGACGCGGTTTGCCGCCTATCGTAATCAGACCGCACCGATACTACCTTATTACCGTGACCGCGGCATTTTGCGCACGGTCGACGGCATGGCGGAGATCGACGAGGTCACCCGGCAGATCGAGGCGGCGCTGCGGAGCGCCGCGCGTTGACGCGCCGGCGGCGATCCGTATAATCCCCGGCTTGCCCAGAGGCAGAGGCCCAGAGGCAGAGGCTTTCCCCTCCCGACATTCGAGGAGATGCGCACGTGGCGCGAATTGCTGGCGTCAACATACCGAACCAGAAGCGGGTGCCGATCGCGCTAACCTACATCCACGGCATCGGCCGCACCAAGGCGCTGGAGATCTGCCAGCGCGTCGGCATCCCGCTCGAGCGCCGCGCGCACGAGATGACCGACGACGAGGTGCTGCGGGTGCGCGAACTGGTCGACCGCGAATTCACCGTCGAGGGCGATCTGCGCCGGCAGGTTGCGATGAACATCAAGCGGCTGATGGATCTGGGCTGCTATCGCGGGTTGCGCCATCGTCGCGGGTTGCCGGTGCGCGGCCAGCGCACCCACACCAATGCCCGCACCCGCAAGGGTCCGGCGCGCCCGATCGCTGGCCGGAAGAAATAGCGCGCTTTTGGAAGCGCAACGGCGGAAGAGCTGAGCGGAAGAAGTAAATGGCAAAAAGCACGGCGGCACCGCGTCTACGGCGACGCGAGCGCAAAAACATCACCGCGGGCACCGCGCATGTCAGCGCGAGCTTCAACAACACGATGATCACGATCACCGACGCCCAGGGCAACACGATCGCGTGGTCGTCCTCGGGCAGCCAGGGCTTCAAGGGCTCGCGCAAATCGACCCCCTACGCCGCCCAGGTCGCCGCCGAGGACGCCGGCAAGAAGGCCATGGAACACGGCATGCGGACCCTCGACATCGAGGTCAAGGGGCCGGGTTCGGGGCGCGAATCGGCGCTGCGCGCGCTGCAGGCGGTCGGCTTTGCGATCAGTTCGATCCGCGACGTGACGCCGATCCCGCACAACGGCTGCCGCCCGCCGAAGCGCCGCCGCGTCTGAGCGCCGCCGGCCCGGCTTGGCCCGGGTGCCCGTGAGAACAGCTTCGCCGGCCGCAACGCCGGCGCTATTTGCGGACCGGGTCCGCGCTTTATCGATTGAGGTTATCCGTGCTGCAAAAAAATTGGCAGACCCTGATTAAGCCGAAGCAACTGGCGGTCGAGCCGGGCGACGACGCAAACCGCGTCGCGACCGTCGTCGCGGAACCGTTGGAGCGCGGCTTTGGCCTGACGCTCGGCAATGCGCTGCGGCGGGTGCTCCTCTCCTCGCTGCAGGGCGCGGCGGTCACCTCGATGCAGATCGAGGGCGTGCTGCACGAGTTTTCCTCGCTCCCGGGCGTTCTGGAAGACATCACCGACATCGTGCTCAACGTCAAAAGCATCTGCCTGCGCATGCACGGCGAGGGGCCGAAGCGGATGCGGCTGCGCGCGGCGGGCCCGGGCGAAGTGCGCGCCCGCCAGATCGAGACCGGCCACGACATCGAGATCCTCAACCCCGACCTCGTGATCTGCACCCTCGACAACAACGCTCACGTCACGATGGAGTTGACCGTCGAGAACGGCAAAGGCTACGTCGCGGCGACGCAAAACCGCCCGGAGGACGCGCCCATTGGCCTCATTCCGGTCGATGCGCTCTTCAGCCCGGTGCGCAAGATCTCCTACCGGGTCGAGAACACCCGCGTCGGCCAGGTGACCGATTACGACTCGCTCTCGATGCGGGTCGAGACCAATGGCGCGGTGACCCCGGAGGACGCGGTCGCGCTGGCCGCCCGCATCCTGCAGGACCAATTGCAGCTCTTCATCAATTTCGAGGAGCCGCGCCACGCGGTCGAAAAGGAGATCTCGGGCGAGCCGCTGATCAACAAGAACCTCCTGCGCAAGGTCGACGAACTCGAACTGTCGGTGCGCTCGGCCAATTGCCTGAAGAACGACAACATCGTCTATATCGGCGACCTCGTGCAGAAGACCGAGGCCGAGATGCTGCGGACGCCCAATTTCGGCCGCAAATCCTTGAACGAGATCAAGGAGGTGCTGGCCAATATGGGGCTCCATTTGGGCATGGAGATCGCCAGCTGGCCGCCCGAGAACATCGAGGAGCTGGCCAAGCGGATCGACGAGCCGTATTAGCTCCACACCCCCCTCCCGGCCGGCTTGACCCGGCCAGGAGGTCTATTACCAGGCGAAAGACGGAACCATGCGCCACAGGATGCACCATCGCGGCTTCAGCCGCCGCTCGGCCCACCGCAAGGCGATGTTCGAGAACCTCGCCGCCGCGCTCCTGAAGCACGAGCAGATCCGCACGACGCTGCCGAAGGCGAAGGATTTGCGGCCGATCGTCGAGCGCCTGATCACGCTCGGCAAGAAGGGCGGGCTGCATGCCCGCCGCCAGGCGATCGCCCGCCTGCAGGACGCCAAGCTCGCCGACAAGCTGCTGACGACGCTCGCCCAGCGCTACGCCAGCCGCTCGGGCGGCTATACCCGCATCATCAAGGCCGGCTTCCGCTACGGCGACGACGCGGCGATGGCCGTCATCGAACTGGTCGAGCGCGACGAAGCCGCCAAAGGCCAGGATTCCGGCCCGCGTCCAGAGGACGACGAAGCGGAAGCCGCCTAGCCGCCCCAATTTTCGCCCATCCCCGGCGGGATCGATCACCCCAACTCCGTCATCCCGGCGCAGGCCGGGACCCATGCATCAACCATCGCGGCGGCTGAGCGATAGGTCCCGGCCTGCGCCGGGATGACGGTTTTAGATGCATGATCCGATGGGATCGAAACATCCCCCCGTCACCCCCGCGCAAGCGGGGGTCCAGAGCAAGCGGCACGTCGGTTGCCCCTGGATTCCCGCTTGCGCGGGAATGACGCTTGAATTTGGTCGGGTAACGCTCTCGGCGCCCCTTCAGCCGGCGTCCGCTTTGAGGACGCCGCGGCGGATCTGGTCCTCCTCGATCGATTCGAAGAGGGCGCGGAAATTGCCTTCGCCGAAGCCCTCGTTGCCCTTGCGCTGGATGATCTCGAAGAAGATCGGCCCGATCACCGTCTCGGTGAAGATCTGCAATAGCAGCCCCTCGCCCGCGGCGGGCGCGCCGTCGATCAGGATCTGGCCCTGCGCGAGCCGCGCGAGGTCCTCGCCATGCCCGGGAAGGCGCGCCTCGACCGCCTCGTAATAGGTCTGCGGCACCGCCATGAAGCGGACGCCCCGCCAGCGCAGGCTTTCCACCGTGCGGTAGATGTCGGCGGCGGCGAGCGCGATGTGCTGGATGCCCTCGCCGTGGTAGGCCGCGAGGTATTCGGCGATCTGCGACTTGTCGTCGGCGCTCTCGTTGATCGGGATGCGGATCTTGCCGTCGGGGCTGGTCATCGCCTTCGAGCGCAGCCCGGTCAGCTTGCCCTCGATGTCGAAATAGCGCACCTCGCGGAAGTTGAAGAGGCGCTCGTAAAATTCCGCCCACAGCGCCATGCGGCCCCGGTGGACGTTGTGCGTCAGGTGGTCGATGCCGGTCAGCCCCGCTCCGGGCACTACGCGGTCGGCGATCAGCGGCACGAAATCGACGTCGTAGATCGAATGCTCGCGGTAGCGGTCGACGAGGTAAATGAGGCTGCCGCCGATCCCCTCGATCGCCGGGATGTTGAGTTCCATCGGCCCCACTTTGCCGTGCACCGGCCTGGCGCCGAGCTTGACCGCGCGCTCGTAAGCCTGCGCGGCGTCGCGCACGCGAAACGCGATGGCGCAGACCGACGGCCCGTGCAGCCGGGCAAAGGCCTGCGCAAAGCTCTCCGGCTCGGCGTTGAGGATGAAATTGACCTCGCCCTGGCGGTAGAGCGTGACGTTTTTCGAGCGGTGCCGCGCCGCCGCGACAAACCCCATGCGCTCGAACAGCGCGCCCAATTGCGCCGGGTCGGGCGCGGCGTATTCGATAAACTCGAACCCGTCCGTCCCCATCGGGTTGTCCCACAGATCGGCCATGACCAGCCTCCGCTTCGCCCGCTTTCGATGTGGTGGGAGCGTTGCGGCCTGCCAAGCCCACCCCGGCCGCACCCGGGCGCCGGCGCACCTTGGCGGGCGCCCAAAGAGCCACTAAGAGCATCATCCGATCAGGTTGAATCGCCCCATACCCGTCTTGGCCGGGCTTGTCCCGGCCATCCACGTGGATCCCCGGGACAAGCCCGGGGATGACGAAATGAGGGTGATCGAACTTCAATGGATTCTGCTCTAGCCTTCCCCCCGTGCAGCGCTATTCGATCCTTTCGCTCGCGCGCCACGCGCTCGGCGGGCATCGCTTCTGGCGGCCGGCCTGGCGCAAGGCGGCGCCGCGGCCGCGCTACGAGATCATTGTCATCGGCGGCGGCGGGCACGGGCTGGCCACCGCCTACTACCTCGCCAAAAACCACGGCATCAGCGATGTCGCGGTCCTCGAGAAAGGCCCGATCGGCCTCGGCAATACCGGGCGCAACACGACGATCATCCGCTCCAACTATCTGTGGGACGCCAGCGCCCGCATCTACGAGCATTCGCTGGGGCTGTGGGAGGGCCTCTCGGCCGAGCTCAACTTCAACCTGATGCTGAGCCAACGCGGCGTCCTCAACCTGGTGCACAACGAAGCCGACGTTCGCGAGGGGCAGCGCCGGGTCGGCGCCAACCGCCTCAACGGCATCGACGCCGAATGGCTCGACCGCGACGCGGTCAAAGCCTTCTGCCCGATCCTCGATATTTCTCCCAATGCACGCTACCCGGTGTTGGGCGCCACCCTGCAGCGGCGCGGCGGCGTCGCCCGCCACGACGCGGTCGCCTGGGGCTTCGCCCGCGCCGCCGATTCGCGCGGCGTCGACATCATCGAGGATTGCGAGGTGAGCGCGATCCGCAGCGCCGGCGGCCGGGTCGTCGGGGTCGAGACAACCCGCGGCGACATCGCCGCCGACAAGGTCGCGATCTGCGCCGCCGGGCATAATTCCGTCGTCGCGGCGATGGCCGGGGTGCGCCTGCCCTTACAAAGCCATCCCTTACAGGCGCTGGTCTCGGAGCCGGTCCAGCCGGTGCTCGACTGCGTCGTGATGTCGGGCACCGTGCACGTCTATGTCAGCCAGAGCGACAAGGGCGAGCTGGTGCTCGGCGCCGGCATCGACGGCTACAATTCCTATGCGCAGCGCGGCTCGTTCCCGGTCATCGAGGGGCAGATGGCGGCGCTCCTCGAACTGTTCCCGATCTTTTCGCGCCTGCGGATGCTGCGCCAATGGGGCGGCATCGTCGATGTCGCGCCCGACGCCTCGCCGATCATCGGCAAGCTGCCGGTCGCCGGTCTCTACCTCAACGGCGGCTGGGGCACCGGCGGGTTCAAGGCGACCCCCGGCGCCGGCCATGTCTTCGCCCACACGATAGCCCGCGACGATCCGCACCCGCTCGCCGCGCCCTTCGCGCTCGACCGCTTCACCACCGGCGCCCTCGTCGACGAGCACGGCGCCGCGGCGGTGGCGCACTGATCCAGGCCTTGTCGTCACGGCCCAGACGGCGCAAGTTATGGCATTGAAATAAGCGATAACATTAGGTTGAGGGTTATGGAAATCCGGCTCCCACCCGATCAGGAAGCGCATCTCTCCGCCGTTGGCGCCGACACCGGCCGCAGCAGTGATGAACTCGTGCAGGAAGCAGTGGCGCTGTGGCAGGACCGGCAGTCTGGTCGGATTTCCAAACCGAAACATACCCCCGCTGAAGCTGCTGCCCGCCTTCGTGAGCTGCGCAAGGTTAATTCCCGCCCCGAAGGCGAGACGCTGAAGGACCTAATCAATTACGGACGGGCGTGACCTTCGTCCTCGATAATTCCGTCGCCATGCGGTGGTGTTTCGACGATGTCGTCCATCCCTATTAACATCGTCGCCGACGGCGAAAGCGCGGCGCGGGTATTCACTGACGTGCACCGTCTGGCCCTCACCTATCGTCTGACGTCCTAT
>DATGFP010000145.1:0-14626 GCA_035309005.1 Allostellaceae bacterium | reverse complement strand
GCGCATCTTCCCCGAGGCGATCACGATCACCGAAGACCCGCACCGCCAGCGCGGCCCGCGCTCGAAGCCGTTCGACGCCGAGGGCCTGCCCAACCGTCGCCGGGCATTGATCGACCGGGGGGTGCTGACGACCTGGCTCCTGGACCTGCGCTCGGCCCGCCAGCTCGGACTTAAATCGACCGGCCATGCGGCGCGCGGCACCGCCTCGCCGCCTTCGCCCTCCGCCACCAACATCTGGATCGAACCGGGCATGCAGACCCCGGCTGAGCTGATGGCCGACATCAAGAGCGGCTTTTACGTGACCGAACTGATGGGGATGGGGGTCAACGGCATCACCGGCGACTACAGCCGCGGCGCCGCCGGCTTCTGGATCGAGAACGGCGCGATCGCCTTCCCGGTCAGCGAGATGACGGTGGCCGGCAACCTCAACGACATGTTCCTGCGCATCGTCGCCGCCAACGACCTCGAATTCCGCGTCGGCGCCGACGCGCCGACCCTGCGCATCGACGACCTGACCGTCGCCGGCGCCTGATCCGGCGGGCGCCTACGCGCCGTAATGGGCGAACACGACCGGAGACACGAAGGCCCAGGTTTCGATGAACGTGGCCTTGTCGGGCTTGCGGCCGAGTTCCTCCATCGCCCCCAACAGGCAGAACCAGTTCAAGACCTCGTGCTGGCCGGATTCTTCGATCTGGTCGGTCGTGTAGCGATGCCAGGTCGCGTAATCGCCCACCTCCAGCGCGTCATAGAGATGGCGGTCGGCGGCGACGTCGGGCCACAGCTGGTAGTTCTTCTCGGTCAGGAACGAATGCGACCATGACGAGGAGGCGACAAAGCAGGTGCGCCACGGGCTCTTTGCCATGACCCGCGCCGCCGCCGCGCCGACCTGCATGCAGCGGTGCGGGTTGGGCCCCGGCGGGTCGAGGTTCCTGATCTCGCCCTTCATCGCCAAGGGCAGCCGCAGCCCGTGCGCCGCGTTGACCCGGCGGCCGTAGCAGTTTACCGCGAACTGCACCAGCGGGTAGTCGAAGCCGCGCCGCTCGTCGTCCAGCAATTGCAATGTGTTCTCGAAGGCGTGGCCGATCGGGTGGTGCAGCGGCTTATAGGCGTAGCCGA
This sequence comes from Allostellaceae bacterium, assembly GCA_035309005.1. Classification (GTDB taxonomy): domain Bacteria; phylum Pseudomonadota; class Alphaproteobacteria; order ATCC43930; family CGMCC-115725; genus DATARH01. The sequence goes on along the minus strand of DATGFP010000145.1, from coordinate 13,510 downwards.
CATCGATGCCGGCTTCGATCAGCCCGGAAGCGAGGTATTTCCCGGCCTCCTTGTGGCCACGGATCGTGACACTCGTGTCGGCCGGCTCGTTCCACGGGTTCCATGGGCTGCGGCGGTGCGCCCAGGGCTGGCGCTCCTGGTCCTCGTAGGCGAGGACCGCGAAGGGCGGGATCAGGTCTTCCTTGAAATTCTCGTACTGGTCGTCGCCCCACATCACGACGAGGTCGGGGTTGAATTGGTCGAGCACGCGGCGCGCCTCGGCGAAATGCGCGCGGTAGATTTCGCGCCCGCGCGCCGCCGCGCCGGCGCCCCAATCGTTGCCGAGCTCCTCGCGCACGCCGGCCGGCCAGCGCGCCGGGTCCTTCATCTCGGCCGGCATGTCCGGGTCGTCCAGCGCGGCGCGGAACATGAAGGTCCAGTCTTCGTTGGGCCGCAGCATCAACGGCCGATGCGTGCACCCCACCCCGAGGATCTCGCCCATTCGCAGCTCCCGATACGTAGGATGGGCTGAGCGCAGCGAAGCCCATCGCTGATGCCGGCCGCAGTGATGGGCTTCGCTGCGCTCAGCCCATCCTACAAACTACTGTGTCCACACTAACCGTCATGGCCGGGCGTGTCCCGGCCATCCACGGGAAGCGGCCCGTGGATCACCGGGTCAAGCCCGGTGATGACGGCTTGATATGCGTCAGGCCGACTTGCGCTGCGCGGTCGGCATCAGGTGGTCGCCGACCGGGGCGTGGCGCAGCATGCCGGTGTTCAGATCGACCGGGTTGCCGAGCCACATCGCGTAGGCGGTGTGGTCGTTGTAGGAGCTGTCGGTCAGCGGGTGGACCAGGATGTCGAGCCCGTCGCGGTTCAGCATCAGCCACGGCACGACGCTCTCGAACTCCGGCGTCTCGAAAATGACGTTGAACTGCGAGACCGGGTGCGGGCCGCGCGGCTCGTCGCTCAACGCGCCGCCTTCGAGCTTGAACTTGCCGAGCAGCGCATCGCGCAGGCGCTGCGCCTTCGGCTTGGTCTCGGCGTTGTAGTAGACGTGGGCGTGGTAGCCGGCATTCTCAGTCATGTTTCCCTCCTGTTGAAACCTCCGGCGTCCTTCGAGACGGCCGCCAAGGCGGCCTCCTCAGGATGACGTGAGGTGTTTATGTCATCTGCCAATTTCCGTCATCCTGAGGAGCGCGGCCGGCGAAGGCCGGCTGCGCGTCTCGAAGGGCGGATGGTTGCTCACGCGTCGAGTTGCGCCGCGATCTTCTTCGAGATCTCGGCGCGCCACTCTTCCATCGGCTTGAAGCCGGGTTGCTGGCGGCAATAATCCTCGGTGAAGCGGTAGACCTCGTCGGCGCTGGCGTCGAGGTCGATCTTGAAGCCGCAGGGCTGCGGCACATACCACGGCGTGTCGCAGAACATCTCGATCTGGTTGCCCTCGGGGTCGCGGAAATAGACCGACCAGGCGTTGCCGTGGCTGACCGGGCGGATGCCCTCGCAGCCGGCGGCGCTGATCTTGCGGTAGGCCTTCTGGACGTTGGGCAGGGTCCCGACGTTGAACGACACCTGCTGCACCATCGGGGTTTCGAGCTGGGTCTCGCGGCCGCGCACCAGCACGACCTGGTGGTGGTCCGAGGGGTTGCGGCTGAGGAAGGTGATGCGGCCGTCCTCCGCCCCGTCGCTGACGACGAAGCCCAGAACCTTGGTATAGAAATCGATCATCTTCGGCACGTCGGTGACGTAAAGCCCGACATGGCTGAGGCGCGGCGCTTGATCGTGCGGCATCGGCCGGTCACTCCGTGTTGTTGTCCGGCTGGTGATATAGCAGCGGCGGCACCATCTATCCAATCGATTGATTATATAAAGCCCATTCGCCCGGTCGATGTGTGAGAGGCGGTAGAGCTTGGTCGATATCCGCGCGGTTGACCTCAACCTGTTGAAGGCGTTCGACGCGCTGGTGCGCGAGCGCGCGGTGACGCGGGCCGCCACCCGCATCGGCCTGTCGCAGCCGGCGATGAGCCACGCGCTGGCGCGGCTGCGCGCCGTCTTCAGCGACGAATTGTTCGTGCGCACCGCGACCAGCATGGAGCCGACCGCCCGGGCGCGCGAGATCGCCCCCTTGGTGACGACCGCGATCGAGCATATCGAGGCGGCCTTGCGTTTGGGCGGCGGCTTCGATCCGGCGACCAGCAGCGCGATTTTCACCGCCGGCATGGCGGAATACGCCGAGATCGCGCTGGTTGGCCGACTCGCCCGCCGCTTCGCCGAGGAGGCCGCCGGCGCGACCCTGCGCCTCCTGCCGGCGACCGGCCACCAGGCGCTCGAGCAGCTCGACCGCGGCGAAATCGACGTCGCGGTCGCGCACCTGCCGCACCTGCCGGCGCATCTCGAAGCGAGCGTGCTGCTGCGCGACCCGTTTGTCGTCGTGATGCGCCAGGGCCACCCGGCGGCGAATGCGCCGCTGACGCTCGAAGCCTACGCGGCGCAGACCCACGTGCTGGTGTCGCCGCGCGGCGCGACCGCCGGCGCGCTCGACGGCATCCTCGTCGATTTCGGCCTGAAGCGGCGCATCGCGCTATTGGTCGCGACCTATCTCGCGGTGCCGGCGGCGCTTGCGGGGTCCGACCTCGTCGCGACCGTGCCCGAGCGCACCGCCCGCCAGATCGCGGGGACCGCCGAGATCGCGATCCTGCCCTTGCCGATCGACTTCGCGACCACCGTCACGATGGCCTGGCACCGCCGCGCCGCCGCCGACCCCGCCCAAACCTGGTTCCGCACCCTCCTGGTCGACGCGGCGGCGGCCGATTGACCACCGTAGGATGGGCTGAGCGCAGCGAAGCCCATCAATTGCGGACAGTCCCGCCGACCGACGAATTCGCACACGCGATTTCGCCTCGCGGTATCAGGGTGCGTAGTGGGCGAAAACGTAGTCGCGGTCTTTCGCGGGCGCGTGGCAGGGGAAGCAGGTTTCGTGCATCGCCGCGCTGGCGGGTTTGCCGTCGGTAAAATCGCCGAACCCCCAGCCGCCCGAGGCGGCGTATTTCTTCGAGTCCTTGACCATCAATTGAATATTCGCGCGGGACCCGACAACGAAAGATTGAGCGCCCGGGAACGGCCCAGCAAGGGCGCTGTTGTTGCTCGCCGACGGGACGCGAGTCCAATGGATCGCGACGATGATGGCGCCGTCCGGGAACGGGATCTTCCCTTCTTCGATAGCCTTGAGCGCGATGTCGTTGCCGAGTTGAGCGCGCAGCTGGTCGGCCATGCCTGGTATCAGCAGCTGGTTCACCGCGATCAATTTCCAGTCGCGATATCCGGCGGGGATTTTGACCCCGTAGATCGGGGCAGCCTCGCCATCGGCCTGCCCGGATGCGGGGGAGGTCGAGGTGTCCGCGCCGGCCAGCGCTGCAATGGCGACCAGCGCGACAGCGATCCGTTGCATCCGAGCCTCCTTCCGGCGCGAAGCTGCCGCGTGCAGCAATCAATTGCCGCCTCGGCCTCGATTTCGATGGGCTTCGCTGCGCTCAACCCATCCTACATGCCACGCGCTGGCTTAGGGACGAATGTAGCTCCAGCCCTCTTCCTGGAGTTGCGTCAGGCGCACGACGCCGGCCGGCACGACCGTGGCCTCGGGAATGATCGGGATCGGATGACCCTCGGCCTTCTGCATCGCCATTTGCGTGTTGTGGCAGGCGGAAAAATGGATTTCGCCGCCGATGCCGGACGCCTTGAGGCTCTTGATGCGGTCTTTCACGGGCGAGGTATCCTCGCGCAGCATGTTGAGCCCCGGCCCATAAGCGACGATCTCGGCTTCGACGCTTTCGCCCTTATCGGTGTAGTACTTGATCGCGTTCGTCATATTGGTCAGCGCCAGGTTCATCCGCGCCGCGTCGTTCTGGCTCACCTGGAAGACGATGTGATGGCTGGTTTTTTCGGCGGCAAGTCCAGGCGCGGCGGCGAGCGCCAACAGGGTTGCCGCGAGCACGCCACGGAAAATCGCTTTCATCGTCTCTCTCCCATCACAGTGAATGCCGAGGTCCTACCCCTTTGCCGGCGGCACCTCGATGTTGAGGAGGCGGGCGGCGTTGCGGCCGAGGATGGCGGCGCGTTCGGCATCGTCGAGCCCCGGGGCGCCCTCGATGAAGCCGATCGGGTCGACTTCGCCCATGTCGGCGGGGTAGTCGGTCGCCACCAGCACGTGGTCGGCGCCGTATTGCTCGACCAGATATTCGAGCTGGTGGTGGGTGAAGACGAGCGCGTCGAAATAGAGCCGCTTGAGGTAGGTCGTCGGCATGTGGCGCAGGTGCTCGCAGGTGTCGGGGCGGGCCGCGGCGCCGTGGTCGATGCGGCCGGAATAGGCCGGCAGATAGCCGCCGCCATGCGCCAATACGAGCTTCAGGTTGGGGTGCTGGTGGAGGACGCCGCCGAAGATCAGGTGATGCACCGCGACCGTTGAATCGAGCGGGTTGCCGATGACGTTGGTGAGGTAATGGTCGCGGAAGCGGCTGGCCTCGGGAAAGCCCGTGGGATGCATGAAGATCGTCAGCCCCAGTTCCTCGCAGCGCGCGAAAATCGGGCGGAAACGCTCTTCCGAGAGGTCGGCGCCGGCGACGTTGGTGGCGATCTCGATGCCGCGCAGCCCGAGCGACTTGTGCAGCCGGTTGAGTTCGGCGAGTGCGAGTTCGGGCGCCTGGAACGGCACCGTGCCGAGCCCGACGAAGCGGTCCGGATGACGCGCGCAGATGTCGGCGAGGTTGTCGTTGATGACCCGCGCGGTGGCGATCCCGAGCTCGGGCGGCGCGCTGTAATAGGTCTGAGCCGGCGAGGGGGTGATCGCCTGGATGTCGATCCCCATCAGATCCATGTCGGCGAGCCGCACCTCGACCGTGGTGCCCTGCACGCGGGTGCGGGCGGATTGCTCGCGGTTGACCTGGCGCGTCAACTCATTGGCGAAATGGTGGCGCGGCTGCCAGTTTTCGAGGCCGGAGCCCGCGACCATCTCCTCGGCCTTGGGGGTCGTGACGTGGCAATGGATGTCGATCGTGAACCATTTGCCGCGGGCGTGCATCGGCCCCGGGAAACGGCCGGGGATCGGCGCCCCCTCCGGTCGGCAGGTAAAGAGCATCGGCGCGTCCTCCATGATTTGCCGCATCCTACCCGAGGTCGCGCGCGATGCCAGAGAGGCGATTGCCGGGGCGCGGCGCAATGCCCACATCAGCGCGATGCAATCGATCGCCACGGCAGCGGGTAGCGCGCGGAACTGGGCGCGGCAAGGGGCCGAGCGCGCCCGGCCGGCGCTCGCCGCGAGTTTGCGCCAGGGGTTCGACTGGGCCTGGGGCAAGGCGGTCGAGGGCCTGCCCGGGCTCGACGGCGCCGCGGCGCTGGCGGCGCGCTATGGCGCCCGGCATGCCACCACCGACGAAGCTGTCGCGGCGCTGATCAAGTGGCAGAGCGGGGTCGCCGGCGCCGCCGGGTTTTTGACCGGCTGCGGCGGGTTTGTCGTGCTGCCGGCGGCGCTCTCGGCCAATATCGCCAGCGCGCTCTTCATCCAGGCGCGGCTGATCGCGGCGATCGCCCAGCTGCGCGGCCACGATACCGGGAGCGCCGAGGTGCGCGCCCTGGCGCTCGCCTGCCTGACCGGCTCCAAGGCAGCCGACACGGTGAAGGATGCCGGGGTGCGCTTTGGCACGCGCCTCGCGCGCGACGGCGCCGGCTGGGTGTCGCCGGTGCTGTTCAAGAAGGCGCGGCACGCCGCGAATGTGCCGGCGGTGTGCGTCGCCGGGTCGGGCGCGGCGCGGCTCGGCAGGTTCGTGCCGGTCATCGGCGGCGTCGTCGCCGGCGGCTTCGACGCGGCGATGACGGGTATGATCGGCCGCACCGCCGACCGGGTTTTTACCCGCGGCGGCTCCGCTTCCTAGGCGGCGCCTATCCAAGCAGCCGGCCGACGCCGGAAAAGCGGTCGCGGCTGCCGAGGCGCTGGCGCACCGCCCACAGCGCGGCCTGGTTGGTGGTGACGACCGGTTTCCCGAACTCGGCTTCCCAGCCCTCGATCGAGGCCATCGTCGGGAAATTGCCGCCGGGCACCACGAAGGCTTCGATCTCGGGCCGGTTTATGCGCGCGAAGGCGTCGCGTGCGTTTTCCGGGCCGAGCTGGCCGATCGCATAGGAATCGGTCGCCGCGAAGCCTTCGAGCGCGACCACCGAGAGGCCGTAGCGGCTCTCGTAATAGCGCTTGGCGCTGGCGTTGACCGGCTCGGAATAGGGCGAGACCAGCGCGATGCGCCGGACGCCGAGCGCCCCCACCGCTTCCCCGATCGCCATCGCCGAGGTGAACGAAGGAACCCCGGCGGCGGCGCTGATGCGGCGGCACACGTCGACGCAGTAGCCGTCGGCAAAGAGGCTCGCCGAAGTCTGCAGCAGAAAGACGATCTCGACCCGCGCGGTGCCGAGCAGCTTGGCCTGGTAATCGACATCCTCGTCCTTCGGCGGCGCGAACGGCGTCTTGTTGGCGCTGCTGGTCGCCATGCGGGCGTAATGCGCCTGCCATTCCGGCGGCAGATGGCGGCTGTATTCGAGTTCCGCCGTGGTGTTGGTCGACGGAATGAGGACGCCGAAATGATGCATGGCGGTGCCTTTCGCGATTGAGCACGGATCGGCGCTATTGTGACAGACCCGGCGCACCGGCGACAGCTGCGCGAGGAGGGGCTTTCGCGATGGCAGCTACCGGCTCAGATGGGCGAGAGCGCCGCGCATCGCCTGGCTCTGCACCGCGATAACCCCGCTGAACGGCGAATCCAGGTCCAGGATCAAATAGATCACCGAGGCAATAGAGATTGCTGCCAGCGCTATCGTAACGCCGGCGAGCAGGTTGCGCGGTGCGTTGAGGCCAAAGCTGGCAAACACGATCGCCAGCCAGAACAGCACAACGGCCGCGAACGGCGCCGAAATCACGCCGTCGCCGCCGTCCTCGATCAGCTGCCAGCGTCCCTGAACCAGCTGGTCGAATTGTTGAATGCAGTCGGCCGCGAGCTGGCGGTGCATCGCATCCTGGGGCTCCAGCTGGCGGATCATCAGCCCGACCCGGGCCAGTTTGTTGCCCAGGACCACACTCTCGGACATACCCTGCGGCAAATCCTGCGGGTAGTAGTTGCCGGCAGGTTTCGCCTCGTCGACCCATGTACTCGCGATCACCGCGGCGGTGTAGCTGCGCAGCTGCCCGCGCGCCGGCTCGGTTTCGCTGCCATATTGACGAAGCGACTGGTCGAGTTGAATGAGCGCGGCGGCAAAGCTTTTCATGCCGCTGTCAATCTTGTCGAACGAGGATTTGCCCGACGTGGTCAGCATTCCGAGCACCAGGGCGGTAAACGTCACGAGCATCGCGACAACAAGCCGGACGAGATCCATCGTCTCGCGGCTCCGATGCCGATCCGATAGATACGGTTGAACGATCAGCCCAAGTACGCTGCTGCCCAGCAGGACCAGCAGGACGGCCGCGGCCTCCAACGGTTCGGTCATGGCAGATGTTCGGTCCCCCCACGGAGCGCGCTGTCAACGCTCGTTCTTAAAGCACGCGTATCAGCGACCGGGCAAATCGGGAAGGACCGCGGAGCGCGACGATGGCGCCCGAGGCCCAGGGCCGGTAAGATGTCCGCCGCCCAACGCAACCGAAAGACACCGCAAATGCCGACGCCTTCGTTGCCGCTCAACGGCTTTACCGTCATCGATCTGACCGCCCACCGGGCCGGCCCGACCGCGGTGCGCCAGCTCGCAGATTGGGGCGCCGACGTCATCAAGATCGAGATGCCGGGCGAGCATACCGACGCCACCGGCAGCCGCCGCGACGGCCCCGATTTCCAGAATTTGCACCGCAACAAGCGCTCGCTGTCGCTGGATCTGAAGACGCCGGAGGGAAAAAAGATCTTCTTTCAGCTGGCGGCGAAGGCCGATGTCGTGGTCGAGAATTTCAAGTCGACTGTCAAGCACCGGCTGGGCGTCGATTACGAGGCGGTGAAGAAGATCAACCCGCGCATCGTCTACGGCTCGATCTCGGGGTTCGGCCAGGACGGCCCCTACGAGGGGCGCCCCGGGGTCGACCAGATCGCCCAGGGCATGGGGGGCCTGATGTCGATCACCGGGATACCGGGGCAGGGGCCGGTCCGCGTCGGCATCGCGATCAACGACACCTCGGCCGGGCTCCTCTTGGCCAACGGCATCACGCTGGCGCTCTTGGCGCGCGAGCGCACCGGCGAGGGGCAGTGGGTGCATACCTCGCTCCTGGAAGCGCAGATCTTCATGCTCGACTTCCAGGCCTCGCGCTACACGATGAAGGGCGAAGTCGCGAAGCAGGAGGGCAATTTTCACCCGACCTCGCCCGGCACCGGCATGTTCCAGACGGCTGACGGCTACATCAACATCGCCGCCTCGGGCGACAATCTGTGGAAGCGGTTTTGCGAAGTCGCCGGCGACAGGGAATTGTCGAGCAACCCCGATTTCGCGACCGTGCCGCTGCGCGCCAAGAACCGCGCGGCGTTGATCGCGCATCTCAACGATCTGGTGCGCTCGAAGCCCAGCGAGTTCTGGGTCACGCAGCTCAACAAGGCCGGGGTGCCGTGCGGCCCGATCAACACGATCGACCAGACCTTCGCCGACCCGCAGGTCAAGCATCTCGGGATCCGCCGGCCGGTCGATCACCCGACATTGGGCACGTTCGACATCGTCGGGCAGCCGATCCACATGAGTGCTTCCCCGCAGCCCGCCCGGCTGCGCCCGACCCCCGACCAGGGCCAGCACACCGACGAAATATTGCGCGAACTCGGCTACGACGAGCGCGAGATCGCCGGGCTGCGCGCGAAGGGGGCGGTCTGAACCGCGCTCAGGTCGCGACGAGGAATTCCGCGGCGGCGTCGATCAGCGCCAGCGCGAGCCAGCGCGCCGCCGAGCGCGGGGCGAAGAGCCGGTAGGAGGGCGCCGCCGCGACCTGGTCGATGATGACCGGCAGCCGCAGGAATAGCGTCTGGGCGCAGCTTCCCGGGGCGAAGGCGCGCGGATGCAGGTCGAGGCCGCAGCCCTTTTCCAAGAGCGCACGGGCGCTGGGCCCGCTGATCTCGATCACCGCGCGGCTCGCCGACAAATCGGTGACCGCGGCGTGCCTTCCGGCCAGTGCCCGCGCGAGGCGTCCCATGAGGTCGGGCGTGGTGCCGCGCGGCGCCGTCACCAGCCATTCGTCGGGGCCGAGCCAGAGCGTGCGCAATTGGCGCATCGTCGCGACCCGGTTGGCTTCGAGCGGCAGCGGCACGCCGCCCAGATAGGCCGGCGCCGGCGGCTTGACCCGCACCCCGATCTGCTCAAGCGCGGGCGCCTCGGCGAGGCTCAGCGCGCCGTTCGCCAAGGCAAACGGCAGCAGCCCGGCGAAGGGCGAGCGGCGCTCCTCAGCCATCGCGGCGGCGGTTGTCGATGTCGTAGAAGAGGGGCGGGCAGAGACGCGCCGCGACGATGCGGTCGGGGAGCGGCGCCCATACCGGCTCGCCGTGGCGGGAGCGCCCGCCTTCGACCAGCGCGAGGGCAAAGCTGCGGCCGAGCCGCGCGCCGTGATAGCTCGAGGTCACGTGGCCGATCATCGGCACCGGCGGGGTGCCGCCCAACTGCGCGACGAGCGGGGCGCCCTCGGGGAGGATTTCGCTCGGGTTGTCGGGCAAGAGGCCGACCAGCTGCTTGCGGCCGGGGCGCGCGGTGTCGCTGCGCCGCAGCGAGCGCCGGCCGAGGAAATCCTTGTCGTGCGCCAGCATCGCGCCGAGCCCGAGATCGAGGGGCGTCACCGAGCCGTCGGTTTCTTGGCCGACGATGAAGTAGCCCTTTTCCGCGCGCATCGCGTGCATCGCCTCGGTGCCGCAAGCGGCGATGCCGTAGGCTGCGCCGGCCTCGCAGAGAAGCTCCCACAGCGGCAAGCCGTAATCGGCCGGCACGTTGATCTCGTAGCTCAGTTCGCCCGAGAAGCTGACGCGGCAGATGCGCGCCGCGATGCCGGCGACCTCCGCTTCGCGCACGCTCATGAACGGGAAGGCGGAGGGCGCGAGCGCGAGCTGCGGCGCCAGCGCCGCCAGCACCTCGCGGGCGCGGGGGCCGATCAGCGTCGCGTTGGCCCATTCCTCGGTAACCGCGGTGCAGAAGATTTCAAGCTGCGGCCATTCGGTCTGTGCCCATTCCTCCAGCCAGTCCATGACCGCGCCGGCATTGCCGGTCGTCGTCGTCAGGAGGAAGCGCTCGGCGGCGAGGCGGGCGCCGACCCCGTCGTCGAACACCATGCCGTCGTCGCGGCACATGACGCCGTAGCGGCAGCGCCCGACCGCGAGGTTCTGCCAGCGGTTGATGTAGATGCGGTCGAGAAAGCGCCCGGCGTCGCGCCCACGGACCTCGATCTTGCCGAGGCTCGATGCGTCGTAGAGCACGACCGCGTCGCGCGCGGCGAGGCATTCGCGAGTGACCGCTTCCGCCATCGCCTCGCCCGGGCGCGGGTAATAGCGCGGCCGCTTCCATTGCCCGACATCCTCGAAGAGCGCGCCGGCGCGCTCGTGCCAGGGGTGCATCGGGGTCAGCCGCACCGGGTCGGCGAGCGGGCCGCGCTCGCGCCCGGCGAGGAGGCCGTAGGCGACCGGCACATAGGGCGGCCGGAAATTCGTCGTGCCGCCGGCGGCGATCTCGCGGCCGGCCGCGGCGGCGAGCAGCGCGAGGCCGGCGAGGTTGCCGGTCTTGCCCTGGTCGGTGCCCATGCCGAGCGTCGTGTAGCGCTTCAAATGCTCGACCGCGCCGTAGCCCTCGCGCGCGGCGAGCGCGATGTCGGCGGCGGTCACGTCGTTGTGGAGGTCGACAAAGGCGCGGCGCGCGGCGCGGCGCGAGAGCGCGGGCGCGAGCGGGCCGGTCGGCGCCTCGGCATCATCGTCCTCGGCGGTTGCCGGGAAGGCGAGCGGCGCGCCGGCGGCAAAGCCGCACAGCGCGGCGGCGCGCGCCCCGGCGGCGGCGCCCTCGCCGAGGCAAGAGGCGAGCGCGAAGCTGCCGCGCGCCGCACCGGCGCACTCGATCGCGCCGGATTCGGCATCCTCGGTGGCGGGGACGAAGGCGACGAGGCGCGGGTCGAAGCGCAGCCGGCCGCGCGCCTGCGCGTAAAGCTGCAGGGTCGGGGTCCAGCCGCCCGACACCGCGAGGAGGTCGCACTCGATCGCTCTGCCGCCGCCACCGCCGGCATCGAGCCGCCGCAGCCTGACCCGGCGCAATCCGGCGCGCCCCGTCGTCCCGGCGACGACGCTGCCGAAATGAACGGGGATGCCGCCGGCTTGGCGCCGCGCCGCCGCGCCCGCCTCTGGGCGCGGGTCGACGATTGCCGCGACCGCGACGCCGGCGGCTTCCAGCGCTTGCGCCACCTTGTAGGCGGCGTCATTGTTGGCGAACAGCACGGCGCGGCTGCCGGGTGCGACGGCGTAGCGGTGGAGATAGGTCTCGGCCGCGCCGGCCAGCATGATCCCGGGCCGGTCGTTGCCGGCAAAGACCGGCGGGCGCTCGAGGGCGCCGCTGGCGAGGACGACGCGGCGCGCGCGGATGTGCCAGAGGCGCTGGCGCGGCAGGCCTGCGGGGGCGCCGGGGCTCAAGCGGCCCAAGAGCTCGCCGACCCGCTCGGCGGCGACCAGGTAATTGTCGTCGTAGCGGCCGAGCACGGTGGTATTCGGCAACAGAAGCGTCTCGGGCAGCGCCGCGAGCTCGGCGACCGCCGACCCCGCCCAGGCCGCGCCGCCCTGGTCGCCGATCCGGTAGGCTCGCCGCAACAGCGCGCCGCCGAAGAGGGTGTCGCTGTCGGCGAGGATCACCCGCGCGCCGGTGCGGCCGGCGGCGAGCGCGGCGGCGAGCCCGGCCGGGCCGCCGCCGACCACCAGGACGTCGCAATGGGCGTGCCGCTTGTCGTAGCGCGCCGGGTCGGGCAGCGCCGGCGCGCGGCCCAGCCCGGCCATGCGGCGCAGCAATGGCTCCCACGCCGCCATCCATAGGCCGCGCGGCCGGATGAAGGTCTTGTAGTAGAACGCGGCCGGCAGCAGCGGGGCAACGCCGCCGGCCAGCGCCGCGGCATCGAATTGGAGGCTCGGCCAGGCGTGCTGGCTCGCCGCGCGCAAGCCGTCGTAGAGCGCGATCTCGGTCGGCCGGCGGTTGGGCTCGGCGTCGCCGCCATCCTCCAGCCGGACCAGCGCCGATGGCTCCTCGGCGCCGGCCGAGAAGATGCCGCGCGGGCGGTGGTACTTGAAGCTGCGCGCGACGAGGCGCACGCCGTTGGCGAGGAGCGCCGAAGCGAGCGTGTCGCCGGGGTGGCCTTCGAGGCGCCGCTCGTCGAAGTGAAAGCGGAAGACCCGGCCGCGGTCGATGGCGCCGCCGGACGCGAGGCGAAAGGGCTGGGTCACGGCGGCGCGCGGCGGCCCGGCGGCAAATCGCCGATCCGGTAGGCGGCGATGATCCGGTGCGAGGCGGTGTCGCGGATGAGGTTGAACCAGCGCCGGCAGCCCTGAGCGTGCACCCAGCGCTCGGCGAGAATGCCCTTCGGGTTGGCGCGCATGTAGAGGTATTCGGCCCATTCAGCATCGTCGAGCGCGTCGGGCTCGGCCGGCCGCGCGATATGTGCTTCCCCGCCGTAGCGAAACTCCACTTCGTCGCGCGGCCCGCACCACGGGCAGGGGATCAGCAGCATCGCCGCCGCCCCGCGGAGGGGCGCAATTTACCCAGCCGCATTCCCGGCGAAAGCCGGGACCCACCAGGCAGCGTCCGGAAGGGCTGAAAAATGGGTCCCGGCTTTCGCCGGGAATGCGGTGTGGGGTGAGCGGACGGGTTGGGCAGGGCCTGGCGCATTTCAGTGCGACACCGCGGCGGCGGCGTGCTCGTCGACGAGGGCGCCGGTGGTGAAGCGCTCCAGCGCGAACGGCGCCGCGAGCGGGTGCGGCGCGTTATGGGCGATCGTGTGGGCAAAGACCCAGCCGGCGCCGGGGGTCGCCTTGAACCCGCCGGTGCCCCAGCCGCCGTTGAGATAGAGCCCGGCGACCGGCAGCTTGCCGATGATCGGCGAGGCATCGGGCGCGACGTCGACGATGCCGGCCCAGCTGCGCAGCATGCGGAGGCGCGAGAAAATCGGGAAGAGTTCGAGGAGCGCCGCCATCTGCCCCTCGATCAGGTGAAACGAGCCGCGCTGCGCGTAGGAATTGTAGGCATCGATCCCGGCGCCGAGCACCAGTTCGCCCTTGTCGCTCTGGCTGACATAGACATGCACGGCGCCCGACATGACGACGCATCCCAGAACCGGCTTTACCGGCTCCGACACCAGCGCCTGCAGCGGATGGCTCTGCAACGGCAGGCGCAGGCCGGCCATCGCCGCGACGACCGAATTGTGTCCGGCGGCGCAGATCGCGACCTTGTCGGCGGCGATCCTGCCGCGGCTGGTCTCGACGCCGGTGACCCGGCCGCGCGTGACGCCGATCGCCGTTACCTCGCAATTCTCGAT
>DATGFP010000144.1:0-61170 GCA_035309005.1 Allostellaceae bacterium | reverse complement strand
GAGCGCGTGCCGCCACACCAGATCGTAGGCATGGCGCTGCGGCAGGCCGCGGCGCAGCACCTCGAAGCTCGCGCCGCCGTCATTGGTGCGCGCGACGACGATCTGGGCGTCGACCGCGAAGCGCCGCTCGTCCTTGACCGCCGGGACAAACCACGCGGTCAAGGGATCGCGCGGGTGGGCCGCGACCGCGAAGCCGAATTTCGCCGGGCGGATCGCCGTCAGCTCATCCCAGCTTGCGCCGCCATCCTCCGAGCGGAAGACTGCGTTGTGATGCTGGCACCACACCACGTCGGGCCGCGCGGCGCAGCGCGAGAGGCGGTGGATGTCCTGCGCGATCGGGGTCTCGCGCAATTCGGGCGGCATGTATTCGTTGTACATGCCGCGGTTGATGATGCGCCACGAGAGGCCGCTGTCGCGGCTCGCCCACATGCCGGCGGTCGAGACGCCGATGCGGATGTCGTCGGGGTCGCGCGGGTCGACCAGCACCGAATTGATGCCGGGCTGCTCGCCGCCGGCGACGCCCTGCCACTGGCGGCGCTCGGGCATCCGCCACAGCGCCTCGTTGAGCGACCAGGCTTCCCCGCCATCCTCCGAGCGGAAGAGGCCGCCCGGCATCGTGCCGGCCCACAGGCGCCCGGGCACGCCGCCCGTTTCGAGCACCCAGATCGTGCCGAGCGACCAGGGATGCGGGTCGTCGGCGACATCGGCGGGCTTGGCCGGAAAGGCCGGCGCCGGCAGTTCGCGCCACGCGCCGGCGCCGTCGCGGCGCCACAGCTTGGCGCCGAAATGCCCGAGGTCGAGCGCCGCATAGAGCGCCTCGCCGTCCTGTAATACCGCGGTCACCGGATCGCCGAGAAAATGCGTCGCGGCGATGTCCCAGCCGCGGTCTTTGGGCGCCAGTTCGAAGAGACCCTTGCGGGTCCCGACATAGAGGCGTTGCGCCATCCCCTGCTCCCCTATCCGCCGGTCAATGCCTGGAAAACGTAGATTTCGTCGCGCGGGCCAACCGCATCGCCGAGCCCGGCGCGGTCGCGCACCGCCGCGCCGTTGACGTAGACCGCGACGTGCCGGCGCAGCGCCCCCTGATCGTCGAGCACATAGCCGCGCAGCGCCGGGTGCTCGGCGAAGACCGCGGCGAGCGCCGCGCCGACCGTGGCGCCCCCGACCCGCGCCTCGGGCACCCGCAGGAAGCGCCGCAACGCCGGGGTGAAGATGACCGTCGGCACCGCTCCTCCTCGTGCGCGGTATGGCCTTGACTTCATACGTTGATATCAACATAATTTCAGCATGTCAAACCCCAAAGCACCTTCCTTCGCGACGACGCTCAGGGTCCGCGACACCTGCCTCTGCCTCCATCTGCAGCGCGCGGCGCGCGCCGTGGCGCGGCATTTCGACGAGGCGTTCCGCGCCTTCGGGCTGACCAACGGCCAGTTTTCGCTGCTGATGGCGCTGAACCGGCCCGAACCGCCCGCGATCGGCCGCGTCGCGGCGCTCCTCGCGATGGACCGCACGACGCTGACCGCCGCCTTGAAGCCGCTGGCGCGCCGCGGCCTCGTCGAAATCACGGTCGACCCCGCCGACCGGCGCGGCCGCCGCCTCGTCCTGACGCCCTCCGGGCGGGCCGCGCTCGCCGCGGCGCTGCCGGTCTGGCAGGCCGAGCATGCCGCGATCGGCCGCCGCCTCGCGGCCGACGGCGAGCCGTTGCGCGCCGAGCTGCGCAGCCTCTGCTGACGCGATTTTCCGCTCGCCAAAGGGCGCCGCGCTGGCATTATCGCGGGGGCAGTCGCCGAGAAAGGGTGGCGGAGGGCGGATGGCACAGCGCGTCGCGATCGCCGGGTTCGGCGCGATCGGCAAAATCGTCGCCGCGCATCTCGACCGGAATCCACCGCAAGCGGGCATCGCCGGCCTCGAATTGGCGGCGGTGTCGGCCCGCGATGTCGCCCGGGCCGAGCGGGCGCTGGCCGGCTTTGCGCGGCCGGTGCCGGTGTTGCCGCTCGCCCGGCTTGGCGATAATGCCGAAATCGTCGTCGAATGCGCCCCGGCGGCGCATTTGCGCGACATCGCCGAGCCGGCGCTGGCGCGGGGGCGCACCCTCATCGTGCTGTCGTGCGGCGCGCTCCTCGACAATTTCGACCTGGTGGAGTTGGCGCGGCGCCACGGCGGCCGCATCCTGGTGCCGACCGGCGCGCTCTTGGGCCTCGACGCAGTGCAGGCGGCGGCGCAGGGCGAGATCGGCCGGGTCCACATGATCACCCGGAAGCCGCCGGCCGGGCTCGACGGCGCGCCTTACCTGATCGAGCACGGGATCAGCGTCAGCGGCATTTCGGCGCCGCTCTGCGTCTTCACGGGCAGCGCGCGCGAGGCGGCGCGCGGCTTTCCGGCCAACGTCAATGTCGCCGCGGCGCTGGCATTGGCCGGCATCGGCCCCGACCGCACGACGATCGAGATCTGGGCCGATCCGGCGATCGACCGCAACATCCACCGGATCGAAGTCGAGGCCGATGCCGCCCGCCTCGCGATGCAGATCGAGAACGTGCCGAGCCTCGACAACCCGAAAACCGGCCGCCTGACGCCGCTCTCGGTCACCGCGCTGCTGCGCAAGCTCGCCAGCCCGCTGGCGATCGGGACCTGAACCGCCGTCGATTACTTCCAGGATTATTTATTGCAGCCGGAGGCGCGCACGGTGCAGTCGCCCGCCTTGGTGTGCGCCTGGCAGCGGACGACCGCGTCGTGTTGCGCGTCGTCGAGGGTGAGCCGGTCGGCGCCGCCCCACGCCTTGTCCTTCACGCTCATCGCCAGGGCGCCGCAGCCCTTCGGCTCGACCGGATGCACCCGGCAATCCTTGCTGGCGCATTGCCTGAGCGCCGCCTCGAACGCCTGCGACTGGGTCGGCTGGTCGAAGCTGGCGCCGTATTTCTGGGTGTTCTGGTCGTAGGCGACGGCGCCGAACCCGGCCCATGCCGGCGCAGCCAGCGCCAGCCCCATGACGATCGCGGCCGGCGCCGCGAATATCCTGACCGCCCGCTGCATCCTCGCCCCACAAACCCCGAACCTACGGTAAACGCCAGCCGGGGCTAGCGGTTGCACCCGCTCGCGCGCACTTTGCACTGGCCGGAGGTATGTTTCTGGCAATCCTGCATGGCGCCGAGCTGGGCCGCCTCGCGCGTCCCCTTCACCCCGCCGCCCCAAGCGGTGCTGCCTTCTTTTTCGCTGGTCGCGACGGCGCCGCACTGGTGTGGGTGGGTGCGGAAGATGATCTTGCAGGCGCTTTCCACACAATCCTTCATCGCCGCCGCATCGGCGTCCTTCTGGGTCGGCTTATCCCAGCTCAAGCCGAACTTGCCGGACGCGCTATCGTGGGCCAGGGCGCCGTAGCCTGCGACGGCGGGGGTCGCGACGGCGAGCAGCAGCGCCGACAGGGCGGCGGCAAAGAGGGGTGTGCGACGCATGGCGGCGAACCTCCGTGGCGGGCGATGCGGCGTTCACTAGCCTATCGGCCGGCCGCGCGAAAGCGGCAATAGGGCGGCGCTCAGTGTAGGAGCGCGCGACGCGCCGCCGCGAGCGTCGCGGCGGGATCGCCGTTGGCGTCGAGGCGCAGCCATTGAAGCGGCCCCGGGTCGCGGCCCAGCTGCTCGGCCAGCACCTCGGGCGAGGCGTCCGACGCGTCGCCGCGGCGGGCCACCAGGCGGGCGCGCAGCGTCGCCCGCGGCGCCTCGAGCCACAGCCCGGTGAACGGCACCCCGGCCGCCGCGGCGACCGCGGCAAAGGCCTGGCGTTCCTCTTCGCGCAGCGCGACCGCGTCGATCACCGCCGGCCAGCCAGCGTCGAGCGCCGCCGCCGCCCGCTCGCACAGATCGCGGTAGACCCGGGCGGTCACCTCCGGCGTGTAGGCCGCCGGCGGCAGCGGGCTCTCCGGGTCCTCGCCGAGGCGCAGCTTGCGCAGGACGTCGCTGCGCAGCACGCGGGCGCCGGGCCGCCGCCCGAGCGCCGCGGCAAGCGCCGCCGCCACGGTCGACTTGCCGCTGCCGCTCAGCCCGCCGATCGCGACCAGCCGGGCCGGCTGCGGCGCCAATACCGCCTCGGCTTCGGCGAGATAGCGCCGCGCCTCGGCGCGGGCAGCCGAGGGATCGCCGCCACCCCAGCCGTGCTCGGCCATCGTCGCGGTGACGTGGGCGCGGATCGCCGCCCGCAGCGAGAGGAAGAGCGGCAAGAGCGCGAGGCCGTCATCCTCCTCGCTCAAATCGAGGTAGCGGTTGAGCACCAGATTGGCGAAGGCGGGGTGGCCCGAATGATCGAGGTCCATCAACAGGAAGGCGAGGTCGTAGAGCGTGTCGACCGTCGCGATGTCCTCGGAAAATTCGATGCAGTCGAAGAGCAGCGGCTTGCCGTCGACGAGGCAGACGTTGCGCAGGTGAAGATCGCCATGCACCCGGCGCACCCGGCCGGCGGCCCGGCGGCGGTCGAGCAGCGCTGCGTGCCGCGACAGTTCGTCCGCCACCGCCGCCGCGAGGCGCTCGACCTGGCCCTCGGCGAAGCCGGCCGCGCGCGACGCGCGCAGCACCGCGAAATTTTCTTCGGCCACCGCACGCATCGCCGCGGCGCCGCCGTGCTCGGGGCGCGCCTGCGCCTTGGCGTGGAAGGCCGCGACATGGGCGGCAAGTGCGTAGAGCACCGGCTCCGACAGGCGGCCCGCCCGCGCCACGTTGTCGAGCAGGTCCCCTTGCTCGAAGCGGCGCATCACGACGACGAAATCGAGCGGCTCGCCGGCCCCCGGCGGGCGGCCCCAGACGATCGCGCCGTCGGCCGCGCGGCTGATCGCCCGCACCTCGAGATAAAGCGAGGGCGCGGTGCGGCGGTTGAGCCGCAGTTCGGCGGTGCAGGCGGCGCGGCGCCGCGCCAGCGTCGAGAAATCGAGGTAGGGGTATTTGACCGCGCGCTTCAGCTTATAGGCGCGCCGGCCGGCGAGGAATACCAGGGAGGCATGCGTCTCGATCACCTCGACCGGCCCGGTGGCCGGAGGGTAGGACGAGGGATTTCGCAGAAACGCGATGACTTCCTGTTGTGCGTCGTCCATCGGCGCCCCGATTCCGCTGCGGCTAGGCTCCTGCGGCGGCCAGCCTATGCCGCCGGCGCGCGGAACGATATCGGGTTAATTTTCCGGGGCGCGCCGCCCCTCAGACGGTCAGGAAGGCGCGCACCGCCGGCTCGTCCATCTCGTTCTGGCGGCCGCTCAGCACGACTTCGCCGCGCTCGATCACGACATAGGAAGCGGCGAGATCGCGGGCGAATTCGAAATATTGCTCGACCAAGAGGATCGCCATGTCGCCGCGCGCCGCGAGCTGCGCGATGACCCGGCCGATATCCTTGATGATCGACGGCTGGATGCCCTCGGTCGGCTCGTCGAGGATGAGGAGCCGCGGCCGCAACACCAGGGCGCGGCCGATCGCCAGCTGCTGCTGCTGGCCGCCCGAGAGATCGCCGCCGCGCCGCCCCAGCATGTCTTTCAGCACCGGGAACAGCGTGAAGATCTCGTCCGGGATGTGGCGCAGCTTGCGCGGCAATACCGAAAACCCGGTTTCGAGGTTTTCCCTGACCGTGAGGCGGGGAAAGATCTCGCGGCCCTGCGGCACCAGCGCGAGGCCGAGGCGGGCTCGCTGGTAGGGCGGCAGCTGGGTCAGCTCGTGCTCGTCCCAGCGGATACTGCCGGAGCGGATCGGGTTGAGCCCGAAGATCGCGCGCAGGAGGCTCGTCTTGCCGACCCCGTTGCGGCCGAGGATGCAGGTGACTTCGCCGCGCCGGGCGGTCAGGCTGACACGTCGCAGCGCCCGGCTGGCGCCGTAGTAGAGATCGACCCCTTCAACCGAGAGCATGCGAACGTTCCATCTCTGGCAACTGCGCCCCCTCCGGCTCCCCCGGATCAAGACCGGGGTCGCCACCTCCCCCGCTTCGCAGGGGAGGAGCCTTGTTCCTCCACCGCAACGCGGGGGAGGGGGACCATGCGAACCATGGTGGAGGGGGCGATGCGGGAACCAAAGTCAGCATCGCTCAGCGCCCGAGATAGACTTCGATGACGCGCGGATGGTCCTGGATCGTGTCGATCGAGCCCTCCGCCAGGACCGAGCCTTCGTGCAGCACGGTGACCTTGACGCCGAGCGCGCGGACGAACGCCATGTCGTGCTCGACGACGACGACACTGCGGGTCTTGTTGATCTCGCGCAGGAGGTCCGCGGTCTCGGCGGTCTCGGCGTCGGTCATCCCGGCGACCGGCTCGTCGACCAATAGCAGCTTCGGCTCCTGCGCCAGGAGCATGCCGATCTCCAGCCACTGCTTCTGGCCGTGCGACAGATCGGCGGCGCGGCGGCCCTCTTCGGCGCCGAGCCGGATCGTCGCCAGGAGCTCATCGAGACGCTGGCGCTCGGCCGCGCTCTCACGGGCCCATAGCGCAAAGCGCGGGCTGCGGTCGCCGGCCAGCGCCAGCAAGAGATTGTCGCGCACCGACAACGGCTCGAAGACGGTCGGGCGCTGGAATTTGCGGCCGATGCCGAGGCGGGCGATCGCCGGCTCGTCGAGTCGCGTCAGATCGGTGTCGGCGCCGAACACGACGCGCCCGGTGTCGGGCCGCGTCTTGCCGGTGATGACGTCCATCATCGTCGTCTTGCCGGCGCCGTTGGGGCCGATGACGGCGCGCATCTCGCCGGCTTCGAGCAGCAGCGACAATTCGTTGAGCGCCTTGAACCCGTCGAACGACACGGTGACGCCGTCGAGATAGAGCAGCGTGTCGCCGTTCATCCGGTGAGCTCCCGCGCCGGAGCCGGGGCCGCCGCTGCGACCCCCTCCTCCTCGGCGGCCGAGATCGCCGGTCCGACTTCCCGGCGGCGCGCCGCGAAGAGGCCAATGATGCCGCGCGGCAGGAAGAGCGTGACGAAGATGAAGAGGCCGCCGATCGCGAACAGCCAGATTTCCGGCAGCGCGCTGGTCAGCCAGGTCTTGCCGAGATTGACCAAGACGGCGCCGAGGATCGCGCCGGCCAGCGTGCCGCGGCCGCCGACCGCGACCCAGATCACCGCCTCGATCGAGTTGGCCGGGGCGAATTCCGACGGGTTGATGATGCCGACCTGGGGTACGTAAAGCGCGCCGCCGATCCCGGCGATCACGGCCGAGACGACCCACACGACGAGCTTGTAGGATTCCGGCCGGTAGCCGAGAAAGCGGGTGCGCGGCTCGGCGTCGCGCACCGCGACGAGCACCCGGCCGAAGCGCGAGCGGGTCATCGCGCGGGCCACCAGAAAGGCCGCCGACAACAACAGCGCGGTCAGCAGCATCAGCCCGACCGAAGTGCTCTCGCGGTTGAGCGGGAAGCCGAGGATGTCCTTGAAATCGGTCATCCCGTTATTGCCGCCAAACCCCATGTCGTTGCGGAAGAAGGCCAGCATCAGCGCATAGGTCAGCGCCTGGGTGATGATCGACAGGTAGACGCCGGAGACCCGCGAGCGGAAGGCGAACCAGCCGAAGACGTAGGCCAGCACCCCCGGCACCAAGGCCACCATGACGAGCGCGAACCAGAAATGGTCGAAGCCGTACCAGTACCACGGCAGCTTGTTCCAGCCGATGAACACCATGAAATCGGGCAGCACCGGGTTGGCGTAGACGCCGCGCGCGCCGATCTCGCGCATCAGGTACATGCCCATCGCGTAGCCGCCGAGCGCGAAGAACGCGCCGTGCCCGAGGCTGAGGATTCCGGCGTAGCCCCAGATCAGGTCGATCGCCAGCGCGAGGATCGCGTAGGAGAGGTATTTGCCGACCAGCGAGACCGCGAAATTGGGCACATGCAGCGCGCTCGCCTCGGGCGCCAGCAGGTTGAGGCAGGCGAGCAGCAGCGCGCCGCCGAGGACGCAGCCGAGCGTCAGCGCGGTGGTGCGGTCGACCCCCATCACGCGGCAACTCCAACCGGTTCCTCCCCCGCGCAGCGGGGGAGGGGAACCATGCGCGGCATGGTGGAGGGGGCGTGCAAGCGTCGGCGGCCAAGGCGCTCGGTCGGTCCCGGGAGTTGCGCCACCGCAGGGTGTGCCCCCTCCGGCTCCCCCGGGTCAAGCCCGGGGTCGCCACCTCCCCCGCGAAGCGGGGGAGGATCCGCTGGCCGACCCGGTCGGGTCGACGGCAGAGAGCGCGCTGGATGCATCACGCCTCCGCCGCCCGCCCCTTCGGCGGAAAGAGCCCCTGCGGGCGGCGCTGGATGAAGAGGATCAGCAGCACCAGCACGAGGATCTTGGCGAGGACCGCGCCGAAAAACGGCTCGACGAACTTGTCGACGACGCCGAGGATCATCGCGCCCAATAGCGTCCCCCACAGATTGCCGACGCCGCCGACCACCACGACGATAAAGCTGTCGACGATGTAGTTCTGCCCGAGGTTGGGGCTGACATTGTCGATCTGCGACAGGGCGACGCCGGCGATCCCGGCGATGCCCGAGCCGAGGCCGAAGGTCAGCGCGTCGATCCACGGCGTCCTGATGCCCATCGCGGCCGCCATGCGGCGGTTCTGCATCACCGCCCGGATGTTGCGCCCGAACCCGCCCCAGCGCAGCGTCGCCATCAGGGCGCCCAATACCAGCGCGGCGAAGAGGATGATCCACAGCCGGTTGATCGTCAGCGTCAGGCCCCCCAGCTCCAGGTAGCCGCTCATCCAGGCGGGCGAGGTCACGTCCTGGTTGGTCGGGCCGAAGATGCTGCGCACCGCCTGCTGCAGAATGAGGCTGAGCCCCCAGGTCGCGAGCAGCGTCTCGAGCGGCCGGCCGTAGAGGAAGCGGATCAGGCTGCGCTCGATCAGGACGCCAATGAGGCCCGCCGCGACAAACGCCGCCGGCACCGCGAAAATGAGGCCGACCGGTTCGAGCGCCGGCGCCACCGCGGTGACCAGGTGCTGCACGACAAAGGTCGTGTAGGCGCCGATCATCACCATTTCCCCGTGCGCCATGTTGATGACGCCCATGACGCCGAAGGTGATCGCCAGGCCCGCCGCCGCCAGCAGCAGCACCGCGCCGAGGCTGACGCCGTAATAGAGGTTTTCGAGGAGGCCCCAGAGCTGCAGCCGCTGGTCGATGTCGCGGATGGCGCCCTGGATCGCCGCCGCGACCGGCGGCGGCTGCCCCTGGAGCGACGCCAGCGTGTTGCGCGCCGCGAGGTCGGCGCGGGCCGCCACCTCGTGCACCGCAGCAATGCGGGCGGCGATTTCGGTGCTGCCCGATTTGAGCAGCGCCACGGCGCGCGCCTCGCGCAGCACGCGGGCGACGCCCGGGTCCTTTTCGCTCGCCAGCGCCCGCTCGATCAAGGGCAGCGCGGCCGGGTCGCCCGACTGGAACAGCGCCTCGGCCGCCTTGCGCCGCGGGGCCCGCTCGGCGGCGAAGAGGCCGAGCGCGGCCTCGGCCCGCTCGATCGCGGCGCGCACCGAATCGTTGACGATGATCCGCCGCAAATTGACCGGCGACGGCGGCGCGGCGGAGGGCTCGCCGCTGCGCGCGTCGACAAACCCCTGGTCGGCGCGGATGTACAGGGGCGCGTCCGGCCGCGGCCACTTCCAGGCGTAGAGCTTGCCGTCCCTGAGCGCGTCGATGACCGCGGCGGCGCGCCGGTTGCCCGAGACCGCGAGCGCCTGCACGCCCTGCGCGACGAGGTCGAAATTGGTCGCCGCGAGGGCCGCGAACGGGTCGGCTGGTTCAGACCCGGCGGCCCGCGCCCCGCCCGGCGCCAGGACCGAGAGGAGCAGCGCGGCGGCCATCGCCCCCCGCGAGCAGCAGCGCCAAAACCGCCCGCCTGCCGCCGCGCCGCTCCTACCCATAGTTCTCAGGCTTTCTTGTTCCCGAGGCACTTGCCGGCGACGACGTCGTAATTGCCGCACGACATTGGCGGCAGCCAGTCGCCGATCAGGTTTTTGCTTTCCGGCAGGTAGGGCGACCACGGCTGCGCCACGACGAGGCCCGGGGTCTGCGACACCACGTTGAACATGCCATTGCCCTGCACTTCGCCGATCAGCACCGGCTTCGAGAGATGATGGTTCGGCATCATCGTCGCATAATCGCCCGAGAGATTGGGATGCGACACGCCGACCATCGCGTCGATGACCGCGTCATGATCGGTCGAGCCGGCCTTCTCGACCGCCTTCACCCACATGTTGAAGCCGATGTAGTGCGCCTCCATCGGGTCGTTGAAGACGCGCTTGTCGTCCTTCGCGAAGGCCTTGAAGGCGGCGACGACTTCCTTGTTCAAGGGCGTGTCGACGCTCTGGAAATAGTTCCACGCGGCGAGATGGCCGAGCAGCGGCTTGGTGTCGATGCCGGCCAGTTCCTGCTCGCCGACGCTGAACGCGACGACCGGGATGTCGGTCGCCTTGATGCCCTGGTTGCCGAGCTCCTTGTAGAACGGCACGTTGGCGTCGCCGTTGATCGTCGAGACCACCGCGGTCTTCTTGCCGGCCGAGCCGAACGCCTTGATCTTGGCGACTTCGGCCTGCCAGTCGGAATAGCCGAACGGGGTGTAGTTGATCATGATGTCGGCCGGCGCGACGCCCTTCGCCTTCAGATAGGCTTCGAGGAT
The DNA here is from genome assembly GCA_035309005.1 of Allostellaceae bacterium. GTDB lineage: Bacteria > Pseudomonadota > Alphaproteobacteria > ATCC43930 > CGMCC-115725 > DATARH01. Next base: position 50,581 of record DATGFP010000144.1, on the reverse strand, counting down.
CTTGTTGGTGGTGCGCGGGTAGACGTAGTCGGTGCCTTCGAGCACCCAGCGCGTCACCGCCGCCTGGTTCATCAGATAGTCGACCGCCGGGATCGCCTGCTGGTTTGGCGCCGCGCCGGTATAGAAGACGTTGCGGCTGCACTCCTGGCCCTCGTACTGGACCGGATAAAGCAGGATGCCGTTGAGCTGCTCGAACACCGGCAGCACCGATTTGCGCGACACCGAGGTCCAGCAGCCGAACACCGCCGCGACCTTGTCGACCGACAAGAGCTGCTTCGCCTTCTCGGCGAACAGCGGCCAGTTGGAGGCCGGATCTACCACCACCGCCTCGAGCTTGCGGCCCATCACGCCGCCCTTTTTGTTCTGCTCCTCGATCAGCATCAGCATGACGTCCTTCAATGGCGACTCGCTGATCGCCATCGTGCCGGAGAGCGAATGCAGGATGCCGACCTTGATCGGTCCGGTTTCGGGCGCGGTCGCCGCCTTGGCCCGCGACACGATTTCCGGGAGAACGCCGGAGGCGCCGCCCACCCCGGTGGCGGCGGCGGCGAGCCCCAGCCCGAGAAGACCGAGCCGGCGGCGATCGATGGTGAAGCCTTCGGATGACATCGGGAAGTCCCCCTTCAAATTCTGCGGTGGCCAAGCGCCCCGGCAAATTCAGCAAGATCGAGGCCAAGCCCCGCGGCAGGGACTGCAAAGTGCGGCGGCGCCGCCGCCTGCAGCACGAGTGGCGCGATTTTAGGCAGATGGTTGCCGCTCCAAGCGGCAGGCCGCGACATGGCCGCATCCGGGCACCTCCCTGAGCCCTGGGCATCCTCCCTGCCGCGGCCTATCCTGCGAGCCGCCCAAACGGAGGCAGCCATGACCGACAGCGACGGGGTCCTCGCGGCCAATCTCGACTTCTACCGGGCCTTCACCGGGCGCGACCTCGACGCGATGGAGCGGCTGTGGGCGCGCCGCGCGGCGGTCGCCTGCATCCATCCGGGCTGGCCGGCGCTGGCCGACCGCGAGGCGGTGATGGACAGCTGGCGCAGCATCCTCGGCAACCCGGACGCGCCGCGCGTCGCCTGCTACGACGAGCGAGTGCTGCTCTACGGCGATACCGCGCTCGTGGTGTGCGAAGAAGAACTCGCCGGCGGGACCCTGGTCGCCAGCAATTTCTTCGTGCGCGAGGACGGCGCCTGGAAAATCGCGCACCACCAGGCCGGACAATTGGTGGCGCGGCGGCCGCCGGCCCGCCCGCAAACCCGCCCGCCGCGCGGCCGGCTTAATTAAATCGGCTGCGTGATTGGCCGCTGAAGCGGCGGCTCAATTGAGCCGGCTGCTCGGTAGGCCGCTGAAGCGGCTGTGGCGGCGCTGCGCCTCGGCGGCCTGTGCCGCCTCGACTGCCATCCTCACCTGGCGCAGCCGCAGGCAGGTTTCGCCGTCGAGGAGGCCGTCCCAGCGCTCCGGCCGGAAGCGGCGCTGGAACGCGGCCAGCGCCACCGCTTCGCTGCCGGGCACGACGCCATAGCCGATGCGGGCGAGGTCGGCGAGGGCGCCCGTTCGCTGCACCAGTCCGACGCCGCGCCCGCGCTGGCCGGCCGCGTCGGGCGATGGCGGCGGCCACAGCCCGATGCCGGCACGCGCCAGGCGCGGCCAGTCGAACAATTCGCCCGGGTCGCTCTTGCGGTCGGGTGCGATGTCGGAATGGCCGACCACCCGGTAGGAGGGGATGGAATGGCGCGCGAGGATGTCGCGGCACAGCACTTCGAGCGCCGCCATCTGCGCCTCCGGGAACGCCCGGTAGCCCCATTCGTGGCCGGGGTTGACGATCTCGACGCCGACCGACACGTAATTCAAATCCTGCTCGCCCTGCCAGCACGAGACGCCGGCGTGAAAGGCCCGGCGCGCCTCGGGCACCAGCCGCCACAGCGTGCCATCTTCCTCGACGACATAGTGCGCGCTGACCCGGGCGGCGGGGTCGCACAGCCGGTCGAGCGCCGCCGCGGCGCTCTGCATGCCGGTGTAATGCAGCACCAGCATATTGATCGGCCGCATGTCGGGCGGCTCGCCGCGGCTGCCGTGGTTGGGCGACGGGCGCTCGCGGACCGAGCGGACGGAAGCGCTGCTCATCGGTTCAGGATCGTTAACCCCCGGCTTTCTTGTATCATGCGCCCGCCTCATTCTTGCAACGGGGCGAATACGCCGCGACACGGGGGAGACATTGCGATGCACGGATCGACCGCCTCACAGCGGCAGGTGTTGCGCGGCAGCCGCCTCTTCGCCTCGCTCGGCGACGCCGAGACCGACGCGATCCTCGCGCACGCGACGATCTCGCGCCACGCCGAGGGCGCCCACATCTTCGCCAAGGGCGACCCCGGCAACAGCATGATGGCGGTGCTGAAGGGCCGCGTCATCATCAGCTCGCCCTCGGCCGACGGGCGGCAGATGGTGCTGACGATCATGCGCACCGGCGAGGTGTTCGGCGAGATCGCGCTGCTCGACGGCAAGGAACGCACCGCCGATGCCACCGCGATGACCGATTGCGAGCTCCTGGTGGTGTCGCGCCGTTCGCTGATGGCGCTGCTCGAACGCCGCCCCGATCTGTGCATCAACCTGATGATCGTGCTGTGCGAGCGGCTGCGCCGCACCAACGAGCAGGTCGAGGATCTGGCCTTCCTCGATCTGGCGGCGCGCATCGCCAAGGTCCTCTTGCGGCTCGCCGGGGAAAACGTCGACGAGCGGCCGGGAGCCGCGCCGATCGAGGTCAAGATCTCGCAGCGCACGCTCGGCGAACTGGTCGGCGGCTCGCGCGAAAGCGTCAACAAGCACCTGCAGGATTGGAAGCGCTCCGGGATCATCGCGATCGAGAAGGGGGCAATTGTGATCCACGATCCCGAGGCGCTCGGCGCGCAGACCTGATCGGTGCAGAAATTTCAAGAATTATTTTTCGCCGTGTGAGCCGCGTCACACGCTAGCGTCGCGCTTCTGCGGATAATCCCTTCCGGCGGCGGGAATGCCCGCGCCGGGATGGTGCCGCGGAGGTCCTGGAACGTGATCCACAAAGACCCGTTGATCGAGCATCTGGTGCAGCGCCGGCAGGCGCTCGGGTGGTCCCTCAAGGATCTCGCCCAGCGCTGCGGCATCGAGGCGCCGCTGCTCCTCGAATGGGAGCAGGGCGCCGCCTCGCCGCGGCTCGACGCGGCCCGCCGCTGGAGCGCCGCGCTCGGCAGCAAATTGTCGCTGGTGGCGGCCGCCGAGGCGCCGCGCCAGGGCCTGCGGATCGATTGGGACAGGGGCTGCGTCACGGTCGACGGCGCGCCGGTGCGCCTCACGCCGATGGAATGGCGCGGCCTCGAACGGCTGGCGCGCACCCCGGGCGAGCTGGTGTCGCACGAGACGCTCTACCGCCACCTCTATGGCGAGGAGCGGCCCTATCAGCCGCAATCGACCGCGATCCGCGTCCTCATCACCAAGCTGCGCCGCCTGCTGCCGCTGCAGATCGAGGCGCGCTGGGGCAAGGGCTATGTGGTCAGCGGCTTTGCCGCGTCGCAATCCGAGCCGCCGGCCGATTCCGGCGAGTTCGATGCCGGCGGCACGGTGGCCGAGCAAGCCGGCGAATTGGCGCAGAACCTGCGGGCCGCCTTCGACGCGAACACCGCCGCGCATCAGCCGCCATCCTTGCAGCAAAGCGTCGACGAACTCAGCAATGGCGCGATGCCGCGCGCCGCCGCTTCCGGGCCGGGCTGCCGCGCCCTGCCGCGGACCGCGGAATTGGGCGCGATCGAGCGCTTTCTCGCCGAACGCGGGGTAACCCGCTGCCCCGACGTCGCGACGATACAGCAATCGCCGCTGCCGACCCTGGTGTGGGACAAGCTGAAGCGCAAATGGGTGCGCCCGCCGATGAGCGACCAGGCGGCCGGCTAAAGCCTAGCGCCGCAAGTCTTCGCGCCAGAAGTCTTCGCGCCAGCGGCAGATCGGCCTTTATGCCCGGCGCGGCGCTTTCTATGATCGCGCCGGCCGCTGTGGCGCGGCCGGGCGGAGAAGATGCGGCGCTGCGACGCGATCGTGATCGGCGGGGGGCTGGTCGGCACCGCGATCGGCTACGGGCTGGCGCGCGCCGGGCTCAGCGTCGCGCTGATTGACGAGGGCGACATCGCCTATCGCGCCTCGCGCGGCAATTTCGGGCTGGTGTGGGTGCAGAGCAAGGGGCTCGGCGCGCCGCATTACCAGCGCTGGACGCGCGCCTCGGCCAAGGAATGGCCGGCCCTCGCCGCCGAGCTCGAGGAAAATACCGCAGTGGCGCTGGGACTCGAGCAGCGCGGCGGGCTGCAGCTTTGCCTCAGCGACGACGAGCTCGATAAGCGCCGCGCGATGATGGCGCAGATGCAGCGCGAAGCCGGCAATTTCGGCTTCGACTACAAGATCCTCGACCATGCCGAGCTCAAGGCGATGCTGCCCGGCCTCGGCCCCGCCGTCGTCGGCGGCTCGTGGACGCAATATGACGGACACGCCAATTCGCTGGCGCTGTTTCATGCGCTGCACCAGGCGTTCAGGGCGAAGGGCGGCCGCTACATCGCCAAGGCGACGGTGACGGAGGCGCTGGCCGCGCCGCAGGATTTCCGCATCGCGGCCGGCGGCGAAACGCTCGTCGCGCCGAAAATCGTGCTCGCCGCCGGGCTCGGCAACGCGGCGTTGGCGCCCGTCTTCGGGCTCAGCGCGCCGGTGCGGCCGCAGCGCGGCCAGATCCTCGTCACCGAGCGCACCGCCAAGGCGTGGCCGATCCCGCTCGGCAGCATCAGGCAGACGCCGGAAGGCAGCATCCTCCTCGGCAGCAGTGAAGAGGAAGTCGGCTTCGACACCGGCCAGAGCCCGGACATCATGCAGAAGATCGCGCGCCGCGCGGTCGCGACATTCCCCTGGCTCGCGGAATTGCAGATCGTGCGCGCCTGGGCCGCGCTGCGCGTCATGCCGCCGGACGGGCTGCCGATCTACGACGAAAGCCGGCGTTTCCCGGGCGCATTCACCGCCAATTGCCACAGCGGCGTGACGCTCGCCGGGGCGCACGCCAACCTGTTCGCGCCGATGGTCGCGCGCGGCGCGCTCGACCCGCAGCTGGCGCCCTTTTCGGCCGCGCGCTTCGATGTTCCGGCTGCGCGCTGACGCCCCCGGCGCGACCATCGCCGCGACCATCCCCGTCGCGGTCGAGGGCCGCATCGTGCGGGTGCCGCAAGGCGCCTCGGCGGCGGCGGCGCTGCTGCTCGCCGGACTCCCCAGCAGCCGCGACAGCGCCGTCGCCGGCGCCGCGCGGGGCCCCTATTGCCTGATGGGGGTGTGCTTCGATTGCCTCGCCGAGATCGACGGCGTCGCCAACCAGCAGAGCTGCATGGTCAGGGCGCGCCCCGGCATGCGCATCCGCCGCCAGCGCGGCGCCCGACCCCTCGAAGCCGAATGACCGTCGATTTGGCGATCGTCGGCGCCGGGCCGGCCGGCATGGCGGCGGCGGCGCTCGCGGCCGAGCTCGGCCTCGCGACGCTGGTGATCGACGCCGAGGCGGCGCCCGGCGGCCAGATCTACCGCGCCGTCGAGGAGGCCGCCGAAGGTTCGCCGCTCGGCGCCGACTACCTCGCCGGGCGCGGGCTGGCGGCGGCGTTGCGCGCCAGCGCCGCGCAGTACCGGCCGGGGACGACGGTGTGGCACATCGACCCGGCCGCTCCGCAGGGCGCGGCCTTGTCGATGATCGCGGACGGGGTGAGCGAGACCGTCACGGCGCGGCGCATCCTGCTGGCGACCGGCGCCCTCGAGCGGCCGGTGGCGATCCCCGGCTGGACGCTGCCCGGGGTGATGACGGCGGGCGCCGCGCAGATCCTCCTGAAGAGCGCCGGGATCGTGCCGGACGGGCGCGCCGTGCTGGCCGGACAGGGGCCGCTCCTCGCCCTGATCGCGCTGCAGCTGGCGCGCGCCGGGGCGCCGCCCGCGCTGGTGCTGCAGACGACGCCGCGGCGCAATTACGCCGCCGCGGCGCGGCATCTGGGCGCCCTTTGGCCGGGGCGCCTCGAAATCGCCCGCGGCGCCGCGCTGCCTCTCGGCCTGCGCCGGCACGGAATCGCGGTGCGGCGCGGCGTGCGCGGCCTGCGCGCGCTCGGCCGCGACCGCCTCGAGGCGGTCGCCTGGGCCGGCGGCGAAGTCGCGGCCGACCACCTCTTCCTGCACGAGGGGGTGATCCCCGACACCCAGATCAGCCGCGGCCTCGAACTCGCGCACACCTGGGACGCCGCGCAATTGTGCTGGCGCCCGGTCACCGACGCATGGGGCGGCAGCAGCTTGCCAACGGTCGCGGTCGCCGGCGACGCGGCCGGCATCGCCGGCGCCGAGGCGGCGGCGCTGACCGGCCGCCTCGCGGCGCTCGACGCGGCGGCGAGGCTCGGCCATCTCGGCGCCGCCGAGCGCGACCGCCGGGCCGCACCGCTGCGCGCCGGCCTCCGGCGGGCGCGGGCGATCCGGCCGCTGCTCGACGCGCTCTACCGCCCGCCCGCGGCGGTCTTCGCGCCGGAGGATGCGGTGATCCTGTGCCGCTGCGAGGAAGTCACCGCCGGCCAAATCCGCCGCGCGGTGCGGCTCGGCGCGCCCGGGCCCAACCAGGTCAAGGCCTTCACCCGCTGCGGCATGGGGCCCTGCCAGGGGCGGATGTGCGGCCCGCTCGTCACCGCGCTGATCGCCGGTGAGCGCGGCGTGCCGGTCGCCGAAATCGGCCCCTATCGCCCGCGCGCACCCTATAAGCCGCTGACGCTTGGCGCCCTGGCCGGCGCCCAATTCGCCACGGAAGAGGCAAGCACTAGCCCCCGGTGATCGCCTCGCGCTCCTCGAACTCCGGCACCTTGTAGTAGACCCAGACGAGGTTGATCGCCATCACCAGCGCGGTCAGCAGGAACACCCAGCGCAGCCCGAACGAGGCGGCGATCGCGCCGCCCATCAAGGGGCCCAGGGAATTGCCCATGAACATCGCCGAGGCGGTCATGCCGTAGACCGCGCCCCGGTCGGCCCGCGACACGAGCCTGCCGACCAGCGCGTTGGCGGTCGGCAGCAGGCCGCCGATGAAGAGGCCGACCCCGAAACGCTCGGCGGTGAAGACCCAGTAATTCTCGGTGAAGGCCTGCGGCAGCGTCATCAAGGTGCCGCCCAGGAGGCAGATCAGCAGCACCCGGCGATAGCCGATGCGGTCGCTGCGGTTGCCGAGCAGCGGCGCCGAGATCACGTTGGCGAGGCCGGTGATCGAAAAGGCGATGCCGGCGAGCGTCGCGATGTTGGGCAGGTTGCCCACCATCTCCTTGACGTAGAGCGTCACGATCGGCTGCACCGTGCGCACCCCGAACTGCGCCATCAGCAGCACGAAAAAGAGCGCGAGGAGGGCCGGCGTTGTGACCAGCGCGACGAGGCTGCTGATTCCGGCGCGGCCGCCGCCGCCGCGCCGCGTCCGGGTGAATTCCTCGTGCACGGCAAACCATACCAGCCCCATCGTCACGAAGATCATCGCCGCGGTGCAGTAAAAGGGGATGCGGTAGCTGCCGGTCATGTCGGCCAAGACGCCGCCGAGCAGCGGCCCGATCAGGGAGCCGACCAGTTGCCCGGTCGAGAGCCAGCCCAACGAATAGCCGAGCCGGCTTTCCGGCACCTGGCTGGCGACCAGCGCGATCGCGGCGCTGGAAAACCCGGCGAAGACGCCCATCAGCGCGCGGCACGCGAAAAACTGCCAGACCGTGACGGAAACCCCCATCAGCGCGGTGAAGACGCCGATCGCCAGGCTCGAGCGCAGCAGCATCAGTTTGCGCCCATGGCGGTCGGCGAGCTGGCCCCACAGGGGCGAGGCGAAGGCCGCGACAAACGAGGTCGTGCCATTGAGAATGCCGGCCCAGATGTCGATCGCCGCCTCGCTGTGCACCCCCAGCACCGGCAGAAACAGCGGCATGATCGGCGACAGCATCGAATTCGCCATCGCCATCACCAGCTGGATCAGCACCATCGCCCACAGCGTATGCCGCCAATTGGCCGCCACCCCAGGGGCGACCCCCGGGGCGACCCCGGGCGCGACCCCGCCGGGCTCGACCGGCGCCGGTGCTTCCCCCGCTATGCCGCCGACGCGCTGCTCGGCCATGCTCGCCCCTCGCTGCCGTGGGCATTGTAATGCGCAACCCCGGCCGGCATCATCCCGCGTAGTACACACCCGTCATGCCCGCACAAGCGGGCATCCAGGGCAACCGGCGGGGTTTCGCGGCCCTGGATTCCCGCGTTCGCGGGAATGACGACACGGAAGGATCGGAGATGAAATTCGGCATCTTCTACGAGTTGCAATTACCGCGCCCGTGGGAGCCCGGCGGCGAATTGCGGCTCTACCAGAACGCGCTCGACCAGGTCGAATTGGCCGATAAGCTCGGCTACGACTACGCCTGGGAGGTCGAGCACCATTTCCTCGAAGAATATTCGCATTCGCCGGCGCCGGAGGTCTTTCTCGGCGCCGCTTCGCAGCGCACCAAGCGGATCCGCCTCTGCCACGGCATCATGCAGCTGACGACGACCCACCCGGCGCGCTGCGCCGAGCGCATCGCCGCGCTCGACCTGGTGTCGAACGGCCGGGTCGAGTTCGGCACCGGCGAATCGGCCAGCATCACCGAATTGGAACCCTTCGGCGTCGAGTTCGCCGAGAAGCGCGCGGTCTGGGAGGAGGCGATCCGCGCCATCATCCCGATGTTCGGGGAGGGCGGGGTCGAGCATCACGGCAAGTATTTCGACATGCCGCTGCGCAACGTCGTGCCGAAGCCATTGCAGAAGCCGCACCCGCCCCTCTGGGTCGCCTGCTCGCAGCTCGACACGATCGAGATGGCCGGACGCCGCGGCTTTGGCGCGCTCGCCTTCCAGTTCCTCTCGGCCGACGCAGCCAACGCCTGGGTGCACGCCTATTACAACGCCTTTGTGAAGCGCCAGGAGAAGCTCTGCGACTACGTCACCAACCCGAACCTCGCGCTGACCAGCTATTTCATGTGCGCCGAAACGGACGAGGAGGCGCGCCGCCGCGCCGACGGCATCCCGTTCTTCCAGTTCGCGCTGCGCTTTTACGGCCAGAACGCCAACCGCGCGCGGCCGGCGCCGGGCACCGTCAATCTGTGGGACGAATACGAGAAGTGGAAGCGCGACAACCCCGAGGCGCTGCAGCGCGCACTCTCGGGCGGCCTGATCGGCTCGCCCGAGACGCTGCGCCGCAAATTGCGCCGCTTTGAGACGTCGCATATCGACTCGGTCATTCTCCTTAACCAGGCGGGGAAAAACACCCACGCGCACATCTGCGAAAGCCTCGACCTCTTCGCCCGGGAAGTGATGCCCGAGTTCCACGCCAAGATCCCCGAGCAGGAGGAATGGAAGGCGAAGGTATTGGCGCGGGAAATCGAGCTGGAGGAAATCGACACCCAGCCGTTCCGCGACCGCTACGGCCCCAATTCGGTGCAATTGCGCCCAGTGGCGGCGGAGTAGACACTACTTTACCGCGAAGGGCGCAAAGGATACGCAAAGGACGCGAAGCTTCCTCGGCGCGTAGCGCCAACATTCAACCGGAGGCGTCAACGCAAAACTTGCTCGTCGCCGTGCAGCTATCGATGGATACCATCGCGACCTTTGCGTGCCCTTTGTGTCCTTTGTGTCCTTTGCGTCCTTTGCGCTAAAGCGTTCTTTCTTCCCTCATAGCGGAGCCTCGGCCAATGTCCGATTTTCTGCCCGCCTTGAGCCTCGTCGCGGTGCCGGGGCGGCGGCAGGTTACGCTCGATTTCGCGCGCGAAGCAGAGCGGCGCGGCTTTGCCGGGCTCTACGTGCCGTCGATCTTCGGCAACATGGCGCAGTGCACCGCGCTGGCGCTCGCCACAACGCGCATCACGTTCGCCACCGCGATCGCGCCGATTTATGCCCGCACGGTCGAGGATTTTGCCCACGGCGCCGCCTATCTCCATGAAATCTCGGGTGGCCGCTTCCGCTTCGGCATCGGCGTCGCGCATGGCCCCAGCCACATCCGCATGGGCGTGACGCCGGGCAAACCGCTCGCCGACATCCGCGCCTTCGTCGCCAGGCTGCGCTCCTACGAGGGCATCGGCGACTTGCCGCCGATCATCCTGGCGGCCTTGCGCAAGCGCATGGTGGCATTGTCGGGCGAGATCGCCGACGGCGTCATCTTCGCCAATGCCAGCCGCTCGCACATGGCAGCCTCGCTGGCGGTGGTCCCCGCCGCCAAGCGCGCCGACCCGGCCTTCCTCGTCGCCAACATGATCCCGACCTGCATCTCGGACGACATCGAAGCGGCGAAGGCGGTCAACCGCCGCACGCTCACCCGCTACACGACGCTGCCGAACTACCGCAACTACTGGAAGGAAGCCGGCTACGAGGGCGAGATGGCGGCGATCGAGGCGGCGATCGCCGAAGGCCGCCAGCGCGACATCCCGGCGCTGATGAGCGAGCGCTGGCTCGCCGACGCCACCCTCTTCGGCCCAGCCGCCGCGGTGCGCGACGGCGTCGCCGCCTGGCGCGAGGCCGGCGTCACGACGCCGATCCTGGTGCCCTCCTCCGCCACCGGCAACCAGCTGAAGGCGGTCGAAGAGATTTTTGCCGCGTTTGCGTGAAAGATGCGGCGACTAACCCGGCCGATAAAGGCAATGAGGCTGATTTTTCCACACACTGGTTTGGCGCACGGCCGTCGGCCAAATAAGGGGCGACGGCCTATATCTGCTCGCAGGCTACGCACCGAAATTGATCGAAGACCCGACTTATGGACAGTCTAACCTTATGACTTTGCCGTCCGGGACCCCGCGCATATCTATATCCTTTTGGACTTTACCGTTACATTTATAAGAGACACCGAAATCCTTTCCCTGAGAACAAGGGTCTGGCTTGCCTGACCCAAGAAATTGATCCTTCCAATCACCGAAGATATATTTGACCTCGCAGAAATTATGTCCGTTGCACTGATCGGCGATATATTTAGTGATAGGTATTGGGGCGTGACAATTATGGCCCAGCCAATACGCTGATATAATGAATAGTCCGTGGTTTGAATTTTGAGCGTTTGCTGTTACGCCACCCGTGGCAAGCAATGTAAGTATTGCCAATGTTGAGAATACTCGCAGCATGTCTCTCTCCTGTCATTCGAAGCGGTCGCCGAATTGGTGATTGCGGCTGCGCGCTCGCGCTCAAGGTGGCGGCGACGACGAGCGGCCTCCGCCGCCGCAGCTTGAGCTTGTGCACGTCGGCTCGGCGGCGGCGTGGTGCGCGGTTAGGATCGTGGAGGCGATGCCGCCGCCGACCACGGCGAAGGCGAGGACGAGCGCGACGATCAGCTTCTTCATCGAATGAACCTCCGGTTTTGCCGTCTCGGGAGCACGGGATTGCGGCTGCGCGCTCGCGCTCAAGGTGGCGGCGGCGACGAGCCGCCTTTGCCGCCGCCGCAGTTTGACGTATTGCACCCCGGATCGGCGGCCGCGTGGTGCGCGGTTAGGATCGTGGAGGCGATGCCGCCGCCGACCACGGCGAAGGCGAGGACGAGCGCGACGATCAGCTTCTTCATGGTTCGCCGATATTCCGCGAATTTCCGGGGGGATTGAACAGCGGCTACGTTCATCGGGTCGGCGCCTTGTTCCTGCTGCCCGGTTCGGCGTGCCGAACATGGCTTCCGCTTGCGAAAAGAAGCAACAAAGGTGAGGACAAACAACCCCCAATTGGGGGTATGCTTGGCGAAAACGAGCCTTGGCGGGGATGTTTTTCAGCCGGCAGGCGCAACGGCGCATTACGCACATTTGAACGGGGAGCCGGGTAAATGAGCGCACCGACCGACCGATTGATCGAGCTGATTGCCAGCGCCGCGATAAACGTCGATGCGTGGCAAGACGTGCTCGACGACGTCGCCGGCATTCTGCCGGGCGCCAAGATAATGATGCACGCGGAAGACGCCGACGCCAGGGGAAACGTCGGATTGATCCACTCCGGATTTTCGGCCGAGGCAATACGGCGTTACATCGAATATTACTCGGCCCTCAACCCCTGGACGAAGTCCTGGCTGGCGATACCGACCATGACACCGCAAATATCGGACAATGTATTGCCGGCCGCCGCATTTGCCGGGTCCGAGTATCATGATGATTTTCTGCTCAAATATGACGACATCAGGCACGCCGCCGGGATAAAAATCTTCCACGAAGCCGACCGCGTCGCGATGGTCAGCATCCATTACGGCGAACCGCTGGCCGAAAAATACAATTCCGCCGCGTGGGCATTGCTGCGCGATTTAGGGCCGCACCTGCGGATGGCATTGGAGGTCAGCCGGCAACTTTCGCGATCGCCGGCTGCCGCGGCGGCGGCGATGTCCGATGCGATCAACGCGATGCCCGCACCGGCGTGCCTGGTCACGCAGCAAGGCAAGCTCGTTCTGGCCAACGATCGCTTCATCGCGGAATGCCGAACGCGAAAATATATCGTGGCGGATGCGGCGAACCGCATCCGGCCCGCCGACTATCGGCTCCACGGCAAATTCGACGCGTTGATCCGGAACGCGACAGAGCCGCGCCCGCTCGCCGAGACGCAAGCTGCGACGTCCTTTACAATGTCGCTGTCGGCCGGTCAGGCCGGCGCGAAATCGATGTTGACCGTCGTCGGTATCCGCGCCTCGTCGCAAATCGCGCTGCCGTGGACCGGCGGCAGACCGTCTCATGCGCTGTTGATTATCGATCATGCAGCGCAGAGCGAGGAGCGTCAGGCCAGCCTGGTCGCCGACTTCGCGCTCACGCAGGCCGAATATCAATTGGCGAAACTCATCGGCGACGGGCAGAGCCTTCGCGATGCCGCGGATTGCTTGAATATTTCCTACGAGACCGCGCGCTCGCGTTTGAAAATAGTGTTCGGTAAAACCGGCGTTCACCGACAGGCGGGGCTGGTGGCGTTAATGGCTGGCCGCAATCGAAACACGCGTGCGCCCTGATCGTCTCGATCCTCGCCGCTTTCGGTCTTGCATCCGCGTCATCGACAGGGCGCATAACCGGGCGGGGCCGGCGTGATATGTTGCCGCTTCGATGCGAGGCTGTGAATTCAATGCCGGACGGACCGCGTTACGACGATGATTTCTACGCCTGGACGCAATACCAGGCGGAGGTGCTGCGCACGTTGCGCACGCGCGACAACCGCTTCGACCGCGAGCACCTCGCCGAGGAGATCGAGGATTTGGGCAACAGCGAGCGCGACGCCGTGCGCAGCCAGGTGCGGCGCGTTCTGGTCCATTTCCTGAAGCTCGCCTATTCGCCGGCGCGGGACCCGCGGTTTGACTGGATGGCGTCGATCGTCGACGCTCGCGCTATCCTCGAAGACAAGCTGTCATCGTCGTTGCGGCGCGATATCGAGACTCGGATGACAAGGCTCTACGCCGTTGCCCGGAATCAGGCGGTAATCGATTTGCTCAAATACGGCGAGCAGGACGCCGCCCGGTTATTGCCGGCCGAATGCCCGTACCCTATCGACCAGATCCTCGCCGAGGACTGGTATCCGGTTCCACCGGGAGAAACATCATGACCCAGGCGCTTTCCGGCATCCGCATCATCGATATGACGCACAACCAGGCCGGGCCGGCCTGTGCGCAGATCCTCGCGTTTCTCGGCGCCGACGTGATCAAATTGGAGGAGCCGAAGGCGGGCGACGTCGCGCGCACCGTGCACGCCGACAAAAAGGACAGCGACAGCCTCTTCTTTCTCCTCTTCAACGCCAACAAGCGCAGCCTGACGCTCAACTTGAAGAGCGACGAGGGAAAGCGCCTTTTCAAGGAGGTGGTCGGGCAATCGGACGTGCTGTTGGAGAATTTCAGCCCCGGCGCGATGGAGCGGCTGGGCCTCGGTTGGGACGTACTGAGGGAGCTCAACCCGCGGCTCATCTACGCGACGATCAAGGGCTTCGGCAGCTACGGCCCGCACGCGCATTTCAAGAGCTACGAGCCGGTGGCGCAGGCGATGGGCGGCGCGATGAGCGTCACGGGCTTCGCCGAAAACCCGCCGACCCTGGTATTGCCGGCGATCGGCGACAGCGGCACCGGCATGCACATGGCGATCGGCATCCTCGCCGCGCTGCAGCAGCGCCACGCCACCGGCAAGGGCCAGCACGTCGAAGTCTCGATGCAGGACGCCGTCGTCAACATCATCCGGGTCAGCCTGCGCGACCACCAGCGCCAGGGCGCGCCGATGCCGCGCACCGGCAACCAGCTCGGCCACACCGTGCCGGGTACCACCTATGCCTGCGCCCCCGGCGGCCCCAACGACTATGTTATCGTGCTGGCGCAGCCGCAGATGTGGCGGGCGCTGACCGCCGCGATCGGCCGGCCGGAACTGGCCGACGACCCGCGCTTCAAGACGCCGGATTCGCGCTGGGAAAACCGCGCCGCGCTCGACGCGATCGTCGAGGAATGGACGCGCCGGCATCGCAAGCACGAGGTCATGCGGATTCTGGGCGATGCCGGCGTGCCGTGCGGCGCCTGCCAGGACACCGGCGAGGTGCTGGCCGACCCGCATCTGAAGGCGCGCGAGATGATCGTCGACATCGACTACCCGACCCGCGGCACCTACCAGACCGTCGGCTGCCCGGTGAAATTGTCGGATTCGCCGGCCGAGATCACCCGTCCGCCGCTCCTCGGCGAGCACACCGCCGAACTCTTGCGCGCGCTCTGCGGCCTCGACCCCGACGAGGTCAAACGCCTGAAGAACGACGGGGTGGTGTGATCGCCAGGGCTGCGATCTTCTCCAAAACTCATATGACGCCGGCAGCCCCCTCACCCTTCCCTCTCCCCCAATGGGGGAGAGGGTTGCGCAGGGTTGGCGAGGCGTAGCCGAGCCTTACCCGGAGCTGGGTGAGGGGTATCCGGCGAGCCGGGCGCGGTAACGGCTTAGCCCTTCTTCTCCCAGCCGGCGGCGGTCTGCTGCCAGTAGGTCAGCGCGTGGCCGGCTGCTTTGGCGCGGCGCCAGCGGTCGCGGGCGGCGTTGACGGCATCCTCGTCGTTGCCGTCGAACATGTCGGCGCAGCGCTCGAAGGCCGCCAGATCAGTGGCCTCGGCGCCGTCGACCAGCATTAGCATCGTCGCGCCGTTGGGGTTGTCGTCGCGCTCGGTCAGCCAGATCGGCTGGCTTTCGGGGTTGCCGTCGCGCGCCGCGCCGTGCGCCAGGAAGCTCGCCTCGTCATAGGTCCACAGAAGCGCGTTGAGGTGCTCGACGCGTTCGGCCGAGGCGGCGCGCACGACGATGCGGTAGCCGCCCGCCCGCGCCCGCTCGAGGAGGCGCGGTAGCGCCCGCTCGAGCGGCGTCGCCAGGAGGTGGTAGAACCCGATCTCGGCCACGCGCGCTCCTTGCAAATGGGTGAGTTCGCCGCCAATTTGCTACCTCCTTGCACGCACCGTGGCCAAGCCCGAATTTAATCTGCTGAGGGATGAGAGGTGATGGCAACCGCAGAGGCTGAGCCAAGATTCGTTATAATTCACACCGACGATGCTCGGCGGATCAAATTGCGCTGCCCGGTTTGTGGCGATGAAGGTTGGCTACAAGCGCAGGGCGCCAAGGACGTCGACGGATTTCAGCCTGTTCTATTGGCAAACAGTACCAATAAGGGGCTGGTCTCTGTTCCTATTATGCAACTTTTTTGCCAAAATTGCGGATATTCCATTCAATTCGGCTCAGTTGAAAACGTGACATTGGAGATCCCTGGGCGATGAATTATCTCAATTACCAAAAGCCCATCGAAGGACGGATACAGGTTTCTGAGGGCTACGTGCTCGCAACTCCACAGATTTCCACAAGCCGGTTTCGATATGCATTAGCGATTTTGGCAATCGCCGGCATGGTGCTATCCGCCTTAGGGTTGGTGGCGGGTATCATCGTGCCGAGAGCATGGGCTGCTGGTGTTTTTGTCATTGGAGCAGCAGCCTTTTGTAGTGCCGGTTATCTCGCGCGCCATGGTCGAAACTTTCGACGCCGATCGGTTGCGGCATGGCAGCCGATTACCTAGAGGACATCCTCCAATTTGCGGCGAAGCGCGCACCAGGGGCTCGGGACGCATTGGTCGTTGGGCTCGGTGTTTATGTAGGGCGTTCGACGTCCGAGATCCCGGCGGCCTTTCAACTTCCATGGATGATAATCGCGACGATCGCAATCCTCATTGGGCTGGGTTTGCTGGTCGCACGCAGCATAAGGTCATGGCCTAATTAAGACCGCAGAATGCGGTCTGGGATCAAGCCTTCTCATAGTAATCCGCGACGAAGCGGTCGAGGAGGCGCACGCCGAAGGCGGTGGCGCCTTTCGGCACGGTGGGGGCATCCTTTTTCGACCACGCGACGCCGGCGATGTCGAGATGCGCCCACGGCACCTTGTTGACGAAGCGCTGGATAAATTGCGCGCCGATGATGCTGCCGGCGGCGCGGTCGCCGGCGATGTTCTTGACGTCGGCGGCGTCGCTGTCGATCGCCCGGTCGTAGCTGTCGGCCAAGGGCAGCCGCCACAGCTTTTCGCCGACCGCGGCGCCGGCGGCGGCCAGCCGCTCGGCCAGCTCGTCGTTGTTGGCGAAGAGCCCGGCGTGCTCGTGGCCGAGCGCCATGATGACCGCGCCGGTCAGGGTCGCGAGGTCGACCATCAGCTTGGGCTTGAAGCGGTCCTGGCAGTACCACAGGACGTCGGCCAGCACGAGGCGGCCCTCGGCGTCGGTGTTGAGGACCTCGATCGTCTGCCCCGACAGCGATTTCACGATGTCGCCGGGGCGCTGCGCGTTGCCGCCCGGCATGTTCTCGACCAGCCCGACGATGCCGACCGCGTTGAGTTTGGCGCGGCGCGCCGCGAAGAGGCGCATCAGCCCGATCACCACGCCGGCGCCGGCCATGTCCCATTTCATCTCGCCCATGCCGGCGGCCGGCTTGATCGAGATGCCGCCGGTGTCGAAGGTGACGCCCTTGCCGATGAAGGCCACGGGTGGGCTGCCGGGCGCCCCGCCCTTGTGCTCCATGACGACGACGCGCGCCGGCCGGGCGCTGCCCTGCGCCACCCCGAGCAGCGCCCCCATGCCAATCTCGCGCAGGCGATTTTCGTCGAGAACCTCGACCGAGAGGCCGAACTCGCGCAGCGAAGCGGCCGCCTCGGCGAGCGTCTCCGGGTAGAGAGTGTTGGCCGGCTCCGACACCAGGTCGCGGGTGAAAGCGACCGCCTCGGCGGTGGCGCCGAGCGCGCGGTAAGCCTTTGTCGCCCCCTCGGCCGCCGCACTCGCCACGGTGACGGCGGCAAGCGACGGCTTCTGCTCGGGTTTCTGGGTCGTGCGGTATTTGTCGAAGCGATAGGCGCGCAACTGCGCGCCGAACGCGAGATGGGCGGCGGCCTCAGCCGGCTTCAGCTTGGCGCCATCGCCGGGATCGACCGCGAAAATCGCCGCGCTCTCGCCGGCGCCGTTGAGATGCGCGACGAGGGTCCCGCCGAGATCCTGCAGCAGCCGCTGGTCGATCGCGTCCGGCTTGCCGAGCCCGGCGACGACGATGCGGCTCACCGCCAGACCCGGCGGCCCGACGATCGCCAAGAGCTCGTTCTTCTTGCCGTGGAAGCGCGGCGCGGCGGCGATCGCGCGGGCGACCGCACCGCCGGTCGCTTCGTCGAGCTGGCGCGCCGGCGCGGTCAAGCCGCGCTCCTCCCAGACGCCGACGACGACAGCGCCCGATTGCGGCAGCGCAAATTCGGCGAAGCTGATCTTCATGGCGCCATCCCAGCAAGCGATCGACCCAGCCGGCGCGATAACCGCAGCATCGCCGCGAGTCAATGCCGCTGATCGGAGCCGCTGATCGGAGCCGCTGATCGGAGCCGCTGGCGCCGCAACCCGAAAGCTGTGGCGGCGCAAGGGCGGCCTCCTTATGATCCGCCGCCGATGACGAGCCTCGACCGCTATATCCTGCGGCAATGCCTCAGCATGATGCTCTTCATCACTGCAGCGCTCAGCGCCGCGGTATGGCTCGCCCAGTCGCTGCGCCTGGTCGATTTGATCGTCAACCGCGGCATGTCGATCGAGCTGTTTCTTTATCTCGCGCTCCTGATTCTGCCGCGATTTCTCGACATCGTGCTGCCGATCGGCGCGTTCATCGCGGTGCTCTTCGTGTTCAACCGCTTGACGGCCGAGAGCGAGCTCGTGGTGATGCGGGCCGCCGGCCTCAGCCCGCTCCTCTTGGCGCGTCCGGTGTTCTTCCTCGCCGGCATCGCGTTTGCGATCCTGATGAGCCTGTCGGCCTATTTCCTGCCGGCCTCCAACCGCGAGTTCAAGGATCTGCAGTTCGAGATCCGCAACCGCTTCGTCTCGGCGCTGGTTCAGGAAGGCACCTTCACGACGATCTCGGACAAGCTGACGATCTACGTCGCCGGCCGCAACGGGCGCGGCGAGGTCACCGGGTTATTGATCAACGACGACCGCAACCCGCAGCAACCTGTCACCATCCTGGCCGAGCGCGGCGCCTTTGCCGACACCGCGACGGGCTCGCGCATCATCATGGTGAACGGCAGCCGCCAGCGCTTCGACCGGGCGACCGGCAAGCTGTCGGTCTTGACCTTCGATCGCTACACGCTCGATCTCGCGATGCTGCGCGACGCTCCGGACGTGCGCTGGCGCGATGCCGAGGAGCGCTTTCTCCCCGAGCTGTTCTGGCCGCCGGCCGGGCTCGACCCGCGCTTCCGCGAAAGCTTCCTGATCGAGGGCCACCAGCGTCTCATCATTCCGCTGTCGGTGTTCAGCTTTGTGATGATCCCGCTCGCCTGCCTGCTGCCGGGCGACTTGAACCGCCGCAGTCAGGCGCGCCGCGTACTGCTGGCGATCGGCCTCGCCTTTTTCTTCCAGGCGCTCGATCTGGCGGTGCGCAACCTGGCGGGCCGCAACCTGATGGCGATCCCGCTGATGTATCTGATCAATCTCTTGCCGTTGGCGCTGGGGTTTGGAATTCTGGGGATCGGCCGGATCAAGCTCGGCTTCCGGCGCGTTGCGCCGGCCATGCGATAACCGGCGGCGAGTCGGGGAGCGGTCTGCGGTGCATCTGGCAAGGACGCTGTCCGCCTACATCGCACGCCAGTTCTTCACCTGGTTCTGCGGCGTCTTCGGCGCGATGGTCAGCGTCACCTTCCTGCTCGATTACATCGAGCTGCTGCGCCGGGCCGGCTCGCGCAGCCAGGCCACCTGGGGCGTGCTCTTGGAAATGGCGGTGCTCAAGCTGCCGCAGACGGCGCAGGACGTGATGCCGTTCGCGATTCTGTTCGGCACGATGCTGGCGTTCTGGCGGCTTACCCGCAGCAACGAGCTCGTCGTCGCGCGCGCCGCCGGGATTTCGGTCTGGGGGTTCCTCACCCCGGCGATCCTGGTGGCGCTGTTGATCGGGGTTGTCGCGGTGACGCTGTTCAATCCGATCGCGTCCACGATGGAAGCGAGCTACGAGACGCTCGACAGCCGCATCCTGCGGCAGGACGGCGACCCCTTGAGCCTGTCGCACGGCGGCCTGTGGCTGCGCCAAAGCGACGCGACCGACGGACAGGTTCTGGTGCACGGCGACCGGCAAGCCTCGCCGCAGCTGTCGCTGAAGAATGTCAGCGTGTTCTTCCTCAATAAGAATAACGAATTCACCGCCCGGATCGAGGCGCGCGACGCGCGGCTCGACGGCGGCTTTTGGGTGATCGAAGAGGGCCAGCGCTACCGGCCGGGCGAGGCGCCCGAACCGTTCGGCGAATTGCGCCTGCCGACCAAACTGACCGCCAGCAAGATCGAGGAAGGCCTGGCATCGCCCAATTCGATGTCGTTTTGGGAACTGCCCGGGTTCATTGCGCTCTTGGAACAATCGGGGTTCTCGGCACAGCGCCACCGGCTGCATTACAACGTTCTCTTGGCGCGGCCCTTTCTGTTCTGCGCGATGGTTCTGGTCGCGGCGACGTTCAGCCTGCGCATGCAGCGGCGCGGCGGCGCCGTGATGCTGATCGTGAGCGGCGTCGCCACCGGGTTCCTGTTGTATTTCCTCTCGGACATCGTGTTCGCCCTCGGACTTTCGGCCAAGATTCCGGTACTCTTGGCGGCGTGGACCCCGACCGGGGTCAGCCTGCTCTTCGGCGCCTCGATGCTGCTGCACCTCGAAGACGGATGAGCGCACGCTTGCGCGCCCCGAAGACCCTTGAGGGTCGCCGCCGCGAGCGGCTCGGCCGGCGCGCCGCCCGTGCCTTGTTGGGGGCGACGCTGGCGCTGCTGCTGAGCGCCCCCGCCGTGGCGCAGCTCAAGCAGAGCGGCACGAAAACGCCGGACAAGCACGCGCCGATCGTGTTCCAGGCCGACCAGGTGGAATACGACGATCAATTGTCTCTGACGATCGCCAAGGGCCATGTCGAGATTTCCCAGGGCGGCGAAGTCCTGCTGGCCGACACGGTGAGCTACAACCAGCGCGCCGACACGATCACCGCGTCGGGCCATGTGAGCCTCTTGATGCCGACCGGGGAGGTCGTGTTCGGCGACTTCATGGAGCTGCGCGACCAGATGAACAACGCGTTCGTGCAGAATGTGCGGATGCTGCTCGCCGACCGCTCGCGGCTCGTCGCCAACGCGGCGCGGCGCATCAACGGCAACCGTCTCGAACTGGCGCGCGGCGTCTATTCGCCGTGCGATCTGTGCCAGGGCAACCCGAGCGCGCCGCCGGCCTGGCAATTCAAGGCGCGCCAGATCAGCGACGACAAGGAGCTGAAACGGATCGAGTTTCGCGACGCCCGGCTGGAGGTCGACGGCTGGCCGATCTTTTATACCCCCTACCTCTCGGAACCCGAGCCGTCGGTCAAGCGGGCGAGCGGCTTTCTGATGCCGAGCCTCGGCAACTCAAACACGGTCGGCTTCCACGTCAGCCTGCCGTATTTCTTCGTCCTCGGCCCGGACAAGGACCTGACGCTCGCGCCGCGCTTCACGAGCCGCGCCGGTGAGCTGCTGGCCGGCGAATACCGGCAACGTTTCGACAACGGCATGCTCGATGCGATCGGCAGCCTGAACTACAGCAATGTCGGCTCCGGCAACAATACCGACACCGGCAGCGAGATGCGCGGCCACATCAACGCGTCGGGCGTGTGGGACATCGACGACACCTACCGCACTGGCTTCCAGTTGCAGCGCGTCTCGGACCAGACCTATCTGCTGCGCTTCGGCTTCGGCAATCCGCTGCTCAACGCGATGATCAGCCGGGCCTATCTCGAGGGCTTCGAGCCGCGCGCCGCGACCGACGTCAACGCCTACGTGTTTCAGCCGCTGGTGCCGGGGCTCGGCGATTCGACCCAGCCGATCGTGCTGCCGGTCGCCAACCGCACCTGGCTCAGCGATCCCGACCGTTTCGGCGGGGTATGGCAGCTCAACGCCAACCTGCTCAACATCGTACGCGAGGTCGGCACCCAGACGCGCCGGCTGTCGCTCGGCAGCGAATGGGACAAATCCTTCCGCGACGGCATCGGCGGGCAGTACAAGTTCTCGGCGAGCCTGCGCGGCGACGGCTATTCGGTCAGCAACCTCAGCCCGCTGTCGAACCCCGACCTCCCGAGTGCCTTCTTCCCGGTGAACGGCGCGCCGCCGCTCGACCCGATCAGCCGCAATTTTCTATCCGGACGGGTGTTTCCACAGCTCGGCCTGACCTGGAGCTATCCCATTGCCCATCGCGACGACAACACGACCGCGATCGTCGAGCCGATCGCCGGGGTGTATGCGGGCCCCGCCAGCGGCAATAATTTCCGCATCCCGGACGAGGACAGCCTGGGGTTCGAATTCAACGATTCCGACCTTTTCCGGCCCGACCGGTTGGCCGGATACGACGTGCTCGATACCGGGCAGCGCGTCGATTACGGCATGAAGTTCGGCCTCTACAACAAGGATGGCGGCAGCTACCACATGCTGCTCGGGCAGAGCTACCGCGCCCAGCCCAATCCATTCATGCCGCCGGGATCGGGCGCCGAGCAGCGGCTCTCCGACGTCGTCGGACGCATCGTTCTGTCGCCGGCCTCGTATCTTGATCTGATCTATCGTTTCCGGCTCGACAAGAGCAGTCTAAGCAACCGGACGCAGGAGATCGGGCTCGCCGCCGGGCCAGCGAACCTGCGGGTCGGCGTCAATTATCTGTTGGAGCCGCCGCAGCAGCAAAGCGACGTCGTCACCAACCCGGTGACCGGTCAAACCGTGTTGTTCGGCAAGCGCGAGCAGCTCTCGGTCAGCGTTACCAGCAAGCTGACGCGCTATTGGTCGCTCGTTGGCAGCGAGACGATAAACCTGACGAATTCGAGCAACTTCATCAACGGCATTGCGATGCCGCAATCGAACAGCAGCAGCCTTTATGCAAATCTGTCGGCGGTGTATCAGGACGAGTGCATGGCGTTTATCGGCTCGATCACCCAGTCGGGGATCCGCACCGGCGACGTGACGCCCGGCGTATCGGTGATGTTCAGCGTGGTTTTCAAGAACCTGGGGGAAATTGGCGGCACCGTCGCGTCGATTTCGGGGAGCTCGCTGTGACGCCGCGCGGCGGCGGGCGGCGACAGCGCACCGACGAAGGTGTAGGTTAGACCGGTCGGTCGCGGCAGCAGGGTTGGTTTCGATGGCGATGTTTCGCTGGCTAGGCGCGCTCGCGCTTGCTGTTGCCGTTCTTTCCAGCCCCAGCCATTCGGCGCAGTCACGCAGCCGGGAGGCCGTAATCCGGTCGCCGCCGGCGTCAACCCAGCCGCCGGCCGGGCCGCCGGAGATGCGCATCGCGGCCGTCGTGAACGACGAGGTCATCTCGGTTTTCGACCTCGTCTCGCGGATCCGCATGGTCATGCTCTCCTCGAACATTCCCGATACGCCGGAGACCCGCAAACGCCTGGCGCCACAGGTGCTGCGCGGCTTGATCGACGAAAAGCTCGAACTCCAGGAAGCCAAGAAGGAGGGCGTTACCGCGACCGACAGCGAGATCGACAACGCCCTCGCGCAGATCGAAAAGCAGAACAATATGAAGGCGGGGGCGCTGAACGAGTTCCTCAAGGCGCGCGCCATCGATCGCAGCGCGCTGGTCAACCAGCTGACGGCGTCGATTGTCTGGGCAAAGCTGGTGCGCCGGATGGCGGCGCAGACCACCGAGATCTCCGACGAAGAGATCGACGCTGCTCTGCAGCGCGCCAAGGAACATGCCAAGGAACCGGAAAGCCGGGTCGCCGAGATCTTTCTCGCGGTCGACAATCCCTCGCAGGACGCCGAAGAGCGCGCGCTGGCCGAACGCCTGACGCAGCAGATGCACCAGGGCGCCCGGTTCTCGGCGATCGCGCAGCAATTCTCGCAATCGGCGACCGCAGCCGTTGGCGGCGATATGGGCTGGCTGCGTCCCGACCAGCTGCCGCCCGAACTCGGCAAGGTCGTCGCCGGGCTGAAGCCTGGCGAGTTGTCACCACCCATTCGCGCCGGAGGCGGCTATTACCTGATGCTCGTGGTCGACCGGCGCAACGGCACCAGCGGCGGCGGCGAGCAGGACGACGTTTACGATATCGTGCAGGTGGTGTTTCCGCTGCCGGTCCCGGCCAGCGAAGCGGGCCGCCGGCTCGCGCTGAGCGAAGCTGAAGGCGTGCGCACGGCCGCCAAGGACTGCCCGAGCCTGCTCAAGATCGGCAAGGCCAAGGCGCCGCAGCTGTCGAGCGAAGGCAAGTTGCGGGTCGCCAACATCTCGCCGCAGATGCGCGCTCTGGTGAGCAAGCTCGCGATCGGGCAGGCGTCCGAACCGATCGTCCAGAAAAACGGCGTGGGCATTATCATGGTGTGCGGCAAGTCGAACGGCAGCGCGCCGGTGACCCGCGAGGAAGTTGGCGAAACGCTGCTGCGCCAGCGCCTCGACATCGTGGCGCGGCGCTATCTGCGCGATTTGCGGCGCACCGCCTACGTCGATGTGAGGGTGTGATCGCATGGCGCCTCCGCTCGCCCTGACGATGGGCGAGCCGGCCGGGATTGGCGGCGAGATCGCCCTCCAGGCCTGGCTGCGGCGCGGCGCGGCGGGAGTGCCGCCGTTTTACCTGATCGACGACCCCGACCGCCTCGCTGCGCTGGCGCGGCAGCTGGGCTGGAGCGTGCCGATCCAGGTGATCGCCACCGCGTCGGACGCACTCCCGGCATTTGCCACGGCGTTGCCGGTCCTGCCGCTGGGCGGGACGCCGCGGGCGATTCCGGGCCAGCCCGATCCGGCCGATGCAGCGCTGGTGATCGGAGCGATCGACGCTGCGGTCGCCGATGCAAGGGCCGGACGAGCCGCCGCGGTCGTGACCAACCCGATCAGCAAAGAGGCGCTCTACCGCGCCGGGTTCCGCCATCCCGGGCACACCGAATATCTCGGCGAGCTGGCCGGTTTGGCGACGGCGCCGGTGATGATGCTCGCGTCTCGAGAGCTGCGGGTCGTGCCGGTCACGATCCACCTGGCGCTGCGCCGCGCGATCGAGACGCTGTCCTGCGCCGCGATCGTCCATGCCGGGCGGCTGACGCACGCGGCCCTCGTGCGCGATTTCGCGATTCCCGCGCCAGTGCTCGCCGTCGCCGGGCTCAACCCGCATGCCGGCGAAGGCGGCGGGCTCGGCCGCGAGGACATCGACATCGTCGCGCCGGCGGTCGAGGAACTGCGCGCCGCCGGCATCGACGCGCGTGGCCCGCTGGCGGCCGACACGATGTTTCACGCCGGCGCTCGGCGGGGCTACGACGCCGCCTTGTGCATGTATCACGACCAGGCGCTGATCCCGATCAAGACGCTCGATTTCGACGGCGCGGTCAACCTGACGCTGGGGCTGCCGTTCATCCGCACCTCGCCCGATCACGGCACCGCTTTCGACATCGCCGGAAGCGGCATCGCCCGGCCGGACAGCCTGATCGCGGCGCTGCTTCTCGCCGCCGAAATCGCGGCGCGCCGGCATGGCGCCTGACTCCATGGCGCCTGATCGCACGGCTCCCGACCGCGTCTCGCGGTGAGCGCCGCCGAGCCGGGCGACTTGCCGCCGCTGCGCGAGGTTATCGCCCGGCACGGCATCGCGGCGCGGCGCAGCCTCGGGCAGAACTTCATCCTCGATCTCAACCTGACCCGGCGCATCGCCCGCGCCTCCGGGCCGCTCGACGGGACTACGGTGATCGAGGTTGGCGCCGGCCCCGGCGGGCTGACGCGCGGACTGCTGGCCGAAGGAGCCCGCCGCGTCGTCGCGATCGAGCGCGACCGGCGCTGCCTCGACGCGCTCGCCGAAATCGCGGCGGCCTATCCGGGCCGGCTCGAAATCGTGGCCGGCGACGCCTTGACCCTCGACCCGGCCGAACTCGCGCCGCCGCCGCGCAAGATCGTCGCCAACCTGCCCTATAACATCGCGACGGCGCTGTTGTTGCGCTGGCTCGACCGCATCGGCGAGTACCAGAGCCTGACGCTGATGTTCCAGCGCGAGGTCGCCGAGCGGCTCGTCGCGGCGCCGCGCCAGCCGGCCTACGGCCGTCTGTCGGTGCTGGTGCAATGGCTGTGCGAAGCGAAGATCCTGTTCGACCTGCCGCCGCGTGCCTTCGTGCCACAGCCGAAAGTCACCTCCAGCGTTGTCGCGCTGGCGCCGCGGCCGCTTCCGCTGGCCCCGGCCGCCCGGCCGGCGCTCGAACGCGTCACCGCCGCCGCATTCGGCCAGCGCCGCAAGATGCTGCGCGCCAGCCTCAAAAGCCTCGGCCTGCCGGTCGAGCCGCTCTTTGCCGCAACGGCGATTACCCCGACCGCCCGGGCCGAGGAATTGTCGATTGCCGAGTTCTGCGCCCTGGCGCGGGCGCTGTAGCCGCGGCCGCAGGCTGCCTCACTCCGCCGCCTTCCAGCGCTCGGTCTTGAAGAGGCCGCGCTCGAAGGCGAGGTATTCCTCCTTGCTCATCGCCGGCCGGAAATCGGCGAGGATCCGGCGAGCCGGCGCCGCATCGTCCCACAAGAGGTCGATCGCGGTCATCGCCAGGAGCTTGGCCGGCGTCAGATAGGCGTGCTCGGGTTCGGTGATGCGAAAGTCCGCGCCGTGCGTCTTGCCGTGCGCGGCGGCGACATAGGGGTGGATGACCGGCATCATGTGGGCGATGTCGCCCATGTCGGTCGAACCGGTGCGGTGGCCGCCGATGTCGAACTGGCCGGGGCCGAACATCCCCGCGACATTGGCCCCGAAGATCTCGCCCATCGCGCGGTCGTTGCGCTGCGGCAGGTAGCCGGGGATCGTCTCGATCTCGACTTCGGCGCCCATCGCCATCGCGCCGGCGCGCAGGCACCGGTCGACCTTCATGTTGGCGTCGACGATCGCCTCCAGGGAGCCGCCGCGCACGAAGGTTTCCATCGTCACGTCCGCCGGCACGACGCTGACCGCGTCGCCGCCCTTGGTAATGATCGGATGGATGCGGATCGTGTCGTGGTCGTGGAACGTCTCGCGCTGGCAGTGGATCGCGTTGAGGGCGATCTGCGCCGCCGACAAGGCGTTGATGCCAAGTTGCGGCGCGCCACCGGCGTGGCTGGCCCGCCCCATGAAGCGGATCATCTTGACGAGGGCGCCATTCGACGAATCGGCGATGTACGAGCGCTTCTTCATCTGGTCGTGCGAGCCGGCGTGGATCATCATCGCCATGTCGATGTCGTCGAAATGCCCCTTGGCGACCAGTTCGGGCTTGCCGAGCAGGAATTCGATCTCGCCATTCTTTCTGCGCCCGAGGCGCTCCTCGACATCGATGAATTCCTCGGCCGGGACCGCGAAAAACACCAGTTCGCCGCACAGGAGGTCCTGCGCCTGCACCGCCGAGAGGCCCATCGCGACGCCGAGCATGCCGGCGATCTGCGCGTTGTGGCCGCAGCTGTGGGCCGCGCCGGTATGCGGGTCGGCGAGCGGATGGTCGGAGGTTCTGAGGCTGTCGAGCTCGCTGACGAAAGCGAGGCGCGGCCCCGGCCTGCCGCCGCCGAGGCGTCCCTTGACCCCGGTCAGCGCGAGGCCGGTCTGCGGCGCAAGGCCCAGTGCGGCCATGCGCTCGGCGACCAGCGCCGCGGTCCGCCGCTCGTTAAAGCCGGTCTCCGGATGGTGCAGGATCGCTTCGCCCAGCGCGATGATCTCGTTGCCGTGGCGGTCGATCGCGGCGCACACCTTCTGCTTCAAATCTTCCTTGTTCAGCCTCGCCGCCTCGGCCATCGCCGCCCCCTGTCCCGGTTGCCTTCCCCGATATTACCGGCATTTGGCGGCGCGCCGCCATCAGAACGGCGCGCCGCGGCCCGCGATGCGAGGGCTCGTTTGGCGCGGAGACGGCCTGCCGTCGGGGGCGCTGTGGGCGGGTGGTCATGGCCGTCGAGTCGAGCGCCAAATTAACCTGAAATTAACCAAATAACCTCTTCTTAACCAACTCTCGCCGAGCTTGCCGGCTTTTGTAACAGATTTTAGATAATTCTTGACAACATCTCGGCTTTGCGCATGATATGGTAAAGATACGTTAACCCTTCGGCTATCGCCTCGGTGACGGCCGCGCGCGAGGAACGTTGATGCCGCTCGACATGCTGAACATTGCGCCGGAAAACAACCTGCGTTTGCCGGACGCCTTCACGGCGAAATACGGGCCGACGCAATTACTGTCGCGCTTCGTGCTGGCGGCCGACCGGGCGGTGCGGCGCCGCGGCATAACCTTGCGCGTGCGCCATGATTTCGAGGAACTGCTCGACCTCAGCAAGTTCTATGCGGCGCGCAACCTATGGTATCCGCTGTGCGAGGCGATCAACCCGCGCTGCGTCGAGCTGACGCCGCAAAACGCCTTCTGGATCGCCGGCGAGAACGAGCACGGCGAGGTTGTGGTCACCAACGCGGTCCGCGTCCTCGACTGGACCGGCACGAACCTCGGCGAGCAAGCGAGCGGAATGTGGTACGGGCCCAACTCGGCCGAGCGCTGCATTCTGACCGCCGACGCGGCGCCCTTGATCAGCGGCGTCGTCGCGTGGGGCGCCGCGGCCTGGGTCAGGCAGGATTATCGCGGCAGACAGCTCTCCTATCTGACCGGACGCACCCATAAGGCGTATGCCTGCGCCCGCTGGCCGATCGATTGGTCGTTCTGCTACATCAGCGTCAGCAACGTGAGCCGGGGCTTGGCGTCCACCTGGGGCCACAAGCACCTCAGCTACAGCATCAACCACCCGGGTTCGCTGCAGGGCGAAATGGCCGTCGCCTATACCGCGGCCGATGATTTTTACGCCGACATCGCCGATTTCATGTCGAGCGGCGCGATCATCGATGAGACCGACGTCGACCCCGAGTCGATCGTCTTGCCGAGCGGCCTCGAGCACATCGTGACGAAGACCTCCCCGGAGGGCGTCTTCCACGGCAGCATCAGTCGCTCGTAACGATACAAGCGGCGCGGGCGGCCGTCCTCGTCCTCCCACTGGATCGTACCGGTAACGTGGTCGTAGCGCGGCTGCCCGGACGAGGCGACCGTCTTATAAAAGCTGGTGACCCACCGCCCGTACTCTTTGTCGGGCATGTTCTCCATCTTCTCGCCGATGCCGCGCAGCCGGAAATCGTTGCCGATCCACTGGTGGCCGTCGCCAATGAAGCGCCACACCGGCTCCTGCACGCGCGGCTTGACGCCGACGATCATCAGCCGGGACAGCAACCCGTGCGTCAGCGCCAGCGAAATCACCGAGGGATCGAAATTGCCGAACGACACGCGCCATTTCTGCGCCAGCGGCCGCAGCCAATTGTCCTCGTCGTCGAACACCTTCGAGACGTCCTGCAGTTCGACGTGGAACCGCTCGGTCGGCACCGGCGCGAAAATTGGCGCACAGAGTTCGGAAAGGCGGGCAACCACGTGTTCGCGCGATGACGAAATCTCCGAGCGCCATGCCGTGTCGAAGAATTTGATCCGAAACAGCTGCACTTCGGATCTCAGGATTTCCTGCTGGACCGCGAGAAGCGCTGGCAACTCAACGTTATGAGGATGCAGTTCCAGTTCTACGATCGAGCGCTGCAAAACCTGGAACTTGATGAAGCCAAGATTTTTGACAGCGAAAGCGATGCTGTCATAATCCGCCTCCGGATCGCCCAGCGCCTCTAAGAACTCGGGCGAATCGGGCAGAACCCATTGGGCATCTGGCGTCACTAGCATCGTCAGTTGCTGCACGTTCGCTCTCCGTCCGAGACCGGCTCGCTGTCAAAATCAGAGCCGTGCAGGCCTATTGATGACTTCGATAGGTAAATAGAGAATGAACCCGCGCGCCCTTTTTGCGATGCGTCCTTCACCGCCGAAAGCAGAAGAGATGCAGAGACGCCGATGGTCGGTGAGGTAGAGGCCGGCGTCGATCCGACGCCAGCCGCGTTGCAGCTCCCGGCCGGCTGGGCCCGGACGCTCGCGAGCTGCGGCCTGATTTTGGCGGCCGCGCTGCAAGCGGCTGATTATGCGATCGTAACGGTTGCGCTACCGCAACTGGAACACGATCTCGGCACCGGCCTCAACCTAGGCGCCTGGGTGATCGTCAGCTACCTGTGCGCCACCGCCGTGACGGCGCCGCTGACCGGCTGGCTGCGCCGGCGCTATGGCGCTCAACGCCTGTTTATTGGCGCCGTCGGCGGCTTCATCGCCGCTTCGCTGCTGTGCGCGTTCTCGCCGTCGGCCGCAGCGATCATCCTATTCCGCTTATTGCAGGGCGCCGCCGGCGGGCTGATCCACCCATTGGCGCAAGCGATGTTGCTCGACATCTACCCGACGGAACGGCACGGGAAAATCATCGGCGTCTTCAGCGCCGGGTTGATGGGCGGGCTGGTATTGGGCCCGCCGCTCGGCGGCTTCATCACCGATCTGGCATCCTGGCGTTGGGTGTTTTTGATCAACCTTCCGCTCGGCTGTGTCGCGATCGCCTGCATCTGGCGGCTGCGATCGCTGACCGAAACAAACCGCGATCGGACGATCGACCCTCTCGGGATCCTGTTATTGATTACCGGGATTGGCGCGCTGCAGTTGTTTTTGGCAAGGGGGATAGACCATTCGTGGTTTCAGTCTCCGGAAATCTCGCTTGAGGCAATAATTACATTCTCTTCCTTCACTTTATTGACCGCGAGGGCGCGCGGCCGTGGGATCACGGTATTTCGGCCGGACATCCTGAAGGACGTCAATTTCGTCGTGGCGTGTGTGTATCAGTTCATGCTGAGCGCCCTATTATTCGCGACCATCGTTTTTCTGCCGTTGCTTGCCGAAGGTCCGCTAGGGCTGCCGGCGATGGTCGGCGGCTCGCTGATCACGCCGCGGGCGATCGTCTTGATGCTGGTCATGCTGTTTGTCGGGCGGCTTATCGGCCGAATTGACCAGCGCGTTCTGCTGGTCGGCGGCTGGCTGTTGATGGCCGGCGGGCTGTTTGTCTTGGCGGCCGTGCCGCCGAGGCACCCGGCCGGCTGGATCATCATCGGCAGCTCGATCCAATCGGTTGGCGCCGGCATCCTTTATATCCCATTGGTCACTCTGGCCTATTCGACCCTGACCGCGGACCGGCGAACCGACGCCGCCGGGCTGTACATCTTGTTGCGCCAACTCGGCTATGCCTCGGGGGTTGCCCTGATGACGTCGGTGTTGCGCGCCGCGACGGCCGCCAATCTCTCCCGGCTCGTGGCGGCCGGCGGGACGAAATCGCCACAGCTCGCCAACGCCGCAGCGTCGGCGGCCTATGCCGAATGCTTTGAGATCATGGCGATCGCCTCGCTGATCCTCGTGCCCGGCGCATTTTTGTTCCGGCTGCGCGGGCTGGGCGACAATACCGGGGCGCCGGTTGCGCCGTCCGGGGGTGGCTAGCTAGGCGACGGCGCGGCTGGCGCCGCCTTCGCGGACCCCGTCGCGCAGGCGACTGTCGACTTCGCCGGGCGGCTTTGCCCGCTGCGGTAGCGTGATGCGCACCCGCGTGCCACGCGCCGGGGCGCTTTCGATCGCCAGGGTGCCGCCATGCGCCTCGACCAGCCCCTTGGCGATCGGCAGGCCGAGCCCGGTGCCGCCGTAAGTCCTTGTCGTCGCGCTCTTGGCCTGGCCGAAGGGCTGCAGCGCGCGTTCGATCTCCTCAGGGGTCATGCCGATCCCGCGGTCCTCGACCTCGAGCACCAGATTGCCGGCGTCATCGAGCGCGGTGCGGAGGTTGACCCGGCCGCCTTCTTCCGAAAACTTGACCGCATTCGACAACAGATTAAGCAGGATCTGCTTGATCGCCCGCTCGTCGGCCCAAATTCCGATGTCGCCGGCGCCCAGCGCGCTGACGACCTGAATCTGGCGGCTGCGGGCGCGTTCGCCGACCATGCGCACGGCCTCGGCGATCACCCGCCGCACGGTCACCTGTTCCTGCGCCAATTCGAGCTTGCCCGCCTCGATCTTCGACATGTCGAGGACATCGTTGATGATCGACAGCAGCAAGAGCCCGCTGGTGTGAATGTCGTCGATGTATTCGAGCTGCTTCTTGTCCGCCACCGGGCCAAGCAGCCCGCTCGAAATCGCCTCGGAAAACCCAATGATGGCGTTGAGTGGGGTGCGCAGCTCGTGGCTCATGTTGGCGAGAAAATTGCTCTTGGCGCGGTTGGCGAGCTCGGCCTGCACCACCGCCTGGGTCATGCTCTCTTCGGCAACCTTGCGCTCGGTGATGTCCGAATAGAGCGAGACGACCGCGCCGCCCGGCATCCCGCGGCGGCGGATTTGCAGCGTTTGGCCGGTCGCGGTCGTGCGCTCGATCACGGTGGGCAAATCACGATAGAAGCGCTCGAACCGCTCGTGCGCCTCGGTCTGAGGGTCCACCACCGGGCCGAAATCGCCGCGCTCGCATTGAAACAGCAGAACATCGTGGAGCGTCACGCTGGCTAGCTCCATCGGCAGCTTGACCAGGCTGGCGAACCGCGAATTCCACGCGACAAGGCGCCCGTCGCGCGCGAAAACGCTGAGCCCCTCCCCCATGTTTTCCAGCGTGCTTTGCAACAGCGCACTCTGCCCGGCGAGCTCCTCCTCGCGCGCGCTCAACTCCGCAACACCGCGCTGGTGCTGGTGCAATACGATCAGCGTCAGGAAGCCGATGCCCAGCGTCACGATTCCGAACAGCAGCTCGCGATTGGCGAGCGATAGCGGCAAAAACGCGCTCGCGGCATAGGCGGCCGCGGCCACGCTGCACAGTGCGACAATTACAAAGCGGAGCCGCGGCGCGCCCGGCCGGCGCCCCGCCGCTCGGCTCACCAGCGGGCCGCTGCGCTCAATCGTCACGGTTTGCCGCCGAGAATGCGGAGCGGAGGCGATGCGACCAGCCGTCCCGCGCCCACCCGCGTCGACCGTGGGCGACCGCCCGAACCAGCCCGCCAAACCGATGGTGCACGTCGCGATCCTCGCTTCCCACGCACCCCGATTATTAACGCAGCAGCGTTAATTTTCGGTTAGGCCGCCCGGCTATCAGACATGCGGGGCGTGGCCGGCCGCGTGCGGCGTCAGGATCAGGGCGTCGAGCGCCGCCACGCCCTCGCCTTTCGGCCGCACCAACAGCGGATTGACGTCGATGCTGGTGAACTCGGCGGCCTTCGCGGCGGCGAACAGCGACAACTTCGACAAGGCCAGCGCCAGCGCATCGGTGTCGCACGGCGGCTGGCCGCGCGCCCCGTGCAGCATCGCCGCGCCGCGCAATTCGCCGATCATCCTGTGCGCTTCCTCGATCCCGAACGGCGCGATGCGGAAGGTTACATCCTTCAGCACCTCGACGAAGATGCCGCCGAGCCCGAGCATCACGACGGGACCGAACACCGGGTCGTTCTGCACCCCGAGGATCATCTCGACCCCGCCTCGGACCATCGGCGACATCAGCACGCCCTCGATCGTCGCCCCGGTCGTCCGCGCCTCGACCCGCGCGACGAGGCGCTCATAGGCCTCGCCCGCCTCGCCGGCCGGCACGTCGAGCATGACGCCGCCGACCTCGGTTTTATGGGTGATCTGCGGCGACACGATCTTGAGGACGAGGCGGTCGCCGACCTCAGCGGCGGCCGATGCCGCCTCGGCCGCGCTGGTCGCGAGCACCTCGTGCAGCACCGGCACCCCGGCGGCGGCGAGAATGCGCTTGGCCTCGTGCTCGGCGATGGCGCCCTTCGGCAGCAGCGGCAGGTTTTGCGCGACGGGCGGCACCGGCAGGGGCGGCGTCCTGAGCCGCTCGGCGCAGCGCACCGCCGCGGCGATCGATTGCACGGCGCGCCACGGATCCTCGTAGAGCCCGACCCCGGCCGCCTCGTAGCGGCGCTGCATCTCCGGGGTGGCGATCGCCGACAGCGCGAAATAGCTGTCGGGATAGCGCGCCGCCGCCCCGGTCACCGCGCGGAACAAGGGTTCCGCCATCTGCGGCGAACTCGCCCAGGTGGTGAAGAAGCCGACCATCGCCGGGAAATTTTCCTTGCCGAGCAGCAGGTCGAAGCCCTTGTCGAGGATCGTCGGGTCATTGAGCGCCTGCGCCGTGACATCGACCGGGTTGCGCGGCGCCGCGAACGGGACCCAGCTCAGCACCTCTTTTTGAGATTCCTCGGCCAGCGGCGTCAGCTCGAGCCCTTCCTCCTCCGCCGCGTCGGCCATCAATACGCCGGCGCCGCCCGACATCGTCACCACCGCGAGGCGGCGCGAGCGCGGCAGCCGGCCGCGGGTGCAGGCATAGGCGATCTCGACCAGATCCTCGGGGGTCTTGGCGCGCTCGACGCCGAGCTGGCGCAGGGCGGCGTCATAAACCGCGTCGCTGCCGGCGAGCGAAGCGGTGTGCGAGGCCGCCGCCGCGGCGCCGATCGTCGAGCCGCCGACCTTCATCGCGATTACCGGCTTGCCATTGGCGCGGGCTCGCGCCACCGCCTCGGCGAAGGCCGGGCCGTCCTTGATCGCTTCGACATAGCAGGCGATCGCCTTGGTGTCGGGGTCGTCGGCCATGAACGAGATGCCGTCGGCGACCGCGACGTCGGCCTCGTTGCCGGTCGAGAGCCACATCCCGACCGCGATGCCGCGCCGCGCCGTCAGCGCCAGGAGGTGCGTCCCGAAGGCGCCCGATTGGGTCACCATGCCGAGTGGCCCGGCCGGGGTCGGCCCCTCCTCGAGAAACGACGAAAAGGTCGGCGTGTGGCCGGTGCGCATGTTGAAGAGGCCGAGGCAATTGGGGCCGCACAGGCGGATGCCGCTGTCGCTGGCGATCTGGGTGATGTGCTCCTGCATGGCGCGCCCCTCGGCGCCGATCTCGGCAAAGCCGGCGGTGAACATGACGACCGCCTTGACGCCCTTCCTGACGCACGCCTCCATCGCCTCGGTCGCCAGATTTGCCGGCACCGCGATGATCGCGAACTCGACCGGCCCCGGCACCTCGCCAAGCTCGGGATAGGCGGCGATGCCCTGCACCGTATCGCGCGTCGGGTTGATCGGGTAGAGCGCCCCCCGGTAGCCGGCTTCGCGGTAATAGCGCAGCGAGCGGCCGCTGATGCGCGTCGGATCGTTGGAGGCGCCGAAGATCGCGACCGAATTCGGCGCGAGAAGCGGCGTCAGTGGATGAGGTGCGGTCATGTCGTTTAAGCTCCGGGGGGCCGTTGCTGCTGCGGGAACGGGCAAAACGCGCGCATCCTTCGGCGAAATAGGTGCGCGCGCAAGCCTCGGCGGCGCAACCCTACTCGGCAGCGCGGGCCGGGGCCGCGCAATGGCGGCGCAGCGCGGCAACCAGCGCGTCGGCCTCGGCGTCGGTCAGATCGTAGCGGCAGACGAAGCGGGCGAGGGTCGCGCTGCGGCGGTAGAACTGGAAGCCGTCGCGCTCGAGCGCATCGATCGCCGCGCCCGAGGTTTCGAGAAAGAGCTCGTTGGCCTCGACCGGCGCGATGAGGCGCAGCCCGGGCAGGCCGGTGATCCCAGCGGCGATGCGCGCCGCCGCGGCGTTTGAGGCCTGCGCCAGGCTGAGCCACAGCCCGTTCTCGACATACGCCATCAGCTGCGCCGAGGCGAAGCGCATCTTCGACCACACCTGCCCGGCGCGGCGCAACTGCACCGCCAGCCCGTCGGCCAACTCGGGTGTGAACACGACGATCGCGTCGCACAGCGCGCCGCCGTTCTTGGTGGCACCGAACGACAATATGTCGACGCCGGCGCGCCAGCTCATCTCGGCCGGGCTGCAGCCGAGGCGCGCCAGCGCATTGGCGAAGCGCGCGCCATCCATGTGCACTCTGAGGCCGCGCGACCTGGCGATCTCGGCGATCGCGCGGATCTCGTCGAGTGGGTAGACCGCGCCGAGATCGCTCGCCTGCGTCAGGTTGACGGCAGCCGGCTGGCCGCGATGAATGGCGCCGGGCTGCACCGCGGCGAGCGTTTCGCGAAATTGGCCAGGATCGATGCGGCCATCGTCGCCGGCGACCGGCACCAGCTTCAGCCCGCCGCCGAAAAACCCCGCGGCGTTGGCTTCCGAGGTGTTGATGTGCGCCGCGGCGCTGCAATAGACGAGGCCCCAGGGCGGGCTGATCGCGGCCAGCGACAAGGCGTTGGCGGCGGTGCCGGTCGCCACCGGAAAGACCCGCACCGGCGTCTCGAACAGTTCGCTGAAGCGATCTTGCAGGCGCGCCGTCCATTCGTCGGCGCCGTAGCCAAGCGCGGTTCCTTGGTTGGCGCGAACGAGCGCGTCGAGGATCTCCGGCGCGGCGCACCCGGTATTGTCGCTGCGAAAATCGATCATGCCCGCTCCCATTCGTCGCTGCGCCCTTTATTATCCCGATCCTGATCGAGGCCGGGACCGATTTCTGCGATGAATGCCGGATGTCGCCGAAAGGGAGGCGGGACGTGCCGTTGACGGCCGGGTCATGACGCCGCCCAATAGCCGCACCTTGTTCGACCTGCTGCGCGAACAGGCCGAGCGTTTTGGCGAGCGCCTGGCGGTGATCTGCGGCGAGCGCCAGGTGACCTACCGCGAGCTTGCTGACGGGGCCGGCCGCATCGCCGCGGCGCTGCGGGGGCGCGGCATCGCCCGCGGCGAGCGGGTCGGCGTCCTCGTCAACAACCGCCTCGAGTGGCTCGAAGCCTGCTTCGGCGCGGCGGCGCTCGGCGCCGTCGCGGTGCCATTCAGCACCTGGTCGAAGCCCTCTGAACTGGCCTGGCTGCTGGCCGATTCCGCAATCGATGCGCTGATTGCGGTCGCTTCGTTCGGCGGCCAGGATTTCGCCGCCGCATTGGCCCAGCTGGCGCCGCACGCGCCGCACCTGCGCCTTGTCGTGACGCTCGACGACGAGAGCCGATCGGGCTGGCTCGACTACGACGATTTGCGCGCAGCCGCGACGCCGCCGGCGCCGCTGCCGCCGGGCGAGGGCGCGCGCCCCGACGACGACGCGCTGATCCTCTATACGTCAGGGTCGAGCGCGCGGCCGAAAGCGGTGCGGCTACAGCATTTCGCGGTGATCGAGAATGGCTTCAACATCGGCGAGCGGATGGGGCTGACGCCGGACGACCGCGTATTGCTGGCGCCGCCGTTGTTCTGGGCCTACGGCGCCTGCAACGCCTTGCCGGCGACGCTGACGCACGGCGCGACGCTGGTACTGCAACCGCGGTTCGAGCCGGGCGAATGGCTCCAGCTCGTCGAGCGGCATCGCTGCACCGCGGTCTACACCCTGCCGAGCATCACCGGCGCGGTGCTGCGCGATCCGCAATTCGCCCGCAGCCGGCTGGCGAGCCTCAGAACCGGGCTGATGATCGGCAGCCCGGAGGAAGTGCGCGTCGCCGCCGAGGAACTCGGCGCCGCGCAGATCTGCAACATCTACGGCGCGACCGAGACCTACGGCAATTGCTGCGTCACCCCGTGCGACTGGCCGCTCGACCGCCGCATGGCGGGACAGGGGCCGCCGCTGCCGGGCATGCGGCTGCGCATCGTCGACGGGCGCGGTCGGGCCGTGCCGGCCGGCGAGACCGGCGCGCTCGAAGTCGCCGGCTACGTCACGCCCGGCTACAGCGGCGCCAGCGCGGCGCTCAATCCGGCCGCCTTCACCGCCGACGGCTACTTCCGCACCGGCGATCTCGGCTTTGTTGACGCCGCGGGCGGCTTCCATTTCGTGGCGCGTGGCGCCGACATCATCAAGCGCGCCGGGATCAACGTGTCACCGGCTGAGATCGAGAGCCTTTTGCTGCAGCACCCCGGGGTGGCCCAAGCGGCGGTGGTCGGCGCCGCCGCCGGCGAATTGGGCGAGGCGATCGTCGCCTTCGTCGTGGCGCAACCCGGCGCCGCGATCGCCGGCGACGCGCTGAAGGCGCATTGCCGCGCGCTCGCGTCGAGCTACAAGACACCCGACCGCGTCGAGTTGCGCGCCGCTCTGCCGACGACCGAGACCGGCAAGCTCCACCGCCGCGCGCTGCGGGACGAAGCGGAAATGCTGCTCGGCGGGTCGCCGGCTTGAATTGCGGGCTTGGCGCACGCGCTCCGATCGGCCACATAACGACGGGCGCCAGAGGAGCGGGATCAGGATGCGTGCGGTCGAAGTGGCAACGGCACCCGAAGGCGGGCGCGACTTCATCCGCGACATCGTCGCGGCCGACCTCGCCGCCGGGCGCCGCCAGGAGGTCGTGACGCGGTTTCCGCCGGAGCCCAACGGCTATCTCCATATCGGCCACGCCAAGTCGATCTGCCTCAATTTCGGCGTGGCGCAGGAATTTGGCGGGCGCTGCAATTTACGCTTCGACGACACCAACCCGACGAAGGAGGAACAGGAATACATCGACGCGATCGAGCGCGACGTGCGCTGGCTCGGCTTCGAATGGAGCGGCGAGACGCGCTACGCCTCCGATTATTTCGCGCAGCTTTATGATTGGGCGGAGCACCTGATCGGGCAGGGCCTCGCCTACGTCGACGACCAGTCGCCCGACGAGATCCGCGCCGCCCGCGGCACCCTGACCGAGCCGGGGCGCGACAGCCCCTACCGCGAGCGCAGCGGCGCAGAAAACCTCGACCTGTTCCGCCGCATGCGGAACGGCGAATTTCCCAACGGCGCGCGGGTGCTGCGCGCCAAGATCGACATGGGCGCGGGCAACATCAATCTGCGCGACCCCGTGCTCTACCGCATCCTCCATAGCGAGCACCCTCGCACAGGGAGCAAGTGGCGCATCTATCCGACCTATGATTTCGCGCACGGCCAGTCGGACGCGATCGAGGGCGTCACCCATTCGATCTGCACCCTCGAATTCGAGGACCATCGGCCGCTCTATGATTGGCTGATCGAGCACCTTCCGGTACCGGCGCGGCCGCGGCAGTACGAGTTCGCCCGGCTCAATCTCGCCTACACCGTGATGTCGAAGCGCTTTCTGAAGCGGCTGGTCGACGAGGGGCATGTCGCGGGCTGGGACGATCCGCGCATGCCGACCCTCGCCGGGCTGCGCCGGCGCGGCGTGCCGCCCGAGGCGATCCGCGAGTTCGTCGGCCGGATCGGCGTCGCGCGCGCCAACAGCCTGGTTGACCTCGCGATCTTCGACAGCGCGGTGCGCGAAACCTTGAACCGCACCGCGCCGCGCCGCATGGCGGTGCTGCGGCCCTTGAAGCTGGTGATCGAGAACTACCCGGCGAACCGGACCGAGGAGCTCGACGCGGTCAACATGCCGGACGATCCCACCGCCGGGACCCGCCGCATCCCCTTCGGCCGCGAACTTTTCATCGAGCGCGACGATTTCGCCGAGAATCCGCCGCGCAATTATCATCGCCTGGCGCCGGGGCGCGAGGTGCGGCTGCGCTATGCCTATTTCGTGAGCTGCCGCGAGGTGGTGAAGGACGCGGCGGGGGACATCGTCGAACTGCGCTGCACCTACGATCCCGCGACGCGCGGCGGCAACGCGCCCGACGGGCGCAAGGTGCGCGGCACGATCCATTGGGTGTCGGCGGCGCACGCGCTGCCGGCCGAAATTCGGCTCTACAGCCCGCTCTTCACCCGCCCCGACCCCGGCGCCGAGGGCGATCTGATGGCCGATATCAACCCCAATTCGCTCGAAGTCGTGGCGGGCGCGCTTGTTGAACCCGGCCTCGCCGGCGACAACGAAGCGGCTGCCGTGCAGTTCGAGCGCCAGGGCTATTTTGTCCGCGACCCCGACTCAGTGCCGGGCCGCCTCGTCTTCAACCGCACGATCGGCCTGCGCGACACCTGGGCACGGGCGCAGGTCGGTGGCGGTTGAGCGGAATGCGCAGGGCGCCGAACTGCTGCTAGAGTCCGGAGTAATGGAGGGCAGATCATGAAACACGCCGTTATCTGCCGCAGCCTGGATATCATGGGCGGCACCCCGGTCTTTTGTGGGACCCGAGTTCCTGTGCAGACGCTGCTCGATTATCTGGCGGCAGGAGATTCAATCGACGAATTCCTTGCCGGCTTCCCCTCGGTCACCCGCCTGCAGGTCATCGAATTTCTCGAAGCGGCAAAAGACCGGCTCGTTGAATCGGTGGCATGAGGGTTTTTCTCGACGAGTGCATCGACTGGCGGCTGTCACGCAGCATCGTTGGCCACGAAGTCATGACGGCCCGCCAGATGGGCTGGGATTCGATCAAGAATGGCGAGTTGCTAACGCTGGCGTCCCAAGAATTCGATGTGTTTATCACAGTCGATCGAAACCTGTCTTTCCAACAGAACCTTGCGGCGCTGACGATTGCTGTCATTATTCTTCAGGCGCCGACAAACCGGCTCGCCGACCTCAGGCTTCTTATGCCGAGGCTCTTGGCCGCCCTGGCGTCTGCGCGCCCGGGGTCGGCAACGACCGTTGGGCCGCCGTAGTCGTCAGAATTCGGCTTCGAACTCCTCGATTTCCTCGGGCTCGCGCAGCGCCGCGGCGACCCATTCGGCCATCTCCGGCATTTCCATGATTTGCGCGCAATAGGCCGTGCAGCGCCGGTCGAGCTTGACGTCGTAGGTGCGCAGCCGGGTGACGACTGGGGCGTACATCGCATCGGCCATCGAGCGCTCGCCGAAGAGGTAGGGGCCGCCGTGGGCGGTCAGGCACTCGCTCCAAATCGCCGCGATGCGGTCGATGTCGGCCTGCGCCCGCGACCACACCTTGAACGCCGGGAAATGCGCCTTCAGGTTCATCGGCAGTGACGAGCGCAGCGCGGTAAAGCCCGAATGCATCTCGCCGCAAATCGAGCGGCAGCGGGTGCGTTTCGCCAGATCGCTCGGCAGGAGGCCGGCCTGCGGCCTCACTTCGTTGAGGTATTCGCCGATCGCCAGCGTGTCCCACACCGTGATGCCGTCATGGCGCAGGCACGGCACCAGGATCGACGACGACAACAAGAGGAGCTCGGCGCGCATCGCGGGATCATCAGCCGGCACGATCTTCTCGGCGAAATCGAGCCCGGCGAAGCGCGCCAAGAGCCAGCCGCGCATCGACCACGACGAGTAATTCTTGCTGGTGATGGTCAGCGTGGTTTGGGTCATCGGCGGCTCCTCCCGAACCGGCAGCGAACGCAAGCAGCGTGCCACCCATTCCAATATCACGCTAGCCCGCCGCCGCGACGGTTGCTACGCTTCCAGCCACTCGCCCCGCGCGACAAGGAGTGCACGATGAACGACACGATGACCCTCAGCCAACGCGCCGACGCGCTTGAACAACAAATGAGCGACGAACTCGACTACATCGTCATCAAGTCGCGCCTCTACAGCCTGGCGGAGGGCGATATGGGGCCGGCGCCGAATGCCGCCGCGCTGATGGCGCAAAACCCCAACGCGCGCGTGCTGATGGGCGACGACCCGCGCCTGCCGGCGATGCCCGAGGCACCGACGCTGGTGGATTTCTTCAAATACCGCTTCGGGCCGTGCATGCACCTGCTGCAGAGCGCGCGGCACGCGGTCAAGGGCGGGCTGCCCGAGAAGATGGTGCTCGCCTGCCTGTTGCACGACATCTCGACGATCGGCTTCATCCGCGGCGACCACGGCTATTGGGGCGCGCAGCTGGTCGAGCCCTATGTCGACGAGGAAGTGACCTGGGCCATTCGCGCCCACCAGGTGCTGCGCTTCTATCCCGACGAGTCGGTCGGCTACGAGTATCCGCAATCCTACGTCAAGAGCTTCGGCGCCGATTACGCCCCCGACCCCTACATCGAAGCGGACTACAGGCGGATGCGCGAGCACAAATGGTACATGTCAGGCCGGATGATCACCGTCCACGACATCTACTCGTTCGACCCGACCGTGCAGGTCGAGCTCGAGGAATTCACCGACATCATCGGCCGCAATTTCCGCCAGCCGAAAGAGGGATTGGGCTTCGACAACAGCCCGGTCGCGCATATGTGGCGGGCGATGATCCGCCCGGCGAAATATCTTTAAGGCCGCCGGGGCTCGGGCGGGCGGCGCTCGGCCGCCCGCCGCTCGGCGAGCCGACGATCAGCAGGCGTAATAGCGCCGGTAGTAGGGATCCCAGCAGCTGCGCGGATAATAAGCCGGCGCCGCTGGCGGGTAATAGGCCGGAGCCGGCGCGTAACCGTATCCGTAGGGATAGGCGCCATAGGGAGCCGCATAGGCGCCGCTCGCGCCGAGTGCACTACCGAGCGCGAAGGCGCCAAGCCCGATGCCGGCCGCCGCGCCGGGACTGACCGCGTGCGCCGGCTGCGGCGCGGTGACCGCGACCGCCGCGATCAGCGCCGTGGCAATCGCCACGCCCCGCCCGCTGCGTTTAACGAAATCCGTGATAGCCATTGTGGTCCTCCGAGATCCTAACCGACACCGGTTATGGTAACCGGGAAGTTATTTATAAAAGGAAAATGCGCCTGCGCCTACCGGGAAGTCGCCGCGGTGCGGGCGGCGCCTCGCCGCCCGCTTGTCGCCTCCGGCACCCACAGCGCGCTTAGTACGGCGAGTACGGCGCGTACCCGTAATACGGCGCCGGCGCGTAAGAATACGCATAGGCCGGCGGCGCGTAATACCCGTAGCCATAGGGGTAGCCGTAATAGCCGTAATAGGGGCTCGCCGCCGACGCGATCGCCGCACCGGCCAGGGCGCCGCCGAGGATGCCGAGGCCGACGCCGACGCCCCAGCCGCCACCGTGCCAGCCGCCACCGCCGTGCCAACCGCCGCCATGCCATTCGCGCGCGTTGGCGGCGCTCGGGGCGGCCGTCAGCGACACCACCGCGGCAATCGCGGCCGCCGCGCCGAGCCCGCGCCCGGTCTTCTTCAGAAACTCGACTAAAGCCATGTCTTCCTCCATTCGCGAGGCGGCGCTGTCCTGGGGGAGCCGCCCTCTACCGGAGGATAACGAAGGCAGTCGCCTCGCTATTCCGTCTAAACGCTACGGGTGAGTATCTTTTTTACCTATCGCCCCGAACGGGCCGGCGCGGGCCCGCGCTCAGCCCGCAGGCGTGGCGGCTTTGCGCGCGAGGATGCGCTGGTGCAGGTTGCGCACGATGAGCCCGGTCAGGCGCTCGTCGTGGATGAACAGGCGCTGGCCGATCGGGTAGGGATCCTGCCGGGTGACCGGGACGCCCTGTTGCAAAATTTCATCCGGCCCGACGCCGCGATCGACCTGGGTCTCGATAAAGCCGACCCAGTTATTAACAATCTGCGCCTGCTCCTTCAGATAGGCCTTACCGCAGGGTTCGCCGTGACCCGGCACGATCGTCTCGACATCGAGCGCGGCGATCTGGTCGAGCGCCGCCAGCCACTCCCAGGGGTCGCATTCCTGCAGCCAGCTGCGGCATTTGTGAAACACGTTGTCGCCGGTAAAGACGACGCCCTCCTCGGGCACGTGGATCGAGGTTTGCGGCGCGGTGTGGCCGGGGTGATGCAGGATGTTGAAGGTGTGGTCGCCGACATTGAGGGTCAGCGCGTCGGTGAAAGTCAGGGTCGGCGGCCGCGACGCCGGGTAGTCGGGATGGCCGACCAGGAAGACGCTGTCCGGGTCCGTCTGCTTGAAGCGCTCGCGCTTGTCGTCGAGCGAGCCGAAGGCGTTGAGATACTGGTCGAAGCACTCCTGCAATTTGACCTGGCCGACCACCGTCGTCTTGGTGAAATAGGCGTTGCCCGAGATGTGGTCGCCGTGCGGCTCGGTGTTGATCAGATAGCGGATCGGCGCCTTCTCCTCGAGCTGCTCGCGCCAGCGCACCGCGTCGATCGGCTGCTGCGGCGAGTCGATCATCACGTAGCCGTCGCTCGTTTCGATAAAACCCGGGTTGCAGCCGGCGAAATAGATTTCGGTGAAGCTGTTGCGTCCGACCCTGCGCATGACCCTCTCCCGCTTAGGGGCCGCCTCCGCGGCC
Organism: Allostellaceae bacterium; assembly: GCA_035309005.1. Taxonomy (GTDB): domain Bacteria; phylum Pseudomonadota; class Alphaproteobacteria; order ATCC43930; family CGMCC-115725; genus DATARH01. Next base: position 7,326 of record DATGFP010000144.1, on the reverse strand, counting down.
TTGTTCTATCGCGGAAAGCTTGTCACCCTTTTCCCGGTTTCGCCAGTGTCGCCCCCGCCGCCGCCGCGACGATCGCATCGAGCCGGTCCCACACCGCATCGAGCGCCTGCGCCATGATCTCGGCGTCGCGCAGCGTCTGCGGGGCGAGAGGCGGCCGCCGCCGCAACACCGCCTCGGTCAATTCGAGCGCCTCGGCGGCGTGGCGTTCCTCGACGCCCTGCGCGAAGCATTCCGCAAAATAGGGTGCGGCGGCGATCTGCGGATGGTGCGTCGAGAGCGCGTCGGCGAGCGCCCGCATCCACTCCTCGGACATCACTTCGACGACGCACCAGGCGCCGAGCGAGCGAGCGTAGAGCGACTGCGCCAGCCGGACGAAATGCGCGGTGTCGCGGTCGAGGTGGCGACACAGCTCCTCGAGATCGCCAAACGCCTCGTCGTCGAGCGGCAGCGCCGCGCCGATATCGCGGAAGGCGCGCGCCAGCTGGTAATGGTGCGTGTCGCCGCCGGGCAGGCCATCATCGTCGATGAAGATCTGCAACTTGCGCTTGCGCAGGGCCGGGGCGTCCAGATGCGGCAGGAGGTAGACCGCGGCCCGGGTCGCGTGCATCGCCGCCTGGTAAACCAGGTAGATCCGCCCGAGCATCTCCGGATCGCGGGCCGCCGCATCCGGCAGCTCCGCGAGGCGTCCGAAAAACGGCTTGCGCGACGGCCGGTGCTGCGCCGCGATCGCCGCGATGCGGTCGCGAAACCGGTCGATGTCGTCCAGTTCGGCGCCGCTCTGCAGCGGCAACGGCGCGGCCGGCGCGGCTAACGACATCAGCGCTGCCATCCCTTTGCAAACAGCCAATTGCGACGATCACGCTGTGGTTAACACATTGCTAACGCTAGTTAAGCTCAGCCTTTCGTGCAAATACGATCGCCCGGGGTTTTAGCGGTAGTTGATGCTTCCCGGGTGAAGACGACGACAAGGAGGGCGGCACAGGCGATTTGCGCGACGAGCGCGGTCGTCGCGAGAAAGCCGGCGCGGGTCATCGCCTGCCCGCCGACCAGCGCGCCGAGCGTGATCCCGAGGAATAGCGCGCTGTTGTTCCACGCCAGAGCGCTGGCGCGGCGCTCGGGAAAATCCCGGGCGAGCGCCGCCTGCTGCGCCGGAAAAAACAGCTGTGCCACGACCGACAGCAGCACCACCGCAAGATCGAGCGACCATTCGGCCCGCAACGCTGTGCCCAAGGCGGCCAGACAAAGCGCCAGTCCGGCGAGGCTCGCGAGGATCGTCTTGCGGACGCCGATCCGGTCGGCCGCGCGGCCGCCGAGCAGCGTCCCCACCAACGCGGCAAACCCGTAAAGGCTGATCGTGCGCGCGACCTGCGTCGGCGAGAAGCCCGCCCCTACAAGCCCGAGCCCGAGATAGGTATACATCCCGTAAAGCGCGGTCGCCCACAGCACCGTCGGGGCCAGCCGCAACGCGAAGCCGGTGCCGAGGGCGGCCGCCGGCGGCGCACCTGCGGCGGCCGGCGGCGCGCGTTGCGGCCAAACCCGGCGGCCGGCGAGCGCCAACGCGAGGCTCAATCCGGCCAGCACCAAAAACGGCGCGCGCCAGCCCCAGGCCGCCCCAAGCAGTGCGCCGAGCGGCGCGCCCATTGACAACGCCGACAGCAGCCCCGACACGGCGCAGGCCATCCAGGTTGCACGGCGCGCCGGCGGCGCTGCCTCGCTTACCGCGGCATAAACCAGCGGCGTCACCCCCGCCGCGGCCACGCCGGCAGCGCCGCGCCACAGGATCAGCCAGAAAAACCCGCCGGCCGAGGCGGTCAGCAGATTGCTCAGCGCAAAGGCCGCCAGCGCCGCGGTCAGGATCGGGCGGCGCCCGAAACGATCGGCCAATGCGCCAAAGACCGGCGCGCTCAGCATGTAGGTCGCCGAGAAGACAGTGGCGCACGATCCGGCCGCGGCGGCGGAAAGGTGGAACTCGCCGGCGATCAGCGGCAACAGCGGCGACACCACGAAAAGATCGGTGCCGATCACGAACAGCGTGAGCCAGCCGGTCGCCAGCCGCGCCCGTGCGCTCATCTCCAAATCGGGTTCCCCGGCTTTGACCGCCCTTTGCCTCCGGCTACGCCGCCGCCTCGACCCGCCCCGGGCCATCGAGGCGCTGCGCGACCGCGCGCAGCAGGTCGGGAGCGTCGAACGGCTTGCGAATGATCTGCATCGCCGTCAGCGCATCGTCGTCGACCGGCAGATCGGCGAACCCGGTGATCAGGATCGCCGGCAGGTTGGGGTGAATCTCGCGAGCGCGCCGGAACAGATCGGCGCCGCTCATCAGCGGCATCGCATAGTCGGTGACGAGGACCGCGATATCGGGCTCTGCCCGTAAGAGCGCCAGGCCGGCGGCGCCATCCGTCGCTTCGCGCACGATAAAGCCGGCTTCGCGCAGCGCGGAGACGGCGAATTCGCGCACGTCGGAATCGTCGTCGACGACCAGCAGCTTTACCCCGGTCCGGATCGCCGCCAACGGGACGGGAGCCAGCCCGACGCCGTCGCCGTGCGCCAGGCTTCCCTCGACCGCCCGCGGAAAGAACATCCGAACGGTGGTGCCCTGGCCGGGTTCGCTGTCGAGCTTGATCCCGCCGTGGCACTGGCTGAGGAGGCCGTAGACCATGCTGAGACCGAGGCCGCTGCCCTTGCCAACCGGCTTTGTCGTGAAGAACGGCTCGAACACCTTGGCCCGCACCTCTGGGCTCATCCCGGTCCCGGTGTCGCTGACCGCGACCATGACAAAATCGCCGGAGAGCTCTTCCGCCAGCAGCGGATCGCCGGCGCCGAGATTGGCCGTCGTCACCTTTACCGTGCCGCCGGTCGGCATCGCGTCGCGCGCATTGATCGCGAGATTGAGCATGGCCAACTCGAATTGGCCGGGATCGGCGATGGCCTTCCACAGTCCGGGGTTGCTGGCGATCTCGACCCGCACCACGGCGCCCAGCGCGCGTTCGAGCAGATCCTGCGCGCCGGCCAACACCTCGTTTACGTCGATCGCCTGCAATTCGAGGCGCTGGCGGCGCGAGAAAGCGAGCAGATCGCCGACCAGCTTGGCGCCGCGCTGGCCGGCCCGCATCGCGGTATCGAGCGCCTTGATTTCCCGCTCGTCCTGCGCGCGCCGCCGCGCGACCGTCAGATTGCCGAGGATCGCGGTTAGCAAATTATTGAAATCGTGTGCGATGCCGCTGGTCAGCTGGCCGACCGCCTCGATCTTCTGGGCATGCAGCAGTTCGCTCTGGGCGCGCTCGCGCTCGTTGATCTCCTCGCGCAGCAGGCGGTTGGCGTTGGCGAGTTCTTGGGTGCGCTGCGCGACACGCTCTTCCAGCGTCGCGTTGAGAGTGCGCAGCTCGTCCTCGGCCTCGCGCTGCGCCCGGTCGCGGATCGCCAGCGCGTCGGCCATCGCGTTGAAGGCGCCGCCGAGCGCGTCGATCTCGGAACCGGTGTCGCTCATCCGCACGCGATGCGAGTAGTCGCCGTTGCGCCATTGCCGGATCGCCTCCAAGAGGCCGTCTATCGGCCGCTCGATGAAGATCCGCCCGCCGTACCATGCGAGATATGCGGCGAGCGCGACGCCGAGAATGATCAGCGCGATGCCGCGCTTGGTCGCCCGGTCGATCGGCGCGATCGCCTCGGCCTTGGCCTGGCCGGCGCTGAGAAAGAAATCGTAGGGCGGCAGCTGCGCCGGGACATAGCCGAAAATCCGCTCGACCCCATCGACGCCGCGCACTTCCTCCCAGCCGGCCTTGTCGCCGTCCATGATCGCTTCATGAGTCTTGCGCATGTTCTTGCCGACCAGCGCCTCGGGGTTCGGCAGCCGTGCGATAATGTTGCCGAGCCGGTCGGCGATCAGGATCGAGGCGCTCGGCGACAGACCGCGCCCCTTCAAATGCTCGATCAGCCATTTGAGGTCGAGCCCGGCAAAGACCACGCCGCCGGGGTGCCCGTCCGCGTCGGCGAAGCGGGCCGCGAAATGGATCTCCTTCTGGCCGGTGACCGGATCGACCCAGTAATTGCCGACAGCAAGCCCCTCCTGGGCGACCGCAAGCTTGAAGAACTCGGCGCCGGCGACCGCGGGGTATTGCCGGCCCGGCGTGCTCGAGCAGAACACATTGCCATTAAGGTCGGCGGCGCCGAGCACGGCATAGTTGGCGTACTGCGCCTGCAGGTTTGCCAGAAAGGCGCTGCACGCCGCGGCGTCCTTGCGGCGCACCGCCGGCAGCTGGCCAACAGTCAGCAAAAGCTGCCGCGCGCCTTCGCGCAATTCGCCCATCTCCTCGCCGAATTGCTTGGTGGTCTGGATCACCTGCTGGCGAATGTCGCGCTCGCGCGCCTGGCGCAGGGCGTATTCGTTGTAGCCCTGGATCCCGATCGCCGGCAGCACCGCGATCAGCAAAAGCCCGAGAATGCGCGTGCGCAGCCCGAGACGAAGACCGGGAAAGCGCCATCGCCGGTTGGGCGCGGCAGCAGGCGCGGTCAACGGCGGGTTCTGCATCAAGGGTCTCTCGCGAAGCCTCGGCGAGTGCCAAGGAACCGCCGGAAGCGGCCCCGTTAACCTTAGGACAAATCGTTAACGATGTGGTAAAAATACAAACTCAACGACCTTGCAGAGCGATCCGCAGCGGCAGTGGCCAGCATTCTCATCATCGACGACAATGAAGAGCTGCGCGATACGCTGGTCATGCTGCTGGAAGACGAAGGCTATGCGACGCTGGTCGCCGGCGACGGCGCGAGCGGCGTGCGCATCTTCGCGGCGGCGCGGCCGGACCTTGTGATCACCGATGTTTTGATGCCCGGCGCCGACGGCATCGAGACGATCCGCGAGATCCGCTCGCTCGATCCCGACGCGCGCATCATCGCGATGTCGGGCGGCGCGGTGATCGGCAACGCCTATTACCTGCGCATGGCCAAGATTCTGGGGGCCATGGAGGTCCTCGCCAAGCCGTTCGAGGTCGAGGAGCTGGTGCGCGCCGTCGTCAGCTGCCTCGGCGCGCCGCGCCCGTCGGCGCCCGCCGACACGCCGTAACCCCCGCCCCGTCCGCGAACAGATATTCCCGCCGATCGCCGCGCGCTTGCGGCGGCGGCCGACGACATCCGGCCGGTCGGCTGGATTAACCATGTATCGCCGGAGAAAATCGTCTAAAAGCCGGTCTGGTGCCATTTGACCTGTCGAAGAACGTTAGGGAGGCGGGCTCCCATGCGCGCGCGTGGCAAATTTCGATCCGTCTCGCTGCCGGCTGCTGACGGTGACGCGACCCGCCAGGTGAATTCGCCATGAGCACCTACATCGACACCAGCACCAGTGTCGGCCTGGTGCTTTCCGGCACGCCGCAGAACCCGGTGACAATCGGCTCCAGCGGCACGATTGCAGTCGGCAGCGCCGCCACCGCCCACAATGGCGATGCGATCTACGGCAACAGCGTCACCGCATGGACGGTGAGTAATTTCGGCACGGTCAAGGCCGCGGCCGCAGCCAGTACCGGCATCGAGCTAGTCGCCGGCGGCACCGTGACAAACGCGGTCGGCGCGCTGATCGCCGGCGCCGCCAACGGCATCCGCCTGGCCGGCAGCGCCGACCTCGTCAGCAATGCCGGCGCGATAACCGCAACGAGCGGCGCCGGCGTCTACCTCGCCGCCGGCGGCCGGGTCAGCAATTTGCTGGGCGGCGTGATCAGCGGCATGCAGGACGGCGTCGTCGTCGCCGGCGGCGCCATCGCCACGGTCAGCAATTTCGGCAAGATCGCCGCTTACGGCACTCTCGGCATTGTCGACGGCGTCTACATCGGGGCCGGCACGATCACCAACGGCAACTCCACGACAAAGTCGGCGCTGATCTCGAGCACGCAGTACGGCATCGTCGTGGCCGGCACCACCGGCGCGGTCAGCAATTTCGGCACCGTCCGGGGAACCGGCACGGCCGGCGTCGGCATCTACCTTCAGAACCGCGGCAGCGTCAGCAACGCGCTGGGCGCGCTGATCTCGGGCGGGCACGCCGGAATCCTGATGAAAGGCGCCGGCACGGTCAGCAATCTCGGAATGATCACCGGCACCGACACCGGGTCCGCCGGCTACGTCGACGGCGTCTACATGAACGCCGGCACCGTCGTCAACGGCGCGACGAACGTGACAACCGCGCTGATCTCGGGCGTGAAATACGGCGTCGTCATGTATGGCAGCGCCGTCAGCACGGTCAGAAATTTCGGCACGATTGTCAGCACCGCCGCCGCGGACCCGATTAGCAAGCCCGCCGGCATATTAATGAATGCCGCCGGAATCGTCGTCAACGGCGCGACCAACGCGCGTAAAGCGCTGATCTTCGGCGGCTACCACGGCATCTACATTAGCGGCAGCTCCGCCACGACAGTCACCAATTTCGGCACCGTCCAGGGGATCGGAGCGTCGGGCGACGGCATCGACGTTTCGGCGGACGCCGGGGTCAGTGTCATCAGCAATTCCGGCACCGTCAACGGCATCGGAACAGACGGCCGCGGCATCGACCTGTTCGCCGCCAACGTCAGCGTCAGCAACGCGCCGGGCGGGCTGATCTCGGGCGACGGCGCAGGCATCTTCATCTACGGCGGCGGTACGGTGACAAATTCAGGCACCGTCACGGGCCGGGCGACAAAGAGTATCGGCGTCGTCCTCTCGCCGTCCGCCGGCGCCGCCAGCGTCAGCAATGGCCAAGGCGGGATGATTTCGGGCGGCTATCACGGGGTTAGGATTTACGGCCCCGGCCGGGTCAGCAATCTCGGGACGATCACCGGCGGCAGCTACTCCGGCGTCTATATGCAGAGCGGCACCGTCGTCAATCAGGCGAGCGGCGCCATTTCCGGGCTGATCTCCGGCGTCGCCAATGGCGTGGTGATCATCGGCACGGCCGGCGGCACAGTCAGTAATGCCGGCAGGATCCAAGGAACAGCGATAGACAGCAACGGGATTAGACTGGAGGCAGCTGCGGCGAGCGTCGTCAACGCGTCGACCGGCCTGATTATTGGAGGCTACAACGGTGTCGAGATCGAATACGGCAACGGCACCGTCACCAATTACGGCCGCATTGTCGCAACCGCGGCGAAGGGTGACGGGGTATATCTCGATTCCGGAATGGTGACGAATTTTGGGACGGTGACGGCGGGGACGAACGGCACGGGAATTTATCTGCATAGCGGCGATGTGACCAATTTTGGGACGATCATTGCGCCGGGGGCGTCGGGCAAGGCGGTGGTGGTGCGCTATGGCACGTTCTTCAATTATGGCGTGATCGCGGGGTCGGTATACGGCATCAAGGTGTCGCCG